>JAGWTC010000020.1 GCA_028869135.1 Rhodocyclaceae bacterium
GAATGCTTCTCCATGAATTCGCTCATGTCGATGCGGATCAGATGATCTTCCGAATCGAACAGGAAACCGGCCAGCGCCTTGCACAGCTCGGTCTTGCCGACGCCCGTGGGGCCAAGGAAAAGGAAGGAGCCGTAAGGTTTGTTCTCATCCGAAAGACCGGCGCGCGAACGGCGGATCGCGTCGGACACGAGGCGCACGGCCTCATCCTGCCCGACCACGCGTTCATGCAGCTTGTCTTCCATGGTCAGCAGCTTTTCGCGCTCGCCCTGCATCATGCGCGACACCGGAATGCCGGTCGCGCGCGACACCACCTCGGCGATTTCCTCGGTGCCGACCTGGGTGCGCAGCAGCTTGTTGGGCTGCGCATTGGCATTGCTCTTTTCCGCCGCCTTGAGCTGCTCTTCGAGCTTGGGCAGCTTGCCGTACTGCAGCTCGGCGAGCTTGTCGAAAGCCCCTTTGCGTTGCAGCTCGGCCATTTCGATCTTGACCTGTTCGATCTCTTCCTTGATGTGCGCCGCGCCCTGGACCTGGGCTTTCTCGGCCTTCCAGATTTCCTCGAGATCGGAGTACTCCTTCTGCAGACGCGCGATCTCCTCGTCGATCAGCGCCAGCCGACGCTTGGAAGCCTCGTCCTTTTCCTTCTTGACGGCCTCGCGCTCAATCTTCAACTGGATCAGGCGGCGGTCGAGCCGGTCCATCGATTCGGGCTTGGAATCGATTTCCATCTTGATGCGCGAGGCGGCCTCGTCGATCAGGTCGATGGCCTTGTCCGGCAGGAAGCGATCGGTGATGTAGCGGTTCGACAGCTCGGCCGCGGCAACGATGGCCGGGTCGGTGATTTCGACGCCGTGATGCAGTTCATACTTCTCCTGCAGGCCGCGCAGAATGGCGATCGTCGATTCGACGCTCGGCTCGTCCACCAGCACCTTCTGGAAACGGCGCTCCAGCGCGGCATCCTTCTCGATGTACTTGCGGTATTCGTCGAGCGTGGTCGCGCCGATGCAATGCAGCTCGCCGCGCGCCAGCGCCGGCTTCAGCATGTTGCCGGCGTCCATGGCGCCTTCGGCCTTGCCGGCGCCGACCATGGTGTGGATTTCGTCGATGAAGAGGATGATGCGGCCCTCGTCCTTGGCGATGTCGTTCAACACCGCCTTCAGGCGCTCCTCGAATTCGCCGCGATACTTGGCGCCGGCCAGCAGCGCCGCCATGTCAAGATTGAGGACCTTCTTGTCCTTGAGCGATTCCGGCACCTCGCCGTTGACGATGCGCTGGGCCAGGCCTTCGACGATGGCGGTCTTGCCCACGCCGGGCTCGCCGATCAGGACCGGATTGTTCTTGGAACGGCGCTGCAGGATCTGGATGGCGCGGCGGATCTCGTCGTCGCGGCCGATCACCGGATCCAGCTTGCCCTGACGGGCGCGGTCGGTCAGGTCGAGACAATACTTCTTCAGCGCCTCGCGGCCGGACTCGGCCTCCTGGTCGTTCACATTGCTGCCGCCGCGCACGGCGGCAATCGCATCTTCGAGCGCCTTCTTCTGCAGGCCGTGGTTCTTGAGCAGCCGGCCGGCCTCGCCCTTGTCGTCGGCAAGCGCCAGCAGGAACATTTCGCTGGCGACGAACTGATCGCCGGCCTTGGTCGCCGCCTTCTCGGTGAGATTGAGCAGATTGTTGAGATCGCGACCGACGGTGATGTCGCCGCCGTGGCCTTCGACCTTGGGCAAGCGACCCAGCGCGGCCTGCAGCTCGGTGCGCAGCGGCCCGACATTGACGCCGGCGCGGGCAAGCAGGGCGCGCACGCCGCCGTCGGCCTCGTCGATCATGGCCAGCAGCAGGTGCTGCGGTTCGATGAACTGCTGGTCGTGGGTCAGGGCCAGACTCTGGGCGTCGGCCAGCGCCTGCTGGAATTTGGTGGTCAGTTTGTCAAAGCGCATGTTTATGATTCTCCAGAGAGAAATTCGGTATGACACTCAAATGGGGCACTGGGCTATCATTTCAAGAGCGGGCTGGCAGCGAATTGACCAAACGCAAAAGAAGAGCAAGGGACTGATCATGCAAGCGTATGACTTACTCATTGTAGGCGGCGGCATCAACGGCGCCGGCATCGCGCGCGATGCAGCCGGGCGGGGCCTTTCGGTCTGCCTCGTCGAGGCCGGCGATCCGGCTGGCGCCACTTCCAGCGCCAGCAGCAAGCTGATCCACGGCGGCCTGCGCTACCTCGAGCAATACGCCTTCGGGCTGGTGCGCGAATCGCTACGGGAGCGCGCCGTCATGCTCAGGATCGCCCCGCACCTGACCCGTCCCTGCCGTTTCGTCCTGCCGCTGCGCGACGGCCTGCGCCCCGCCTGGATGATGCAGATGGGACTGTGGCTGTACGACAATCTCGGCGGCGAGGACTCCTTGCCCGACGCCACGCGCATCCGCCTCGACGACGGCTCGGACTGGGCTGCCCCGCTTCAGCCGGGTTTCAAGGAGGGCTTTCTCTACTTCGACGTCCAGGTCGATGACGCCCGCCTCGTCATCCTGACCCTGCGCGACGCCGAAACGCACGGCGCCGATATCCTGACCGGGGTCCGCTTCCTCGGCGCATCGCGTCAGGAGGGTCTGTGGCAGTGCCGCCTGCAACAAGGCGCAAGCACGCGCACCGTCGCCGCGCGCACCGTCGTCAATAGCGCCGGGCCCTGGGTCGGCGAAGTGCTGGACTCCGTCTGCACCGTGCGCGAACAGCCGCACCCGGCAGTTCGCCTGGTGCGCGGCAGCCATATCGTCGTACCGCGCTGCTACGCCGGCGACCATGCCTACACGCTGCAGAATGACGACGGGCGCGTCGTCTTCCTGCTGCCCTTCCACGATCACTGGACGCTGATCGGCACCACCGACGTACGCGCCGACCTGCCGGATCTGGGAGACCAGGCGAGCGGCAACGGGCCCGTGGCCAGCGCCGAGGAAATCGCCTATCTGTGCCGGGCAGCCAGCCGCTATCTGCACCGTCCCGTCACCGAGGAACAGATCGCATGGTCCTTTGCCGGGCTGCGCCCGCTCTACGACGACGGCAAGGCCGACCCTTCGGCGGTCACACGCGACTACCACCTCGTGCTGGACAAGGGCAAGTCGGCCGAGGCGCTCTTGCTGTCGGTGTTCGGCGGCAAGTTGACGACGCATCGCCACCTGGCGGAAACCGTCATGGAGAAGCTCGCGCCGTATTTTCCCCACCTCGGCGAAAGCTGGACCGCCACTGCGCCGCTGCCCGGCGGCGACAGCGACGGCAAGGACTTCTGCGCCGCCACCGCGGAGTTTTTCCAGGCCTACCGTCATCTGCCGGAGGCCGTTACCCACGGACTCTGGGCGCGTCACGGTACCTTGGCGTTCGAGCTGCTGGCCAACGTGCGTACGGTCGACGATCTGGGCTGCGATTTCGGCGCGGGGCTCACCGAACTGGAAGCCATGCACTTCATCCGCCACGAATGGGCACACCGCGCCGACGACATCCTCTGGCGCCGAAGCAAGGCTGGCCTCGCCATGAGCCCTGCTCAGCGCAGCCTCTTCGACGCATGGATAGCCCGCCACGCACCCGAAGCGGCGCAGGCCCTCGCATGAGCTACATCCTCTCACTCGACCAGGGCACCACCAGCTCACGGGCGCTGGTTTTCGACGCAGACGGCAATCTGCGCGGGCTGGCCCAGCACGAGTTTACTCAGCATTTTCCGCAGCCCGGCTGGGTCGAGCACGATGCCATGGAGATATGGCAAACCCAGCTCGCCACGGCGCGCGAGGCAATCCAGAATGCAGGGATCGCGGCAAGCGACATCGCCGCCATCGGCATCAGCAATCAGCGCGAAACCACCGTGGTGTGGGACAGAACGACCGGCCTGCCGCTGGCGCCGGCCATCGTCTGGCAGGACCGACGTACCGCCGTGCATTGCGACGCCTTGCGCGCAGATGGCCTCGAGCCGGTCGTGCAGCAAAAAACCGGGCTGCTCATCGACCCCTATTTCTCGGCCACCAAGCTCGCCTGGCTGCTCGATCACACGGCCGACGCCCGCTATCGCGCCGACCGCGGCGAGCTCGCCTTCGGCACCATCGACAGCTGGCTGATCTGGCGCCTGACCGACGGACACCTGCATATCACCGACGCCAGCAACGCTTCGCGCACCCTCCTCTACAACCTGCACAGCGGCGACTGGGACGAGGATTTGCTGGAGCTGTTCCGCATTCCGCGCAGTCTGCTGCCGACCATCGTGCCCAGCAGCGGCATCGTCGGCGAAACCGATCCCGATGTCTTCGGCCATGCCATACCGATTGCCGGCATCGCCGGCGATCAGCAGGCGGCCACTTTCGGCCAGGCCTGCCTCAAGCCCGGCATGGCCAAGAACACCTACGGCACCGGCTGCTTCATGCTGATGAATACAGGCGCCGATATCGTCGCCTCCCGGAACCGATTGCTCACCACTCAACTCTGGCGCATCGGCGAGGAACGCGGCTATGCGCTCGAAGGCAGCGTCTTCATGGGCGGCGCCGTTGTGCAGTGGTTGCGCGATGGCCTCGGCCTGATCGGCAGCGCCGCCGAAATAGAGCAATTGGCCATGAGCGTGCCGGATTGCGGCGGCGTGATCCTGATACCCGCCTTCACCGGCCTCGGCGCGCCGTGGTGGAAGGCCGAGGCGCGCGGCACGATCCTCGGCATGAGCCGGGGTACGACAAGGGCTCACATTGCCCGCGCCGCGCTCGACGCCATCGCCTTGCAATGCGCCGATGTGCTGGTCGCCATGCAGCAGGACGCGCCGACGCCGCTGACCGAGCTGCGCGTGGACGGCGGTGCAGCCCGCAACGACTTGCTGATGCAGCGCCAGGCCGACCTGCTCGGCGTGCCTGTGGTACGCCCGCGACAGACCGAAACCACGGCCCTGGGTGCCGCCTGCCTGGCTGGCCTGGGCTGCGGCCTGTGGCCGGACCGCGAGGTGATTGCCGCGCGCTGGCAGGAAGAGCGCCGTTTCGAACCGCGCCTTTCCGAGGCAGAGCGCGGCGCAAGCATTGTGCGCTGGCAAGCTGCAGTACGCCATACCATCGCCTGGGAGGGGGCGGCTTGATTCGAATTCGTCTGATCTAGCGCAAAGCGGCCAAAATACAACCGCCTATGCTGGGAATGACAGTTGTGGTTATGCCCTCGCGGCAAAGCAGTGATATGGTTTCAGTACGTTGCACCCTTACTTGAACAGTCAAACAGGAGACGACCATGAGCATGAGCATCCGCACTATTTCCGGTAGCACTCTCGCCATCCTTCTGTGCGGCGCACTTTATTCGCTGCCCGCCGCCGCCGAAAGCGCAAAACCTCAGCTGGATGTCGGTAAATACACCGGCGCCCAGAAGGCGCAAGCCGAGGCCTGCAACAAGACGAATACGGCGCGTGCCGCAATTTCGGCCGCCGGTGAAGAAATCGAGCGTCTCAACACCAGCATCAATGCGGCCGAACATAAGGTCCAGGATGCGGCCAAGGGTCCGGACAAGGACGCTGCCAAGGCCAAGGTTGCCGAGCTCAAGGCCCAGCGCAAGGCCGAGCAACCGAAGCTGAAGCAGGCCCAGGCTGATGAACTCGCCGGCGCCAAGGAATACCGCAAGGCCGCCAAGCAGGGCAAGAAGGAAAAGGTCGAAGCGCTGGACTGCATCTGAGTCTCGCCGGCTTCAACAGAAAAGCGCCCTGCGGGGCGCTTTTCTGTTTGGAGCAGCCGGAGAAGCACGCGCTATGATCGGCAACTCCCGTCGCACCGGCACAAAGACTGACGCCCCGTGCCTGAATGCAGAACACCTCGGCGCATGTGCGTCCTGAACCCAAGCAAAAACTCGTGCCCCACACCGCCAGCTTCCATCCCCGCAACCGTCATCAAGGCCGCTACGACTTTGCCGCACTGCAGGCGGCCCACCCGGCCTTGCAGGCCTTCGTTCGCGCCAACGCCTATGCCGATGAGAGCATAGACTTTGCCGATCCGCAGGCCGTGCGAGCGCTCAATGCCGCCCTGCTGGCGCAGCACTACGGCGTCAAGGATTGGAACATTCCCCCGCAGTACCTGTGCCCGCCCATCCCCAGCCGCGCCGACTATATGCACCACCTGGCCGATCTGCTGGCCGCCGACAACAAGGGCAATATTCCAAGGGGCAGTGCCGTGCGCCTGCTGGATATCGGCACCGGCGCCAATTGCATCTACCCGTTGGTTGCCCAGCGCGAATACGGCTGGCAGGTGGTCGGCAGCGACATCGACGCCGGCGCGCTGGCGAGCGCGCAAGCCATCCTCGATGCCAACGGCATCCCCGCCGCGCAGATCGAGTTGCGGCTGCAAAGCGAGCGCAATGCGATTTTCAAAGGCGTGGTGAAAAGCGGCGAGCGCTTTCATCTGACTCTATGCAACCCGCCCTTTCACGCCTCCATGGCCGAAGCGCAAGCCGGGACGCGACGCAAGGTAAGCAATCTGGGGAAAGCCGCACCACCTAAGAGTAAGAGCAAGGGCGCGGGTTTAGGCACTGTCGCGCTCAACTTCGGCGGACAGCCCAATGAGCTATGGTGCCCCGGCGGTGAAGAGGGCTTCATCCTGCGCATGATCGAAGAAAGCGCCCACATCCCGCAGCAGTGCATGTGGTTCACCTCGCTGGTGTCCAAGGCAGCCACGCTGCCAGCCCTGTCACGCGCGCTGCAATGTGTGGGCGTGGCGCAAAGTCAGCTCATCAAGATGAAGCACGGCCAGAAGGAAAGCCGTGTGCTGGCCTGGTCGTTTCTGAATGCGCAGTAGCGGCGGGATCTGAAACAGTTCGAAGCCTTGTAGTATTGAACCGTATGCAACCAAGCCTAAGTCAAACGTGTGCCTTGTGTGAGGCTTCCTTAACGGGAAAGAATCGCTCCAAAGAGCACATCATTCCTAATGCGATAGGCGGTAGGAAGAAGACTGCTGGCTTTATCTGCAACAAGTGCAACAATAAACGTGGTGAACGCTGGGACGCAGACCTAGCAAAGCAACTGAATTGGTTTTCTCTAGTAACTGGTATCAGCAGACAACATGGTGCACCGCCTAAACAGATTGTCCAGACTGTTGAAGGTGACAAGTATTGGTTACTAAGCGATGGATCATTCTTTCCAGGGGGGCCTCCTTACTCTGAGGAAGATATTAATGGCTCTGTAAAAATCAGCATAACCACCAAGACCATTGCGGAGGCCAAACAGCACCTTAAAGGCATCTCAAGGAAGCATCCGAAATTTGATGTTGAGAAGGCTTTGAATGAGTTGGAAATAAAAACTGACTACTTGAAATCGCCGCTCCACGTCAGTTTGTCACTAGGTGGCCCTGACGCGGGGCGTTCTTTGGTCAAGACTGCCTACGCA
Source organism: Rhodocyclaceae bacterium (assembly GCA_028869135.1). Taxonomy (GTDB): domain Bacteria; phylum Pseudomonadota; class Gammaproteobacteria; order Burkholderiales; family Rhodocyclaceae. The sequence goes on from JAGWTC010000020.1 coordinate 7,365, forward strand.
TTTGCATCTGCATGTGGTGTTGCCAACAGTGCATGCAACAAAGCTCTTCAATACCTGCTTGACGATAAATTAGAGAATATTCCTTTTGGTTTGGCCTATTTGTCAGACCTTATCCAAAGCAGGCCCAAGGACAAAATCTTCCATTGTGTTTCATTGCATGGTGATCCCGGGACCAAATTGCTTTGGTCTTACATTGAGTACTTTGGGATTTTCCGGGTGGTGGTCTTGTTGAGTGACGCCTACAGTGGACAGATCAAGAACGAGGTTTACTCAATCGACCCTATAGATGGCAGTTCAGTTGGTGTAAAAGTAAAGTCGGATGTCACCCCAGAAGAGTTTTCTCGGATTTTGTCTGGCAATGGTTTGAATCATGAGAACTATAGGGCAGCAGCGGACTACGCTCTTCCAATTATTCTACAAAGGGCTCAGAGCAGAAATTTAGACAGCGTAGTCAGAGACGGCTTCGACCATGCCGCCAAAAGTCTCGGAATAAAAGAGGGCGAAGAAATTCCAAAGGAGAAGGCTGCGGAATTCACGGCCCTCATGATGGAAAAAATCTCTCCCTACATTGCGCATCTGGTTCAAAGCTCTCATAGAAGCCCCCCTTGAGCTAGTAAACCTCTGCAAGCAATCCAGTAAGACTAAGAGGAAGTCACTTCCAGCCGGATCACCTACGTCTCGTCCTGCAATTTATAATCTCGGTTCTGCTGTAACCCAGTAATTTACGGAGAAAGAACTGAAATGAGCGACGCCAAGATCATCTACACCCTCACTGACGAGGCCCCGGCGCTTGCCACGCGTTCGCTCCTGCCCATCATCCAGGCCTTTACCAAGGGCTCTGGCATTTCCGTAGAGACCCGCGACATTTCCCTGTCCGGCCGCGTGATTGCGCAGTTTTCGGATCGCCTGAAGCCCGAGCAGCGCATTGGCGACCATCTCAAGGAACTCGGCGAGCTGGCGACGAAGCCGGAAGCCAATATCATCAAGCTGCCGAACATCAGCGCTTCGATTCCGCAGCTCAAGGCCACCATCGCCGAGCTGCAGGCCAAGGGTTACGACCTGCCGGATTATCCGGAGCATCCGGCCAACGAGGCTGAGAAGGACATCCGCGCCCGCTACGACCGCGTCAAGGGCAGCGCCGTGAATCCGGTGCTGCGCGAAGGCAACTCGGATCGCCGCGCGCCGCCTTCGGTCAAGGGCTACGCCCGCAAGAACCCGCACAAGATGGGTGCCTGGAGCGCCGATTCGAAGACGCACGTGTCGCACATGGACGGCGGCGATTTCTACGGCAACGAAAAGTCGGCCACCCTTGCCAAGGCCGGCAGCCTGAAGATCGAGCACATCGGTACCGACGGCAAGGTGACCGTACTCAAGGACAGCGTCAAGGTGCTGGCCGGCGAGATTGTCGATGCCACCTATCTGAGCAAGAACGCGCTGCGCGACTTCTACGCCACTTGCATCGATGATGCCAAGGCCAAGGATGTGCTGTTCTCGGTGCACCTCAAGGCCACCATGATGAAGGTCTCCGACCCCATCATCTTCGGTCACGCGGTTTCCGTCTTCTACGCGCCGGTGCTGGAAAAGCACGCCGCCTCGCTGGCCGGCATCGGTTTCGACGCCAACAATGGCATCGGCGATCTCTACGCCAAGCTGTCGGCCCTGCCCGAGCTGCAGCGCGCCGCCATCGAGGCCGATATCCAGACCCTGTACGCGCAGCGTCCGGCGCTGGCGATGGTGAACTCCGACAAGGGCATCACCAATCTGCATGTGCCGAGCGACGTGATCGTCGACGCTTCCATGCCGGCCATGATCCGCGACTCGGGCAAGATGTGGAACGCCAAGGGCGAACTGCAGGACACCAAGGCGGTGATCCCGGATCGCTGCTATGCCGGCATCTACGAAGTGGTGATCGCCGACTGCAAGAAGAACGGCGCCTTCGACCCCAAGACCATGGGCAGCGTGCCCAATGTCGGCCTGATGGCGCAACAGGCCGAGGAATACGGTTCCCACGACAAGACCTTCGAAATCCCTGCCGACGGCACCGTGCGCGTCACCGACCAGGATGGCGCGGTAATTTTCGAACATCAGGTGCAGGCCGGCGACATCTGGCGCATGTGCCAGGCCAAGGACGCGCCGATTCAGGATTGGGTCAAGCTGGCCGTCAACCGCGCCCGCCTGTCCAATACCCCGGCCGTGTTCTGGCTCGATGAGAACCGCGCCCACGACGCGCAACTGATCGCCAAGGTCAAGGCCTATCTGCCCAAGCACGACACGAGTGGTCTGACGCTTGAGATTCTCTCGCCGGTCAAGGCCATCCAGTTCTCCGTCGACCGCATCCGCAAGGGCCAGGACACGATCTCCGTCACCGGCAATGTGCTGCGCGACTACCTGACCGACCTCTTCCCCATCATGGAGCTGGGCACCAGCGCCAAGATGCTGTCGGTCGTGCCGCTGATGAACGGCGGCGGCCTGTTCGAGACCGGCGCCGGCGGCTCGGCGCCCAAGCATGTGCAGCAGTTCGTCGAGGACAGCCACCTGCGCTGGGATTCGCTCGGCGAATTCCTCGCGTTGGCCGCCTCCTTCGAACACCTCGGCGATACCGCCCACCATGCCAAGGCCCGAGTCTTCGCCAAGACCCTGGATCAGGCCAACGCCCGCTTCCTCGACGAGAACCGCTCGCCCGGCCGCAAGGTCGGCGAGTTCGACGTGCGCGGCAGCCATTTCTATCTCGCCCTGTACTGGGCCGAAGCGCTGGCCGCGCAAAGCGAAGACAAGGAACTGCAGGCCCGCTTCGCGCCGCTGGCGAAAACGCTGAAGGAAAACGAGGCCAGGATCATTGCCGAGATCATCGCCTCCGGCGGCAAGCCGGCCGACCTCGGCGGCTACTACCGTCTGGACGAAGCCAAGGCCAGCGCCGTGTTGCGGCCGAGCGCGACGTTCAACGCCGCCTTGTCTGCTTTTTAACGGCGACGTCCCGAGCGTAAGGCCCTTTCTGCGCCCATATCTGCTCGCCCTGTCCGGCCTGCTGGCGCTGTGCGTCAGCAGCGCCGCGCCGGCGAAGGAAACGCTCCTCAAGCCCTGGCCCGCCGGCCAGGCGACACCGACGCTGCGCCTGAACGACCTCGATGGTCGGCAATGGGACCTCGCCGAGCTGCGCGGCAAGGTCGTGCTCGTGAATTTCTGGGCGACCTGGTGCGAACCCTGTGTCGAGGAACTTCCCTTTCTGAGCGATATCGCGGCGGCGGAAGCGGACAGAATGGTCGTACTTGGAATAAACTTCAAGGAGTCGTCCGAGCGCGTCCGCCAGTTCCCGGCTTTGCGCTCGGTCACCTACCCGGTTCTGCTGGACAAGTCCGGCGAAAGTTTCAAGAAATGGGCCGGTGCGGTCCTGCCAACGACGGTGCTGATTGACCGCAACGGCAAGGCGCGCTGGCGCATCGTCGGGGCGCTCGACGCGTCCGACAAGAGCTTCAGACAAATACTGGAAAAATTGCTGAAGGAGTAGCAAAGATTACGCTGACCGTCCGGCTGGCGATTCACCAGCCCGGCTGTCATGCTGCACCGGGCGTGGATGCGTCCGGATTGGTGTCACAAGTCTTGTGCGCTCCAATGAAGGAAACAAAATGAAGTCATCCAGCCGCTTCGCGACGCGACGCGCCCTGCTCAAATCCGTTCCGGGCGCATTTCTTCTCGGTTCGCTTCCCGCCTCTGTTTTCGCCCAGCCGTCCGACAAGCGCACGTTCGTGCCGCAGCCAGGCAACTGGCGCACCTTCGAAGTCAGCACCCGCATTGATTTGACGAAGGCCGGCCCGTCCACCGTGGTCGTGCCCATTCCGTCCGTATCGACCGACTGGCAACGCTCCTTCAGCAGCAACTGGGCGGGCAATGCAAAGTCGGCGCATATCGAAACCGATCCGCACTACGGCGCACAGTATGTCGTCGCCACTTTCGATGGTTCGGCGCCGCCGATGCTCGAAGTCACCAGTCTGGTCAAGACGCAGAATCGCGCCACCGACTGGTCGAAGCCGACATCCGCACTGCCGGCGGAAGACCTGCGCCTGTGGCTGAAGCCCACCGACCTGATGCCGCTGGACGGCATCGTCAAGGTCACCGCGCGCCAGATCACCGAAGGCGCCAGGACCGATATCGAGAAGGTCAAACGCATCTACGATTGGGTCATCGTCACCACCTACCGCGAGCCCAAGGTCCGCGGTTGCGGCGTCGGCGACGTCAAGGCCATGCTCGAGAACAAGTCTTTCGGCGGCAAGTGCGGCGACATCAACGGCCTCTTCGTCGCGCTGTGTCGCGCCGCCGGCGTGCCGGCGCGCGATGCCTATGGCATACGCCTCGCGCCGAGCGCTTTCGGCTACGCGCAACTCGGCGGCAAGTCCGCCAGCCTGACCGGCGCACAGCATTGCCGCGCCGAGGTTTGGCTGAAAGGCTACGGCTGGGTGCCGATGGATCCGGCCGACGTCGGCAAGGTCATGCGCATGGAAACCGGCGAGTGGATCAAGGACGCCGATCACCCGCTGGTGGCGCCGGTGCGCAAGGGGCTGTTCGGCGGCTGGGAAGGCAACTGGATGGCCTACAACTTCGCCCACGATGTGAAGTTGCCCGCCAAGGCGCTCGGCAAGGTCGCCTTCCTCATGTATCCGCAGGCCGAAACCCGCGGTGAGGCCTACGACTCGCTCGCCGCGGACGACTTCAAGTACAGCATCAGCGCAAGGGAAATTCCGGCCTGACCGGCTATGCGGGTGGGCAGCGGCGCTGCTCACCCTTCTCCGCAATCATGGATACACAGACCTCTTCCCCCCCGCCGCAAAAGCGACTCAGTCTCGGCCTGATGACGGTGGCCGTGCTGTCGTCCATCGTCGCCTCGACCTGTTGCGTGGTGCCGCTGATCCTCGTGCTGGTGGGCATTACCGGCGCCTGGATGGTCAATCTTCAGGCGCTGAAGCCCTATGTTGTCCTCTTCACCGTCATCGCGCTGGCCGCGCTTGGATGGGCGGGCTATCTGGTGTTTCGTCCACAGCGCTCAAGCGGTGCCTGCTCTGCGGAAGAAACGAAATGCGCTACCGTTGCCTGCCGTTCGACGCGGAAAGCATTTATCCTGAGTGCCGTGTTCATTGCCGCGCTGCTACTCTTTCCCTTCGCCGCGCCGCTGTTTTATTGAGGACATCATGAAGAAGCCGATTTTCCTGTTCGCACTTTGCCTCGGCCTGTCGACGTTTGCCAATGCGGCAACGCAGAAGGCCGTGCTCAACGTTCCGACCATGGATTGCGAAACCTGTCCGCTGACGATCAAGGCGGCCCTGCTCAAGGTGCCGGGCGTCTCCAGCGCCAGGGTCAGTTACAAGAAGCGTGAAGCCATTGTGGAATACGACGACACCAGAACCAGCCTAGCCGAGCTGAAAAAAGCCACCGCAGATGTCGGCTATCCATCGCTACTGCAGGACTGAGATGCTCGCTTCAAACACCCAACAAAAAAGCTCCCGATGGTTATTACCCCCAAACGGGAATACATCGTAAGCGGCTTTAGGCTGTAATTTTTATTGAACACCCCTCTCGTAGGGGTGATTTTTTGCCTTCGTCGTAACAAAGCTATTCCATAATTTAACATTGCATGTAGAATCAATGTGGTGATGCATAGGAGTGCAGGTGGGGTCGAGTAGCAGGCTTTCTTTGAAAGTCGAGTAGCTTGAGCGGAGGGTGCGAAGTGTCAAGAGTCGAGGAAACCGAACTACGACGATGGCGCGCCTTGCCGGCCAATGAACTGCTGATGCGGATCGCTACATTTGCCAAGCGTGATGGAACCTTCGAGCCCTTCAAGAGCAAGGTTACTGAGCGGTGGCATGCGAACGTAGAGGGCCGTGAGTACTAGTTGGTTACCGATGGCCCTAAGTTTTTTGATACTCGTGCTGGGCACGGTGGTGGAGGTGCAGTGGATTTGGTTATGCATATCCACCACCTCGACTTCAAGGCAGCGACCGCTTTATTGCGTCGCTTGGGGGTTTAGGTGATGGAATGTTTGTGACCGTAAAGGCCCGCGTCTACACCGATGCCTCGGGCGTCTACACAGAGATTCCCGCCTTGCTGACGCCGGCCGGTGTCCTGGAGCCGCTTCTCGACTATTGCCTGTATCGCAGCCACGACCGCAGCCTAGTCTGGATGTTGAAGGTGACCCGCTCGGTCCGGATGTTTCTTGAATACCTTCAAACCAACCCCGCCGAGCGCGACACCTACCGTCTGTTCCAGAACTTCGCCCAGCGGCTCTACACCGGAACCTTCGACCGCGAGACGGGACTCGACCCTTGCGGCCTGTGCTGGGCGCCGCGCTCGCCACAAGACGCCGGCCACATCATTACCCACCTGACCGATTTCTTCGATTGGCTCGGCGAGATGCGCCCCGAGGCGGCGAAGGTTAATCCCCGCTATGCGGGAGGCGCCTTTGACCGGCAGGCCGACGAGGCTGCCTACCAGTACCGGCGCAATAAGGCTTTCCTTGGCCACACATGGGCCACGAACGCCTCTCCCACCGATTCCGGACACCGCGTGCGTGGACGACTCTTACCCAAGGTCGAGAAGGGAGAGCCCCCTGCCTTCCCGGAGGAGCGCTTCGAGGAATTGCTGGTCAAGGGGTTCCGCGCAGCAGGGCGCCAGGACTATCGCGGCATGCTCATTACCTTGCTGCTGCATGGCGCGGGCTTCCGTGAATCGGAGCCCTTCCATCTTTACATCCACGACGTCCTTCCAGACCCCGCCAATCCTCGTCAGGCATTGGTCCGCATCCACCACCCGAGCTACGGTGCCGCTCCCTACGATTGGCGTGACGAGCGGGGACGGCCTCGCAAGGGCAGCCGGGCGGAATACCTTGCTCAGCAGTTCGGCTTCGTGCCTCGCACGGAACTTATGGACAGCCGGCGTGCCGGCTGGAAAGGCGGGATGCACGACGGCCCCTTCTACAAGCAGGCGTACTGGTTTCTGCCAGAGTATGGCGAGTGGTTCTTGCACCTGTGGCACCGCTACCTGGAGCAGGTCGCGCGCATCGACCGTGACCATCCCTTCGCGTTCATCAACCTGAGCCGCGAGCCGGCCGGTAGGATGTACTGCCTTGGCCAGTACAACAAGGCCCATGCCGCTGCATGCGAACGTATCGGTCTTATTGTGAGCAAGGCGCTAGGTACGACCCCACACGGTCACCGCCATGCCTATGGTCGACGGCTCAAGAAGGCAGGCGTCGATAAGGCGCTCATTCGCCGCTTCATGCACCACGCCTCGCCCGAAAGCCAGGAGGTCTACACCCAGCCGAACACCCGTGAGGCGCTGGAGGCGCTGGAGGCCGCGGCGCAACGGCTACGTACCACACATGCCTTGGCGCCGTCCTCCTCCGGGCTGTTGCTCCCAAATGTCGAATATAACGACTGAGAATTCGTCATGACCAAAAAGAAGAAAGCGTCTCTGTCCGTAACCTCTACGCTTCTGGCGAGAAGGAAGAAAGGGATTAAACGCAATACGGACACGTCCCTCGGCTGGGTCGCGCGGGAGTATCCGCAGCTCGAATCCTGGCGGAACCTGGCGGAGGAGTGGCTGAAAGGCGAAACACGCGGGCTCGGCGACAGGCTCAAGGCCTTGGTGGTCTTCTTAGAGCGATACCTCGTCCAGCAGGACCTACCGTTCGAACCGGCGGTGTTCCTGGCGTACACCACTGTCCTGCCTGATTTCTACCGGACGGCGTGCCCTGATTCGGCGAACGGCATCAAATATAACAACTACATCCACGCCTTCCTGCATTTTGTGCTTCTGCGCGAATTCAGCAAAGCCGCCGACAATGGCCATCCGGTGGTCTCGCCGGCCTTTCACAACCCTGTGCCCCGGATGCTCAAGAGCGGCCTGCCCCGGCGCGACGAGAGCGTGCATTCTCCGATTCCCTACGGCTACATCGACGAACTGCGCCAGATGCTGGCGGCGGGGCCGCACTTCCGCGACTGGCAATGGGCGCAGAGTGCGCTAGGCTCCGGGAACGGCCAGCGAAAGCGTGGTGCGCCCGACTGGTTCGAGGTAACCGAAGACCAGATTGACCGAAATGACCCGGACTGCGTGTGGCGCCAGCGCCAGATGGCGAAAGGGATGCGCCTGGAAATGTGGAGTCCGGTACGTTGGGTCGCGCTGCTGGTAAAGCTCATCTTGCCGCTACGTACCTTCCAGGTTCGCATGCTCGACTCGGGCGAAGCGGATACTTGGCGTTACGCAGACGGCGACTGGGCGTTGAACCCGGGGCGGCTCGCTCAAGGAAGCGAGCGGCACCCCTTGCAACAGGGCGTGTTTCGACGCAGCGCCCCGCTCGCCGATGGCGAGGCAGTCTCGACCGTGCTCTACATCAATACCAACAAGACCGCGGACATCGCCAAGGCTGGTCCTGAGAAGGGTTACGTCCTGCCGTGGTTCTCCGGCGGACCGGTGCATCAGGATGTCCTTTATTGGCTAGAGAAGCTGCGCAATTGGCAGGAGAAGTACAACCCCATCCCTCGGCGCACGTCGTGGATGGAACTGGATGGCCGGCATATCAATGCGAAGAGCGACGTGCAGCTCGCGGGCTATCTCGACACCTGTTTCCTCTTTAGGATGCCGGAAATACATGATGGCGAGCGTCATCTCCCCCTATCGGATAGACCGATGTTCTCATGCTGGTTTCGATTGCTAGAAGCCCTGGAACTGCGGCTGGCCGACCGGGGTAGAACCCATCGGAACGGCACCCCGATTCGCTTCCTTCCGCCGCTGGAAGAGCAGAACTGTGGCCAGACGACGCTGTTTCCTTTGCACAGCCTGCGCGTCTCCCTCATCACCGCGCTGGCGCTTGAAGGCCAGGTGCCATTCCCCGTGCTGCAAAAGCTCGTCGGCCACAGCCGACTGTTGATGACGCTCTACTACACCAAGCCCGGCGCAACACATATACGCGACGTACTGCTCGGCGCCGCCGAGCGACTGGAGGCGGCCAAGGAAGCGAGCATCCAGAACTTCCTGCTGGACACCGAGCATGGGACGCTCCTCGAACAGGCTATCTGCAACAGCGTGCCCTCTCTCGCTGCTGCCATTCCGCAGCATCCGGCGGCGCGCAACCCGGTGGGCTGGATGCCGATGCACCACGGCCTGTGTCTTGTTGGCGGTAACACCAGCGAGGCCGAGGAAAACGGCGCTGTGGGTGGCTGCTACAACGGAGGCCCAAACCTTGGCTCTGCGTCAAGCCCCAAGAACGAGCCCGTGCCAGGCGGAAGCCGCAACTGCGTGCGTTGCCGCTGGTTCGTGACCGCGCCGCATCACCTGCCGGCACTGGCCGCCCACTTCAACACGCTCGCCTACCATTTCGACGAGGCGCGCAATGCCTGCCTCGCCCGAGAAAACGACCTCCAGGCCCTAAAGAAGGACAAAGCGGACGCCGAAGAGGCCGGTCACCCCTTCGCCCGGATGGATGCCTACCGGCAGGCTGAGCGGGTGTGGGAGAGCGCGATGAAACGCTTTAGCGACCTGGCTGAAGACCTGGTGGCCTGCTGGCGTCTCATCGAACGCTGTAAGGCGGCGCTTGATGCAAGCAATGGCGACGGCACTAAATTGGTGGCTGCCGGCACCGTCTGCGACGTGCAGGCCGTCTTCGAGGAAACCGAGTCGGAGCTGCTGCAACTCGCTGGCGTGTGCGAAAACGTCGAGTTCTATCCTGACTTGGAGCCGGGCAAGGCGGTGTTTCGCCGCAGCCAGCTGCTTGATGCCGTCCTCTACCGTGACGATGTGCCGCCCGTGTTCATGCTGCTAAGTGAAGGCGAGCAGCTGCGCGTCGGTAACGCTTTCATGCGCCAGCTCGCTATGCAAATGAATCCGCAGAACCCAGCACTTGGGCAACGCGAAGTGATTCGCCTGATGGACGCGGGTGTTCGCCTCAGCGAGTACTTTGGCCTGGACCTAGCCTCGCTGGTGCCCGCGTCCAATCGTGCACAAGCGTTCCCGCTCGGGCGCCAGACCCTTCTTGGGAGTTATGAATGAATAGTAGAACGGACATCCACCCAGACACGGTACTGGAGTCGCTGCTTGCCAAGGCCGAGCGCTCGAACCGCCGGAACAATCTCACCAATATGCACGAGCTTTGCCGCAAGCAACATGAAGCGGGTTCGCGTGACTTCTCTCTGTCGGCTATCGGCCGCTTGGTCGAGGCCGAAGGCATCATGAAAGGCCGTGCCCTCTACAATGCCCAGTCTGTCGACTACAAAGCGCTCATCGAAGCCTGGGCAGCCTACGCTGGGCCGCCTGCCCTCAAGCCAACGAAGACACTGGCGAGCCATGATTACCTGATGCGCATCGATGACCCCGCCATCCGCTCCATCATGCAGGCCGTCACCGCCGAGCGGGACAAGCTCAAGGCGCAGATCAACATGCTCAAGGCCAACACACAGGTGACCGTGGACCGACGCCCGCTGGGGGCCACCGTTTCGGCTACTCCCGGAACGCAGCCGGTGACCGTGCTTGCGCTGTCCGCACAGTTGACTCCGTCCGAACGCGAAGCCTTGCAGAAGGCGGTTTCCCCCGACTACCTGGAAGAACGTGGTCTGCGGGAAGGCAGCCACGGCGAAATCATTAACGAGCGCGGCCGGACGGTGTTCGAGGTCGGCTTCGCACGAGCTATTCGCAAGGTACTGGGAGACTGAAGCGGTGACAGTTGCCTCACGGCAAGTGCGGGGCTGCTGGGGCTGCAATCGGCCAGGAGCGGCCGGTCATCAAGCGCTCCGGATAGCGGCCACCCCGGCGGGAGGATATGCTATACGCCTGTGCCCGGAATCGATCAGACCACACACCATGCCAGCTGCTGCTTTACCTGCGTTGTTATCTTGCCTTGCGCGATATTTCTTATTCTAAACAGGAGGTTGCAGAACATGTTATCCGACATCCCGATGTTATGCGGCAGAACTGTCGCCCTAAAACAAAGTTAGATGCCAGATTTGGCGTTGCGTATGCTCACAGAAAATCGACAGCCGCAAGACTGTTTTTGGCAACTCATAGCCACTACTATTTCTCCTTCATACCGTAGAGGAGATTGCACGTGAAGAACTGGCTCTTTCTGGCTATTGCAATATTTGGTGAGGTCGTCGCAACTTCCGCACTGAAGTCCAGCCATGGATTCACCAAGTTAGTTCCTTCTGTTGTAGTTGTGGCTGGCTACGGGCTTGCGTTCTATTTCCTCTCTCTCGCACTCAAGTCCATCCCGGTCGGCATTGCTTATGCTGTTTGGGCTGGCCTCGGCATCGTACTTGTGGCAGCTATCGCTTGGATCTTCCATGGCCAGAAACTAGACTTGTGGGCGTTCGTTGGCATGGGACTTATCGTTAGTGGCGTCGCCGTTCTAAATCTGCTATCCAAGGTCAGCGCACATTGATCGGGCTGGCATCTAACAATTCATTCAAGCCGACGCCGCTTCGCGGCGCGGCTTAATTCAGGTGTTATGCGGTGAAGGTATGAACCTCATCAGTGAAATCAGGAGTTCATGGGGTTGGATTGGAATTGAACCCGAAGAGATCGTTGGAGAGAACGATTTCGGTAATCTCATGATCCGGGATGTCGAAGGCAAATATTGGCGTCTTTGCCCAGAGGACGTCTATTGCAAAGTCGTGGCCGGAAATCGAAAAGAACTTGACGCCTTAGCAACAAATCAAGAATTTCTCGCTGATTGGCACATGGAAGCCTTGGTGGCTCAAGCTAAGCAAGCTCTCGGCCCGCTTCCGGAAGGTAGGAAGTACCATCTGGTAATCCCAGGAGCTCTAGGGGGCGAGTACGCGATTTCGAACATCAAGACCGCTCCACTCGTCGAGCTGGTTCGGTTATCCGGTGATATAGGGCGCCAGATTAAGGACCTTCCGGACGGTGCGCAGATCGAACTCAAGGTGGTCGAATGACACACAATTGGCATAACACGTCGCTCCAGCCGACGTCAGGCCGCGACGCGGCCTTCCTCGGCTGAGCTTGGCGTTGAATGACAGCTTTCCCAAAAGCTCTACGGCTGCTCTGGGTCGGTTTTAGACCCTGCCTTACACCCCAATTATTTGAACAAGTCTACGCAGCAATGAAAAGGGCCGGAGTTTCCTCCGGCCCTTAAAGATGTATTCGGATGTATTTATACATACATCGCCACAGCGTACGAAACGCCTTACTGAAAAGGTAACTGTCTGCTCAGTTGTATAACAATGTGCCGTTAAGGTATAAGTCCCGAGAGAGCTTTTTTGTTGGGTCGGCATATGCACCGTCACTTCTTGATCGGCTGCGGCACCTTCTCCGAATTTGCCGGCAATGCCGGCGCAGTCGCCGCGCCGGCAGGGGCGATGGATGGCGGCACCGGCGGCGAATACACGAAGGGGCCGGGGTCCTCGCATTTGGCGAGGCTGGCGTCCATGGCAGGCTTTTTCTGCTCCCTGCGGAAGCGCTCCGCTGTCCGGTCCTGCGACTTGCAGAGCTGATAGGCCGCGGTTTTGTCGCTCCAGGCCGCCTTGGCTTTCGCCTCGTCGGCCTTGGCCTTGGCTTCATCGCTCGGCGGCGGCAGTTTGGCGAAGGTTGCAGTGCTGAAAAGCAGTGCGAGGCAGAGACTGAGTTTCTTCATCATGTTTCCTCCGCTCAATTGACGCGCTTGTATTCGTTCTGGTTCTGGGCTCGACCGCGGATATCGTTTTCCCACTTGGCCTTGTCGCCGTTCCAGGGCGGGCCGTCATACGGTCGCGCATCCGTCTTGCCGTGATATTCGCCCTGCTTGTAGACGACCGTCTGCGGATACTCGCCGCAGGCGGTCAGCGCAAACGCGGCCAGCGCCGCGCACAGCATGGATTTCGTGAACATCACTTGCCCTCCTTCTTTTCCTGGGGCTTGCCGGCCTGCTCGCGCTTCTGTTCGCGTTCGCGATCCTGCTTCATCTCGCCCTTGCCGTAGGCGGTGCTCCAACCCCACAGTTCGCCGCCCTTGCCGCGCGTCAGGGAACGCTGGCGGAAAATGTCCGCCACAACGTCGGCATCGCCGGCCAGCAGCGCCTTGGTCGAGCACATTTCGGCGCACAACGGCAGCTTGCCTTCGGCAAGACGATTGCGCCCGTACTTCTCGAACTCCTCCTGCGAATTGTCGGGCTCGGGGCCGCCGGCGCAGAAGGTGCACTTGTCCATCTTGCCGCGCTGGCCGAAGGCGCCATTCTGCGGATATTGCGGCGCGCCGAAGGGGCAGGCATAGAAGCAGTAGCCGCAACCGATGCACAGATCCTTGTCGTGCAGCACCACACCCTCCTCGGTATGGTAGAAGCAGTCGACCGGGCACACCGCCATGCAGGGCGCGTCGGTGCAGTGCATGCAGGCGACTGAGACCGACTTCTCGCCGGGTTGGCCGTCACCCATCGTGACGACGCGACGCCGGTTGATGCCCCAGGGCACCTCGTGCTCGTTCTTGCAGGCCGTGACGCAGCCGTTGCACTCGATGCAACGTTCGGAGTCACACAGGAATTTCATGCGGGCCATGATGTCTCTCCTCGATTCTTCTCGTTATGCCTTGACGATCTGGCAGATGGTCGTCTTGGTTTCCTGCATCATCGTCACGCTGTCGTAGCCGTAGGTCGTGGCGGTATTGACCGCCTCGCCGCGCACGATGGGATGCGCGCCCTCGGGGTAGTACTTCAGCATGTCCTCGCCCATCCAGTGGCCGGAAAAGTGGAAGGGCATGAAGCAGGTATCTGTGCCGACACGCTCCGTCACCTGCGCGCGCACCTTGAGCTGCGCGCCGGTAGGCGTCTTCAGCCAGACCCAGTCGTTGTTGCGTATGCCGCGATCGTTGGCGACCCGCGGGTTCATTTCCACGAAGGCCTCCTGCTGCAGTTCGGCCAGCCACGGGTTGGAACGGGTTTCCTCGCCGCCGCCCTCGTACTCGACCAGTCGGCCCGAGGTCAGAATCAGCGGGAACTTCTCCGCCAGCTTGTCCTCGACGTTCTTCTGCTGCAAGGTCTTGTACAGCGTCGGCAGACGCCAGAAGGCCTTCTTGTCGTCGTGGGTCGGATACTTGGCAACGAGGTCGGGGCGGGTGGAATACAACGGTTCGCGGTGCAGGGGCACCGGATCCGGGAAGTTCCACACCAGCGCGCGCGCCTTGGCATTGCCGAAGGGATAGCAACCGTGGTTCTTCATGACCACGCGGATGATGCCGCCCGACTGGTCGGTCTTCCAGTTCTTGCCTTCGGCCTTGGCTTTTTCCTCATCGGTCAGCTCATCCCACCAGCCCAGCTTCTTCAGCAGCACATGATCGAACTCGGGGTAGCCGAACTGCATGTCGGCGCCCTTGGAGGCCGAGCCGTCGCCGGCGAGCAGATTCACACCGTCGCGCTCGACGCCGAAGTTGGCGCGGAAGTTGCCGCCGCCGTCCATGACGTGCTTGCTGGTGTCATAGAGGTTGGGCGAACCCGGGTGCTTCATCTCCGGCGTGCCCCAGCACGGCCACGGCAGGCCGAAGTAGTCACCGTCGCAAGGTCCCCCCTTGGCGCGCAGCGTCTTCACATCGAAGGTATGCATGTTCTTCATGTGCAGCTTGAGACGCTCGGGCGACTGGCCGCTGTAGCCTATGGTCCAGGTGCCCTTGTTGATTTCGCGCAGAGTGTCCTCCATGCTCGGCTCGTCGTTGGTCACCTTGATGTTCCTGGTGAGCTCCTTCTCGAAGCCGAAGACGCGCGCCAACTGGTACATGATGACGTGATCCGGGCGCGACTCGAACAGCGGCTTGATCACCGGCTCGCGCCATTGCAGGGAACGGTTCGACGCCGTGCAGGAACCCTCGGTCTCAAACTGCGTCGAGGCCGGCAGCAAATACACGCCGTCCTTGCGCACCATGGCCGCCATCGCTGCGGTCGCGGACGGGTACGGGTCGATCACGACTAGGGTGTCGAGCGCCTTCATGGCCTCGACCATCTCCTTGCCGCGCGTCTGCGAGTTCGGCGCCATGCCCCAGTAAACAACAGCCTTCAGGTTCTGATCCTGGTCGATGTTTTCGTTCTTTTCGAGGACGCCGTCGATCCAGCGCGAAACGGTGATGCCCGGCTTGGTCATCATCGCGTCGGAGGCATACTGCTTTCGGATCCACTCGTAATCGACGCCCCACACCGACGCCCAGTGCTTCCAGGCGCCCGGCGCGACGCCGTAGTAGCCCGGCAGCGAGTCCGGATTCGGGCCGATGTCGGTCGCACCCTGCACATTGTCGTGGCCGCGGAAGATGTTGGCGCCGCCGCCCGACACGCCGATATTGCCCAGCGACAGTTGCAGGATGCAGAAGGCGCGCACCATCGCATTGCCGATGCTGTGCTGGGTCTGGCCCATGCACCAGACGATGGTGCTGGGGCGGTTCTTGGCCATGGTCTCGGCGACCTTGTAGAGCTCGGCCTCGCTGACGCCGCTGGCCTCCTGCACCTTGTCCGGCGTCCAGGTCATGACTTCGGCGCGCACCTTGTCCATGCCGTAGACGCGGTCCTCGATGTACTTCTTGTCTTCCCAGCCGTTCTTGAAGACGTGGTAGAGAATGCCCCAGATCACGGCGATGTCGCTGCCGGAACGGAAGCGCACATACTGGTCGGCCTTGGCCGCGGTGCGCGTGAAGCGCGGATCGGCGACGATCATCTTGGCGCCGCTTTCCTTGGCATGCAGGATGTGCATCATGGCGACCGGATGCGCCTCGGCGGCATTCGAGCCCATGAACAGCATGGCCTTCGAATTCTGCATGTCGTTGTAGGAGTTGGTCATCGCGCCGTAACCCCAGGTGTTGGCAACGCCGGCAACCGTGGTTGCGTGGCAGACGCGCGCCTGGTGGTCGCAGTTGTTGGTGCCGAAGAAGGACACGAACTTGCGCAGCAGATAGGACTGCTCGTTGTTGTGCTTGGAGGAGCCGATCCAGTACACCGAATCCGGTCCGAAATCCTTGCGCAGCTTGAGCAGGCGGTCGCCGACCTCCTTGTAGGCCTGATCCCAGCTGATGCGGACGTACTTGCCGTCGACCAGCTTCATCGGATACTTGAGGCGCATGTCGCCGTGGCCGTGCTCGCGTACCGAAGCTCCCTTGGCGCAGTGCGAGCCCAGGTTGATCGGCGAATCGAAGACCGGCTCCTGGCCGATCCAGACGCCGTTCTTCACTTCGGCGTCGATGGCGCAACCGACCGAGCAGTGCGTGCAGACGCTGCGCTTGATCTCGACCTTGCCCTCGGCAGGCGCTTCATCCTTGGCGTCAGCCGTGCCGATGAGATTGAAGGGCAGTTGCGAGGCGAATGCGCCCGCGCCGGCAACCATGCCGGAACGTTTCATGAATGCGCGCCGATCCAGCGCCTCGGGCAGGAGGCCGTCGAGCATGCCGGATGCCTTGCTCTGCGCCGCCGGCTGGTGATGGGATGTTTTTCTGGTCAACATGAGGCTTCTCCCCGATCAGATACGCGTGGTGCCGTAGTAACGGCGAACGTGTTCGGTTTCCTGGTAGCCCTTGCCTTCGGCCACCGGCTCGCTTGCGGCTTGTGTCTCCGTCTTCACGCCGACGACGCCGCCCGCCAGTGCAGCTGCCGCGCCGACGCCCCCGAGCCCTGCGCCAATCAGGAAATTGCGGCGCTTGCTATCGGTTTTTTTTGCCGCACCGGCGTTCGCCTTTGCAACAACAGCGGCTTTATTGTCGGACTTGCTCATTTCACACCTCCATCGGCTGCCTGCAGTCGGAAATAGTCGCGCTCCATGTCGAGGAACGCTTGCATGAATCGGGCGACAGCCCGGTAGAAAACGCCAGCCTCTGCCGCTGCCAGCGCGGCGCAGAAGGCGCCGTACCAGGGCTGCAGATGCTGCTGAAAGAAGCACTGCTGCCAGGCGGCATCGCCACGCATGATCAGATGCCGCATGACTTCAAGCTCTCCGGCGATATGGTCTTCGGGGTCCTGCTGGCCGTCCTGCCGGCTCAAGCCCAGTCTTTGCAGATCGTCGCGCAGCAAGGCCAGCGGCTTCTCCATCATGAAGCCGGTCAGATACCAGGAGCCGTATAGCGACACCTCGGGTTTGCCGACGCTGACAAAGAGCGCCGCGTATTCGTCGCCGATCGCCTTCTCGTCGGTAACGGCGGCACACAAGGCATTCCAAGCGCGGCCCATGTCATCGGCGGCATCCGCATGCGTCATCTGCCGCAACGATTCGAGGACGGCGGCGTGCGGCGGCGCAAAAAGCAGATGCGCGAGCAAGGCATAGGCATCGGCGCGCGCCAGATCCGCGTCGTCGAGCATGGTTCTCACGGGGGCGTTCATCGCGGCAGGTCCTCCACCGTCATCTCCTTGCGGTTTTCCATCATGTCCACAACGCGGCAGTCGCCGCACATCTGCAGGCGGCGCAACGCCGCCTCGTCGGCAAACAGGCTGTGGCCCGACAACCGCTTCAGCATCGAATCGACCATGGCGCGGGTGCCGAAAGGCGTGCCGCAGCGCACGCAGTGGAAAGGCTGAGCCTCGTTCAGCACACGCGGCTTTTTGGCTTCCGGCGTCAGCAGCAGGCGCGGCTGTATGGCCAGTGCGGATTCCGGACAGGTGTCCGTGCAGATGCCGCACTGCACGCAGTTATGTTCGATAAAGCGAAGTTGCGGCGACTCGGCGTTGTCCTGCAAGGCCTTGGCAGGGCAGGCGCCGACGCAGGCCATGCACAGGGTGCAGCGATTACTGTCGATGTTCAGTGTGCCGAAGGGCGAGCCCGCCGGCAACGCGATTTCCTCGACCTGCTGCAAGGCATGCTTCTGCAGGTGCTCGATGCAGAAATCCAGCGTGCGGCGCTTTTCGGCGAAGAGATTGAAGCTGGCCGGCGCCAGTGCCATGGGCGCGGCAGCCAGCGTCACCAGCTCGCCACCCTGCTGCTCAACGCGATCGACAAGGCTGCAGTGCGTGCCCGCGAAACCGAAGCCTTCGAGCAGGCGATGCACCAGCGTCATTTGCCTGTGCAGATTGGCCGCATAGGCCTCGGGCATTTCGGCAACCTGCAGCAGGCCGACATGAGCGGCGCCGTAGCACAGGGCCGCCAGCAGCAGATCCGGCCCGATGCTGGCGATGTCGTGTACGCCGACAGGAATCAGGTTTTCCGGCAACCCTTCGCGATGCGCGCGGCGCAGCAGCCAGTCCTCGCCCTTGCGATCGTGGAAGACAAGCAGGGCTTCCGTGCCGCCGGCCTCGCGATAGGCGCCGAGCATGGTCTTCAAGCGCAGCCCCAACTCAGGCACCGACGGATAGGCGTAACGCATCGCGCCGCTCGGGCAACTGCTGGCGCACGCGCCGCAGCCCATGCACAGGTGAGGTTCGACGTAGACGCCGTCGCCCTTGGCGCTGATCGCACCCGTCGAGCAGAGATCGATGCAGTTGTTGCAGCCCTCGATGCGATTGCGGGCGTGGGCGCACTGCTCAGGCTTGTAGTCGAAGTAACGCGGCTTTTCGAACTCGCCGACATAGGCAGTCAGCTCGAGTGCGGCGGCAAACTGCTCGACCGGATCGCGGCCGGCGGAAAAATAACCTTGCGGCGGATGCGGCAAACGAATCAGCGGTTCGCGCGACAGGTCGAACACCAGGTCGTAGCGCTCGCTGCGCGGGGCCGTATCGCGGAAGTCCAGCGCGCCAAGCGCGCCCGCAACCGGCGTCCCGGCCTGTTGCCAGCGGACGTCGAAGCTGCCGAGCCAGCCTTGCACGCTGACCTCGCAGCCGGCATGGACCGGGTAGTCATCCCGGGGCGGCAGCTCCTCGTTGCCGCGCGCCTCGGTTACCAGCACGCTGACTTCAAGCCTGTCCTTCAGGCGCTCGGCCCAGTCCAGTGCGATATCGGCCGGCCCGACGATCAGGGTGCGCCCGGCGGACGCGTAGTCGACGGCCTGCACCGGCATCGGCGCAGGCAGGCGCATGGCCGCCTGCAGCGCCGCCGTCACGGCGGCATGCGCTGCGCTCACCGACAGGAAAGCGTGCTCAGCCGCGCCCATGGGTTTCCTCCTCGTTCAGATGGTTCTGCACTTCGTCCCCTGCCTCGCAGAGCGTATGCGGCTCGGCCTCGACCGCTGCCGCGCTCAGTTCCGTTTCGACTTCCGTTTCGGGGAACAGCATGGCGCGCGCGTGGGCAAGCCCAGGCAATTCGGCGGCCGTCAGGGGCTCGTAAATATTGAAATCCTCGATATAGACGTCGAGGCCGTCCATGACATTAAAGACCGGTTGCTTGAACAATTGCTGGATGGCGGCGCGCTTGGTCGCCTCGGCCACGCCCTGCTGCATGAAAGGGGCGAAGTCGGCTTCCAGCCCCTGCGCAGCCAGGGTTTCCAGCGACGGCAGGACGGGCGTTTCGGCGGGCGACTCGACGGTGCCTGGCGGCACCGCGCCGGCCCGCACCTCCTGCTTGAGGCGCGACCAGCGATCGAAGAAAGCCTCCTTGCGCGGCGGATCGAGATCAACGGTTTCGGGAGCCCGGATCAACTCGTTCATGAACGCGCCCCCTGCATCTGCGGCGCCCGCGCATAGCGCTTTTCCTTCTTGGGCTCGGGGGGCCTGAAGTTGGCTTCGGAGAAACGCGCGGCCCAGTTCCACAGTTCCTGAGACAGCAGAATGCCGTCGACAGTCTCGCCGGCATCGAGCATGCGCGCGGCGACGCCGTAGCTGACGGAGATCATGATCGGAGCCTGCCGGTCTGCGTCTTCTCGCGTCACCACGAAAAGTCGCGGCTCGGGCGCCGACAGATTGAGCCAGTAATCATCGACTTCGTCGCCGTGCAGGCTCAAAGGCAGTGCGGGATACAGCCATTGCTCAGTCTCGCCGTCACGAAGCAGGCACATGGGGCTGTCAATATCCCCATGCATCTCCGCCGGCAGCGCGGCGATGGCCTCCCAGCGGTGATCGACCCAGCGATTGGCGAGCGCCTTGCGCTCCATGACCACGCAGAAGTGACGCAGCGAGGATGTCATGCCGTGCCTCCGCCACCTCCGATATGCTTGGCCGCGACCTCCTCCTGATACCAGATCTCGTGGTGCTCCTTGGCCCAGGCCTCGTCCACTTCGCCGGTCTTCATGGCGTCGTAGGCGCCTTCCATGCCGATGGTACCCATGTAGATGTGGCCCAGCGACATGGCGATCACCAGACAGGCCGAGGTCGCATGGATGATCTGCGCGTACTGCATGGCGGCGCGCGTTTCGAAGAGATTGGGGAAGGTCAGCGCCAGTCCCGAGAAGATCATGATCAGGCCGAAGAGGCACACGCCTATCCAGAACCAGGTCTTCTCGCCGAAATTGAAACGGCGCGAGGGTACGTGCTCGCCATTGAGAATGCCGCCCGCCTTGCGTATCCACTCCGCATCGGATTTGTCCCAGAGATTGTCTTTCCAGAACAAGCCGAACAGGAGCACGACGCCGACCAGGAAGCTGAATCCGGCAAGGATGTGCAGGTTCTTGGAAATCCAGCCCAGCCAGGAGAACAGAGTGTAGCCGAGCAGCCACAGGAAGATGTGCTTGCCAAACAGCAGGACGATGCCCGAGAACGCCAGACAGACGAAGCTTATCGCCACCAGCCAGTGAGCGCGTCGTTCGTTCGGCGTAAACCGCGTGACCTTGCGGCCGGTTTTCGGCTCATGCAGCTTGATCGTGCCCTTTTTCTTATAGAACACGAAAATCGAGGCCGCTACGATGATGAGGACGGCGCCCCCGTAGGGCGTGATCAGGCCATTGCGCACGGCGCGCCAGGTATTGCCCTGCGAGGAAACGAGCACGCCGGTTTCGGTGCCCTTCACCGTGGTGAAGCCCTCGGTGCCACTGCGCACCTGACGCCAGGTAGCGGATGCATTGTGCGGCGGATCGGTCTGCGTTTGCGCCGCCACCGCCTTTTCATCCTGAACCGGCGTCGCCGGCTCGGCGGCGGAACAGGTCTGAACCAGAGAAAGCCCCAGCAGTGTCGTTACTGCCAGAAGCGCCCTGACGCGCCTCACGCGCGCCGCAAAACCATGGGCTTGCAGCATTTTCTTCCCTCACTCCAGCAGTACAGAATTGAAGAGAAAAACAAGAGACAGCATTCGAGCCGACGCGAGTTGTCCAGTCGGCGCTTTCGATGACTATAGCCCATAACCTATGAACTTTTATGCATATATAAATTTATATTCTCTTGGCATTTTGATGAAAATCAAAATCTCCGTGCTTTTGGATACCCGCAAGGCTGGCAAGCGGACATCGCTGCCCTTGTTTCGAGCATTTGCGGGGGAGGCGCGGATTGCTTGCGATTGCCTAACGCCTTGAATGCGGATTCGCAGCGAAGCGGCAGCCGTGAGTCAAGCCGATATCGGTTTGCGAAAAATCGCAGCCCGATATCGCTCAGCCATTCTTTTTGAAGAAACAGGAAAGAGGATGGCGGAAGGAAGAGGGAGTCGAACCCACCTGGCGACGCATGGCGCCGCCAACCGGGTTTGAAGCCCGGCCGCCCCACCAGGGACGAATTCCTTCCGTATTCACGCGCTGTTTCCCGCCCCCTTCTCCGAAAAGGAGGTCGGCGGAATTGCATGCTCGGGGAACAGCGTGCAAGCTGAACGCAGGACGTGGCTGTCGCCGGACCTGCGGAAAAAACCGATGCGATCGAAAAACTCGAGGATCTGGATGGCGCGCTTGCGGCCCAGCGCGGTAGCGTCGCGAAACGCCGCTGCAGTGACGCTGCCGTCCTGAGCGCCGACTTCGCGCGCGATGCAAGCA
Organism: Rhodocyclaceae bacterium; assembly: GCA_028869135.1. Classification (GTDB taxonomy): domain Bacteria; phylum Pseudomonadota; class Gammaproteobacteria; order Burkholderiales; family Rhodocyclaceae. The sequence continues at coordinate 29,109 of JAGWTC010000020.1, forward strand.
AGACGTTGTACTGTCTGCGGATGATAGTACAGGTCCTTGACCACCTGGAACACATCGCCGCCTTTGGCCATGCGGGAGAGTACATGCCGGATCTGACTCTCCCCCAGTCCGGTATGCGCCGCCACATCGCGCACCCAGGGCGGATCGAAATCGCCGTCGAGCAATAAAGGCAGGACCCGCTCGCCGATCACGCGCTCGGCCTCCGCCAGTTGCACGCCATGCTCGTGCAGGAAGAGAAAGCCGTTACGCCGCGCCATCCTGCCGTTCTCCAGCAAGTGCGCAATCAGCTGCGACCACAGCTCCATTGGCATGCGCGGCGCGGCAAGGCGTCGCGCGCGCTGCAGGTCGGGGCCGATCTCCTCGGGGTAGCGGGCATGGAACTCGTGCAGCGTGCGCATGATGCCGTTCTCGCTATCGACCAGATGGGCCCGGGCGATCATCCACTCGTCGCCCTGCCCGAAGGCGACCTCCCTCAGGCTCGCGGGATCGAAAGGCCATTCGCGGAAACCCTGGCCGCGCAGCCAATCGTTCTTGTTAAGGCCGAAGGGCGCGTGCGCCAGCGCTCCCTGCAACCGTGACGCCGCATCGTCGGCGCATTGGGTTTCCAGATAAGCGAGCCGCTGCGGCGTCTGTCGGTAACGCGCCGGGCCGTTCACATCGAGCACCCGGCCGCCGGCCACGGTGCGGGTGGCTGATGCGTCGCGCAAGATGAAACGATCGCCCTGCCAGATGTCGATGGGCTGCTGCAGCACGAGCTGCGCATAAGCCCCCTGCCCCGGCGCAATTGAAGCCTGCCCCAATGCCGCCACGGTGGCCATGCGCTCCTGGGTGCCGACATGCAGATGCACGAGCGTGCCCGAGCGCAATGCTTCCGCCTCGGTAGCGGCAACCTCCAGCCACACGTCGAAACGCGAAGTGCTCCGCGCAATGGCCGGATCGCAAAGCATCTGTCCGCGCTCGACGGCGCTGCGCTCGAGGCCGGCGAGCCCGACGGCGCAGCGCTGTCCGGCGCTGGCGGATTCGACCGCCCGGCCATGCACCTGAAGGCTGCGCACGCGATAGGTCTGGTCCGCCTTGTGCGCGAGACAAAGCATGTCGCCGACATGCACCTCGCCAGTCGCAATACTCCCCGCCACGACAGTTCCAATGCCGTTCAAGGTGAAGACGCGGTCCAGCCCCATGCGGAAAGCCTTCTGCGCTTCGTCCGTGCGCGCCGGCAGTTGCGCTTCATGCAGGAGCAAGTCGCGCAACTCGGCCATTCCGTCCCCACGGATAGCGGAGACGTTCAATACAGGGAAGAAGCCCAGCCCTGCGCCGTCCAGCAGCGCGCGAACCTCCTGCTGGCGCGCGCGCAGCGTGGCGTCATCGACGCGATCGATCTTGGTGACAATCGCCGCGCCGCGGCGCACATTCAGCAGCGACAGAACGGTCAGATGTTCCCGCGTCTGCGGCATGATGCCGTCGTCGGCGGCAATCAGCAGGAGGACGTAATCGATGCCGCTGGCGCCGGCGACCATGGTCTTGACCAGTTTTTCATGGCCGGGCATGTCGATGAAGCCGATTTGCTTTCCGTCCGGCGTCGGCATAAAGGCATAACCAAGCTCGATGGTGATGCCGCGCTTTTTCTCTTCCGGCAGGCGATCCGTGTCGGTGCCGGTCAGCGCATGCACCAGCGCGGTCTTGCCATGGTCGATGTGTCCGGCGGTACCGACGATCATGCGAGCAGCGCTTTTAGATGACCCAGTTGATCTCTCATCACCGTTACATCGTCCAGACAACGGCAATCGAGATACAGCTTGTCGTCGGCAACCCGACCGATGATCGGTTGCGGCAAGGCGCGCAAGGCCGCCGCCAATGCATCCAGCGCCGAACCGGCGCCGCGCTTGCCCGAGAGCACCGGCGCAATCGCCAGCCCCGCCGACGGCAGCCTGTCCACCGGCAGCGAACCCGAACCAACCTGGCTCGACATGGACGCCAGCTCGACCATGTAGCGCGGCGCGACGGCGATGCGCAGCGGATCCAGCAGGCTTTGCGCGATCGCCTCGATCTGTTCGGTCGGCCGCGTCAGCCAGCGCAAGGTCGGCAGGTCGCGCGTCAGCAACTCAGGCTGCAGGTAGAGCGTCAGCGTCGCCTCCAGCGCCGCCAGCGGCAGCTTGGACAGACGTAGCGCACGTTTCATCGGGAACTTGCGTATTTTCGCGATCAGTTCGCGTTCGCCGACAATGAGGCCGGCTTGCGGACCGCCCAGCAGCTTGTCGCCGGAGAAGGTCACCACGCCGCATCCGTCGGCCAGCATTTCCTGCGGCGTAGGCTCCTTGGGCAAGCCGTACTTGCTCATGTCGACCAGCGAGCCGCTGCCGAGGTCGGTGACGAGCGCCACGCCGCGCTTGCGCGACAGCTCGGCAAGTTCGGCCTCGGCGACCGCCGACGTGAAGCCCTCGATGGCGTAGTTGCTGGTGTGCACCTTCATCAGCATGGCCGTCTGCGCATTGATCGCGCGTTCGTAATCGGCCAGATGAGTGCGATTGGTGGTGCCGACCTCGACCATACGGGCGCCGGCGCTGGCCATTACGTCGGGCATGCGGAAGGCGCCGCCGATTTCGACCAGTTCGCCGCGCGAAACGATCACTTCGCGCCCCCCGGCGAGGGCGGCAATGGAGAGCAACACCGCCGCCGCATTGTTGTTGACTACGGTGGCGGCCTCCGCGCCGGTGATGTCGCAAAGCAGCCCTTCGACAATGCTGTCGCGATCGCCGCGACCGCCGCTGGCGAGATCGAACTCAAGATTGTTCGGCCCCTCCATCATCGTCGTCAGATGCCGAATCGCCGACTCGGGCAGAACAGCCCGGCCGAGATTGGTGTGCAGGACGGTGCCGGTCAGGTTGATGACACGACGCAGGCGCGGCGCAAGACGACCGTCGACGCTCGCGGCCAACGCATCGGTCAGCGCTTCGGGCGCTACTTCGCCGAGAGAAAGTTCACCGGCCAGCGCCCGGGCGCGCAAGGCGTCAAGCAGCTTGCGCGCTTCGCCGGCAACCAGTGTATGGCCGTGAGATTGAACCAGCGCCTGGACGGTCGGCAGGCGCAGCAGCTTGTCTATCGAAGGCAGATCCTGGGGCTTTGCCTTCGAGCCGTGAACCACGGACTCAGCGGGCAAGGGCATCAGGGACCTCCGCTATCGCCAGGATCGCCGGCCTCGCTCGGCTCGCCGAACAGGAGCAGGAGGTTTACGCCGTGACGCAGATAGCCGGCTTCGGAAACCAGCAGGTCCAGCGTCAGCGTGGCGAGATCGTCGGCCACCGGCTCCACCTCGTGATCGCGCTCCATGCGAACGATCTTCAGGTAGTGATTGCACTCATCGCAGGTCTCGGCCTCGATGGAGGCCTTGGCCGGCACGTCGTCGCGGGCATCCGCCACCTGCATCGAATGATAGTGGATGCCCTTGGTGCTTTCGCAATGGCTGCACTTGATGCGCACCATATGCCATTGCGTTGCGCACAGCGAGCAATGCAGATAACGATACTGGCCGCCGGTGCTGTCCAGACGCGAGACCGAAGCGGTCGGCCTGCTGCCGCAACAGGGGCACGCAGTCGCATCGCTCGTGCGGCCAAACGGTGAAAAGTCCTGGTTACCGTAACGCGCCAGGATCGCCAGAACCAAATGCGTCCAGTAGATCTGCAAGGCTGCCGCCACCAGCGGCGCGGCGGCCATGTCGAGACCGAACATGACCTGGTTCAGGAGACGGTCGGCCTGCTGTTCGAGCGCTTCATCGCTGATGTCCTGCAACTTCTCGACCGAGGCCCGGGCCGGGTTGTCCTTCAGGCGCGGCAGAAGTTGCTCAACCAGGCGGCGGAACTGCATGCGCCACTGCGGATCGCGCGGCCAGTGCTCGGCCGGCAGCGGCGGCTTCGCCACCTGCGCGGCCGACTGCAGCGCATCCGTGTCCGGCAACGCGACTTCGGGGTAGTTCTGCAACAGATCGTGCTGGACGTGCGTCAGCTCGGCTGCAAAAAGCAGGAAATCGCGCATCGGATGTCCGGCGGCGCGCTGTCTGAGACGTGTTTCGCGATCGAAGAACAGGTTGAGCCGATCCGGCAGGTGCTGGTAGGGCACCTGCTGTCCGGCGCGAACGGCGATTTCCTCGGGACTGAGAAGCGGGATTGTCTGGCTGGCTGTCATTCAGTGATTGTGCGTACGCAACTTGTTTTCGGGCGCGGGCTATTTTTCGCCGCGCATTTCCTTGTACCAGAGCGGATGGTGACGACGCGCCCAGCCTTCAGTCACCGTGCCCCGGGTCATGGCGCGAACCGAACCCTTGACCCAGATCGCCGCGTAGACATGGATGATGACCGAGAGCACCAGGGCGAAGGCTGCAAGCGCGTGCAGCAGCACTGCGACGCGCTGGAGGACAATCGGGAATACGCCGTCGAACCAAGGCCGCCAGAACATGAAGCCCGTGATCAACAGCACCAGCAGGCTGACGGCGAACACCCACACCACCGCCTTCTGCCCTGCGTTGTACTTGCCGACCGGAGGCATGTGTTCTTCGTCGCCGCGCAGCAGCTTCTCGGAATTCCTGATCCATTCCGTGTCGTTCCTGGTCCAGATGTTTTCGCGCCAGACCTGCAGGAAAAGAAAGACGAAACCGAACACCATCAGCAGGCCGAAATACGGATGCAGGATGCGTGTCCATGAGCCGCCGCCGAAGAGGTTGCTGAAGAAAAACATGCTCGGGTGGAACAAGGCCAGCCCGGACAACCCGGCGAAGACGAATAACAGCGCAACGAACCAATGGTTGATGCGCGTGCTGTCCTGATAACGAACGATGGTGCGCTTCATCTCGTTTCCTCCTCGGTCGCGCGGCGTTCGCCGGGGCCGTCATCATCTTCATCCTCGATCGGGCCGACCTTCATGTAGTGGAAGAAGCCCGCCAGCGCCGCGCCTATCATGGCGGCCACGGCCAAGGGCTTGGTGACGCCCTTCCACAGCGAGACCATCGGGCTGATGGTGGGATCGGCCGGCAGATTGTTGTAGATCTGCGGCTTGTCGGCGTGCTGCAGCACATACATCACGTGCGTGCCGCCGACGCCTTGCGGGTCGTAAACACCCGCATTCGCGTAGCCGCGTTCCTTCAGGTCGACGACGCGTTCCGCCGCGAATTCGTGCATATCCTCCTTGGAACCGAAGCGAATCGCGCCGGTCGGGCAGGTTTTCACGCACGCCGGCTCGAGACCGACGGAAACGCGATCGGCGCACAGCGAACACTTGTAGGCCTTGTCATCCTTCTTGCTGATGCGCGGCACATCGAACGGGCAACCCTTGACGCAGTAGCCGCAGCCGATGCAATGCTCGCTGATGAAGTCGACAATGCCGTTCTCGTACTTGACGATGGCGCCCGGCGCGGGACAGGCCTTGAGACAGCCGGGATCGGCGCAGTGCATGCAGCCGTCCTTGCGGATCAGCCATTCGAGACGTTCGCCTTCGTTCGAGGGCATGACGACTTCTGAATAGCGCATCACCGTCCACGATTGCGGGGTGAGATCGCGCGGATTGTCGTAGGTGCCGGCATTGTGACCGACCTCGTCGCGCAGGTCGTTCCACTCCATGCACGCGACCTGGCAGGCCTTGCAACCGATGCAGCTGCTGACATCGATGAGCTTGGCGACCTCCACGACATGCTCGCGCGCCTGCGGCGTCGGCGTCGTGGTGGCGGAGCGCGCAGCAATGTCCAGGGATTGAAGTGAGGACATGTTTTCTCCTTAGGCCTTTTCGATGTTGACGGTAAATGCCTTGTACTCAGGTGTCTGAGTATTGGCATCCCCAACGAAAGGCGTCAGGCTGTTCACGAGATAGCCCGGCTTCGCCACGCCGACGAATCCCCAGTGATTGGGCAAGCCGACGATATCCACCTTCTTGCCGTCGACGTCCAGCTGCTGGATGCGCTTGGTGACGACCGCGACGCACTGGATCGTGGTCCGGCTCGACGAGATCTTCACCCGGTCCCCGTTCGAAATGCCCTTGGCCTTGGCCAGCTCCTCGCCGATTTCCACGAACTGCTCCGGCTGGATGATGGCCGAGGTAAGCACGTTCTTGGTCCAGTAGTGGAAATGCTCGGTCAGTCGATAGCTCGTTGCCGCATACGGGAAGTCCTTCGGCGTTCCAGCCGCCGCCAGATCATCCTTGAACACGCGAGCGGCGGGATTCATGCGCGCCTTGGCGTTGCCCGGATGGAAAGGATTGTTGACGAGCGGGGACTCCAGCGGTTCGTAATGCTCGGGGAACGGCCCCTCGGCCATGCCGGTCGGCGCATACAGACGGGCCACGCCTTCCGCCGTCATGATGAAGGGCTGCACGCGATCGGTGTCGCCGGGGTTGGCGGCCGGATTGATGTCCGGCACGTCGGAGCCGCTCCAGGCGATGCCGTTCCACTGCACCAGCTTCCGGGTCGGATCCCATGGCGTGCCGTCCGGCTTGCTGGAGGCGGCGTTGTAGAGGATGCGCCGGTTGGCCGGCCACGCCCACGCCCAGTTCAGCGTCTGACCGATGCCCCACGGATCGCTGTTGTCGCGCCGCGCCATCTGGTTACCGGCCTGGGTCCAGGCGCCGGTATAGATCCAGCAACCGGAGGAGGTGGAGCCATCGTCGCGCAACAAACCGAAGCCCGCCAGCTGTTCGCCGGCCTTGGCCAGCACCTTGGGCGGCGCCTTCGGGTCCTTGGGGTCGGGCGGCGCCATGACATCGGCCAGCGCCTTGCCGTTGTACTCCATCGCCAGCTCCTCCACCGAGGGGCTGTGCGGAATCTTGTACGGCCAGGTCAGATTGACGATGGGGTCCGGGAAGGCGCCGCCGTCCTTCGCATAGGCCTTCTTCATGCGATGGAAGATGTCGGCAATGATCTCGGGATCCGCCTTGGCTTCGCCCGGCGGCTCGGCGCCCTTCCAGTGCCACTGCAGCCAGCGGCCGGAGTTGGTGAGCGCCCCGTCCTCTTCCGCAAAGCAGGTCGACGGCAGGCTGAACACCGCGGTCTGGATGTCCTCGCTCTTCACATCGTTGAACTCGCCGTAGTTCTTCCAGAATTCGGCGGTTTCGGTATTGAGCGGATCGATGACGACCAGATACTTGAGCTTGGACAGGCCGCTGATGATCTTCTTCTTGTTGGGGAAAGACCCCACCGGATTGAAGCCCTGGCAGATATAACCGTTGATCTTGCCCTGGTTCATCAGCTCGAAGGCCTGCAGCACGTCGTAGACCTTGTCGATCTTGGGCAGGTAGTCGAAAGCCCAGTTGTTTTCCGCTGTCGCCGCCTTGCCCCACCATGCCTTTTGCAGACTAACGAAGAACTTGGGATAGTTCTGCCAGTAGCTCATCTGATTGGGACGCAGCGGCTTCAGCGCACGCGGCTTGTAGTAGGTCTCCAGATCCTGTTCGGCCTCGGTCGGCAGGGACAAATAGCCGGGCAAGGAGTTGGACAGCAAGCCCAGGTCGGTGAGGCCCTGGATATTGCTGTGGCCGCGCAAGGCGTTCATGCCGCCGCCGGCGACGCCGATATTGCCGAGCAGCAGCTGGACCATGGCGCCGGTACGGATGATCTGAGAACCGATGGTGTGCTGCGTCCAGCCGAGCGCATACATGATGGTCATGGTGCTGGTCGGCGTGGAGGTGCTGGCAATGTGCTCGCAAACCTTGAGGAACTTCTCCTTGGGCGTACCGGTGACCTTGCTCACCATCTCGGGCGTATAGCGCGAGTAGTGCGCCTTCATGAGCTGATACACGCAACGCGGGTCCTGCAAGGTCGGATCGACCTTGGCAAAGCCCTTGTCGTCGAGCGCATAGCCCCACTGCTTGTTGTCGTACTTGCGCTTGGTCTCGTCGTAGCCCGAGAAAATGCCGTCCTCGAAACTGAAGTTGTCGCCGACGATGAAGGGCGCGTTGGTGTAGTTCTTGACGTACTCGTGCTGGATCTTGTCGTTGGCGATCAGATAGTTGATCACGCCGCCGAGGAAGGCGATATCGCTACCCGGCCGGATCGGCGCGTAGTAGTCGCTCATCGCGGCCGAGCGCGTAAAGCGCGGATCGACCACGACCAGCTTGGCACGGCGATGTTGCTTCGCTTCGATCACCCACTTGAAACCGCATGGGTGGGCTTCGGCGGCATTACCGCCCATGATCAAAACAAGGTCAGCGTTGCGAATGTCGACCCAATGGTTCGTCATCGCTCCACGGCCAAACGTCGGGGCAAGACCTGCCACCGTCGGGCCGTGTCAGACACGCGCTTGATTATCGAATACGAGCATCCCCATCGAGCGCATCACCTTGTGGGTGATGTAACCCGTTTCGTTGCTGGAGGCCGAGGCGCAGAGCATGCCGGTGGTGGTCCAGCGATTCACCGTCTTGCCGTCGGCGTTCTTGGCGACAAAATTCGCGTCGCGATCCTCTTTCATCAGCTTGGCGATGCGGGTCATCGCCTCGTCCCAGCTGATGCGCTTCCATTCCTTGCTGCCGGCTTCGCGCACCTGCGGATACTTGAGACGGTTGGGGCTGTGAACGAAGTCGAGCAGGCCTGCGCCCTTGGGGCACAGCGTGCCGCGATTCACCGGATGATCGGGATCGCCCTCGATATGGAAAATCTCGGATTTGACGTTCTTGGCCTTGTCGCCGACGCTGTACATGATGATGCCGCACCCCACCGAGCAGTAGGGGCAGGTGTTGCGCGTCTCGGTCGCCTTCGCCAACTTGAAACTGCGGGTCTCCGCCAACGCGGGCGCGGGCGAAAAGCCCAGCGCGACCAGCGTCGAGGTCGATAACCCCGCGCCGGTGACCTTGAAGAACTGCCGTCGATTCATTTCCATGGACCTCTCCCCCGCGGCGTCACCGCCGCTGTTGGATTCAGAAGAACGAAAACTGCCTTACGGAACAGCCTGCTGTACTGCGATCGGTGCAACGAGGTTTCCGCGCATCGGCATGGCGGGAACCGAATACTTACTTTTGAGGATTGGCGGGATGCGCGTCGCCGCCGGTGGGTTTCGGGGCTTCGCCGGTATTCGCGCCGCCCTTGTCCTGGCCGGCAGCGGGATGACCTATTGCGGTGCTACCTTCGCCGGGGCCGGTTGCGCCAGACGCCGCGGGCGCATCGCTCGGCTGGGGCGTGACGCCTTGCTGAGGACTTGCTTGCTGAGAAGGGGCAGCCTGCGGCTCGGACGATGCAGCAGCCGGGGCTGCCGGCGTCTTTTCCCGACCGCACGCCCCGAGACCGCTCGCCAGTGCGGCGACTGCGATGATCGTCAGTAGCAATTTCATGGCGTTTTTTCCAGTTGCAAGGGTTTTATTGAATTTTGCTCAGTCTTATCCCCCGTCTCCCCGGGGTCAATATGCATTTTCGAGCATATGTATGACATCAGCATTCAGCAAAAGGCTCTATCAGTTCCTATACTGAAATCTAGCCGGGCTTGTAAACCTTTCCGGCAAGGAGGCTCATCATGTCGCACACTCACCACTCCACCAAGGAGTCCAGGAAGAAACCGCTGCATACGCCCAAGGAAAAGCGGGCCATGAAGCTTGAGAAGAAACGCGCGGCGGAACATTCGGCGCCTGAGATCAAGATCGTCAAGGGAACGCTGAACCCGCCCGAGTGATGAATAAGGAATACCGACTCGAACGAGACAGCTTCGGCGATATCGAAGTTCCTTCGGCAGCGCTGTGGGGCGCCCAGACCCAACGCTCCCTGCACTATTTCGGCATTTCCACCGAGCGCATGCCGCCGGAGCTCGTGCACGCGCTCGCGCTGGTCAAGCGCGCCTGCGCGCTCGGCAACCGCGAGCTGGGTCTGCTCGATGCCGGAAAGGCCGATGCAATCGTCGCAGCGGCGGACGAAGTCCTGGCCGGCCAGCATGCGGACGCCTTTCCGCTTTCGATCTGGCAAACCGGATCGGGTACGCAGACCAATATGAACATGAACGAGGTGCTCGCCAATCGCGCCTCGGAACTGCTCGGCGGCGAGCGCGGCCAGAAGCGCCTGGTGCATCCCAACGACGAGGTCAATCGCGGCCAGTCCAGCAACGACATCTTTCCGACCGCCATGCATGTGGCGGCCGCCCTCACCGTGCACGGCAAACTGCTGCCCGCGCTGCGCCAACTGAGCGCGGCGGTGACCGCCAAATCGGTGGCGTTCTCGGCCGTCATCAAGATCGGCCGCACGCACCTGCAGGATGCAACCCCACTGACGCTGGGCCAGGAATTCTCCGGCTGGGCGGCGCAGCTCACGCTGACCGAACGCGCGATCGAAAGCGCCCTGCCCGGCTTGTGCGCGCTGGCGGCCGGCGGTACCGCCGTGGGCACCGGCCTCAATACGCACCCGGCCTTCGGCGATCACGTCGCCGCCGAGTTGCTCCATCGAACCGGCCTGCCCTTTTGCCGCGCCGACAACAAGTTCGCCGCGCTGGCCGGGCACGAGGCACTGGCCAGCGCCCACGGCGCCTTGCGCACACTGGCGATAGCGCTGACCAAGATCGCCAACGACGTGCGCTGGCTGGCCTCCGGACCGCGTTCGGGCTTGGGCGAAATCAGCATTCCGGAAAACGAGCCCGGCAGCTCCATCATGCCGGGCAAGGTCAATCCGACGCAATGCGAGGCCATCACCATGCTCTGTGCACAGGTCATGGGCAACGACGTCGCGCTGGGCATCGGCGCCGCCTCCGGCAACTTCGAGCTCAACGTGTTCAAACCGCTCATCATCCATAACTTCCTGCAGAGCGTGCGCCTGCTCGCCGACGGCATGACGAGCTTTAACGAACATTGCGTGCAGGGCATACAGGCCAATGAGAAACGCATCGCCGAACTGGTCGAGCGCTCGTTGATGCTGGTGACGGCGCTCAATCCGCACATCGGCTACGACAAGGCCGCCGAGATTGCCAAGAAGGCGCACAAGGAAGGCACGACGCTGAAGGAAGCGGCCGCGGCGCTGGGCTACGTCAGCGCCGCCGACTTTGACGCTTGGGTCAAAATCGAAAAGATGGTCTGAACGAAGAAGGGAAACAAAAAGCCGGGCTCAGGCCCGGCTTTTTGCGAGGCTTGCCGCAAGGCAAGCGAGGTCGGCCCAAAGGGCCGGCGGCTTACAGTCCGATTTGGTCTTTCCACTTATCCAGGGCGCTTTCGTCGCTGTCGCGCGCATCCACCCAACGGCCGCCCTCGGAAGTGCTTTCCTTCTTCCAGAACGGCGCCTGGGTCTTCAGATAATCCATGATGAACTCGCAGGCGGCAAAGGCGTTGCCGCGATGCGGGCTACTGACCGCGACGAGGACGATCTGCTCGCCCGGCTTGAGATAGCCGACACGGTGGATCACGCGCACGCCGAGCAATTCCCAACGATCAGCAGCCTTGGCGACGATCTCGTTGAGCGCCTTTTCGGTCATGCCCGGATAGTGCTCCAGCGTCATGTCGGCGACGCCGGCGCCGTCGTTGTTGTCGCGCACGAGGCCGACGAAGCTGGCCACGGCGCCGGCCGAAAGCTCGCCGGCCGTCAGCGCGCGAACTTCCGCACTGAGGTCGAAATCGGCTTCCTGAACGCTAACGCTGGATTTCATGCTCCACTCCCGCTCAACTTAGCCGCCGGTTACGGGCGGGAAAAATGCGATCTCATCGCCATCCTTGATGGCGGTCGTCAACGGCACCATGTCCTGATTCACGGCGGCGCGCAGATTCTTCGCGCTTGCCAACGCGCTCCACTTGTCGCCGCGCCCCGCGAGATGATCGCGCAAGGCGGCAACGGTATTTACCTCGCTCGGCAGCGCCAGACTTTCCGAGGAGGTGCCGACCGCTTCGCGCAGGCCCGCAAAAAATAAAACCGTAATCACGTTAGCAGCTCCGAGAATGGCAGGAAGCGCACGAGGTCGCCGCGCTTGATTTGCACGCCGGCCGGATTGTCGATCAGGCCGTCGGCCCAGGCGGCCGAAGTCAGCACGCCGGAGCTTTGATTGGGAAAGAGTTCGAGTCGGCCGTCGGCGCCGATGCGCGCGCGCAGAAACTCGCGGCGGCGGTCGGCCTTGGGCTGGTCGAAGCCGGCCTCGAGCTTGAGCCCCTTGGGCAGCGCCGTTTCCACCGCCACCGGCATGCCTTGCAGCTTGCGGATAAACGGCCGCACCAGCAGCAGGAAGGTCACGAAACTCGAGACCGGATTGCCGGGCAGGCCGATGAAGGCAGCCTCATTGCTTGGAGTCATCACACGACCGAAAGCAAACGGGCGGCCCGGCTTGCTGTTCACCAGCCAGTGATCGAGCGAACCCTCCGCTTCGACGGCCGGCTTGATATGGTCCTCTTCGCCCATGGAGACGCCGCCGCTGGTCAGAATCAGGTCGACCTTGTCTTCGCCGGCAGCCTTGCGCAGCGCGGCGCGGGTGGCGTCGAGCTGGTCCGGCACGATGCCGAAATCGACGACAACGCAGCCCAGCTGCTCCAGCAGCCCCTTCAACAGGAAGCGGTTGGAGTTGTAGATCGCGCCCTCGGGCAGCGGATTGCCGGGCATGACCAGTTCGTCGCCGGTCGAGAACAACGCCACGCGCACGCGGCGGAACACGGGCAGCAAGGCGAGACCGACCGACGCGGCAAGTCCGGTTTCCTGCGGGCGCAATCGGCAGCCACGCGACAGGACCTCGCCGCCGGTCGAAATATCTTCGCCGGCCTTGCGTATCCATTCGCCGGGTTTGGGCAGCTCGTTGAACGTCGCCTTGCCGTCGGCAAAGCTCACATACTCCTGCATCACGATGGCGTCGGCACCCGGCGGCACCGGTGCGCCGGTGAAGATGCGCGCGGCCGTGCCGGGCTGCAAAGGCTGGCCGACGCTGCCGGCAGGAATGCGCTGGCTCACCGGCAGCACCGTGCCCACCGCCGCTACGTCGGCGCAGCGCACGGCGTAACCGTCCATCGAGGAATTATCGAGCGGCGGCACATTGATGGAGGAGTACTGCGGCTGCGCCAGCACGCGACCGGCGGCGTCGAAGGTCGACACCGTCTCGCTCTGGGCAACCGGCTTGGCGCCTGCCAGCAGCAGGGCCAGCGCCTGGTCCAGCTCCATCAGCGGCTTGTTGGGTGAAGCTGCGCTCATGTGTTCAATCCGGTGTAGTTCAGCACGAAGTCGACGATGGCCGGCGGAGAATTGAGATCCAGCACGGGCACATCAAGTTCCAGCGGCACATCGCTGGCGACGGCCACCACATTGTGCCCCGGATACAGCATGTCCTCGACATGGTCGGGACGATGAATCTCGATCTTGGGCAGATCGCTGTTCTTGTAACCCTCGATCAGCAGCAAATCGCAGGGCGACATGCGCGCGATCTGCTCCTCCAGCGTCGGCTCGGCGTCGCCGCGCAGCTCGTGCATCATGGCCCAGCGATTCGACGACACCAGCATCACCTCCGTGCAACCGGCTTCGCGGTGGCGATAGGAATCCTTGCCGGGCTTGTCGATGTCGAATTTGTGATGGGCGTGCTTGATCAGGGAAACGCGCAATCCCTTCTGCACGAACAGGGGAATCATCTGCTCCAGCAGCGTGGTCTTGCCCGAGCCGCTAAAACCGGTAAAGCCGAAAACCTTCACGAAATGCTCCGTGTTTGAAATCAAGCTGCCATTGTACCGCGCTGACTACATTCAGATATAGCGATTCCGGCCTAGGCCGATTGGCCGGCTTCGGCAAAGAAGGCCTCGACCTCGGCGATCTCGCGGGTGCGCCGCATCGGCGGCAGCGATTGCCAGATCTTGCGACCGTAAGGTTTGCTGATCATGCGCGGATCGCAGACCATGAGCACGCCGCGATCCCTCTCGTCGCGGATCAGGCGGCCGGCGCCCTGCTTCATGCTGATCACCGCATGCGGCAACTGGTAGTCGAAGAAGGGATTGCCGCCCTGCTTCCGCAGATGCTCGATGCGCGCCGCCAGCACCGGATCGTCGGGCGGCGCGAAGGGCAGCTTGTCGATGACGACCAGCGACAGCGCTTCGCCGCGCACATCGACGCCTTCCCAGAAGCTCTGGCTGGCGACGAGAATCGCGTTGCCGAGGCGGCGAAAACGGTCCAGCAGCTCGGTGCGCGAACTCTGCCCCTGCAGCAGCAGCGGATAGTCGAGATTGGCGCGGGACAGCCTGTCCTCGAGCAGCTCGTGAATGCGGCGCATCGCGCGCAAGGAAGTGCACAGCACGAAGGCGCGCCCGCCGGA
>JAGWTC010000021.1 GCA_028869135.1 Rhodocyclaceae bacterium
TGGTGGTCTTGCCGACGCCGGTCGGGCCGACCAGTGCAAACACGCCGCCACGGTCGATCAGATCGCCTTCCGGACCCAGCGTGCGCAGGTTGCGGCCGACGGCGTTGCGCGCCCACTTGCGCGCCTCGGCCATCTGCATGTCGGTCGGCAGGGAGTCGACCAGTTGGCGACCGAAGTGGCCGGAGAAGCCGGCATCCAGCAGCTCGCCCAGCAGTTGCGCACGCACCGGTGACTCGCGATTCATGCTGCCCCAGGCGAAACCGGCCAACTGACGCTCCAGCAGGCCACGGATCAGATGCATCTCGTCCATCAGCTGCGCCACCTGGGCGTCGTTGGTGGACGCCGTGCGCCCGGCAGGCTCCGACGCGCGCTCGGGAGTGCGCGTCGGGCTGGCGACCGACGCATCGGGCACCTGCCGCAAGCTGGCCGCTACCTGATCGGCCGTGGGAGCGGCCGCACGCGCAGCGTCGCGCGGCGGCAGCGGGCGCAGGCGCGATGCGGGCTGGGCGGCCGGCGCAGGCGCCCAGGGCTGATAGGACTGCTGGCGTTTGCCGCCAACGGAAAGCGAGACCGTGTAGTCGTCGTTGTCAGTAACGGCCGGACGGGCTGCCGGGCGTTGCGGCGCGGCCGCCACGCTGGCATAGCTCGACGCCGCCGCGCCGCCCATCGCCGTACGCGGCGTGCTTTGTGCCGAAAGCGCTTCCAGACTGTCGGCCGACATGGCGGTAATCTCGACCCCGCCTTCGATCTGGCGGTTGGAGACGACAATGGCGTCGGGCCCGAGCTCGTCCTTGACCCGCCGCAGGCATTCGCGCGCGGTTTCGGCAACGTAGCGTTTCACTGTCATGATTTGGCTCCAATAATCGTCGTAACTTTAATCGTGCGCGAATCGGGAACTTCCGAATTCGCAATAACCTTGAGCGTCGGCCAGGCGCGGCGCAGGAAGCGCGACAGCAGCCAGCGCAACGGGCCCGGTACCAACAGCACGGCGGGCAGGCCCATGTCTTCCTGGCGCTGAGCGGCGGTCGCGGTTTCCTTGAGCAGCGCATCGGCCAGCCCCGGCTCGATGCCGCCCCCTCCCGCCTGAGCCCCGCTGCCCTGTATGGCCTGCGCCAGCATGCGTTCCAGCGCCGGATCCAGCGCCATGACCTGCACTTCGCTGTCGCCCGGGAAAATCTGCTGCACGATGGAGCGACCCAGCGCTGCGCGCACCTGATTGACCAGTTCCATCGGATCCTGCGTGCGCGGCGCCTGCTCGGCAAGCACCTCGATAATGGTGCGCATGTCGCGGATGTTGACGCCCTCTTCCAGCAGACCCTGCAAGACGCGCTGCACAGTGGAAACGCTAAGCAGCTTCGGCACCAGCTCCTCGATGAGCTTGGGCGCGTCCTTGGCGATATGGTCCAGCAGGGACTGGGTTTCCTGACGCCCGAGCAGCTCGGTGGTATGCGAAAGGATCAAGTGATTGAGGTGGGTGGCGATGACAGTGCTGGCATCGACGACCGTGTAGCCGAGCACATGCGCCTGATCGCGCAAGCCGGCCTCGATCCAGTAGGCAGCGAGGCCGAAGGCCGGATCCTTGGTTTCGATGCCATTCAGCGGCCCGCTCACGCGGCCGGGATTGATGGCGAGGAACATGCCGGGATAGGACTCGCCGCGGCCGACCTCGACGCCCTTCAGCGTGATGCGATAGGCGTTCGGCTTGAGCTCGAGATTGTCACGGATATGCACGGGCGCCGAGAGAAAACCGATGTCCTGCGCAAACTTCTTGCGCAGGCCGCGAATGCGCTTGAGCAGATCGCCGTCCTGACCGCGATCGACGAGCGGAATCAGGCGGTAGCCGACCTCCAGCCCCAGCACATCGACCGGCGCGACATCGGACCAGCTCGCCTCCTGGACCTCGCTCGGCGCAGCAGCCGCCGCCGGCGCGGGCGGCGGTGCGGTTTGCGCGACCACAGCTTCGCGCTTCTGCTTGTAGTAGGCATACATGCCGATGGTCGATGCCAGCAGCAGGAAGACGAAGTTGGGCATGCCCGGAATCATGCCCAGAATGCCGAGGATACCTGCGGTGAGGAAAAGTACACTGTTGTTGCCCAGCACCTGGCTGGTGATCTGCTTGCCGATGTCCTCTTCGGTATTGACGCGGCTCACCACCAGACCGGCGGCGGTCGAGATGATCAGCGCGGGAATCTGTGCAACAAGGCCGTCGCCGATGGTCAGCAGCGTGTACACGCGCGCGGCTTCGCTGGCGACCATGTCGTGCTGGACGACGCCGACAATGAGACCGCCGATGATATTGATGAAGAGAATCAGGATGCCGGCGACGGCGTCGCCGCGCACGAACTTCGAAGCACCGTCCATGGAGCCGAAGAAATCGGCCTCCTGGGAAATCATCGAGCGCCGCTTGCGCGCCTCGTCTTCGCCGATCAGGCCGGCGTTGAGGTCGGCATCGATGGCCATCTGCTTGCCGGGCATCGCGTCGAGGGTGAAGCGCGCCGACACTTCGGCGATACGACCGGCGCCCTTGGTGATGACGACGAAGTTGATGACGGTGAGGATGATGAAGACGATGATGCCGACGGTGTAGTTGCCGCCGACCAGGAAGTGGCCAAAGGCGTCGATCACCGCGCCGGCCGCGTCCGGGCCCTTGTGGCCGTGCAGGAAGATGATCCGCGTCGAAGCCACGTTCAGCGACAGGCGCAGCAGCGTGGTGACCAGCAGCACCGTCGGGAAGGCGGAGAAGTCCAGCGGCTTCATGGTGTACATCGCCACCAGCAGCACCATGATGGACAGCGCGATATTGAAGGTGAAGGCCAGATCGAGGACGAAGGTGGGCAGCGGCAGCACCATCATCGACAGGATCATCATGATCAGGATGGGCGCCGCCAGCAGGCGTGCATTCGGGCCGGCGAAGAACTCGCGGATCTGCAGCGTCAGCGCGTTCATGCGATCACCGCCACGGCGCGATCGTCAGGCGAACCGGGGTCCATGTCCTCGGGCACCGCAATGGCGCGCGGCGCATCCGGCGCCGATATGCCCTGCATACCGGACAGATACTGACTGAGCTGGTACACATAGGCCATCACCTCGGCCACGGCGGTGTACAGCGCCGACGGCACCTGATCGCCGAGTTCGGCATGCTTGTAGAGCGCACGCGCCAGCGGCGGCGCTTCCAGCACCGGCACCTTGTTCTGTTCGGCCAGCTCGCGAATGTTCGCGGCAATCAGATTCATGCCCTTGGCCACCACCGTGGGCGCCGACATGCGCTTGCTGTCGTATTTGAGCGCCACGGCGAAGTGGGTCGGATTGGTCACCACCACGTCGGCCTTCGGCACGTCCTGCATCATGCGACGCCGCGCCGTTTCCCGCTGCTGACGGCGGATGCGGCCCTTGACCTCGGGGCTGCCTTCCTGCTCCTTGCCTTCCTGCTTCAACTCTTCCTTGGTCATGCGCAGCCGCGAGTAGTACTGCCAGAGCTGGAAAGGCACATCGATGGCGGCGATGATGGCCATACCGCCGACGATCATCATGCTGGCGACGAGGATTTCGTGAACCATTTCCGGCGCGCCGCTTTCGACCGGCATGGTGATCAGAGCAAACAGATGGTCCTGCTCATGACGGATCACCCACCAGATGACCAGGCCAACCAGCAGCGACTTGAGTACGGCCTTGACCAACTCGGCCACACCCTGGACGGAGAAGATGCGCTTGATGCCGGCCAGCGGGTTCATGCGGGCAAAGTTCGCCTGCAAGGGCTTGCCGGAGAAATTCCAGCCGCCGATGGCGATGGGTGCAACGATGGCACCGACAATGGTAAGCAGGAAAATCGGCGCCAGCGTGATCAGCGCCTCGCCGGCCAGGTGTGCGAAACGAGCAAACAGCAGGGTCGGATCGAAAGCCATCTCGCGGGACAGCGTCAGGCCGTCGCGCAGCAGCAGCGTGGTGCGTGACGACACCCAGCCGCCCATGCTCCACAAGGTGCCGACGCCGGCGGCCAGCACCAGAAAGGCCATGAGCTCGCGCGACTGCGGCACATTCCCTTCTTCGCGGGCTTTCTCCAGTCGCCTTGCTGACGCCGGTTCGGTTCGCTCGAGATCGCTCTCTTCAGCCAATGGCCTCTCCTCCAGGGAAGCGCCGGCCCATCCGGCGCATTCCCGCCCGAGCGCGCTCGAACGGCAGCGACACTAAGGGCTTTACGCCGGCAATTATTGCCGGAGCGTCGTCTGCGGAAGGGGAGAAACAAATGGCAAATCGCCTGCCATTTCGGGCTACGAAATGGCAGGCGATTCAGGAGACGCGAGGCGGGGCAAAAAGCCCGCCGATATCAGGCCGCTGCGCCGATAGCCGCCTGGAAGATCGAACGCGGCACGCCGCGACCATCGCCCAATGCCGAGAGCAGTTCCTTGATGTCCAGAATCAGCACGATCTGACCGTTCGACAGCGTGGTGACGCCGGCGACGCCCTTGGGGCGGAAGTCCTCGAGGGACTTGATCACCGCATCCTCGCGGCCCATGAAGCCGTCGATCGCAAGAATGAAGGTGTGCTCGGCGGTCTGCATCAGCACGCCGTAACCCGGCGTGCGCTCGGAAGCCCAGCCCAGCATGTAGTTGAGCGGGTAGATGGGCATGACTTCGCCGCGCACCACCATGGTGGCGCGGCCGCCGACTTCCTGCACTTCGGCCACGTCGATCGGCAGGATTTCGCGCACCATCGACAGCGGCACGGCAAACGGCTGCTGGTCGAGCTGCACGAGCAGCACCGGCAGGATGGCCAGCGTCAGCGGCAGCGAGATGATGAAGGTCGTGCCCTTGCCGAGCGCGGATTTGGTCTCGATGGAGCCGTTGAGCTTCTGGATATTGGTCTTGACCACATCCATGCCGACACCACGACCCGAGACGTCGGTGATCGCGTCCTTGGTCGAGAAGCCGGGCAGGAACACCAGGTTGTAGCTCTGGCGCTCGTCCATGACGTTGGCTTCTTCGTCGGTGATCAGACCCTTTTCCACGGCCTTGGCGCGCAGTTTTTCGGGATTCATGCCGCGACCGTCGTCGGAGATCAGCAGCAGAATGTGATCGCCTTCCTGGCGCGCTTCAAGGCGCACTTCGGACTTGGGCGACTTGCCGGCGGCAATACGGTCGGCGGTCGGCTCGATGCCGTGATCGACGGCATTGCGAATCAAGTGAATGATCGGGTCCGACAAGTCCTCGATCATGGTCTTGTCGATTTCGGTTTCCTCGCCCACCAGCACGAGTTCGACGTCCTTGCCCAGATTGCGCGCCAGGTCGCGGGCGATACGCGGATACTTCTGGAACAGGCGCCCGATGGGTTGCATGCGCGTCTTCATGACGGCGTTCTGCAGGTCGGACACCAGCAGGTCGAGCTGGCTCACGGCCTGATCGAGCGCGTGCAGGGTATCGGAGTCGTTGCGGCCGTTGAGAATATCGCTGCGCAGTGAGTTCAGGCGGTTCTTGGTCAGGCCGATTTCGCCGGACAGATTGAGCACCTGATCGAGGCGAGTGGTGTCGACGCGAATGGAGTTGTCGCCGCCGCCGCTGCGGCTTGCGCCACCGCCGCCCTTTTCAACCTCACGACGGCCGCCGCTACTCGGGGCGCCCGGCTTGTCGGTGGCGCGCCGGCCGATGGCCTGCTGAATGATTTGCTCGGGGCTCTTGCCTTCGACGTCCGTGTGCATGACCTCGGGCGTCGTCGGCGCAGCCGTGATCGTCATCGCTTCGCTGGCGACGGCGCCATGCAGGGCGTCCCAGTCGGGGCCGCCGGCCGTCGCAGGGGCCGGCGCAACAGCGGCCGGCGCGGGAGCGGCCGCCACCGCGGGGGGCGCGGCGCTGACCTGACCGGCAATCGCCGCGCGCAGGTTATCGAGCAGTTGAGGAGATGCAGGGCCAGGCTGCATGCCCTGCTCAAGACTGCCGAACATGTCGCGCACGGTGCCGGTCGCATCCATGATGGAATCCATCACATCGGCGGTGATGGCGATCTCCCCGTTGCGCAAACGATCGAAAAGGTTTTCGGTCAGGTGACAAAGCGTCACCAGCTCGGTGGCGTTAAGGAAACCGGCGCCGCCCTTGATGGTGTGGAAGCCGCGGAAAATATCGTTCAGCAAGCCCTTGTCGCCCGGGCTCTTTTCCAGATCGACGAGCTTGTTGTCGACATCCGACAGCAGATCGGTCGCCTCGACCAGAAAGTCCTGCAGCAGGTCTTCCATTCCTTGAAAGTCACTCATGTCGCTCTCCCTGGAGAACAACATGAGTGACTTCGGTGAAGGCCAAGGCGCGCAAAGCGCCGGTTATGCCGAAACCAAATTCGCTCATGCCATCTCCCCGTTATTACCCCGGGCTCAGAAGCCCAGACTCTCCAGCAAATCGTCGACCTGGCTTTGCGAAGTCACCACGTCGGTCCGGCCGGTCGCGGAAACCACCGGGCCGTTCATCAAGCCTTCAGGTACCGCCGCCTTGCGATCCTCCGGAATGGTCTCGATCAGAACATTGACCAATTGGCGCTCCAAGTCCTGGGCCAGCTCGACGATCTTCTTGATCACCTGGCCGGTCAGGTCCTGGAAGTCCTGAGCCATCATGATTTCGGTCAGTTGCTCGTTGGTCGTGCGCACCTTGCCCGGCGCGGCGCCGAAAAAGGCGCGTGTGTCGCTCGCCAGGAGCTTGAACTCTTCAACGGACAACTGATTGGCAAACATCCGGTCCCAGCGCGAGGCGAGATCTTCGCTGTCGTTGAGCAGGGCGTCCTGCAAGGGGCGGGCGACCTCGGTCGCCGCGAGCACCCGGTTGGCCGCCTGTTCGGTCAATTGCGCCACATAGGCGAGCCGCTGCTGGGCGTCCGGAATCTGGCTGGCCGCCTCTTCAAGCGCGCGATCATAGCCCAGGCCACGCAGCGAGTCATGCAACTGACGCGCCATCGAACCGACCTTGTTGAACATCTCGTGCTCGGAATCCTCGGCCGGGGCAGAGCCGGCTGTCGCAGATTCGGTTACAACCGAATCGAACAGCGCCTGCAGCTCGTCGCTGTCGCCGGACGCGCTGACGGCCGTTGCGGCGGGCGGTGGCGGTGGCGGCGGCTGGTTGCCGACGGCGATGCTGTCAAAAAGGGCTTGCAGGTCGGCCGAGTCGCCGAGTTCGTCGAATTTTGCTGGAGTGGACATGGTCATTTCCTCGCCGCACGCCTGATTACAGGCCGACCTTCTCGAATATCTTCACCATTTTTTCGTTCAGCGTCGCCGCCGTGAACGGCTTGACAATATAGCCGCTGGCGCCGGCCTGAGCGGCGGCAATGATGTTTTCCTTCTTGGCTTCCGCCGTGATCATCAGAAAAGGGAGATTCTTCAGCGTAGGGTCCGAGCGCACCGTCTGCAGCAAGGTCAGCCCGTCCATATTGGGCATGTTCCAGTCGGACACGACAAAGTCGAAACCGCCGCCCTGCAACTTGGCCAGCGCCACGACGCCATCCTCGGCCTCGTCGACATTGGTGAAACCAAGCTCCTTGAGCAGATTGCGCACGATGCGGCGCATCGTCGAAAAGTCATCGACTACAAGGAATTTGATCTTTGAAGGATCAGCAGGCATCTATTTCTCCAGGTCAATCTCTTTGGGATTTCAGCAACAGGGGGCGGACCGTGTCGGCCAGCAGATCGCTGTCGAACTTGGCGACATAGGCGTCCACGCCGACGCTGCGGCCCATGGCGCGATTCGCCTCGGACGAGAGCGAGGAATGCATGACGACAGGAATCCCGGCAAAACGGGGGTCGTTCTTGATGTTCTTGGTCAGGACATAGCCGTCCATTTCCGGCATCTCCGCATCCACCAGCACGAGATTCAGCTCTTCGCGCAGACTCTGTCCGGTCAGTTGGGCGTGCGTCGCCATTCCCGACAGGCGTTGCCAAGCCTCATTGCCATTCATCGCATGGCGATGCTTGACGCCCAGCTTGTCCAGCACTTCGGCGATCTTCTTGCGCGCAATCGAGGAGTCGTCGACGAAGAACACGTTCAGGTCCTCGCCGCCCTCGATCCTTTCGATCTGGCCAACGATGGCTTCACCGAAAGTATTGGCCATGATCTGCTCGACGTCGACGATGGACACGAGGCGGCCGTCCGGCAGTTCGGTGATAGCGGTGATGTAGGCATGCCCGCCGCTGGTGACGGACTCGGGCGCACGCACCTTGTCCCAATCGACGCGGATGATGCGATCGACGCTATGGACGAGAAAGCCCAGGGTGCGCTTGTTGTACTCGGTGACCATCATGGATTCGCCGATGGCATTCGGCGCGCCGGCCAACTGCATGACCTTGGCCAGGGACATCAGCGGAATCACGTTGCCGCGCAGACTGATCAGGCCCTCGACGCCCTTGGGCATGTTCGGCGTCTTGGTGATGGTCGGCGTCCGCGAAACCTCGCGCACCTTGAAGACGTTGATGCCGAAGATTTCGTGCGTACCGAGCTCGAACAACAGGATTTCCATGCGGTTCGAACCGGCCAGCTTGGTGCGTGCATCGACCGAATCGAGCAGCGAATCCTTGTTGGGCAGATCCAGAGCGGCTTCCATGGCAGAGATTCCTTACTTATGCGTTGGCGATAGCCGGCTGGCGCGCGTGAATGACGCGGGTCAGGGTTTCGGCCAGGCGCTGCGCCTCGAACTTGGAAACATACTCGTCGACGCCGACCGATTTGCCGAGCTGCTGGTTGGACATCGACGAGAGGGAGGAATGCATGAGCACGGGGATGCCGGCAAAAGCCGGATCCGTCTTGATATTCTTGGTCAGGATGTAGCCGTCCATTTCCGGCATTTCGACGTCGGTCAGAATCAGGTAGATCAGATCCTTGGCCTTACGGCCGGACGACTCCGCATAGTTCGCCAGCTTGCGCAGTTCATCCCAGGCGGCGCGGCCGTTCACGGCGCTGACGTACTTGACGCCCAGCGCATCCAGCGTGCGCTGGATCTGTCCGCGCGCAACCGAGGAGTCGTCCGCAAAGACCACGATGCCGTTCTCGTGGTTTTCAATCGGTTTGATGTTCACGAACTGCAGGCTGTCGTCGATATTGGTGGTTTCTGCCAGCACCTTCTCGACGTCCAGCATCATGACCAGCCGGCCGTCGCCAAGCTCGGTGACGGCGGTGACCAGACCGCCGAGCTTGGAAGTCAGCATCTCGGGCGGCACACGCATTTGCGACCAGTCAAGGCGCAGGATGGTATCCACAGACTCCACCAGAAAGCCCTGGGTGTGCCCGTTGTATTCGGTCACGATCATGATCTCGCGCGGCGAGGTCGAATTCATGCCGATGTATTCGGCCAGATCCACCACCGGCACCAGCGCTCCGCGCAGGGACACCATGCCCTTCACACAGGTGGGCATTTCGGGTGCCGAGGTGATGGGCGGCGTGCGCATGACTTCACGCACCTTGAACACGTTGATGCCGAAAGTCTCCTGACGCCCGGTGCGATCATCCTTGCCCAGCGAAAAAAGCAGGATTTCCAGCTTGTTGGTTCCCGCCAGGCGGGTGCGCGCATCAATATTTTTCAGTAGTTCAGACATGAACTCACCTTTGTCCCGGAAAGAGGTATGACAGCGTATGGGAAAGCAGACCCGGCACGCGGTCCGGCACCGTTCCGGCTTCTGCCAAAAAACCCCGGTGTCATGGGAGCAAATCTTACGCGTTTTTTCAAACCAGCAAACGATTTGCCGCAGTTTTCAATTCCCGAAAAGGCCCGGCAGGCACGCTTTTCAAGCCAGACACCACTATACAGCAAGATTCCAATGTCGCATTTTTCACACTTTGCCGGCGCACGGGGGAACCGGGCCGCGCTAGCTCACTTCGAACAGCTTGGCGAAATTGGCGATTTCCAGAACCTGCTTGACCGGCCCGCGGCAATTGACCAGGCTGACCCGGCGATTGCTGGCCTTGGTCTTGTCCCGCAACATCAGCAGCATTCCCAGTGCCGAGCTATCAAGGTATTCAACTTGCGCGAGATCCACATTCAAAGAGCGGATTTCATCATTGGCCAGCACGCTTTCCGTCGCCTCGCGGAAATCGCGGTGGGAATTGAAGTCAAAACGGCCCTGCAAACCCAGCGTGGCAATTTCGCCCGCCACTGTCGTCGTTACCTGCATGCGCGGCCTCCCATTCTCACAATCTGATCATGGCTCCAGTATATGTCACGAATGCATCAGAGATTTGCGCCAGATCATCTCAGCCCTTGTCGAGTAGGCGCAGCCGCGCCATCAGCCGCGGGCCGATTTCGTTGAGCGAGGCCACTTCGTTGAGTGCGCCGATTTCGGCCGCCTCACGCGGCATACCGTAGACAACGCAGCTGTCCTTGTCCTGTCCGATATTCCAGGCGCCCGCCTTTTTCATCGCCAACATGGCGCGCGCGCCGTCCTTGCCCATCCCCGTCAGCATGATGCCGCTGGCATTCGCACCAGCCTGCTCGGCCACGCTGTCGAACAAGACGTCCACCGAAGGGCGATGGCGGTTCACGGGCGCTGACGCCTCCAGCTCCGTCACGAAGCCGGCCGGCGTGCGCTTTACGCGAAGGTGCGAGTGGCCGGGCGCCAGATAGGCATGCCCGGGCAGAATGCGCTCCCCGCCTTGGGCTTCGACCACCGTCAGGAGCGCCAGGCTGTCGAGTCGCTTGGCGAATGAGCCGGTAAAGGTGTCCGGCATATGCTGCACCATGACCACGCCCGGCACCTCTCGTGGCAGGCTGCAGAGCACGGCGCGCAAGGCTTCGGTGCCGCCCGTGGAGGCGCCGATAGCGATCAGGTGGCGATCCAGAGTGCGCTGAGACAGGGGCGGCAGGGACGTATGCTCGCCCGGCCGGGCCGGCGCGGGCATAGCGCGTGAGGCCGGATGCAGGCGGGCGCTGTAGGCGGCCCTGACCTTTTCGCGGACATCTTCCGCATACTGACGTAGCTGCGCCGGCGTATCGGCACGCGGTTTCGGGACATAGTCGACCGCGCCCAGCTCAAGCGCCTGCAGAGTATTTTCGGAGCCGCGCTCGGTGCTCGACGACACCATGACCACCGGCATGGGCCGCAGACGCATCAAGCGCCCGAGAAAATCCAGCCCGTCCATGCGCGGCATTTCAACATCCAGCGTCAGCACGTCGGGGCTCAGCGTCTTGATCATTTCGCGAGCGACGATTGGATCGGGCGCCGCACCAACCACCTTGATGTCGGGTGCATCCAGCGCCTCGGTCAGCAATGCGCGCATGACCGGAGAATCGTCAACGATAAGTACCTTGATAGTCACAGAGCTTCCTAAAACAGTTCCACCGCGCCGGCAATGGAGGCGCCATTCAATCTGGCTGCATATTCGCGCTCGCGCCGCGCCAAAGTGTCATTGTGCAGGCGGGTCAAGCGCTTGACCAGTACCCGCCCGCTCTGCGGAAAGAAATAAACCTTGCGCGGAAACACATCGAGCAGGTCGCGCGCGACCAGGGGAATCTGCTCGGTCTTCAGGTAGTTGATCACGAACTCGGCGTTGCGCTCGCCTATCATCGCTCCCGACAGGCTGCTCAGCACCCTGCCGCCGCCAAAGACCTTGGCTTCGAGATTATGGCGCCGG
Organism: Rhodocyclaceae bacterium; assembly: GCA_028869135.1. Taxonomy (GTDB): domain Bacteria; phylum Pseudomonadota; class Gammaproteobacteria; order Burkholderiales; family Rhodocyclaceae. Next base: position 11,589 of record JAGWTC010000021.1, read on the forward strand.
GCGCCCAGCTTGAGCAGATGGTTGATGAGGATTTCCATGGCGTACACGCCGTAGCGCGCGGATGCGCTGACCAGATCGTTGCTGCCTTCGGCCAGCATGAAGTGATTCATGCCGCCGACGCCGCTTTCGCGATCGCGAATGCAGGCCGTGACGCAGGAGCCCAGCACGGTGACGAGCACCATGTCTTCGCCGGAGATGTAGTACTCACCCGGCAGAATCTTGACCGCGTCGTACTTGAACACGCGGTCATAGTAGCGGTTGCGCGCGAAATGTTCGGCATAGCCGTCGACGCCGGAATAGGTGCTAGCGAGCATGTTCATAGACGGTACGTCCGCAACTGCGGAACAATTCGGCGGCATGCAGGAAACTCTCGGAATGCCCGGCGTAGAAAAGGCCGCAGGGTTGCAGAAGCGGCTTGAATCGCTGCAACAGCCTGAGCTGGGTGTTCTTGTCGAAATAGATCATCACGTTGCGGCAGAAGATTGCGTCGAACGGGGTCTGAATGGGCCACTCGCTGTCGAGCAGATTGATGCGCTCGAACTTGAGCAGGGCCTGCAATTCCGGGCGCACGCGCACCAAGCCCTGCTTGCTGCCGCTGCCGCGCAGGAAAAAACGCTTCAGCCGGCCCGCATTCAGCCTGTCTACGCGCTCGGCCGGATAGACGCCCTCGCTTGCGGTGCGCAGCACATGCGTATCGATGTCGCTTGCCAGAATCTGCACCGGCGGCGTCATCGAGTCGAAGGCCTCGCAGGCAGCCATGGCCAGCGAGTAGGCCTCTTCGCCCGTCGAGGCGGCCGCGCACCAGATTCGGAAGGGCCGCGCCGAGGCCATTTGCATCTGCTGCCCGAGTATCTCGAAATGGTGCGGCTCGCGAAAAAAGGCGGTGAGATTGGTGGTCAGCGCATTGACGAAGGCCTCGATCTCGTCGGTGTTGCCTTCCAGATAGGCGAGATACTTCTCGAAGCTGCCTTGCCCCAACGCACGCAGGCGCCGCACCAGACGGCTGTAGACCATTTCCTTCTTGACCGGCGACAGCGAGATGCCCGCGAATTCGTAGATCAGATTGCGCACCCGGACAAAGTCGTCCTGGGTAAAGGGAAACTCGCGCACGGGCGCGGCTGCGCCCGCGGGCTTGCTCGGGCTGTCCACGATGTCCCGCACATTGCGCAAAATGTGACCCGCTCCCGCGCTCAGAATTCCTGCCACTCGTCCTCGATCGCCCCCGTCGGCGGCGGGAAGCTGCGCGTCGAGAGGCGCGGCGCATGCACGTTGCCGCGCACCAGACGGCGCGGCGTTGCGTCGCGCAGAGCCGCCCGCTCGACCACAGGCGGAAGATCGCGCGTCTCGTCGCCATCAAGGCGGAAACGCGAAACCAGATCGACCAAACCGCGCGCCTGATCCTCCAGACTTTCGGCAGCGGCGGCGGCTTCCTCCACAAGGGCTGCGTTCTGCTGGGTCACCTCGTCCATCTGGGTTACCGCACGCGTGACCTGATCGATACCGCTCGACTGCTCGCGGCTGGCGCCGCTGATATCGGTCACCAGACGGGCCACCTCGGAAAAGCTGCTGACCACATTGGTCATGGTGCCGCCGGCTTCCTGCACCAAACGGACGCCGTCATCGACGCGCGCCACGGAAGACACGATGAGCTCGCGAATCTCCTTGGCCGCAGTCGCGCTGCGCTGCGCCAGACTGCGCACCTCGCTCGCCACCACGGCGAAACCGCGGCCCTGCTCGCCTGCGCGAGCTGCCTCGACGGCCGCATTGAGCGCAAGAATGTTGGTCTGGAAAGCGATCGCATCGATGACGCCGACGATATCGGCAATCCGCTTGGAGCCTTCCTGAATGTCGCTCATATTGCCGACCACGCGCTGGACCATCTCGCCGCCCTGGGTTGCCAGGGTATTCGAATTCGCCGCCAGCGCATTGGCCTGGCGAGCGCTGTCTGCGTTCTGGCGCACGGTTGCGCTGAGCTCCTCCATCGAGCTGGCGGTTTCCTCCAGGCTGCTCGCCTGCTCCTCGGTCCGACTCGACAGATCGGCGTTGCCGGCGGCGATTTCGCGAGCGGCCGTGTTCACCAGTTCAGAGACCTCGCGAATTTCCAGCACCAGTTCGCTGAGGCTGTCGACGGTGGCGTTGGCGTCATTCTGCAGGCGTGCGAACAGGCCCTGATAATTGCCGTCAAGCCGATGCGTGAGATCGCCACGCGCCAGCGACTGCAATACCGAGGCGACAGCATGCAGGCCGCGCTCGCCGCTTTCCAGCAACTGGTTCAGGCCCTGGCCGATGCTCAGGAAAAATCCGCTCTTTCCGTTCAGGCTGACCCGACGCGAAAAGTCGCCGGCGGCGGCGGCATTGACGATCTCGGCCAGCTCCCGCTCGATGGCAACCTGCTCGGTACGATCCAGCCATTCGCCAACTGTACCCAGGCGCTGCCCCTTGTCGTCGAACACCGGCGCGGCGGTCACGTTGAAGACGCGGCCGCCGAGCTCCCATTCCGAAACCGTCAGCCCCCTGAGCAGCTCCAGGCGCTTCATGTACGATTCGCGATCGCCCATCAGATCGCCGATATTGCTGCCGATGAAGGTATCGGCACTGAACTGGGGATTCAGCTGCTTCATTACGGATTCGATGCTGCGCAACACCTCGAACATCTTCGGGTTGGCATACACCACGATGCCGTCCTTGTCGGCGATGCGGAACGGCGTGCCGGCGTTGTCCAGCGCCATCTTCACACGCAGCATGTTTTCCGACAGCGATTGCTCGTGCGCAATGCGTTCGCCGAGCTCGACCCGCACCCGATCCAGGGCACCGGCGAACTCCCCGAGCTCATCCTGCGTGTGCGGCGACAAGGCGTGACCGAAATCGCCGCCCGCAATTTTCTCTGCCGCAGTACGCAAGTCCCCGACCTGATGAAGCACCGAGTTGCGCAAGGCGCCGAACAGATACAAGGCCAGCAGCAGGCAAAGCGAACTGGCCAGCATCTGGTTGCGCAGACTGGCCTGCAGGCGTTCGGTACGTTGCGTCAGCAGCTCGTCCATGGCCGGCATCGCCGCATCGAGCAGTTGATAAAGCGAATTCACGGTCTCGTTGCCGAGCGAAGAAATGGCGGCCGGGTCGCTCTGGGGGCGGCGGACGGCGAGAACTTCGGCCCTGACCGCATTCAGAAACAGCGCCTGCCGGTCACGCAACTGATTGATGGGTGCCGTCAGCCTGGATTGCAATGCGGGGGTTTCTCGCAAAGCCTTGCTCAGGTTCGCATGCAACGCCGCATAGGCGGACTCCGCATCCTCGATCCGCCCCTGTATCAACACCCGATCTTCGGGCATCATCTGCTTGTTGCGCGCCGCCTGAACGGCCGCGGCGCGAAGCAGGCGCAGGCTGTCCGCAACCTCGGGAATGCGGCGCACAATGGCATCCTGCAGGAAATAGCCCTGGGTTTCCGGGTCCATGGTCAGGCCGGAATTGTCCGCCACCAGGACGAGATAGGACTGGATTGCATCCACCAGACGACCGTGGTCACTCATGCTGTCGGCGATGCCGGCATTGGCGGGAGCGGCCTTGAGGCTGTTCCACTGGTTGCGAATCTCCGCATGCGCGCGGGACACGTCAAGCGCGTCGCCCTGTTGCGCATTCACCGCCGCCCAGGTATCCAGCATCTCGTCGGCACGGCTGCGCGCATCGGCCTGCCCTCCGGCCGCCTGCGGCATGCCGGACAGCACGTCCCGGGTATAGCGCCGATGAAACTGAACCGCCTGCATGAAATTCAGGGCCGGCGCGATCAGTTGCAGGCCGGCGCGCTCCTGTTGTGCAGTCACGATATCGGCATTGACGCGCTGCCAGTGCGCGTAGAACAGCACGCCGAAAGGCAGCAGCAGCAGCAGGCCGACAATGGTGAACTTGGTCCCGAAACGGAAGCGGTCGACCACCGCCCTGCCCGGCGCAAATATATCCAGTTTCATGACTTCATCTCCCCGGCCGAATGCCTGTTTGTCCTTTTCATTTCACGCCACCGTCTCATCAACCAGCGCCATGTCCGCCGACAGCATCAGACCTTCGATGTCGACCACGATCAGCATGCGTTCTTCGACCATGGCGAGCCCGGTGATGTAACGCAGGTCAACGGCCCGCGACAGTTCGGGCGGCGGATGCATCTGCTCGCCGGTAACGGCAACCACATCGGAGACCGCATCGACGACGATGCCGACGACACGATTGCCGACATTCAGAATCACCACCACGGTGAACGGCGTGTACTCCGGCTTGCCCAGTCCGAACTTGATGCGCAGATCGATGATGGGCACGATGGCGCCGCGCAGATTGATCACGCCCTTGATGAACTCCGGCGCATGCGCAATGGGAGTCACGACATCGTAGCTGCGTATTTCCTGAACCCGCAGAATATCGATCGCATACTCCTCACCGCCCAGCACGAAGGTCAGGAACTCGTGCTTGCGCTGATCGCCGTCGTCGATGGTGTGGTTCTTGTTCATGATCCTCCTCAAGCCGCCGCGGCAATGCCTGCATCGGCCTTGCTGACCAGCGCCACGGCATCAAGTATGCATGCCACGCGCCCGTCGCCCATGATGGTCGCGGCGGCCACGCCCGGCACCTTGCGGTAATTGGTTTCCAGGCTTTTGATCACCACCTGGTGCTGCCCGAGCAGCGCATCGACGAACATGGCCGCACGACGGCCATCGACTTCCAGCAGCACCATGATGCCGCGACAGAAATCGGTTTCGGCGTTGCATATGCCGAACAGTTCGTGCAACACGACGACGGGCAGGTAGTCGCCGCGCACCTGCAACAGGACATCCACGCCGCCCATGCGCTTGATCATGCCGGGCTCCGGCTGCAGCGATTCCAGCACATAGCCGAGCGGCACGATGTAGCTTTCGCTGCCCACCGACACCGACATGCCGTCGACGATGGCCAGCGTCAGCGGCAGGCGAACGGTCATGCGTGTCCCGATGCTGGCCATGGACTCGATGTCGATGCGGCCACCGAGGGCGGTAATGTTGCGCCTGACGACATCCATGCCGACACCGCGACCGGACACGTCGGTCACCTGTTCCGCGGTCGAAAAACCAGCCTCGAAAATCAGCCCCCACACCTCTGCATCGCCAAGGCTGTCCGAGACCACCATGCCCCGCTCCCGGGCCTTGGCAAGAATGAGCTCCCGGTCCAGCCCGCTGCCGTCGTCGCCGACCTCAATCACGACAGTGCCGCTGTGCTGATAGGCCTTCAGCGTAACGGTACCGACAACCGGCTTGCCGGCGGCCAGACGCTTTTCCGGCACCTCGATACCGTGATCCAGGCTATTGCGCACCAGATGGGTCAGGGGATCGACGATGCGCTCGACCAGCCCGCGGTCGAGTTCGGTGTTTTCGCCGCTCATCTTGAGCTCGACCTGTTTGCCAAGTTTGCCCGAAAGATCGCGGACGACCCGCGGGAAACGATGGAAAACGGTCGAGATCGGCACCATGCGCACCGACATGACGGAGGCTTGCAGATCGCGGCTGTTGCGTTCGAGTTGCGCCAGCCCGGCATGCAGTCGCTCGAACTGCACGGGGTCCAGCGCATTGGCGATCTGCTGAAGCATGGCGTGGGTAATGACCAGCTCGCCCACCTGATTGATGATGAGATCGACCTTGTCCACGCCGACGCGGATGGTGCTTTCCCCGCTGGCCGCATTGCCGGTCTGCCGGACGCGCGGGAACGGCGAGGTTTCGCTCGCAAGGGCGGGAAGGTCGGTGAAAAACCCGTAGGCGCCGTCGTCGGCCACCTGACGCGGCGCGGCGCCCTCCGGCAAAGCCATGGGCTCATCCGCGAACAGGCCCCAGCTGTCGTCAAGGCCCGGCGCCGGCAATGTCGCCGGCTCGTCGAACAAACCCCACGACGCGTCGCCCGTCGCGGCTCCCGCCGGCAGGACACTCACATCGTGCGCGACAAAGGCGATGACGTCGCCTGCCGCCGCCGCGTCGCGGCAGTTTTCGATACGCAGGCGCCACGGCGCCATCGACGACGTCGCATGCCGTTCAACACTCACCGTGCCGAAATCCGCCAGCTCCTCGCACAGCATCTCCAGCACCGCGGGCTGGCCGGCCTCCGGCGCATCGCACACAAACTCGAACACGGCCGCGTCGGCCGATGCGGTAGATGGCGCCCCGATCGCAGAAGCGGCGTCGCCCGTTGCCAGCGCGGCAAGACGTGTGGCAACGGCAGCCGCCGCAGCCGGATCGGCGGGCGCCCCGTCGCGATGGGTCGCCAGTTGCCCGCCAAGTACGTCGCGCGCTTCCAGGCAGGCGTCGACAAGCGCGTTGCCGACGGGCAGCTCGCCCTTGCGCACCTTGTCCAGCAAGCCTTCCAGCACATGCGTGAGATCGGCCATGTCGCCGAAACCGAACGTTCCGGCCGAACCCTTGATGGAATGGGCGGCGCGAAATACGGCATTCAGTTGCTCGCGATCCGGGTGTTGATGGTCGAGCGCGAGCAACAGGGACTCCATGCTTTCCAGATGCTCCGCCGCTTCGGCAAAGAAGATCTGGTAGAACTGGCTCATGTCGTAGGACATGCTTCCCTCCTCACGCACGGATCGCGGCCGATTGCCGCCCCATCCCTTGGCGCCGCCGGCTCTTTCCGGATTGCAAGACACATCCTCGGGGGATCGCGAAACCGGGGGGCAGCATGGCGGCCATAGGCTTATCGGCTAGCCGATGACTTTCTTGACCACTTCGAGCAGCTTCTGCGGGTCGAAAGGCTTGACCAGCCAGCCGGTGGCGCCGGCAGCGCGTCCCTGCTGCTTCATGGCATCGGACGACTCCGTGGTCAGCATGAGAATGGGGGTGCTTTTGTACTGCGGCAGGGCACGCAGCGTGCGGATCAGGGTCAGCCCGTCCATGCGCGGCATGTTCTGATCGGTGAGCACGAGGCTGACATTGTGGCTTTTGGCCTTGTCGAGCCCGTCCTGCCCGTCCACGGCATCGAGCACTTCGTAGCCGGCGCTCTTCAATGTGAACGAAACCATCTGCCGGATCGAGGCCGAGTCGTCGATCGCCAAAATTGTCTTTGTCATGTCTCCTCCTGCTTGCTGATGCGGGTGTCGCTTTGCGTAGGCTCAGCGATTGCTGTCGGGCAGCGTCAGCACACCCGAGTTCTCGCCTTCTTCACTGCTTCCCTCGGGTCTGCCATCGCGCATGATGGATTCTTCCGTCCGCTTGTTGAGCACGATGATGGCGATGCGGCGATTGCTCGCCGCATAAGGATCCTTGGGTTCGAACAATACGGTCGAGGCCTGCCCGACTACGCGCAGCGTCTTGCCTTCCTGCATGCCGCCGGCCAGCAGCTCGCGACGCGACGCATTGGCACGGTTGGTGGACAGCTCCCAGTTGCCGAAGCCCTTGTCGCCCCCGGCATAAGGCGTGGCGTCGGTATGGCCGGACAGGGAAATCCGGTTCTCCACGCCGTTCAGCGCGTTACCGATCTCACGCAGGATGACCTTGGTATAGGGCTTGAGTTCGGAGCTCGCCGAATCGAACATGGGGCGATTCTTCTCGTCCACGATCTGGATGCGCAAGCCCTCCGTAGTCATGTCGATCAGCAGTTGCTTCTTGAACTGCGACAGGATGGGATTGGCATCGATCAGCTTTTCCAGGCGCTGCTTGAGTTCTTCGAGCTTCTTCTTTTCCATCTGCTCGAACTGCTGACGCATGTCCGCCTCGCGCAGATTCATGGTGCGGCGCCGATCCTCGGCCTCGCCCGCCTTCGTCTGGCCATGCTCCTTGGTCAGGTCGGTGCCGCCGCCCTGGACCAGCGACGACGCATCCCCGCTGCCCGAGCCGCCGAACATGGCGATCTTGAGCGGCGTCTGGAAGTAGTCGGCGATCCCCTTCAGATCCCCCTTGGCCGTGGAGCCGAGCAGCCACATGAGGAGAAAGAAAGCCATCATCGCCGTCACGAAGTCGGCATAGGCAATCTTCCAGGCGCCGCCGTGCGCGGCACCGCCGCCCTTCTTGACGCGCTTGACGACTATTGGCTGCTGGTCATCAGCCATGGCGGCGACTCCGCTTCATGCCGGGGCTCACTTGCCCTTGCGCGACTTGAGATCGGTCTCAAGCTCGGAGAAGGTCGGCCTGTCGCTGGCATACAGCACCTTGCGGCCGAATTCGACGGCTACCTGCGGCGCGTAGCCGTTCATGCTCGCAAGCAGCACGGCCTTGATGCATTGGTATATCTTGCCGCCCTCTTCAGCTTTCTGTTCGAGCTGGCTGGCAATCGGCGAGACGAAACCGTAGGACACGAGAATACCCAGGAAGGTGCCGACCAGCGCGCCGCCGATCATCTTGCCCAGGATGGCCGGCGGTTCGCCAACCGAGCCCATGACGTTCACCACGCCCATCACGGCCACCACGATACCGAAGGCCGGCGTCGCATCGGCGACCTTGCTGACGATATGCGCAGGCAGATGCGCCTCGTGATGATGAGTCTCGATTTCGATGTCCATCAGGTTCTCGATCTCGAAGGCATTGAGATTGCCGCCCACCATCATGCGCAGATAGTCGGTGATGAACTCCAGCACATGATGATCGCCGGAGATGCCCGGATACTTGGAGAAAATCGGGCTGGCCTCGGGGCTTTCGATATCGCCTTCGATGGCCATCAAGCCTTCCTTGCGCACCTTGGCCAGAATCTCGAACAACATGGCCAGCAGCTCCATGTAGTGCGCCTTGTTCAGCTTCGAACCCTTGAGCACCGACGGCAACGCACCCAGCGTTGCCTTCATGGCCTTGGGACCGTTGCTGGCAACGAAGCTGCCCAGGGTCAGGCCGATAATGGCCAGATACTCCATCGGCACCCACAGGGCACCCAGACTTCCGTGCACCGAGTACGTGCCCACGGAAGCGGCCAGGATGATTACATAGCCGACCAGCAGTAACATCAATTCCCCCGCAAACCCGGCCGCAGACAAGCGATACGGCCATCTGGATCAATAATAAAGCCAGATGATAGCCGTAAACTGAAACCTGATTGGGGGCAATCCTGCAAAAAAACAAAGCCCGGGGGCTTGCCCCGGGCCTTGTGTCTGACGCGTGCGACAGTTCGGTGCCTAAATCGCGCCTTGCTCCGCCGCTGCGCGCGCTTCGGCAGCGCGGCGCGTCTTGCCGGCGCGTGCCGGCATGTGGCACAAGCCGCAGACATAGCCCTTGGTCGGATCGTAGGCATGCGAGACGAACTCGCCGCTGCATTCGCGACAGGTGGCCAGTTGCAGCATGTTGGCATCGAAAAAGCGCACCATGGTCCATGCACGCGTCAGGGACAGCACGGTGTCCATGCCGCAACGCCGGGTCTGGTCGAGGTACATGCGATAGGCCTTGATGATGAGCTCCAGGCCCTTCAGCTCAGTGTGCCTGCCGAGGAAGCGATGGTAGGCCATGAACAGCGAAGCATGAATGTTCGGCTGCCAGGTCATGAACCAGTCGGTCGAGAACGGCAGCATGCCCTTCGGCGGCGACTCGCCCTTCACCTCCTTGTAGAGCTTGAGCAGACGCTCGCGCGAGAGATTGGTCTCGGCTTCGAGCATCTGCAGGCGGGCGCCCAGCTCGATCAGATCGATGGCCAGGCGGATGTCTCTCGCTTCGGAGATGACCGACTTGTTGCGCACGCGCACCCCCGTGCTCACGCGACGGCTTCGACCGGCTTGCCGGCGGCGAGGATGGCGGCGTGGATCTGGCCGACGCCGCGATCGCGCTCATGGTTCGAGAGCAGATTCAGCAGCAGGGTGTCGTCGAAGCGGAAGTTGCACACCAGCATGTCGGAGCTGGCCATCTTGAGGACCTGACCCGGGGTCAGGCGCTCCAGAATATCTGCAATCTCGGTGCTGATGCCGAGGCGGAAGATGGCGGCTTCGCGGTCCGAACGCACCATGTTCTGTGCCAGCATCAGGTAGGCAAGATTGACTTCCTTTATGTCGTTGTAGGTGTCAGCCGGATTCATCGCGCACTCCTGGATGTGGGGCCGCACCCGAGCACCCGACCGGATGCCCTCTGCGGCAGTGAATCCATTATCAGCAGGAATGACAAGGAGGAATATCGTCGGCTTTGTCTATTTATTGTCGAATTCAGACCCGACAATGCTGTAAGAAAAAATCTTACAAAAATCGACTAGCCGGATGATTCGCAAGCGGATTCAGTCGCGTCGCTGGCGCGCGATTTATTTTTTGCCCGACTTGCCCTGGAACTGCGGCGCCGCATAACGATCGCGGCCGGCCGCCTTGGCCTGATAGACGCCCTGATCGGCGACCTTGACCAGCGCATCGGGATTGCCCATGCCGTCTGCGCGCACGGCGACGCCGATGCTGACGCTCATGCCCATGTCGCCACCCGGGATCGGAACACGCGCCGCGGCGACGGCCGCACGCACGCGATCGGCGCACACCATCGCCGCTTCGAGCGACGTGTCCGGGCAGATCGCCAGAAACTCGTCGCCGCCGGTCCGGCACACCACGTCGTTCACGCGCAGGGCGTTCTTCATCGCCGTCGACGCCAGCCTCAAGGCGGCATCGCCGACATCATGGCCGTTGTTGTCGTTGATGGCCTTGAAGCCGTCGAGATCGACCACCAGGCACGCGAGACTGCGCCCCGTCCGCACCACCTCTGCCCACTCCTGCTGCAGCCTGTCCATGGCGTAGCGGCGGTTCGGCACGCCGGTCAGGGAATCGGTCTGCGCCATCTCCTGCAAACGCCGATTGGTCACCGCCAGCTCGGCGGCAAAGCGCTGGATATCAGTGCGGTCGCGCTCGATTTCCTGCTGCAGCAGCACCACACGCTGGCCGGCGCGCAGGCGCGCTTCGAGGACACGGGGCTTGAGCGGCTTGCTGATAAAGTCGTCGGCGCCTGCTTCGAAGGCCTCGACCAGGCGCGTATCGTCTTCGAGCCCGGTCAGCAGAATGATATAGACCGCACGGCCAATGCGCGTCTGACGCAATGCAACGGTCAATTCGATGCCGTCCATCTCCGGCATCAGCCAGTCGGCGATCATGATCTGCGGGCGCAGGTCGAGCGCCATCTCGAAGGCCTGCCTGCCGTTCGAGGCGACGAAGACTTCGTGGCCGGCGCGCGCCAGCAATGCAGCGAGCACGGCGCGCATGCTCGCATCGTCGTCCACGATGAGAACGCGCATATTGTGCTGCTGGGGCGCGGCCTGGTCCGGATCGATGGCGCTCACCACCTTGGGCGGGGGCGGCGGCTTCGACAGTTCCTCGAACGGCGGCAGCGCCGCCGCATTGAGGCTGAGCAAGGCGCCCCACTCATGCCAGGCGGCGACCACCTGGTCGCACATCAGGGTGACGGTTTCCGCGTCGAGCGACAGGCGGCTGCCGAGCATGTAGAGCTGGGGCACCATGCCGCGGCGCGCCTCGTCGGGCGCCATGCAGACCTCGGCAATGTAGTTGGCCAGCACCAGCGACTGCAGCATGTTGGCATGCCGCGAACCCTCGGCGAACGGCGCGTTTTCGGGACGATCGGCAAAACCGACGATGGCAATGAAGGGCGAGGGCATGCCCCAGTCCTGCAACATCGCCGCGGTCAGCGCATTGCAATCCAGCACGAAGGCGGCGCGTTGGCGCGACAGCAGGACGCTGCGCGGGCTGTTCTCCGTCTCGGCCAGAATGCGCGAAAACTCTTCCGGATACAGCGTCGCCAATGCGAGGTCGCCGATATTGGAAAGCAAGCCGAGACAGAACGCCTCTTCCGACGCAATGTGGTGGGTGCGGATCGCAACCGCCTGCAATGCAATTGCCCGCACCAGCGACTTGGACCAGTAGTGCTCGTAATCGAAATTGCGGCAGGCGCCGCTGCGATGCGACGAGATCAGCGAAAAGCCGAGCGCCAGGCCGCGCACGGCGGGAAGCCCGAGTATGGTCAACGCTTCCTGGATCGCGGCAATCGGACGGCGACGTCCGAGACTGGCGCCGTTGGCGGCCTTGATCAGCCTGCCGACAAAAGCAGGGTCGGTCTTGACTGCGGTGGCGAGATCGGCGAAAGAAACATCGTCGCGCTGAGTCAGACGGACGATGGCGAGCGCCGCGCCCTTGGGCGATGGCAACTCGCCGTTAGCCTTCATCTGTTCGAACTTCGACAACTCGGGCGTACTCATGGCCTCCCCCAGGGTGCTTGCACCTGCATGCCACTCACTTTGCCACCGTATCCGTTCGTCATGATCCTGCCTGTTCGGACCATTATTGCATAGTCGCCCGGCGCGGACTCGCTCCCGGTTCCAGTTTAGTATGCCGCCCTGCGCAAAATGCCCGGTGCGTGCCACATATCGGCGTTTGCCGGATAAAATCAGGCATGACTTCCGGCACCACCCCGCCCCAGACGGCATTCCCCGGCTATTGCCGCAACTGCGGCCAGCCCACCGAAATCCGCATCCCGCCCGGCGACAGCCTGCCGCGGCAATGTTGCGGCCATTGCGGAGCCATCCACTACGACAACCCCAAGCTCGTGCTCGGCACCTTGCCGGTGTGGGAAGACAAGGTGCTGCTGTGTCGCCGCGCCATCGAGCCGCGCTACGGCCTGTGGACCCTGCCGGCCGGCTTCATGGAAAACAACGAGACCACCGCTGAAGCCGCCGCGCGCGAAACCGACGAGGAGGCCGGCGCACAGATCGAGCTGCTCGATCTGTACACCATGATCAGCGTGCCGCACATCAGCCAGGTTCACGGCTTCTATCGCGCCCGGCTGCTGAGCCCCGACTTCAATCCCGGCGAAGAAACGCTCGAAGCGCGGCTCTTCGAGGAAAGCGAAATCCCCTGGGACGAGCTGGCCTTCCGCACAGTGAAACAGACGCTCCAGCACTACTTCGCGGATCGCAAAAGCGACGTCTATCCTTTCCGCAGCCTGGACATCATCGGTCCGCCGCCGAAGTAGCCGCGCCGACTTCGACGGGCAAGGCAATCACAAGATCGCGCCCCCGCATCGCCGCCGGAATCGGCGCCGCCAATGCCGCCTGCCTGACGGCGGCAAGCACGACGGCATCGAGCGCGGCGGAGCCGCTACCACGCAATACCGCCACGTCTTTCAACTGGCCCGAAGCGCTCAGCGCAATCCCGATCTCCAGCGCGCCGGCGCTCGCAAGCCCCGGCAGGGCGCGATGCAAATCTCCGGCCGCCAACATGCGCGCCAGCGCAACCCGATAACTGCGCTGGGCACCGGGATCGACGCCATCCGAGACTGTCATTGCCGCTGCCGGAGTCGATGCGATCGGGCTGACGGCATGCGCGCCGATCTCCGGTTGCACCCGCCGCCGTGATGAAGTTTGCGTGACGGTCGCGTGACGTACCGGTTCCGGCCCTGTTACACGCGCGGCAGGATAGACCGCCGCCGCGGCCGGCTTCAGCTGCGCCTGCAGCCCATCCCGTCCGCCCCCGAGCAGTGCACCGGCGCCGCTCTGCGACTGGCCTTGCGGCCAGAACAGGCAGGCATGGATGAGAATGGAAACCAGCAGCGGACCGCGCCAGGTAACGGCCTGCGCGCGCAGCCAGTCCGGAAATTGCCCGGCAAACCCGTGGTATTCGCCTGTTTGCAAGTGATCGGCCCTCTGCTAGGCTATCGTCAAAGCTTCACGGTGCGCATTAACCCACTGACCTGATTCTAGTTTCTAGTTGAGGACAACAGTATGCCCGGTTCGCCCCTGATTCTGACGCTGGACATGTACGGCACCCCGCATCGCTGGGTCAGCTGGCAGATGGCGTGTGTCTATCAGGCCAAGGAATTGGTGGCGTGGGAAGCCGGCGACCGCAACTTCAGCTTCCAGGGCGGCACCAGCCGCATCACGGGCGAACGCTCGCACATCGAGACCAACAGCATCATCGCCATCAAGGGCAAGTCGATTCTGTCGAAGACGATGAATCAGACGCCGCCGCTGTCCAACCGCGAGCTTTTCAGCCGCGACCGCCACATCTGCGCATACTGCGGCAACCATCTGGTCGGCGCCAAGCTGACGCGCGACCATGTCATTCCCGTGTCCCAGGGCGGCAAGGACCGCTGGATGAACGTCGTCACCGCCTGCCGTCCCTGCAACCAGCACAAGAGCGGACGCACGCCGGAAGAGGCGCACATGCCCCTGCTCTACGCCCCCTACGTGCCCAACAAGGCCGAATACCTGATTCTCTCGAATCGCAACATCCTTGCCGACCAGATGGAGTTTCTCGCAAAACACCTGTCGGCCAACAGCCGCTGGAAACCCGCTTGAACAGGGCATAAAACTGTAAGCAGCCCTATCTAAGTCCCTGTCCAGCCTGTAAAATGCGGGGATGAACGCCCCCGCACCAAAAACCCTGTTTTCGTATCGCCCGTATTGGGCCAAACGTTTCGGCACCGCGCCGTTTTTGCCCATGTCGCGCGCGGAGATGGACACGCTCGGCTGGGATTCCTGCGACATCATCATTGTCAACGGCGACGCCTATATCGATCATCCGAGCTTCGGTATCGCGCTGGTCGGGCGTTTGCTCGAAGCGCAGGGCTTTCGCGTCGGCATCATCAGCCAGCCCGACTGGCAGTCGGCCGACGCCTTCAAGGTGCTGGGCAAGCCCAATCTGTATTTCGGCGTCAGCGCCGGCAATATGGACTCCATGGTCAACCGCTATACGGCCGACAGGAAGATCCGCTCCGACGACGCCTATACGCCGAACGCCGAACCCAACAAGCGGCCGGATCGTTCCGTCATCGTCTATTCGCAGCGCTGCCGCGAGGCCTATCCGGACGCCAACATCATCATCGGCGGCATCGAGGCCAGCTTGCGCCGCATCGCACACTACGACTACTGGTCGGACAAGGTGCGGCCATCCATCCTGCCGCACAGCAAGGCCGATCTGCTGCTGTTCGGCAATGCCGAACGCGCACTGGTCGAAGTCACGCACCGCCTCGCCAAGGGCGAGCCGATAGAAAACATCCGCGATGTGCGCGGCACCGGCTTCATGGTCCCGCACGGCTGGCGCCCCGAAGGCTGGAGCGAGGTCGACTCGACCACCGTCGACACCCCGGGCGCGCCGCTGGCGCAGCATCCAGATCCCTACGCGATGGAACCGGCCAAGAACGCGACGCCGGCACCCGCCATCGCCCCGGTCAAACTCGACGCAAAACTCGCCGCGGCGCTGAACGCCAAGTCCGAACGCCAGGCGCAGCGCAAGCTTGAACGCGCCATGACTGTCGTGCGCCTGCCCTCGCATGAAGCCGTGGTGGCCGACGACATTCTCTACGCCCACGCCTCGCGCACTTTTCACCTCGAATCGAATCCGGGCAATGCGCGCGCGCTGGTGCAGTCCAGCGGCACCGGCGCCGGCATGCGCGACGTGTGGCTGAATCCGCCGCCGCTGCCGCTGTCCACGCCCGAGATGGACGGCGTCTACGGCCTGCCCTATGCGCGCGCGCCGCATCCCGCCTATGGCGACGCCAAGATTCCCGCCTGGGACATGATTCGTTTCTCGGTGAACATCATGCGCGGCTGCTTCGGCGGCTGCACCTTCTGCTCCATCACCGAGCACGAAGGCCGCATCATCCAGAGCCGTTCGGAAGAGTCCATCCTCAAGGAAATCGAGGAAATCCGCGACAAGGTGCCGGGCTTCACCGGCGTGATTTCCGACATCGGCGGCCCGACTGCGAACATGTACCGCATGGCCTGCAAGGACAAGAAGATCGAGTCCAACTGCCGCCTGCCGTCCTGCGTCTATCCCGACATCTGCGAGAACCTCAACACCGACCACTCGGCGCTGGTCAGCCTGTACCGCAAGGCGCGCGCGATTCCGGGCGTGAAGAAAATCCTGATCGGCTCGGGTCTGCGCTACGACCTGGCGGTGCGCTCACCCGAGTACGTCAAGGAACTCGTCACCCATCACGTCGGCGGCTACCTCAAGATAGCGCCCGAGCACACCGAGCAGAACGTGCTCTCGAAGATGATGAAGCCGGGCATGGGCGCCTATGAAAAATTCAAGCAGATGTTCGAGAAGTTCTCGAAGGAAGCCGGCAAGGAACAGTACCTGATTCCCTACTTCATCGCGGCGCACCCGGGCACGACCGACGAGGACATGATGAATCTCGCGATCTGGCTGAAGGCCAACAACTTCCGCCTCGACCAGGTGCAGACCTTCCTGCCTACACCGCTGGCGACGGCAACGGCGATGTACCACACGGAAAAGAATCCGCTCAAGAAGGTCAGCGCCACGTCCGAACATGTGGACTCCGTACGTTCGGGCCGCCAGCGCCGTTTGCACAAGGCCTTCCTGCGCTACCACGATCCGGAGAACTGGCCGGCGCTGCGCGATGCGCTGCGCGCCATGGGGCGCAGCGATCTGATCGGCAACGGCAAGAAGCATCTGATCCCGTCCTTCCAGCCGGTCGGCACGGGCCTGGGCAAGCGCTCGGACGCGTCGGGAAGTCGCAGCGGTGGCGCCAATGGCAGCCGCACCGGCTTGGGCAAGCGCGCCGGCCGTGTCGGTCACGGAGGCGGCGGCAGCGGTCGCGGTTACAACATCGCCATGACTCAGCGTACGGGCGAACCGCCCAAGCCGGGCAAGGCGCCGACGGCCAAGCCGGCAGCGGGCCGCCGCAAGCGCTAGCCGCGCAGCGAGTCGCCGGGCTGGCCTCGCGGCGATGCAAGGAAATGTCCGCCCGGCTCAGGCCGGCCGAACAGATAGCCCTGCATGTAGTCGCAGCCCATGCCTTGCAGAAGGCCGCGCTGAGCCAGGTTTTCCACGCCCTCGGCCACGACCTGCATGCCCAGCTTGTGGCACATGACGATGATGGCCTCCACCAGATTGCGATCGTTGATGTCGTCGACGAGATCGGCGATGAAGGAGCGGTCGATCTTGACGAAGTCGATGGGCAGGCGCTTGAGGTAGCTGAGCGCTGAATAGCCGGTGCCGAAATCATCGACGGCGATGCCGACGCCGGCATCGCGATAGCGCCGGATCTGCTCGGTGACATGTGGCCGCTCGTCGAGCAGCACGCCCTCGGTGATCTCGATGATGATGCGACGCGGGTCGATACCGTGGTCGCGTATCATCGCCAGCCACTCCTTGCTGTCGTCGGCGCGCTGGCCGAACTGGCGCGGCGACTTGTTGATGCTGGCCTTCATGCCGACATGCCCGCCGGCATCCCAGGCCTTGAGCTGCTGCAGCGCGGTCTGCAGCACCCAGTCGCCGAGCTTCTTGATCAGCCCGATCTCTTCCACCATGCCGATGAATTGCCCCGGCAGAACCAGACCGCGCTGCGGGTGCCGCCAGCGCAGCAGCGCCTCGAACTTGGCGGTGGCGCCGGCAGGGGTGACGATGGGCTGGTAAAACAGCTCGAACTGGCTCTGACGCACGGCAGCCAGCAAATCCTGATGCATGCGCATGCGCCCCTCGGCCGCTTCCTGCATGTCGCTGGTGAAGTAGCAATAGCGTCCGCGGCCCTCCTGCTTGGCGCGATACATGGCCTGATCGGCGTGCTTGAACAGCACGTCCTCGCTGACCGCATCGTGCGGATACAGCGTGATGCCGATGCTGGCGCCGCCGAGCACATGTTCGCCCTGCAAATCGAAAGGCTCGTTGAGCGCGGCGAGTATTTGCGGCGCGAGCTTCTCCACGTCCTGCCGGTCGTTGATGCCGGTCAGCAGGATCGTGAATTCGTCGCCGCCCAGCCGGGCCACCGTGTCCGTTGCGCGCACCGATTCGAGCAGGCGCTCGGCCGTCTGCTGCAGCAGCAGATCGCCCATGTAGTGGCCGAGCGTGTCGTTCACATCCTTGAAACGATCCAGATCGATGAAAAGCAAGGCAAAGCCGACGTTACTGCGGCGCGAACGTAGAATTTCCTGCGCCATGCGATCCATGAACAGGCGCCGGTTCGGCAGGCAGGTCAACGGATCGAAGTTGGCATAGCGGCTGATCGTCTCCTCGAACTGCTTGCGGTCGCTGATATCGGACAGCAGGCAGACATAGCGTTCGACCAGCCCGTTGAGCCCGCACACGGCATTGATGCTGGCGAGGAAGGTGATCAGCTCGCCGTTCGCCCGCCGGTCCACGATTTCGCCCGCCCACTGCCCGTCGTGCTGCAGGCGTCGCCATAGCTCGCCATGAAAGCCTTCGTCATGTACGCCCGGGACGAAAAGCGACGGCCTGCGGCCCAGCACCGCTTCCTCGGAATAGCCGAGCAGTCGGCAGAAGGCGGGGTTGACGCTGACCACATCAAGCGCGGCGTTGGTGATGATGATGGCCTGCCCGGCGGCGCGGAACATCATCGCCGCAAGCTTCTGTTCGCGGTGTATGCGATTGCGCTCGATGGCCAGCGCTGCGAGCTCGGTTGCGTGCTGCACGCAGACCGACAGCGCCTCGCTGCCGCCATGCTCGGGCAGGCGCACCGCCAGGCTGCCCAGCACCTGACCGCTGCTGGTCGCGATCGCGTACAGCCGCGCGCCCGACTCTGGCGGCGTGCCGCCCGCCGCCTGTGCGCCGTCGCTCCAGCGCAGATCGCCGGCCTCGGCACGCTCGAACTCGTCCTGCCGGTCGATGGTGAACAGATAGGCGCTGCAGCCCGCTTCGCGCAGCATGAAAGTGCCGATCTCGCCGAGCGTGTCGCGCACGGGGCTATCCTCGGCAATGCGCACGAGAATTTCGCGCCGCAACTGCTCTATGCGCATGGCCATGCGCAGTTGCGCCGCCTGCCGGTCGCGCTCGATGGCGTAGCGGATCGCGCGCATCAGATTGGCCGCATTCAGCTCGCGCTTGTTGAGATAGTCCTGCGCGCCGCGCTCAATCAGGCTCAGTGAGAATTCGGGATCGTCGCGGCCGGTCAGCACCACGATGGGCGCGCCACGACTGCTGTCGCGCAGCTCGATGACGGTATCCACACCCTCGGCATCGGGTAGCGACAGGTCGCAGATCACGATATCGAAACGCTCGCGCGCCAGTTCCAGCTTGGCGTCGGAAACGCATATCACATGCCGGACTTCCGGCGGGTTTCCCACCCAGGCTTCATTCAGGAAAATCTCGACGAGCGCGGCATCGCCGAAATCATCCTCAACCAGCAGAACGCGCAGCGGCATGGCGGGTGATCCTCAGCCGACGATCTCGACTACGGTGAACCAGAAGTTCTCGATGGAGCCGACCACCTTGACGAACTCATCGAGATTCAGCGGCTTCGACACATAACAATTGGCGCCGAGCTTGTAGCTGCGCACGACATCCTCTTCGGCCCGCGAAGTGGTCAGGATCACGGTCGGAATGGTTTGCAGGTCCTCGCTGGTCTTGATGTCCTTCAGCACCTCCATGCCGTTCACGCGCGGCAGATTCAGATCGAGAATGATAAGACCGGGCCGGGGTGCGTCTTCGTAGGGCGGGGCGTGGTGCAGAAAGGCCAGCGCCTTCTCGCCATTGTCCACGACGTGCAGATTGATATGCAGCTTGGAAGCGCGCAAGCCCTCCTGCGTCAGGATCACGTCGCCCGGATCGTCCTCGACCAGCAATACTTCAACCGGCTTCATTTTCCGCTCCTGCAGTGCTGATAGTGAAATGGAAGGTGGTGCCGACGCCCGGCGCCGAATCCAGCCAGATTCGACCGCCGTGGTTTTCGACAATGCGTTTGCAAATGGCAAGCCCGATACCGCTGCCCGGATATTCGGCGCGGTTGTGCAGGCGCTGGAAGATCACGAAAATGCGCTCGAAAAAACGCGGCTCGATGCCGATGCCGTCGTCCGCGACATGAATGGTGGCGATGCCGGCGGCGTCGACCTCGGCGCCGATGCGCACGTGCGGCGCGCAGCCCGGCTTGCGGTACTTGAGCGCATTGCCGATCAGGTTCTGCAGCAAGGCGCGCATCTGTCCGGGCTCGCCCCTGACGACCGGCAGCGGCCCGCATTCGAGCACGGCGCCGGTATCCGCAATGGTCTGGCTGAGGTCCTGGAGCAAGGCCTTGTACACGCGTTCGAGATCAACCGGCGTCTGCTCGCCCTGGCCGCGGCTGACGCGCGAGTAGTGCAGCAGATCGTCGATCAGCAGTTGCATGCGGCGCGCGCCGTCGACGGCAAAGTTGAGATAGGACTGACCCGTTTCGTCGACATGGCCGGCGTAGCGCTTGGCGAACAGTTGCACGAAGCTGCTGACCTTGCGCAGGGGCTCCTGCAGATCGTGCGAGGCGACATAGGCGAACTGTTCAAGCTCCTTGTTGCGGTTCTCCAGCTCGCGCGTCCGCACCATCAACTGCTGCTCCAGCTTCAGCCAGCGCGTCATGTCCTGCATGACCTCGATTGCGCCGAACATGCGCCCCCCGGCATCGACGATGGGAAGTACCGAGCACAGAATGGTCTTCGGGGTATCGTCGAAGCAGAGAATATCCAGCAGTTGCGCCTCCACGCCACGCCCGCTGGCGCACACCTGTTGCAGCGGCCAGTCGGCGTCTTCGAAGGCCTTGCCGGTGGCAGAGTCCCAGGCGCGGTAAACGCTTTCATGCACCATCTCGCCGCCGCCGCCACACCAGATTTCAAGGCTGGCAAGATTGGCCGAGACGATATGGCCGCCGGCATCGGCCAGGCGCACCCCGACCGGCAGCGCACCCAGCACCGCTTCCAGCGTCAGCTCGCGTTCGCGCAGCGTCTCGTAGGCGAGCTTGAGCTCGTTGATATCGACGATCTGCGTGATCAGGTATTCGGGCGCGCCGTCGATGTCGCGCGCCACCGAAACGGCCAGCTCGACCCACACCGTCTCGCCGTCCTTGCGCAGATAGCGCTTTTCGCGTTGGTAGGACGGAATCTCGCCGCGCAGAAGCTGCTCCAGCAAGACGGCGTCGGCTTGCAGGTCGGCGCTTGCCGTAATGTCGCGAAATGTCAGGCGCAGCAACTCGTCCCGAGCGTAGCCGACGATGCGGCAGAACTGCGCGTTCACATCCAGCCAGCGGCCATCGAGGTCCAGCAGGGCCATGCCGATGGGCGCATGCTCGAAGATCTGGCGTAGTTGCGCCAGGGCCAGCCGGTCGGCGAAGCCGCTTAACGGAATACGCCCCTGCGGTGAGGAAACCTGATTCATGCCCGTCCCCTGAAATGCGCCGGTATCGCCTTGCCGAACAGGCGCCTGGACGACTGCTCTTTTTCCGTTATACAGACATAAAACGATTTGATCAATTCGAATGGCATACGGCGTGCCGGCAGCCGCCTGCGGCAAACGCAAAAACCGACATAACCCCAGAAACAACAGGAGCTTGAGTGCAGGGCAAAAAACCCCGGGGCCACGCCAGCAATGCCTACCTTCGTTACAAAAATGAAAAAGTCGGCGCCGGATGAGGGAACCTGCACGGTCGCGGCAGGCTTGCCGCTGCGGCGCATGGCGGTAGCAGCCGCCGCATCCGCCGATGGCGGCGAGGCGGCCCGGCTGCTTGCATCGACACGGCCCAGGGTGTACATAGAAAGAACCCCGCCCCGAACAAAAAGGACGCCCGGTGATGAAGAAGATAGCGCTTACTGCCCTGCTGCTCGCCTGTGCCTCGCCGCTGGCCTTGGCCCTGGATGCCGTTGCCGCACGTCAGGACATCGATCGATTCCTGGACGGAAAATATCCGGGCCTGGATCGACTGTACAAGGATCTGCACCAGCATCCGGAACTGGGGTTTCAGGAATACAGGACCGCCAAGGTTCTGGCCGACGCAATGCGCAAGCTGGGATTCACGGTGACCGAGAAGGTCGGGAAGACCGGGATCGTGGCCATCTACAGGAACGGTGCCGGCCCGACCGTGATGGTCCGCTCCGAACTGGACGCCTTGCCCATGCAGGAAAAGACTGGCCTGCCCTACGCCAGCACGCAGAAGACCAAGGATCAGGATGGCAGGGAAACCTTCGTCGCCCACTCCTGCGGCCATGACCTGCACATGGCAAGCTGGGTGGGAACCGCCGCCACGCTGGTCAGCCTGAAGGACAAATGGAAAGGCACCCTGATGTTCGTCGCGCAACCGGCGGAAGAGGAGCTCAGCGGCGCGCGCTCCATGGTCGATGACGCGCTGTTCAGCAAGTTCGGCAAGCCGGATTACGCCTTCGCACTTCATACCGCGCCGATGGAATATGGCTACCTCACCTACAAGGCCGGGCCGCAGACATCTAACGGCGACTCGTTCGCCTTGGTGTTCAAAGGCAAGGGTGGCCACGGCTCGATGCCCGAACGGACCATCGATCCTATCGTCATCGGGGCGCGTTTCGTGACCGATGTGCAATCACTGGTCAGCCGCGAAGTCCCGCCGAACAGATTCGGCGTGGTGAGCGTAGGCGCGTTCAACGCAGGCACGGTCGGCAACATCATTCCCGACGAAGCCGTCCTGCTGGGCACGGTGCGCACCTACGATCCGGGCGTCAGAACCCAACTGCTGAACGGCATACGGCGGATCGCGCTGGCTTCTGCGCAGGCCGCAAATGCCCCGGCACCCGACATCAGCATAGGGACATCGCAGGCCGATGCGGTGCTCAACGACGCCGCGCTGACGGACAGGACCGCCAAGGTCTTCAAGTCCGCTTTCGGCGACAAAGCCATCCAGGCGCAGGAGCCCAGCCCAGCCAGCGAGGACTTTTCCGTTTTCGTGGAGCACGGCATCCCCTCGCTGTACTTCATGATCGGGGTGTTTTCTTCAACCCAGTTGAAAGACTGGGCCGCCAGGGGCCAGCCGGTTCCGGGCAACCACTCGCCGTTTTTCGCCCCAGTACCCGAACCCAGCATACGCACCGGCGTGACCGCCATGAGCCTGGCGGTCATGAATGTCATGCAGCCCTGAAACCAGCACGCGACCAGGCGATTCCAAACAGATGCGCCAGCGGCAAAGCGGCTGATACCCACCGCCACTGCAAGGGAAATCGCCATGGGATGGCCGTTACGGCGCCACGCCGGAGCGCATCTCGTCTAAGGAGAATCCGGCGGCGCTGCTGAGTTGCCATGGATGCCGCCCAGCAGCGCCGCACGTCGCCGCGCCTGCGCGGCCAACGCGACATCGCCGCTGGCCGACGCCACGCGCGCCTGCACCCCCAGCCAGGCCAGCAGGGGCCGCCGCCAACCTTGGGCAGAAGCGGTTTCGACGGCAAGCGCCACTCCTTCCGGTGGCAACGCATTTCTCCGCAGCAACACACCGGCGGCGATAAGGCGCGGCAACGGCGCTTCGATGCGTGAGAGGCTCGCCGCACCGCTGAAGGCGCCGTACTGTGCCGGCAGCAAGCTGCTGTCGACAGCCCGCCCCGTCAGGAAGGCCGCATATGCGCGTGAGCGCTCGCCGGCATCCGCCGCAAGCGGCGCAAAACCGGGGCAACTGTCTCCCTCGGCTGCGGCCACGCTGGCGACATCGAGTGCGCAACGCGTGAGTTCCGCAACGGCCACCTGCTCGGCCTGGCCGGTGCTGGCAAGCTCGCCGCGCGCACGCGCGAAGGCCGCGTTGGCCAGCCGCGTTTCGCCGCGCAGCCACGCCTCGATATAGGCATCCAGCGAGGTCTTGGCATTGGCCTGCCACGCGGGCGGCGTCGGGCCGCTGGCGCAGGCGGACAGCAGCACCGCCATGCCGGCGACAAATGAAAGGCGCATCCGGCTCATGGCGGGCTGATCTCCGTCTTGTGCGAGAAAGGCCACTTGCGATTGATTTCGTCGATCAGGCGCGAAGTCTTGCGCAAGCCCATTTCGACTTCCGTACGCAAGGTGCCGAGATCGGCGGAGGCGCCCTGCACATCGGCAAGAATCGCGTCGGCACGCTTGAGGCTGGCGCGAGCCTCGACCAGCAGGCCTTGCAGCTCGGTAAGCGAGGCTTGCGAGGTGTCGGCCAGGCCGCCCGCCGCAAACAGGCGTTGGTCGGCCTGCGCCAACAGACGGTTGAGATGGTCGAGTGTGGCGATGAGTTTTCTTGCCTCCTCATCGCCGCCAAGCACAGCGCCGAGCACTCCCTGCTTGCCACTCATGCGGCCGGTGACGGTCTCGACATGCTCCAGCGTGTTGGCGAAGGGCGAGCCTTGTGCGGTAAGGCGCTCCAGATTTTCGACCAGCATCCTGGCACTGCTCAGTACCTGCGGCAACTGCTCGCTGGCATCGCCGCGCAGCAGCGGGCGCTCCTCGCCGGCAGGCAGCGGCGGGTCATCCAGCAGCGCCGAGAACACACGCAGGCGCGCTTCACCCACGATACCGCGCTCCAGGGTAAAGATGCTGGAAGTGCGCAGCCAGCGCGCATCCCTGGTCCTGACGTCGACAAGGACGCGAACGCGGCCGTCGTCGGCAAGCTCGACGCGACGTACGCGTCCGACAGGGAAACCCGAAAAGGTCAGATCCATGCCCGGACGCACGCCCTCGGAATTTTCGGTCGTCAGCACCAGGGGCTGCGTTTCCGCAAACAGGCCGCGAGCCGTCATGACATAGAGGACGAACGCCACAATGAGGGCGACCGTAACGACGATCAGGGCAATCGCCTTGCGCTCAATGCCGGCGTCGTGCGCCTCGGTGGAAGGTTTATCCATGGTCTACAGAAACTCGATGACAAGCAGCAGGATTTCAATGCCCAGCAACGCGCCAAAGGTCAGGGCGGCCCTGCTCAGGGTCGCCACGGTGACGGCGAAGAGCAGGCTTTTCAGGGCCAGCGCGATCAGCACGACAGGCTCAAAGACCTGTCCCACGGTATGGGTGTAGATGCCCAGCCCCCAAGGGGTGAGCCCGTACATGCCGAGGTAGGCGATGGCCAGCGCGACCGCGCTGCTGAGTGTGGTCATGACAATCACCAGAACGCAACGGCTCACGACCAGGGCCGCCCCCGCGCCACGGCCTGGCGGCGCCAGCGCGACATTGACGGCGGCCAGCAAGGGCAGCAGCTCGACGACGAGCAGGCGCATTACGGTTGCCAGCGCGAACCCCGACAGGCCGTAATTGTTGGTGGTGTTGACCACGATGTGCACGATGGCCAGGCTGAGCAGGCCGGACAGAAGCACGAACCGCGGCAGGATCTGGCGCGCTTCGGCCCAGAGGCACTGCGAGATCTGGCGCTGCACGACCGGCGTCCAGGTCGACGGCGAGAATGCCGTGACCAGTCGCTCGGCGGCCTCGATGAAAGGCCGTACGCCGCGTGCAACCGCAGTCAGCGATGGACTCATGCAGTCCTCATGCGAGTGAATGATGAATGCGCACCGGCCGAGCCCTGAGCGGCAAGATGCGACCTGTTGCTGGCATGATACCGGCTTGCTGCTGAGCATGCAGCGCTCAAGCCGGAAACTCGGGGCTGCTTGCGATGGGGGCGGGAAGCGAAGAAGGCTGACTGCCCCCCTTCAGCGCTCGGCCCCTTTGGCCATCCCGAGCGCACGGCGCTCCACGAGAAGCCACAGACGCTCGTTCGTATCGCCAGGGCGGGCGCCATCCCAGATCAATGACCAGCGACTGTAATCCACGTCCGGTCGGATGCCGGCGCGCCCGCCAAGCAGCAGTACATCGCATTCGGTGTAGGTCGGATCGGTTTCCTGGCGGCGCGTGACGACGCCCAGCATGTAGTCCAGCATGCCGCGTTCGGACTCGCCGAGATGCTCGCTGGCAATGCACTTGCGCGCTTCAGGCAGCGCCTGTGCCATTGACATGTACACGCTGCGATAGCTCTTCGCGTAATCAACCCATTCCAGCCAGAGCGATGTCGCCAATCCCCAGCACAGCGTCAGACCAAGCGTCCAGCTCATCAGGCCGCGCCCCGGCTTGCGGGCGTAGTGCAGCACCAGAATGACGGCAGCCACGCTGAGAAAAGGCGCCACGAACAGCGTGTTGAAATCGAGCGGCGGATTGAAATGCTGCGGCAGCACGCGCGTAATCGCAGACCAGCTATCCGGCACGCTGCCGTTCCTGTACAGAACGACCCACACGCCCCAGATGCAAAGCGCCAGCACACCGAACAACACCCGGCCGCTCCAATCAAACAGGCGATCGCACCACTTCGGCAAGGCCACCGCAGCCGGCGCCGCCATGAGCGCGACTGGCGCCAGTGCGGGCAGGATATAGCTGTGTCGCGCCGAGGCCGCACTGATCAGCATGCCCATGAACACGCCGAACATCAGCAGGGAATACTGAATCGGCGGTTGCGTCAGTATCTCGCGCCGCTTTTGCCAAAGCGTCACGCATGCCAGCGGCAAGGCC
Source organism: Rhodocyclaceae bacterium (assembly GCA_028869135.1). GTDB lineage: Bacteria > Pseudomonadota > Gammaproteobacteria > Burkholderiales > Rhodocyclaceae. The sequence continues at coordinate 37,726 of JAGWTC010000021.1, forward strand.
GGGAACGTCATCGTCGGCAAGGCCTCATACCAGTATCCCGGCGTATGCGGCGCGCCCAGTTCCGCCACGGAGAAGCCCAGGAAGCGGCCAACGTTGTTGAGCCAGAACCAGTCCATGAACAAGGTCTGCGAACGCAGATACAAAGCGATTGGCCAGACCAGCAACCATGGCAGGCAAGCAACGAAGGAGACGGCCAGCGCCTGAAAATACGTGCGGCTGCGCCACTCGCGGAACAGCAGCGGCAACAGCAAGGCAACAATGCCGATCACGCCCGGCGCGATCACCCCCTTGCCGAGGAAACCGATGCCGACGCCAACCGACAACACGACGCCCCCAGCCAGCGCACGCTCGCGACAGAGGGCCAGACCGGCCGTCGCCACGGCAAAGCCGGTCAGCACCGGCACATCGGTCAGCATCAAATGCGCATACCAGACAAGGCCGAAGCAGCTCAGCAGCGCCATCACGGCGACGCGGCCATACCCCTGCCCCCACCAGTGCCGCGCTGTCCAGCCGATCGCACCGCAGGTCACCGCCATGAATACGCCGGTCGCCAAGCGCGCGCCGTCATGCAGGGGCAGCCACGGCGACAGCAACTGCGCCAGAAAAGCCGCCACCCAGTAAAACAAGGGCGGCTTCTCCATGAAAGGCTCGCCCGCCATCGTCGGCACCACATAGTCCCCGCTTTGCAGCATGTGATGGATGATGCCGAAGATGTAAGTCTCGTCCTGCTTCCAGGGATCATGCCCGAGCAGGCCCGGCAACAGGTAGGCGCCAACGATGGCCAGAAAAACAAAGAAATCGGCACCACAGTTGGAGATCCAGCGATGCGCATCGGCACGTGCCGCGGCCACCCAGGTAAATCCTGTTGATACAGACACTGACGCCCCCTCAGACCAATCGACCGAACACCGCTCCCAGCGGCCATAAGCCCTTGGCTGCGCGCCTTGACGCCTCTTTTCCGGTGTGCATCATGCGCCTCCAGAAGGGGCATTTTAAGTGAATAAATTATAACATCTTGCGGAATTTCATAATTTCCGAATACACGCCAATGCCCTTGGTCACAACCCGGACGCGCAGTGAGCAGGAGGTTGCTGAAAGCAAAAAACCGCTGGCTTTTGAACATGCGGTTTTTGATCAAGCTCCCTCCAAAGGGAGGCTCAAAGGGCGACTGTTTAGCAGGGGCGATGTGCCCGAAGGAAATCCCTGCAGGACTGTGTCTGTCCGACTGGGGGTGGTCCAGCCATCCCGTTGCGCGGGACCGCCCTGCGGATGTCCATGCGAGCCGTGCTTGCTTGTCGAACCGGGGGGATTGCTGCTTACCCGCACACTGCACCAATTAAAAAGCCACCCTTGGGTGGCTGTTTAATTGGCGGAGAGGGTGGGATTCGAACCCACGGTACCTTGCAGTACGCCTGATTTCGAGTCAGGTACATTCGACCACTCTGCCACCTCTCCGCGCAGGGCCGTGATTGTACCACCGATTGCGCGGCCCAACCAGACGGTTGATGCCGACCGGATATGGCAGAATGCGCATCCCGCCATCGTGAGGAGCACGCATGTTCCCCACCCCTGGAACGCGGACGGTTCGGCCTGTGTTTGCCCGACCCGTTGCGTTTGCCTTCTTGCTGTTTCTGCTCTGCCTGTGTCTGACCGCTTGTTCCCGCATCGCGCCGCCGGCCCACATCGGAGAGCTGGTCGTGGGCATACGGGAGACTCCTGCCTTCTACCAGCTCGAGGAAGGCGCCGGCAGCGGCTATGAGTACGACCTGGCCGCCGCCTTTGCGCTGGAGCTGGGGGTCAAGTTGCGCGTCGTGCCGGCGCGGGATCCGGAGCAACTGGCCAAGCTGCTGCGCGAGGGCCGCATCCATATCGCGATGTCCATGCCCATCGTCGAGGGCAACAGCGATCTTTTCTTCACGCCGCCGCTGCGCGAGTCGAGCTTCGTCGTGGCCTACAACGCAGACGGCATCGGCCCGGACAGCATTGCCGATCTGGCCAATCGCAGCATCACGCTGAGCGCCCATTCGCCGGCGCACCAACTGCTGAAGAAACTGCCGGTCAAGGTCAAGCTGCACAACTGGAACAAGGGCGATGAAATCGGCCTGCTGGAGTTGCTGTCGAAACACCAGGCCGACCTCGTGGTCACCGACAGCCTGCATTTCGACATCGCCTCCAATTTCTACCCCGACCTGCGCATCGGCCTGTCCCTGCCCGGCCGCATCCAGCTCGGCTGGGCCTTCTTCGACGGCGACAGCGAGCTCTATACCAAGGCGCTGACCTTTGTCGAAAACGCGCGCGCCGACGGCACGCTGGCGCGCCTGGAAGATCGCTACTTCGGACACATCCGCCGCATCAACTACGTCGGCATCACGCGCTTCCTGGAAGACGTGCAGACCAAGCTGCCGGATTTCCGCCGCGACTTCCAGGTGGCCCAGGAACTGACCGGCATCGACTGGCGCCTGCTGGCCGCACTCGCCTATCAGGAATCGAAATGGGACCCGCTGGCCACGTCCTTCACCGGCGTACGCGGCATGATGATGCTGACCGGCGACACCGCCGACCGACTGGGCGTCAGCAACCGGCTCGACCCGAAGCAGAGCATACGCGCCGGCGCCAAATATCTGGCCGACCTCGCCGACGACCTGCCCGAAGAGGCAAAGGAGCCCGACCGCCTGTGGCTGGCGCTGGCGGCCTACAACCTCGGCATGGGCCACATGAACGGCGCGCGCGCCATTGCCGAAGGCCTGAAGCGCGATCCGAACTCCTGGTACGAGATGAAGAAGGTGCTGCCGCTGCTGGCCAAGCCCGAGTACTACGCGCGCCTCAAGAGCGGCAAGGCGCGCGGCGGCGAGGCCGTCATCATGGTCGAGAACATCCGCACCTATTACGACACACTGTCGCGCTTCGAGCCGGCGTACCGACCGCTGATGAACTGACGGGGCCTGCGCCCCGTCGCCGCACCTTGTTGCGCCGCCTTTACTGCGCCGCCTTGACGGTGTGCCAGAGGCCCAGCTTGCCTTCGCCGTTGCTGTCGCCCGGCTTGGCATCGCCGACGAAATAATAGAGCGGCCTGCCCTTCAGCGCCCACTGCTTGGCCCCATCTTCGCGGGCGACCACGCTGTAGTCGCCGGCGGCCTTGCTGTCGGCCGCGGCGGCAAACGGCGGCCAGTTGACGGCGCATTGGCCGCTGCAGTTGCTCTTGCCGGCCTCGTCCTTGTCGAAGGTGTACAGCACGCGCCCGCCTGCGTCGGTGAGGAGGCCATTGTTATGGGCCACGGATTGCGCGCTTGCGGCGCCAACCAGGGTCAGCGCCAGGCCAATTCCTGCTGCAAACGATTTCATGACTTTCTCCCGAATGGAAAGCGCACGTCGCGCTCATAGGGATATACGCCGACGACATGCCGTTTCATTCAAGCAGGCCGAATTATTTCTGCCAATAAAAAAGCAGCCCCCACTCGCATGGGGCTGCCTTTCGGGGTGGGCAAAAAGGCTCAGGCAGCCTTGATGACCTCGATACCACCCATATACGGACGCAACACCTCGGGCACGGTCACGCTGCCATCGGCATTCTGATAATTCTCCAACACCGCGACCAGCGTGCGGCCGACGGCGAGGCCGGAACCGTTGAGCGTGTGGACCAGCTCGTTCTTGCCCTGGGCGTTCTTGAAGCGCGCCTGCATGCGGCGCGCCTGGAAGGACTCGAAATTGGAGCAGGACGAGATTTCGCGATAGGTGTTCTGCGCCGGCAGCCACACTTCGAGGTCGTAGGTCTTGGCCGAGGAGAAGCCCATGTCGCCGCTGCACAGCGCCATCTTGCGATACGGCAGGCCGAGCTTCTGCAGGATGGTTTCGGCGTGGCCGGTCAGCTCCTCGAGCGCCTCCCACGACTTTTCGGGATGCACGACCTGCACGATCTCGACCTTGTCGAACTGATGCTGGCGGATCATGCCGCGCGTGTCGCGGCCGGCCGAACCGGCTTCGGAACGGAAGCACGGCGTGTGGCAGACGAACTTCAGCGGCAGCGCGTCGGCGGCGACGATCTCGTCGCGCACGATGTTCGTGACCGGCACTTCGGCAGTGGGGATCAGGTACAGATGGCCGTCGCCGTGCGGCACGCGGAACAGGTCTTCCTCGAACTTGGGCAACTGACCGGTGCCGAACATGCTGGCCGGATTGACCAGATACGGCACATACACTTCGGTGTAGCCATGCTCGCCGCCATGCGTGTTGAGCATGAACTGCGCAAGCGCGCGATGCAGGCGCGCGATGCCGCCCTTCATGACGGAAAAGCGGCTGCCGGTGATCTTGGCGGCGGTCTCGAAATCCAGGCCGCCGAGATTCTCGCCGAGCTCGACATGGTCCTTGACCGGGAAGTCGTAAGTCTTGGGCGTACCCCAGCGCAGCACTTCGATATTGCCCTTTTCGTCTTCGCCGACCGGCACGCTCTCATGCGGCAGATTGGGAATGACAGCGACGAAGTCGTTGATCTTGGCGAGCAACACGGCCAACCTTTCCTCGTTGGCCTTGAGTTCGTCGCCGATACCGGCCACCTCGGCCAGCACGGCGGAGGCGTCCTCGCCCTTGCCCTTCAGCATGCCGACCTGCTTGGACAGCGCATTGCGCTTGGCTTGCAGGTCTTGCGTCTTCGTCTGCAAACCCTTGCGCTCGTCTTCGAGCGCCTGAAAGCCGGCCGCGTCGAAATTCACGCCGCGCGTGGCGAGGCGGGTGGTGACGTGGTCGAGTTGGGTGCGAAGCAGTTGGATATCCAGCATTACTTTTCTTTCTTCAAGGCTTGTCTGTCGAGCTCGCGCAAATGGGCAAGCTTGTCGGCGATCTTCAGTTCGAGGCCGCGCGGCGTCGGTTGATACCAATGCGGCTTGGCCATGCCCTCGGGGAAATAGTTTTCACCGGCGGCATAGGCTTCGGGTTCATCGTGGGCGTAGCGATACTCGCGGCCCAAACCCATGTTCTTCATCAGCTTGGTCGGCGCGTTGCGCAGATGGTCCGGCACCGGCCGCGATTTGTCCTTGCCCACAAAGGCTAGTGCCGCATTATACGCGGCATAGGCGGCGTTCGATTTGGCCGCGATGGCCAGGTACTGCGCCGCCTCGGCCAGCGCCAGCTCGCCCTCGGGACTGCCCAGACGTTCGTAGATGGCGCAGGCATTCAAGGCAATCTCCCACGCGCGCGGATCGGCCAGGCCAATGTCCTCGATCGCCATGCGCACCAGGCGCCGGCCCAGATAGAGCGGATCGGCGCCGCCGTCCAGCATGCGCACCAGCCAGTACAAGGCGGCATCAGGGTCGGAGCCGCGCACCGATTTGTGCAGCGCCGAGATCTGGTCGTAGAAAGCGTCGCCGCCCTTGTCGAAACGGCGCAGGTCGCTGGCCAGCGCATTTTCGAGGAAGGGCGTATCGATCTTTTCCACGCCCGCCGTCTCGGCCGCCGTGCGTATCTGCTCCAGCACGTTCAGCAAACGACGCGCATCGCCATCGGCATAACCGACCA
>JAGWTC010000022.1 GCA_028869135.1 Rhodocyclaceae bacterium
TCGTTCAGCTCGTCAAGACTTTTTGAAGAAATTTTGAAATATTTTTATTTCTCGTTTCTCCGGAAGGCCCACCAACTCTGCCTTCCCGCCCAACTCACTTCACGCCTTCCAACTTCTCGCGTCGTTGAAAGGAGGCGCATTATGGCCAGTCTTTCAGGACTTGGCAACACCTTTTTGAGAAGTTTTTTTGGTCAAACAACAAAACCCTGCAAAAACAACATGACTAGCGTTTCACTTAGGATGCAATTCGCGCCACGCACCTTTGCAAGAGAGAAGTCTCGCGCCGCCTTTCGCCAATAGCGCAGAGGCGGATTCCTTGCATTTACACATCGCGTCGTCGCCCCCGCATAAACAGTACCCGAACAAATCATGGGCACTGCGGTCACAAAAAGACAACGGCGCTATTGGAATGCCTAGCCACAAACGAATCTCCGAGGCCAGGCGTTCGTGTGCAGGCTGCGCAAAGCACGACAGAAGAGAAGCGACCGGACACAGGACAAACGGTGACTTTTACGGACCGCCTCAGGAAGACTGGCGTGCGCCCATGGCAACCGGCATGTTGCGGGCAGCGAAACCAACATCGTCCGGCGCGAACACAAGAAAGTGAGAGGAAAGGCGCTGGCCACCTCGCATGGGTCTGCACGCAAGGGCCGGGTAGCGCACGCGAATGTGCGGCGCACATGAGCGCAATACCTATTGCAGAAAAACAAAACGCCCCTTGCGGGGCGTCATGTCAGTTCTGGCGGAGACGAGAAGATTCGAACTTCCGATACCCTTTTGGGGTATGCTCCCTTAGCAGGGGAGTGCCTTCGACCACTCGGCCACGTCTCCGAACCGGACGCGATAATACTTGCTTCGCGTGTCCGGGTCAAACGAAAACGGCTTATTGATCGAGGCCGAAAGACTTGTGCAGAACGCGCACGGCCAATTCCAGATATTTTTCATCGACGACGACGGAAATCTTGATTTCCGAAGTCGAGATCATCTGAATATTGATGCCCTCTTCAGCCAGCGTACGGAACATCTGACTGGCAATGCCCGGATGCGAACGCATGCCGACGCCGACGGCCGACACCTTGCAGATCTTCTCGTCGCCAATCACGTTGCGAGCGCCGACATGCTTCTGGACGGAGTCCTCAAGAATCTTCTTGGCACGCGCATACTCGCCGCGGTTCACCGTAAACGAGAAGTCGGTGGTGCCGTCATGGCCGACGTTCTGGATGATCATGTCGACATCGATATTGGCTTCCGAGATCGGGCCGAGTATCTGGTAGGCGATGCCGGGCTTGTCGGGCACGCCGAGCACGGTCAGCTTGGCCTCGTCGCGGTTGAAGGCGATGCCGGAAATGATTGGTTGTTCCATCGTGGAATCTTCCTCTAGTGTAATCAGCGTGCCGTTAGTTTCCTTGCCCTCTTCCTCGAAGCTGGACAGCACGCGCAACTTGACCTTGTATTTGCCGGCGAACTCGACCGAGCGAATCTGCAGCACCTTGGAGCCGAGGCTGGCCATTTCCAGCATTTCCTCGAAGGTGATTTGTTCCAGCTTCTTCGCTTCCGGCACGATGCGCGGATCGGTGGTGTAGACGCCGTCCACATCGGTGTAAATCTGGCATTCGTCGGCCTTAAGCGCTGCAGCCAGCGCGACGCCGGTGGTGTCGGAACCGCCGCGACCGAGCGTGGTGATTGCGCCATTCTCATCGACGCCCTGGAAACCGGCGACGATGATGACCTTACCGGCATCGAGATCGGCGCGCATGTTCTTTTCCTCGATATCGAGAATGCGCGCCTTGGTGTGGGAACTGTCCGTCAGAATCCTTACCTGGGCACCGGTATAGCTTTTTGCATCGACACCAATGCTCTTGAGCGCCATCGCCAGCAGTGCAATCGTGACCTGTTCGCCGGTCGACACCATGACGTCCAGCTCACGCGGATCCGGGGTCGCCTGGATTTCCCTGGCAAGCCCGATCAGACGATTGGTTTCGCCACTCATGGCCGACACGACAACAACGATTTGGTGGCCTTGCGCCTTCCAGCGGGCAACACGCTTTGCGACATTCTTGATGCGCTCAGGAGAGCCCATCGATGTGCCGCCGTATTTCTGAACGATGAGTGCCATGCGTTCCTGCTTCCCTACAGAATCGAACAAAGTCTGCCATTCTAGCCTAGGACAGATCAAATTGCTTCCGGATGCAAGAGTCCCAGCCAAAGCCCCCAAACTGACCTATATTCCATATACTTAATTCCGGGTGAGGAACCTAGGATCCGTCTCAAGAAGCGCACAGACATATCGTGCCGATCGGCACGTCTTTATTGGGCTGAGGAGATCTCGTATGTCGGCAAGCGATAAAATCGATGCTCGCGAAATACGACGCAAACTGGGCATGAACCAGCAGGAGTTCTGGTCATTGCTCGGCGTGACGCAAAGCGGCGGTTCCCGCTATGAGAGTGGGCGCAATATGCCCCGTCCGGTACAGCATCTCCTGAGACTGGTTCATGTCGAACGCGTGGACATCGGCCGCATCAAGCGGGAAGATATCGACGTCATCGACTATCTCAAGACCAACAATCCCGGCTTGCTCAGGGACCTGAAAAAACAGGCCAAGGCTCACCGCAAGGGCGCCTGAAGCTCAAACGCTGACCTGGACAGACACACCCAGCGCTTCGATTCGTTTGCTCATCCCCGCCAGCCAATCTGCGGGCAAGGCCTCCAGCCTCCCCGCCCCCGGCTGCATCGATTGCCGCGCCAAGCCATACAGAAGCACCCCCCGAATCTCTCCGCGCAGCTCCAAAAGAAAATCCAGATAAGCGCCCACCTCAGCTTCCGACGGCGGCGCCCCATCCAGCATCACCATGCAGGTCTGCACCCAGGTCGGTACGATACTCGCGCACAACTTAAGCCTGTTCAAAGCCGCCCCGGCCGCCTGATGCACACCGTTCAGCTCAAGGATGCGCGCAGGCTCGACGGCATCGACCTTGAACCACACCTCCCCCCCCGCCTCGGCAACGCGCTTCAGGCCGTCGCGGACATAACGACGCCCGACCAGACTGCCGTTGGTAATGACCCGCAATTTCAGGTCGCCCAATCCTCGCTCCCGCATCACGCGCACGACCAATGCCACCGCCTCGGTAAACTCCGGTGCGCTGGTCGGCTCCCCATTACCCGAGAACGCGATGTCCATGAGGCGCCGGGCATCGGCCGGCACCTGAGAGGCCATGAAGTCGCCATGCTGGATATCATCGAGCATCCGATTCAACTCACGCTCCAGCAATGCAAGATCCAGCGGCGGCGGCCCGCCGCGTGTCAGATTCGGCACCTGGCAGTAGATGCACGCCCAGTTGCAAGCATTGTTTGGATTCAGGTTAATGCCGATCGACACGCCGCCGGCACGTCGCGACACAACAGGATAGACGTAACGCAGCCCGGCGCTGTCGCGGTCGTGATTGCGTATGCTCAGTGCGTGGGGCAAGGTTGCCATGGGGCGAATGGTATACTTCTCGGGCTTTTCAGCTTAACACCCTTAATACCGCTGGTCCCGGCATACGTCATGCACTCGGGCGCGGTCCGGAATTTCCCATGCAAATCACCCGCCGCCTCGAATTCGATGCTGGTCACCGCATCCCCAATCACAAGGGGCAGTGTCGCCATCTGCACGGTCATCGCTACATCCTTGAAATCACGCTCTCCGGCGATGTCATCCGCGGTGCCGATAATGCCGCCGACGGCATGCTGATGGACTTCTCGGAAATCAAGCGCGTCGCCAACGAACACCTGATCGAACGCTGGGATCACGCCTTCTTCGTATATCGGGAAGATCATGTCGTAGCGGACTTTCTCGCGACATTGCCCGACCATCGTACCGTCGTCCTCGATGTGACTCCGACGGTGGAAAATCTGGCTCGCGTCGCGTTTGATACGCTGGATCCGCTCTACCGCGACGCCTACGGTAACCACCTGCGGCTGGAAAGAGTCCGCCTCTACGAAACGCCCAACTGCTGGGCCGACATTACGCGCCCCTGAAAAGCAGGCACAGTTTTTCGTGAATTGAAGGGCTTAGCCTAGGGTACTTGGGCTATTGGCAAGGGCCTGCTGTCGCACAATGACGACAACATAGGCAGAGCATCCTTCATGAAGCAGCTTGCCGTATTCAATCAGAAGGGCGGGGTCGGCAAGACGACGACTGCGCTCAACCTCGGCGCAGGCCTCGCCCGCCGGGGGCATGACGTACTGCTGCTGGACCTCGATCCGCAAGCGCATATGACATCCGTCATGGAGCATGCGCCGCGCGACGTTGCCGCAAGCATTTTCGCCTTCTATCGCGACAACAGACCGCTCCACGAACTTGAGATCGCATGGCCGGGCATCGGCCATCTGGTTCCGGCCCATACCGAGCTCATCAAGGTCGACTCCTTGTTCGGCAAGGGCCCCAATATTCTCAATCGCCTGAACAGCGGCCTTACCGCCTTGCGCGAAAGGCACAATGAGCGGATTGCCATTATCGACTGCTGCCCGTTTCTCGGCGTGCTTTCGCTCAACGCCGTATTTGCCGCCGACTGTCTGATCGTGCCGGTATCTTCGGATTTTTTAAGCCTGCGCGGTGCGCAGCAGATCGAACACACCCTGAAAGTGCTGGAGCCCGTGCTCAAACGACGAGTGGAAAGGCGTTATTTGCTAACCCGCTTCGACAAGCGGCGCAAGATGAGCTTCGAGATTCAGGGAAAAATGCGGGCGTTGTTCGGCGACGACTTATGCGAAACCGTCATTTCCGAGAATGTCGCAGTGGCTGAAGCGCCTGCGGTCTACAAGGATGTCTTCGCACACGCCGCCGACAGTCGGGGCGCGCAGGACTATGCAGCCTTGATCGAAGAGCTGTCCGCTGACGGCTTCTTCTTTAACGGGCGATCAGACTGACCACATCCTCGAAATTGCCGGCGACTGGCGTGCGCACCGAGCCGTGATGACAGACGCAATTGAGAATCTGGCAATCCCGATAAATCTGGCGCAGCTTGCGGCCAGCCTCTTCCTCCGTCTCTCCCGGAATCATGAGGTTATCGACAACCATGCCGACGCGCGTACGGATGCGGAATGCATATTTCTTCAGTTTGAAGGGCTGCATAAAAAATCCGTTATAAGTCATAAGGATTGATGCAGTATATGTAGAACTTTCAAAAAACACAAGATAGCCCCCTATTTTCATTGGGATTTTTTCATTTCGTCGCGACGCTGCAACAAAACTGACAAAACCCGAAAGCTTGCCGACCTTGAAGGGCATGGCGGCACGGTAGTTGGGGTGAAAAAACAGAAGGGGCGGTGGCTTGCGCCACCACCCCTTCTGGGGTCCTGCAATTACAAGAGCTTAGAGAGCCTTGATGGCGGCGCTCAGGCGGCTCTTGTGGCGAGCTGCCTTGTTCTTGTGAACAATCTTCTTGTCGGCGATCGAATCGATCACACCAACAGAGGCTTGATAGACGGCCTGGGCGGCAGCCTTATCGCCAGCTTCGACGGCCTTTTGCACTTTCTTGATCGCGGTGCGCAGAGTCGAACGCAGGCTCATGTTATGCGCGCGCTGCTTGACCGCCTGGCGGGCGCGCTTGCGAGCTTGTGCAGTATTTGCCATATCGAAATCCGGTTAAAAAATTAGGTTGGTGAAACAAGCGAAGTCCGCGATTGTACAAGGAAGTGAAATGCGATGCAAGCCCTTTGGGTAGATGCCGGGAAAACCGGCTAACATGGCGCCCTGCCGACAAGCCGCTGGCTTGCCCTGGCCCCAGCCTTCCACATCAGCCCAGCTCAATGAATCTGCTCAAAGCCCTCGCTACCGTCAGCAGCATGACCCTGTTGTCCCGCATTCTGGGCTTTGTTCGTGATTTCGTCATCGCCAGGGCTTTCGGCGCCGGCATTGCCACCGACGCTTTCGTTGTCGCCTTCCGCCTGCCCAATCTGCTGCGGCGCCTGTTTGCCGAAGGCGCATTTTCCCAAGCCTTTGTGCCTATCCTGGCCGAATACAAGAACAAGCGCGGCGACACGGAAACCCATCAGCTTGTGAATCGGGTCGCCACCCTGCTCTTCGCCATCCTGTTCTGTGTCACCTTGCTCGGCGTCCTCGCCGCACCGGCGTTGATCTATGTTTCGGCTCCCGGCTTCAGCAGCGATCCAGACAAGTTCGCGCTGACCGTTGAGCTGACACGCATCTGCTTTCCCTACATCCTGTGCATGTCGCTGGTCGCGCTCTCGGCCGGCGTGCTGAATACCTGGAATCGCTTCGCAGTGCCGGCCTTCACGCCGGTACTCCTGAATCTCTCATTCATTGTCATGGCGCTGTTCGCCGCCCCGTGGTTCGCGCAGCCCATCATGGTGCTCGGCTGGGCGGCCGTACTCGGCGGTGTGCTGCAACTGTCCATCCAGTTGCCGGCATTGACGAGAATCGGCCTGCTGCCGCGCTGGGACTGGGCGCCAGCCGATGCCGGCGTGCGCCGCATTCTCAAGCTCATGGCCCCCGCCGTGCTGGGCGTTTCGATCTCCCAGGTTTCCCTGCTGATCAACACCGTCTTCGCTTCCTTTCTCGTCACCGGTAGCGTGTCCTGGCTCTATTACGCAGACCGCCTGATGGAGTTCCCGTCCGGACTCCTCGGCGCCGCGCTCGGCACCATCCTGCTGCCCAGTCTCGCCAAGCTTCACGCCAGCGATATGCGCGCCGAATTTTCCGCGCTGCTTGACTGGGGCATACGCCTGACCTTGATGCTAACGCTGCCGTGTGCGCTGGCCTTCGCCATGCTCTCGGTACCCCTGCTGTCTACGCTGTTCCAGCACGGCGCTTTTACTGCGGACGACGTCATGCAGACGCGCAATGCGCTGATCGCCTACAGTGTCGGGCTGACCGGCATCATCATGGTGAAGATTCTGGCGCCGGGCTTCTATGCGCGCCAGGATATCCGTACGCCGGTCAGGATCGGCGTCATGACGCTGCTGCTGACGCAGGCGCTCAACGTGCTGTTTATCTACGGCTTTCACTTCGCGCATGCCGGGCTTGCGCTCTCTATCGGCGTGGCGGCCTGCTTCAACGCAGGCTTCCTGCTGGTAGGCCTGCTCAAGCGCGAGGCCTATGTTCCCCAACCCGGCTGGACGGTATTCGGCCTCCGTCTCTGCGTCGGCCTGTGCGCCCTGGCGCTCGCACTCTGGTGCGGCATGGGCAGTGAAGCCGCGTGGCTGAGCATGGGCAAGATCGAGCGTCTATGGCGTCTGTCCGCCCTCGTCGGCGGCGGGATCGCCGCGTATTTCGCCGCGCTGTGGCTGGCTGGCCTGCGCATCGCCGACTTCAAGCGACGTGGCGCCTAAACCGTCTAATGCACGGAATGCGAGGCTGACTCCGGCATCACGTTCTGCTGCAGGCGACTGAGACCAAAGCTCGAGCCTTCGTCTCCCATCGCCACACCCCGCTCGTACCAGGCTTGGGCACGACCGAGGTCGCGCTCCAAACCCTGCCCCTTTTCATACAAGGCCCCCAGCCAGGCATAAGCGGGCGTGTAGCCGTGGTTGATGGCGTCGTACATCAGCGCGATACCGTGCGTGACATCGGTCTTGCCGTGGCTGCCGGTAATCAGGTAATGGCCGAGGATAGCCATGCTGCGGGCATCGCCGCGCTCGGCTGCCTTGTTGAGCCAGGCGTGGCCGAGCACGATATCGTGCGGCAGAAACTCGCCGGCGAAGTAGGCATCGGAAATGCAGTTGGCCGCATTGCTGTAGCCGGCCTCGAACGCGGCATCCAGCATGCGCAGGGCCTGCGCCGGATCAGGGGTGCAGCCCTCGCCCTGCAGCAGCATCATGCCGACGGCCGCCTTGGCGGACAGCACGCCATGTTCGGCGCCGATTGATAGCAGACGAAATGCTTCGGTCTTGTCTTCCGCCACACCCATGCCGGACTGGTACATCCAGCCGAGGTTGCAGTGAGCGCGCATGTCGCCCTTCTCCGCCGCGCGGCGATACCACTGCGCGGCCTGCTGCAGATCCCGCTCGACGGCGATGCCCAGCGCATGCACCTTGCCCATATGGAACATGGCGCCACCATGGCCCTGCTCCGCCAGTGTGCGCAGCTTGTTGATGGCTTGAAAATAATGCAAGGGCTCCGGGTCCGCCTCCGTCATGCGGTCATAGCGCGCCCGCGCCTCATCGAGATGGCGGGCCTTGAGCAGGCGATGCACGAGATAGCAGGCAAAATCGCCGCGCGAGGTGCTGGCCACGATCTCGGGCCAGATCACGGCTTCGATCTCGCTATCGTCGAACTCGTCCGGCCACCAGCGTTCGTGGCGCGTCAGGGCTTCGCTGAGAGTGGTCATCCGATCGTTCCTGATCATCCTTGGATGATGCAGTGTAGCCAAGCCGGGGCCAATGAAAAAGGGGCAACATCAACGTTGCCCCTTTTCCTTTTGCAAACCAAGGCGATGCGCCGCTATGCCACCAACGGCACGATCAGCAGGGCAACGATATTGATGATCTTGATCAGCGGATTGACCGCCGGCCCCGCCGTGTCCTTGTAAGGATCGCCCACCGTATCGCCCGTGACCGCCGCCTTGTGCGCCTCCGAGCCCTTGCCGCCGAAGTGGCCATCTTCGATGTACTTCTTGGCGTTGTCCCAGGCGCCGCCGCCGGTGGTCATGGAGATGGCGACGAAGAGCCCGGTGACGATGGTGCCCATCAGCACACCACCCAGAGCGCGCACGCCGGCGCCAGGTCCCATCAGGCAATTGAGCACGACGGCGGTCACCACCGGCACCAGCACCGGCAGCAAGGAGGGGATCATCATTTCCTTGATCGCCGCTTTGGTCAGCATATCCACCGCACGTGAATAGTCCGGCTTGGCGGTCCCTTCCATGATGCCGGCAATCTCCTTGAACTGGCGCCGCACTTCGACGACCACGGCGCCGGCCGAGCGCCCCACCGCTTCCATCGCCATGGCACCGAAAAGGTAAGGGACGAGGCCGCCGATAAAGAGGCCGATGATCACGGCCGGATCATTGAGGCTGAAGCTCACCGTTTTTCCCATGCCTTCGAGCGCATGCGTAAAGTCGGCGAACAGCACCAGCGCGGCGAGGCCGGCCGAACCGATGGCATAGCCCTTGGTCACTGCCTTGGTCGTATTGCCGACGGCATCGAGCGGGTCGGTCACCGCGCGCACGCTGTCCGGCAAGTCCGACATCTCGGCAATGCCGCCGGCGTTGTCGGTGATCGGGCCGTAGGCGTCGAGGGCGACGATGATGCCGGCCATCGACAGCATCGACGTCGCAGCGATCGCAATGCCGTAGAGACCACCGAGCGTGTAGGAGCCCCAGATTGCGGCGCACACGGCCAGCACCGGCCAGCCGGTGGCGCGCATCGACACGCCGAGACCGGCGATGATGTTGGTGCCGTGTCCCGTCGTCGAGGCTTCGGCGATATGCTTGACCGGCTTGAAGTCGGTACCCGTGTAGTACTCGGTGATGACCACGGTGAGTCCCGTCAGCACCAGGCCGATGACCGCCGCGCCGTATAGACGCATCTGGCTGCCGGCCGCGCCGAGCAGGTCGTCCGGGACGAAATGCGTGGTGATGGGATAGAAGGCGATCAGCGCCAGCACGCCGGCGACGGCCAGGCCCTTGTAGAGCGCATTCATGATCTTGCCGCCCTCGCTCGCCTTGACGAAGAAGCAGCCGACGATGGAGGCGATGATGGAGAAGCCGCCGAGCACCAGCGGATACAGCACCGCCGCCTCGCCGTGGCCCTTGAGCATCAAGGCGCCAAGCAACATGGTGGCGACCATGGTCACCGCATAGGTCTCGAACAGGTCGGCGGCCATGCCGGCGCAGTCGCCGACGTTGTCGCCGACGTTGTCGGCGATCACCGCCGGATTGCGCGGATCGTCCTCGGGAATGCCAGCCTCGACCTTGCCGACAAGATCGGCGCCGACGTCGGCCCCCTTGGTGAAAATGCCGCCGCCGAGACGCGCGAAGATGGAAATCAGCGAGGAACCGAAGCCCAGACCGATCAGCGGGTGAATGATGTGATCGACGCTGGCGTCGGGCGCCGCATTGGCGCGCAGGAAGGCATAGTAGCCGGCGACCCCCAATAGACCGAGCCCCACCACCAGCATGCCGGTGATGGCGCCGCCCTTGAAGGCCACATTCAGCGCGGGCGCTATGCCGTGCCGTGCGGCTTCTGCGGTCCGCACATTGGCGCGCACCGAGACGTTCATGCCGATATAGCCGGCCGCACCGGAAAGAATCGCGCCAATGAGGAAGCCGATTGCAGTCGGCCAGCCGAGCGCAGGAACAAGACCGATCACCACGAAAAGTACGGCGCCGACCACGGCAATGCTCGTGTATTGGCGATTGAGATAGGCCTTGGCGCCTTCCTGGACCGCTGCGGCGATTTCCCGCATGCGCTCGTTGCCATCTGCCTGGGACAGAATCCATTGACTCGATATCGCGCCGTAAACGATTGCGATCGCGGCGCACGCAAGTGCAAACACCAGTTCGACTGCCATAGCTCCTCCTCCGTACTTTATTGGTTAGATCGTGACTTGCTCCTGTTTCAGTGGTGGTGATTCAACTACTGCTGCATAGACAAACGCCTGCATGGTAGCAGGCGTTTGTTCATCTCTTAAATCTTGAAGTCTCCCGGCAGCTTTTTGGCCACCGAAACATTCTTCAGGCGCACATAGTCGGGCAGGCCATTCTTGTAGGGCGGCGCGTCTTCGCCCTCGATCAGCGGCGCCAGGTAGCGGCGGCAGGCCTCGGTGATGCCGTAGCCATCCTCGGTGATGAAGTCCTTGGGCATCTTCTTCTCGACATTGGCGACCTGGGCCAGCGGCGCTTCGACGATATCCCACTGGTAGGGGCTGTCGGAGAGGCGACGGATCGCCGGCATCACCGCATTCTTGCCGGCAATCGCCATTTCCACGGCGGCCTTGCCGACGGCATAGGCCTGATCGACGTCGGTCTTCGAGGCGATGTGGCGCGCGGCGCGCTGCAGGTAGTCGGCGACGGCCCAGTGATACTTGTAGCCGAGCTTGGCGTTGATCAGCGCGGCGATCTGCGGGCCGATGCCGCCGAGTTGCGCATGGCCGAAGGCGTCGCGCGCGCCGGTCTCGGCCATCAGCTTGCCTTCCTTGTTGAGCAGGCCTTCGGACACGCCGACGGTGCAGTAGTCGTACTTCTCGACGGTTTCCTTGACGCGCGCAATGAAGCTGTCCTCGTCAAAGGGCACTTCCGGAAACAGCAGAATGTGCGGCGGATCGCCGGCCTTCTCGGCGGCCAGGCCGCAGGCCGCAGTGATCCAGCCGGCATGGCGGCCCATGACTTCCATGACGAAGACCTTGGTCGAGGTGCGCGCCATCGAAGCCACGTCGAAGCCGGCTTCGCGCATCGAGGTGGCGACGTACTTGGCGACCGAGCCGAAGCCCGGACAGGTGTCGGTCAGCGGCAGGTCGTTGTCCACGGTCTTGGGCACGTGGATGGCCTGCAGCGGATAGCCCATGGCTTCGGACAACTGCGACACTTTGTTGCAGGTATCGGCCGAGTCGCCGCCGCCGTTGTAGAAGAAATAGCCGATGTCGTGGGCCTTGAACACCTCAATCAGGCGCTCGTACTGCGCCTTGTGCTCGGTCAGGCTCTTCAGCTTGTAGCGGCAGGAACCGAAGGCGCCCGACGGCGTGGTGCGCAGCGCGGCGATGTCGGCGGCGGATTCGAGCGAGGTGTCGATCAGGTCCTCGGTCAGCGCGCCGATGATGCCGTTACGGCCGGCGAAGACCTTGCCGATCTTGTCCGGATGGGCCCGGGCGGTCTCGATGACGCCGCAGGCGCTGGCATTGATGACGGCGGTGACGCCGCCGGACTGTGCATAGAAGGCATTGCGTGGCATGTGTCTGGTCTCTGTCGTGCGAATTTGTTGATCTTTTGCATCCCCGTGCTCCGGGGATATTACTTGCAAAACAAAGGGGCCTCCTTAGCCCCTTTGTCCGTTTGCCTTACTTCAGCGCCGCGAAAGCGCGGGCGGTGATTTCATCCACCGGCCCCTGGCCGCTGATCATGCGGTACTGCGGGGCGCTCGCGTCGCCGCTTTCGGCCCACTTCGAGTAATACGCCACCAGCGGCTTGGTCTGCGAATGATAGACGTCGAGGCGTTTCTTGACGGTCTCTTCCTTGTCGTCCTCGCGCTGGACCAGGTCTTCGCCGGTCACGTCGTCCTTGCCGGCCACCTTGGGCGGATTGAACTTCACGTGATAGGTGCGACCCGAAGCCGGGTGCGAACGGCGACCGCTCATGCGCTCGATGATGTCGCTGTCCGGCACGTCGATCTCGAGCACGAAGTCGATCTTGACGCCGGCTTCCTTCATCGCGTCGGCTTGCGGAAGCGTGCGCGGGAAGCCGTCGAACATGTAGCCGCTCTTGCAGTCGTCTTCCTTGAGACGCTCCTTGACCAGACCGATGATGATGTCGTCGGACACCAGCGCACCCGAATCCATCACCGCCTTGGCGGCGAGACCCAGCGGCGTGCCGGCCTTGACGGCGGCGCGCAGCATGTCGCCGGTGGAAATCTGGGGAATGCCGAACTTTTCCTTGATGAAGTTCGCCTGTGTTCCCTTGCCCGCGCCCGGCGGTCCCAACAAAATCAAACGCATTGAATCGCTCCTGTTAACACTTGTTATTGGCCGCCACGGTACGCAAAAAAGCGGCCGTGGTCAAAGTTGCCTCGTCCCCGTCCTTTTCCCTCGGGTCCCGCAAGGAACTCCCTTCGGTCAAGAGGCGGCGGCAAGGTCAGAAATGCTGGCGCACGCGCTCCAGGTCCTCGGGCGTATCCACGCCCGGCGGCGGCGCGCTGTCAGTTTCGACCACCGTAATGGCGTCGCCATGCCAGAGCGCCCGCAGCTGCTCCAGCGACTCCCAGCGCTCCACCGGCGACGGCAGCAGATTGCCGTAGCGGCGCAGAAAACCGACCCGATAGGCATAAATGCCGACATGCCGTTGCAGATTGTAGTCGGCCGGCAACTCTTCGCGATTCATGGCGAAGCCGTCGCGATGCCAGGGAATCGGCGCCCGCGAAAAATACAGGGCGCGCCCGTTCTGCGCCGTCACCACCTTGACCACGTTGGGATTGAAGGCATCCGCGGCGGTATGGATGGCATGGCTGGCGGTGGCGATCGAGGCGCCAGGGTCCTTTTCGAGCGCGGCGGCGACGGCATCGATCAGCGCCGGCGGAATCAGGGGCTCGTCGCCCTGCACATTGACGACGATCTCGTCGTCGGCCCAGCCCATATGCTCGACCACTTCGACAATCCGGTCGGTGCCGCTCGGGTGGTCCGCATGCGTCATGACGGCGGTATAGCCGTACTGCATGACGGCGGCGCGGATGTCCTGCTGGTCACAGGCGATGATGATTTCGCTGGCGCCCGATTTTTCCGCCGCCTCGGCGACGCGCACGATCATGGGCTTGCCGCCGATATCGGCCATCGGCTTGCCGGGCAGGCGTGTGGACGCGAATCGCGCCGGGATGACGACCCTGAACGGGGGCATCGCCCGACTCAGGCCTGTTCGGCTTCGGCAGCGTCGAGTTGACGCGCTTCGGATTCAAGCATGATCGGGATGTCGTCCTTGATGGCATAGGCCAGACGGCAGGGACGGCACACGAGTTCGCTCTGCGCCTTATGGTGTTGCAACGGTCCCTTGCATACAGGGCAGACCAGAATCTCAAGCAGGCGCGCGTCCATTCAGCTTCTCCACGATCAGTTGATCCAGGCCCGGGGACAGCACCGCCGTCACCGGCAGCACCCATGCTTCGACATCCGGAGCCAGTACTGCGCGCAATTTTACCGCATCCTTCTCGGTGCTCAGAATCACGCCGTCGCCGAAGGCCAGCTCGCCGGCTTCATAGGCATGATGATCGGGAAAGGCGTGCGGCTCGAACGCCAGCCCCAAGGCTTTCAAGTGATCGAAGAAGCGCTGCGGCTCGCCGATGCCGGCCACCGCATGCAAGGTCCTTTCCCGCAACGCGGCGGCGGCGATTTTTCGCGCCGGATCGTGCAACGCGAAGAATTCCGCGCCTTCCAGACGCATGGAGAACACCGCGGCGGGAGAACCGGCCATCTCGATCGCGGCCAGCGGCGCGTCGTTGAGCACCACGGCGTCAACCTCGCGCAGACGATTTATAGGCTCGCGCAGGGGGCCGGCCGGCAATTGCCAGCCGTTGCCGAGGCCGCGCCGGTCGAACACCGCAATCTCGAAATCGCGCGCCAGACGATAGTGCTGCAGGCCGTCGTCACACAGAATCAGATCCACTTCGGGATGGGTCGCCAGCAAGGCCTTGCCCGCTGCGACCCGGTCGGCGCCGACGAACACGGGACAGTTGGCGCGCCGGCGCAGCAGCAGCGGCTCATCACCGACGACGCCGGCCGAGCTGTCGGGACGGACTTCCATCTCGCCCGACACCGCGCCGCCGTAGCCGCGGCTGATGATGGCGGGCGCATAGCCGCGCCGGCGCAGCGCCTCGACCAGATGCAGCGTCAGCGGCGTCTTGCCGGCCCCGCCGACGGTAATGCCGCCGACCACGACGACGGGCACGGCCAGGCGTTGCGCCACGAGGCGCGCACGGCGCCGCCGCGCAAGCCAGGCAAACAGGTGGGAAAGCGGCCACAGCAGGCCGGAGACAAAATTGCGGTGCAGCCAGAAGGCGGGGAAGCCCGCCTTCTGCCTACTTGCTGTTCTGGGTGGCAAAGGAGATGTGCGAGAGCCCCGCCGATTGCGCCGCCTGCATGACGTCGATGACGCTCTGGTGCGTTGCCTTCGCATCCGCGCTGATGACGACGACCGGGTCCTTCTCGGCGTCGCCGGCGACGCGCTTGATCGCCGCGGCAATGGCCTGCACGTCGCGGCCGGCCGAAACCTTGTTCACCAGCACGTCGCCGCTGGCGGTCACCGCCACGTTGATTTCGGCGGGTTGCTCTGCCGGCGGCGGTCCGTCGGCCGTGGGCAGATTGATTTCCAGCCCCGAGAACTTCGAATAGGTGGTGGTGACCATCAGAAAGATCAGGATCACCAGCAGCACGTCGATCAAGGGAATGAAATTGATCTCGGGCTCTTCGCGATGGCGGCCGCGTTGAAAATTCATGGCTGTGCCTTTTGCTTAGTTGCGCTCAGTTGCACTTGGTTCGCTTACTTGCGATCGCCGTGGACCAGCTCGACCAGTTTCACCGCCTGCAGCTCCATGTCGACGATCAGGCTGTCGACCAGGGCGCGGAAGTGACGGTAGAAGATCATGCTCGGAATCGCGATGACCAGACCGAAGCCGGTGTTGTAGAGCGCCACCGAAATGCCGTGGGCCAGCATCTGCGGGTTGTTGCCGCCGCTGACGGTCGGCGAGCCGAAGATTTCGATCATGCCGACCACGGTGCCGAACAGGCCCATCAGCGGGCTGATCGCGGCGATGGTGCCAAGCGTGGTCAGGAAGCGCTCCAGCTCATGCGCAACGCCACGGCCGGCCTCCTCGATGGATTCCTTCATGATCTCGCGCGAGCTCTTCATATTGGCAAGGCCGGCGGCAAACACGCGGCCCAAGGGCGAGTGAGCTTCAAGCCTGTGCAGCGCCTCGGCCGAGACATTGCCCTGGCGCACGTCGGCGACCACGCTTTGCAGCAGGCCCGGCGGCGTGATCTTGGCACGGCGCAAGGAGGTCAGGCGCTCGATGATCAGCGCAACGGAAATGATGGAAGCCAGCAGCAACGGCCAGATCGGCCAGCCGGCCGCCTGAAGGATGGAGAACACTGAAACGCTCCTCGAAATATCGGACAGCCCGCACTTTAGCCCCGGGCGTAAAACTAGACAAGCTGAATAAAGGCTGAAAAAGTAACCAATCAAGGCCATATATAATGGCCCTGCAATGAACGCCCCAAATGCAGACCTCCTGCTTGCCCAACAGTGGCTGGCCAGGCTTGCCGAACAGGCAGGCGGGCAGTCCATGGGGCCTGCGGAACTGGCGTTGCCGCCACGCTGGGTGGATGCCGCCGCCGCGCTGGCGGGGCTGGTGCTGGCCGAAGGCAAGCAGATACAGATCGTCGTGCCCGACGACGAAACCCTGCCCGAGCTATCCAACGCGCTGGACATTGACCTGCGGCCGCTGTGCCTGGTCCTGCCGGAAGCCGATTTCGCCACCCGCATCGCCCTGCGCGCCACGCTGACGCTGCTCAAGAGTCGCCTCAACCGGCATGCCGACGCCAATCCGGTCTGGGAAAGCCAGCGCCGCCACATCGAGCGTCTCGCCGGCAGCTGGCAGGCGGCGCTCGTCTGGGGGCAGAGCGAAACCGAAGCGGCCTGGCCGGAAGACATTGCCCATCTGTTCCCGGCGCGCCTGCTGCCGGCCAGCCATGCGGTCGAATTCGGCGTCCCGGCCGACCTGCAACTGCTGATCGCCCCCGAGCGCATGCCAGCCGACCAGCGCGACGCGCTGGTCCATCTGGCACCGCGCGTCCTGTGTCTTTCGGCCGCCGGCCGCGGCAACGAACGGCGCCAGTTGGTAACTTTCAACACGGAGCAGCGCCAACGCTACGAGCTCGACGTGCTGACGCGCGAAATCGCCGAGCTGGAGCTCGAGCTCGCCACGGTGCAGGCCGAAATCGCCGACTTCAGCCTGCGCTACCACACCGTCGTCGGCAAGCTCATGGTGGAGCTCGATGCGTTGCAGGCCCAAATCGCCGCCGCCGAGGCCGCGCAGATGCCGGACGACGTTGCGCTCAAGCAGGCCGCCGAACAATCGCAGGCGCAGGCCGAACGCTCGCAGCAGGAACAACGGCGTTTCGAGGAAGCACCGCACAAGGAGCCGGCGCCCGAAGCCCGGCCTTTCGCGCCCTCGCGCGATCTCAAGAAACTCTATCGCCAGATCGCGCAGAAGATTCACCCGGACCGCGCCACCAGCGAGACCGATCGAAGCTGGCGCACCCGTCTGATGAGCGAGGCCACCCGCGCCTACCGCAATGAAGACGAGGCCGGTCTGCGCGAAGTCCTGACGCTGTGGCAGGAGGGCGCTGTCGACAATGATGCGGGCGACCGCGCAACACGCGGCAGCGCAGCGACAAGTGCGCTGGCAGTCCAGTTGCAGCGCATGAAGGCCCGCCTCGCCGCCATTCAGGGCGAGCTCGACCGGCTGCTTGCCTCCCGCCTCTACGAGCTTTTCGTCGCCGCACGCCTGGCGCGGCGTCAGAGCCGCGATCTGCTGCAGGAAATGGCGGTCACCGTCGACCTGCAGCTCGACGCCGCGCGTCTGCGCCTGCGGGAACTGACCAAGGATGCCCCGACCCATCCGGAGGAAACGCACGATGCGTAAGCTGCTTGCTGTCGCGGCAACTGCGCTGGCGCTCTGCGGTACGCCCGTCGCTCATGCGGATGTCATGCCCCTGCCCGGCGGCCCGCGTATGTCGGACTGTGCCAAGTCGCGGGACCCGGCGCGCTGCGAAGCGCGCCTGCGCGCGCGCCGGGCCTGCAGCGCCATGCGCGGCGACACCAAGCGCCTGTGCATGGACGCCTATATGGTTTCGCCGGATTGCGCGCACGCCGACAATCCCAAGCGCTGCGTCGTGCAGCGGCATGCCGAGCAGGCCTGCCACGGCAAGCAGGGCAAGGTCTACAAATCCTGCATGCAGGCGGAGCTGAAGAAAAAGCCGAAGCACATCACCGCCTATCAGCCGGCGCCCAGGCCTTAGCTCTCATTTCGACGCGGCAATGCAATTTCTCCAGACGCTGGGCCTGTTCGCCCTCACCGCCGTGGCCGAAATCGTCGGCTGCTACCTCCCCTGGCTGTGGCTCAGGAAAAATGGCAGCGCCTGGCTGCTGCTGCCGGCCGCCTTGAGCCTCGCGGTTTTCGCCTGGCTGCTCACGCTGCATCCGCAGGCGGCCGGGCGTATCTACGCGGCCTACGGCGGCGTCTATATCGCCGTCGCGCTGCTCTGGCTCTGGGCCGTCGACGGCATCCGGCCCGGCCCCTGGGACTATGTCGGCGCGGGCGTGGCGCTGTGCGGAATGGCGATCATCATGTTCGCCCCCGGCCAGCGCTGAAAACCACTCAGGCCTTGAAGCGGCCGACCGCGTCGCGCAGTTCGCGGGCAAGCTCGTCCAGACGATGCGCGGTGGCATTGTTGGCCTCCACCGCCTCGCTGTTGTGCTCGGTTCGCTGCGCGATTTCCTCGATGCTCACGGCCACCTGCCGGATGGCCGCGTCCTGTTCCTGCAGTGCGCCCGAGATCGCCATGACGTTTTCGGCGACCTTGCGCGAGCCGGTCTCGATGCGGCCGAGCGCCTCTTCGGAACGGCCGACAAGATCCAGACTGGCGTGGGCCTGCGCGTTGGCCTCCTGCATCGCCGCCACGCTGCCGTCCACGCCTTGCTGCATGAGCTGAATCACCTCGCCGATCTCCTGCGTCGCCTGGCCGGTGCGCTCGGCCAGCTTGCGCACTTCGTCGGCGACGACGGCAAAGCCGCGCCCCTGCTCGCCAGCCCGTGCCGCTTCGATGGCGGCGTTGAGCGCAAGCAGATTGGTCTGATCGGCGATCTCACGGATAACCTTGACGATGCCGCCTATCCTCTGCGAGGACTCGCTCAGCCCGGTCACATTGATGGTCGAGGTTTCAATCAGGCCGGCGATGCTGCGCATATTGCCGACCGCCTCGTTCATGACGCGCATGGCGGCGTCCGTATCCTCGCGCGCCCTGGCGACTTCGGCGGCCGCCATCTGCGCGTTGTTCGAGGTCTCGCTGACGCTGACCGAGGCCTGCTCGACGGCAGCGGCCACCGAAGCGGTGGCGTCGGCCTGCGCGAGCGAGCTTTCGTGCACCTTCTCGCTCGAATCGGCGAGCGATACCGCGGCCGAAGTGACGGCCGAACTGGAAGCGCGCATTTCGGACAGGATTTCTCGGAAGCGGGCCATCAACTGATTGAAGGCGCGGCCGGCGCGCTGCACTTCCAACGGTCCGCCCTCGGGTACATCCTGGGTAAAGTCGTTTTCGGCAATCGCATGCTCGGCGACCCGAACCTCGTCGCGCAGCGGCTTGCCGATGCCGCCGGCAACGCGCACCGAATAAACAACGACGCCAAGAAAAACCACCACGCACAGGGCCGTATAGGCATACAGATTGAAGCGGTTGCGCTCCACCAGCGCTCCGGCGGCGGCATCGATATTCGAGGTGGCCACCTTCTCGGTCGCCAGCAGCGCGTCGATCTTGGCGGTCATGCTGGCAAACCATTGCGTCGGGTCGACATCGAAACCGCCCGTCGGTGCGCGTTCCACCAGCAGCGCACGCATGCGCTCGACCTCTCCGGCGGCGGAACCGCCGAGGGCAGCGGCGAGCGATGCGCGCTCGGCATCACCGGTCAGATTGCGGAACAGGTCCAGATAGGCGGTCTGCTTGTGGATGCGTTCGAGAATGCCGTGCAGGCGGGGCGCGTCCACCGCATTGGCGGCAAACACCGCCGTCGCCAGCGCGCGCTCCTGACCTGCGAACTCCTTGGCCTCGACCAGCGCCAGATAGGCGGTGCTGCGCTGGGCGATGCCGACATCGCCGGAGAAACCGCCAGTGCCGGCAATCACCTTGATTAGCCCGGCAATCGTGCCGGTGTAGTGGGCAACCGCTTCGGCGACCGGCAGCTCATGACGATCCACCCGTTCGCGCACGGACTTCAGCGCCTCCAGCGAACGGCCGGCATCCCCCAGCGCATCGCCGAGCTTGCCGTAGGCATTGCCGCCCAGCTTCGCCGCCAGCGCCTGGAAGGCAACCTGCGCCGCATCCGTCTTGCCGCGCATATTGGGCAGGGTATAGGCAAACTTCTGCCCCCTGGACTGCAGGAAGCCCACCGTCATGCCGCGCTCCACCTGCAAGGCGTGGACCAACACGCCGGCGGCCACCGCCACTTCAAGCACGCTTTGCGTGCGGCTGGCGCTCTGATAGCCCTCAAACGCGGTGCGCACCAGACTGCCCGAGCTGATCAGCAAGGCCAGCAGCGGCACGGCCATGAGCAGGAAAAGGCGCTGCTTGACGGTAGTCGATGACATAAAACCTCTTTCTCGGGCAATCAATTAAAAGTCGGAAGGGTGTGGCGCAGGCCCGACGCCATCCATGACGGAAGCACCGCCGCACAAACGACGGGGCGGCGCAATGCGCAATGGGCTGTCTGTCGATGCACCGCCTATTCTAATCATGCTTGAGTCACCCGCCTTGTCGCAACGCAAGCTTTCTGCGGAAGCCGCCGGGCAGCTTCGCCGGCAACGTTCGGTTAAGATAGCAGGATGTTTACACCGACCCTGATGGGGCGCCTGTCGTTCCGGCACGGCAGCGTTGCGCCCAGCCTCCCTCCCCTGCCCGCCGGCCGCAACCTGCTCGGCATTGCGCCGGAACGCGACACGGTGCTCTATGTGCCGCAAAGCCTGACGCCCGAAAATCTCGTCCCGGGCAAGCCGGTGCCCATGCTGGTGATGTTTCATGGTGCCGGCGGCTTCCCGGAAAAGGTGCTGCCGTTTCTTGAGGAACACGCCGAGCAGCATGGCTTCCTGCTGATGGTGCCGCATTCGATGCTGCCGACCTGGGACATTGTCATCGGCGGCAACGGCCCCGACCTCGAACGCCTCGACGCGGCCCTGGCCGCAGTCGCCGCACGCTATGCGATAGACCCCGCCCATCTCGGCTTCGCAGGCTTCTCCGACGGTGGCAGCTATGCGCTGTCCACGGGCATCACCAACGGCGACATTGCCAGTCATGTGATCGTGTTCTCCGGCGGCTTCATGTCGGTGTTCATGCAGGAAGGTTCGCCCCGGGTCTTCATCTCGCACGGCCTGATCGACGAACAATTACCGATCGACACCAGCGCCCGCAAGCACGCCACCAACCTCAAGGCCGCCGGCTACGACGTGGAACTGATCGAGTTCAACGGCCTGCATATCATCCACCCGCCCGTCGTGCAGATGGCGGTGGATTTCTTTACGCGCGATTTGACGTAAACCCGCCGGCCCCTTGGGCCGACCTCGTTTGCCGAATACGGCAAACATCCCATACAGCCGCCTTGTGCGGCTGTATGTTTTTCTGCCTGACGGGTATCCATGCCCCCATCGCGGTGCAGCCCCGCCAAAACAGTGCGCCACTGACTGTCGCGCACATCGCACTGCCCTTCCCCGACTCCGCCTTAGCCCGTTCGGGCCCATCGCACAATCCAAGCCGCCGCAAGGGTTTAGGCTAGGCATACCCCGCCTGCGCCAATTGTCCGGAACTTTCGCAGCAGGCCCCCGACTATAAAAAGCCGGCAGGCAAGCTTCCTGCTGTGCTCCAAGGCAAAGGGAAGCCCCGAGCGGGCCCGGTTTGCATTGGCTTTGACGATAAGAACCCTATTCACTCCACATGCACGCCACGACACGACGGCCGTTTTCCTTCCATGGCGCCTCATTACGCCTGAGCCTCCTCGCACTGCTGGTGCTTGCCGCCCAGTTGCACAGCCGCCCGGCGCTGGCGTTCGACTTCAACGACGTGGCCCGGCGCGCCCGCGCGCTGGCGCAAAAGCCGTACAAGAAGCCGGAAGACAAGCTGCCGGCGGCGTTGCAGAATCTCAGCCCGCAGAAATTCCGCGACATTCGCATGAAGCCGGACAACGTGCTGTGGCGTGCGGCGAAGAACGCCTTCGAGGTCGAATTGCTGCACCCCGGCGACGTCTTCACGACGCCGGTAAGGATCAATGAGGTGAGCGCCAAGGGCGCGCACGAAATTCCGTTCGATCCCGCCTTGTTCGACTATGCCGAATCGGGCGTCGATCCGCGCGCGCTGGACAAGTCCAGGCTCGGCTTCTCGGGTCTGCGCATTCGCTACTCGAACGGCAAGAGCATGGACGATCTCCTGCAATTCCAGGGCGCCAGCTACATGCGCGGCCGCCAGCGCGGCCAGCCCTACGGCGCGCTGGCGCGCGGCCTCGCAATCGACACGGCGCTCAACAGCGGCGAGAAATTTCCGCAGTTCGTCGAGTTCTGGATCGAACGCCCGAGCAATACCGACCGCGAACTGGGACTTTACGCGTTGCTCGACTCGCCCGACATGACAGGCGCCTACCGCTTTGTCGTCAGGCCCGGCAGCGAGGCCGTGGTCGACGTCAAGGTGCAGCTGTTCCCGCGCAAGACGCCGGAAAAGATCGGCATCGCGCCGCTGACCAGCATGTATTTCTACGGCGAGAATCAGCAACGTCCGACAGATGATTACCGGCCCGAGGTTCACACCTCCGACGGGCTCGCCATCCACGGCGGCGACGGCGAATGGATCTGGCGGCCGCTCTCCAACCCCAAGCGCCTGCTCGTAACTGCGTTTGCGCAGAACAGTCCCGGTGGCTTCGGCCTCGTCCAGCGCGACCGCCAGTTTCCGAATTACGAGGATCTGACCATGCGCTACGACAACAAGCCCAACGTCTGGGTGGAACCGCACGGCAAATGGGGCGAGGGGCGCATCGAGCTGGTCCAGATTCCGTCACCCAATGAGTGGAACGACAACGTCGTCGCCTACTGGGTGCCGGACAACCTGCCCAAGGGCAAGGAGGCGCCGGTCTGGGAATATCGGCTGAGCTGGTATCGCGACGGGCGCCGGCCGCCAAACGCATGGGTCACGCAGACGCGCTGGGGCCAGGCCTACCGCACGAAATCCGACGGCACGGTCGGCCTCGTCATCGATTTCGAAGGACCTGCCCTGAAACCCTACGACACCGCCAACCCGCTCGAAGGCGCGGCCAGTTGCGACGCCAACGGCAAGATCCTGTCCAGCCGCACCACTTACAACGACGCCACCGGCGGCTGGCGCCTGGAGCTGCAAGTGCAGCGCAATGATGCGGCCAAGCCGGTGGAAATGCGCGCTTTCCTGCGCAAGGACAACACGACATTAAGCGAAACATGGAGCTACATACTTCCGCCCGTCAACTAAGCCGCGCCGTCGAAGGCGGCGATCTCCGCGCCGAGGCCTACCTCGACCGGCTGCCGCTGTCCGCCGCTCAACGCGCCAACCTTTGCGCCGACCTGGGCGCCGCCATGGCCGATGCGCCGGCGGGCGGCCATGGCGGGCCGATGGAGGCGCTACACCGAACATTGGCCCAGTTGCCGCGCAGCGCCAATCCGGCCTATGCCTCGGTGCCGCGCCGCCTCGCGCTGGCGGGGATCAAGACGCCGCTGTCGTTTGCGCCGCCGCTCAAGCGCCGCTCCATGGTGCCGGTGCCTTGGGGCAATCTGAATCCCTTCCTGCGCTGGGTCGAGGACGCCAATGAGCGCATCGAGTCCGGCGAGAAAGCGCATACCGAGGAAGCCGCAACGACCGTTTCGGCGCCGACGCCGCGCCAGAACTGGAACCCGAGCGGTCGCGTGCGCCGCATCGTGCTGCTGATGCTCATGCTGGGGCAGACCGCGCTGGCGACGTGGATGATGCGCGAAGTGCTGCCTTACCACGGCGGCAAGCCGCTTGAGTTCCTCATGCTGGCGCTCTTCGCCCTGCTCTTCTGCTGGGTTTCGTCCGGCTTCTGGACCGCGCTGGCGGGCTTCTTCGTACAGCTGCGCGGCGGCGACAAATACCTGATCTCGCGACGCGCGGCCGCTGTCGGCGAAATTCCCGCCGATGCGACGACGGCCGTCGTCATGCCGATCTGCAACGAGGACGTGGCCCGCGTCTTCGCCGGTCTGCGCGCCACCTTTGAGTCGGTGCGGCGCAGCGGCAATCTCGACCGCTTCGAATTCTTCATCCTCAGCGACACCAGCCAGGCCGACACCTATGTGGCCGAACTACATGCCTGGCAATCCCTGCGCGAAGCGCTCGGCGCAGACGCGGAAGGCCGCATCCACTATCGCCACCGCCGCCGCCGGGTCAAGCGCAAGAGCGGCAATATCGACGACTTCTGCCGCCGCTGGGGCGCGAACTATCGCTACATGGTCGTGCTCGACGCCGACAGCGTGATGACGGGCGATTGCCTCGCCTCGCTGGTGAAGATCATGGAGGCCAGCCCCAACGCCGGCATCGTGCAGACCGCGCCGCGCGCCTCGGGACGCGACACTTTCTATGCGCGCATGCAGCAGTTCGCCACACGCGTCTACGGTGATCTGTTCACCGCCGGCCTGCATTTCTGGCAGCTCGGCGAAGCGCATTACTGGGGCCACAACGCCATCATCCGCTTGAAGCCCTTCATGCAGCATTGCGCGTTGGCGCCGCTGCCCGGCGACGGGCCGCTCGACGGCAACATCCTCTCGCACGATTTCGTCGAAGCCGCGCTGATGCGCCGCGCCGGCTGGAGCGTGTGGATCGCCTACGACCTCGACGGCAGCTACGAAGAAATGCCGCCCAACCTGCTCGACGAACTCGGCCGCGACCGCCGCTGGTGCCAGGGCAATCTGATGAACTTCCGCATCTGGCTGGCGCAAGGCATCCACATCATGCACCGCGCCGTCTTCGTCACCGGCGTCATGGCCTACGCTTCCTCGCCGATCTGGCTGATGTTCCTGATTCTCTCCACCGGCCTGCTCGCCACGCACACGCTGATCGAACCGCAGTACTTCACCCATCCCGGCCAGCTCTTCCCGATCTGGCCCGAGTGGCATCCGGAAAAGGCGCTGGCGCTGTTCTCCGGCACCGCTGCGCTGCTGTTCCTGCCCAAGCTGCTCGCCGTACTGCTGATCCTGCAGCGCGGCGCCAAGGCTTTCGGCGGACGCATCCGACTCATACTTAGCACAGTGATCGAGCTCTTCTGCTCCATGTTGCTGGCGCCGGTGCGCATGCTCTTCCACACGCACTTCGTCATCGCATCGCTGCTCGGCCGCACCATCAAGTGGACCTCGCCGTCGCGCGCCGACAATGAGACCGGCTGGGCCGATGCCGCGCGCAAGCACGGTTTCGGCACGCTGCTGGGCATCGCCTGGACCGGCCTCGTGTACTACATGAGCCCGGAGCAGTTCTGGTGGTGGCTGCCGATCACCGGCGCGCTGGCGCTGTCGATTCCGCTTTCGGTGCTGTCCAGCCGCGCCGGGCTGGGCGTCGCGCTGCGCAAGCTGAAGCTCCTCACCATCCCCGAGGAAACCGCGCCGCCGCGCGAGCTTGCCGACACGGCGCGCTACGCTGCCGAGAATGCGAGTCGCCGGGCCCCTGGACTCATTGCCGCCGTCGCCGATCCGCTCGCCAACGCGCTGATGTGCGCGCACGCCAAGATCTACCGCAACAGCAAGCGGCAGGCGCTGCTGGCCCGCGCCCGCACCGACGGCCCCGGCGCGCTTGCCACCGAAGAGCGGCTGAATCTGCTCGACGACGCCCTGATGCTCTCGCGCCTGCATCTCGACGTCTGGGCGGCCGAAGATACGCATCCAGGCTGGGGGATTCCAAAAACCAACAAGGGAAACACATGAACAGACGCGAACTATTGAAAGCCGGCGCCGCCCTCACGGCCGCCGGCTGGCCGGCCTGGCACCTGCTCGCCGCCGCCGGCCAGACCGCCGAACTCAAGCACCTGGCGACGCCGGAAAAGTTCGATTACGCCTGGCTCAAGGGCCAGGCCAGTCATCTTGCAAGGCAGGCCTACGTCCCCGCGCCAAAGAAAATTCCGGCGGCCGTCGAGGCGCTCGACTGGGACGAATATCAGGGCATACGCTATCGCGACGAGCACGCGCTGTGGGCGCCCGCGCCCGGCGGCCCCAAGCTGGCCTCGCGCTTCCGCGCCAAATTTTTCCATCTCGGCCTGTACTTCCACGAGCCGGTGAAGATCTACGAGGTCGACAACGGCATGGCGCAAGAGATCGCCTATGACCCGAACATGTTCGACTACGGCAAGAGCGGGCTGGACGGCAAGTCGCTGCCCGAAGATCTCGGCTTTGCCGGCTTCCGCGTCAATGTCGCGCCCGACTGGCAGCGCGACATGATCGCCTTTCTCGGCGCCAGTTACTTCCGCGCCGTCGGCGGCGAATATCAATACGGCCTGTCGGCGCGCGGCCTCTCCATCGACTGCGGCATGCCCCGCCCCGAGGAGTTTCCGGTGTTCCGGAAATTCTGGCTCGAAAAGCCCGCCGCGCGTTCGGATGCGCTGACCGTCTACGCGCTGCTCGATTCGCCCAGCATTGCCGGCGCCTATCGCTTCATTATCAAGCCGGGGCAGACGCTGACCATGGACGTGGATGCCGCGCTCTACCCGAGGAAAGCCATCGAGCGCCTCGGCATCGCGCCGCTGACCAGCATGTTCTACTACGGCGAGAACGATCGACGCGCGCTGAGCGGCAACAACGGCGACTGGCGCCCGGAGATCCACGACTCGGACGGGCTGTCGCTGTGGCTGGGCAACGGCGAATGGATCTGGCGGCCGCTCGGCAATCCCGCCACGCTGCGTTTCAATGCCTACCAGGACGACAATCCACGCGGCTTCGGCCTGTTGCAGCGCGACCGCAATTTCGACCACTACCAGGACGACGGTGTGTTCTACGATCGACGCCCGAGTCTGTGGGTCGAACCCATGGGTGGAAACGTCAAGGGCGGCTGGGGCAAGGGCTCAGTGCAACTGATCGAGATTCCGACGCAGGACGAAACCTTCGACAATATCGTCGCCTTCTGGAATCCCGAGGAGCCGCCCAAGCCGGGCGAAGAATTGCTGTTCTCCTACCGCCTGCACTGGGGCGCGCGCATGCCCTACGCGTCGCCGCTGGCCAACGTCGCAGCCACCCGGACCGGCGTCGGCGGCGTGGTCGGCAAGCAGCGCTCGCACTTCTCCTGGCGCTTCGTCGTGGACTTCGCCGGCCCCAACCTCGCCAAGCTCGGCCGCAATGCCAAGCTCGTCCCCGTCATCACGGCCTCGCGCGGCGAGATCGAGCTGCCCTCGGTGCGGCCGCTCGACAGTCTCAAGGGCTATCGCGCCATGTTCGACGTCAAACCGGGCGGCGACGACAGGACGCCTGTCGATTTACGCCTCTATCTGGCCGACGAAAAGGGACGCGCGCTGAGCGAAACCTGGCTCTATCAATGGATGCCGCCACAGCCCTGAGCCACCGGCTGATGTCGGAAAAGGCATGAAAACCGTTGCAGCACAATGAACTCCGACTGTAGGACTAGACCGATACCGCAGCGACGCCCGGAGCGGCATGCTGCTTGCACAAGCAAACGCCAGGAATCCAATGCGCCTGTCCCTACGTTTCGTTCTTCCGCTTGCCCTTGTTCTCGCCGGTCTTGCCTATATCGTCGTTCCGCTGGTTGATCAGCTCACGCTGCGCTGGTCGGTCCGCGACCTCAACACGCGCGCCGCGCTGGTCGCAAAAACCATCGAAGAGCCTCTTTACGAGGCCATCGAGACCGGCTCCAACCAGAAGCTGCTGAAGCAGTTCGCCGATATCAGCGAAGACGAGCGACTGTATGCGCTCGGCTATTGCGCGACGCCGAACGCCGCTATGGTTGCGACGCGCGTCATGCCCAGGGAAATCCGCTGCAGCAAGCTCGATCGCTATGTCGGCGAGGACGGCTACGTGCTGCATACCGACCGCGAGATGATCCACGTTGCGGTGCGCCCCATGGGCACCGGCGGCGTGCTGATCCTGCTGCAGGACATGGGCTATTTCGTCGAACGCAGCCAGCAGACCAAGCTCTACATCTACGGTTTCTTCGTCGGCCTGGCCATCCTGATTTCGCTGATCACCGTCTTCATCGCCCAGCTCAGCCTGCGCGGCTGGAACGAGGCCTTGCGCCTGCTGGTGCGCGGCAAGCTGCCGGGCGAAATTCCGACGGCGGCGGCGTCCACCTCGCCGGAACTGCGCCCCATCGCGCGCGACCTGCAACGCCTGATCCGCGAGCTCGAATCGGAGAACCGCAGCCGCGACGAAGCGCAGATCAACTGGAACCCCGATGCGCTGAAAGCCATGCTGCGCGGCGAGCTGCGTGGCGAAGACATCATCGTGGTCTCGAATCGCGAGCCCTACATCCATGTCGAAAAGGAGGGCGGGATCGAAGTGCAGCGCCCGGCCAGCGGCCTGGTGACGGCGCTGGAACCCATCATGCGCGCCTGCTCGGGCACCTGGATCGCGCACGGCAGCGGCAACGCCGACCGTGCCACCGTGGATGCGCACGACCGCGTGGCCGTGCCGCCGGAAAAGCCGGCCTACCAGATTCGCCGCGTCTGGCTCACACCGGAGCAGGAAGCCGGCTACTACTACGGCTTTGCCAACGAAGGACTGTGGCCGCTGTGCCACATCGCCCACGTCTGCCCCATCTTCCGCTCCAGCGACTGGGAGCACTACGTCGCCGCCAACCAGCTCTTTGCCGACGCCGTGGTGCAGGAAGCCACGACGCCCGACCCTATTGTGATGGTCCAGGACTACCATCTCGCGCTGGTGCCGCGCATGGTGCGCGAGAAGCTGCCCGAGGCGACCATCATCACCTTCTGGCACATCCCGTGGCCGAACCCCGAGTCCTTCGCCATCTGTCCCTGGCGCGAACGCATCATCGACGGCCTGCTGGGCAGCAGTATCCTCGGCTTCCACACGCAGTTCCACTGCAACAACTTCGTCGATACCGTCGACCGCTTCATGGAGGCGCGCGTCGATCGTGAATCCTTCGAAGTCACCTCGGGCGGCAAGCAGACGGCCGTGCGCCGCTTTCCGATCTCGATCGACTGGCCGCCCGACCCGCTGGCGATGGAAAAATCCGCCGAAGACTGCCGCCGTGAAATACGCGCCATCAACCACCTGCCCGACAACCAGTTGCTCGGCATCGGCGTTGACCGCCTCGATTACACCAAGGGCATCATCGAACGCTTCCGTGCCGTCGAACGCCTGTTCGAACTGCAGCCGGAATGGGTGGGACGTTTCACCTTCATCCAGATTGCCGCGCCGACGCGCTCCAGCATCGGCGAATACCAGAACTACGAAACCCTGGTGCGGGCAGCGGCGGAGCGCATCAATCTGCGCTTCGGCACGGAAGCCGCCCCGGCCATCCTGCTCAAGATCCAGTATCACGGCCCGCGCGAGGTCTACGAGTACTACCGCGCTGCCGAACTCTGCTTCGTCAGCAGCCTGCACGACGGCATGAATCTCGTCGCCAAGGAGTTCGTCGCCGCGCGCAACGACAACCAGGGCGTGCTGCTGCTGTCCGAATTCACCGGCGCCGCGCGCGAGCTGCCCGAAGCGCTGATCGTGAACCCCTACGATGCCGACCAGTGTGCCGCGGCCTTGCACATGGCGCTGACCATGGACCCGATGGAGCAGCGCGACCGAATCCGGCTGATGCGCAGCCTCATCGCCGAATTCAACGTCTATCGCTGGGCCGGACGCATGCTGCTCGACGCCGCCACCATGCGGCGCCGCATGCGCCTGCTCGGCGACACTTCAAAAGTCGCATGACGGAGAAGACCATGAAACTCACGCCGCCGACGGCGTTGCCGGATTGGGCCTATTTTCTGGACGTGGACGGCACGCTGGTCGAACTCGCCCAGACGCCGGGGCAGGTGCATGTGCCGATAGAGCTCAAGACCATCATCAGCCTCGCCCATCGCTGCTGCAACGGTGCACTGGCCGTGATCAGCGGCCGCGCCATTCGCGACCTCGATCTGCTGCTCGGCCTGCCGCAACTGCCGGCTGCCGGCCAGCACGGCCTGGAGATCCGCGATGCGCACGGCGACACGCACTATCAGAGCGTCGAGAGCGGCGGGCTGAATGATATCGTCCATCACCTGCAGCACCTGCAGGCGCGACACCCGGGCCTGCTGCTGGAGGACAAGGGCGCCACGCTCGCCGTGCACTACCGGCAGGCGCCCGATCTCGGCAGCTATCTGAGCCGTCTGCTGAAGGGCGTGCTGGCGCTCCACCCGGGCCTGCACATGCAACGCGGCAAGTTCGTGTTCGAGCTCAAGCCGGCGGGCTTCGACAAGGGTACGGCCATACAGAAGCTCATGTCCTTGCCGCCTTTTGCCGGACGCAAGCCCGTCTTCGTCGGCGACGACCTGACCGACGAGCACGGCTTCAAGGCCATCAACCAGATGGGCGGCCTCTCGATCAAGGTCGGCAACGGTCGCACTTGCGCGCAATATCGCCTGGCCTGTGTGGAGGCGGTGCGCGACTGGCTGGGCTGCATGACGGAACTGGCAGAGCAGAATTGACACAGGCTGAAGGAAAGGGACAGGCGTGAACACACTTGATCTTGGACTGATAGGCAACGGCAGCATCAGCGCGCTGATCGACCGTAAGGGCGAAATCGTCTGGTCGTGCATGCCGCGCTTCGACAGCAACCCCGTCTTCTGCTCCCTGCTGCGCGAGGGCGACGGGCCCGGGGACTTCGGCTTCTTCAGCATCGTTCTCGACAATATGGCGCACTGCGAGCAGTCCTATCGCGAGAACACCGCCATCCTCGTCACGCGTCTCTACGACAACAACGGCAGCGCCATCGAGATCACCGATTTCTGCCCGCGCTTCCACCGTTATGGGCGCGCCTTCCGGCCGATGACGATCATCCGCCGCATCACCAAGATGTCCGGCAGTCCGCGCATCCGCATCCGCCTGCGCCCGGCCGGCGACTACGGCAGCGAAGTGGTGCAACATACCTTCGGCAGCAACCACATCCGCTTTCTGCTGCCCGACCTGGTGCTGCGCCTGACCACCGACGCCTCGGTGACCATGATCCACGACGAGTTGCCCTTTTTCCTCGAAGACACGGTGACGCTGGTGCTCGGTCCCGACGAGACGCTGACCGACGCGCCCAGCCAGGTCAGTCGCCGCTTCCTCGAGGACACGACAACCTACTGGACCGAGTGGGTGCGCAATCTGGCCATCCCCTTCGAATGGCAGGAGGCGGTAATCCGCTCGGCGATCACGCTGAAGCTGAACACCTACGACGAGACCGGCGCCATCATCGCCGCCGTCACCACCTCGATTCCCGAGGCGGCCAATACGGTGCGGACCTGGGATTACCGCTACTGCTGGCTGCGCGACGGCTATTTTGTGGTCAATGCGCTGAATCGCCTCGGCGCGACCAAGACCATGGAGAACTATCTCTCCTACATCGTCAATATCGCCGCCGGCATCACCAGCGACAAGCACCTGCAACCGGTCTACGGCATCGACGGGCGCGCCGACCTTACCGAAATCAGCATGCCCGCCCTGCCCGGCTATCGCGGCATGGGGCCGGTGCGCTGCGGCAATCAGGCCTATGAACAGATTCAGCACGACGTCTATGGCTCGGCCATCATGGCCGCCACCCACGTTTTCTTCGACCAGCGCCTGACACGGCGCGGCGACGA
Source organism: Rhodocyclaceae bacterium (assembly GCA_028869135.1). Taxonomy (GTDB): domain Bacteria; phylum Pseudomonadota; class Gammaproteobacteria; order Burkholderiales; family Rhodocyclaceae. The sequence continues at coordinate 31,258 of JAGWTC010000022.1, forward strand.
AGCGCTGTTCCACCGTCTCGAAACGCTGGGCAACAAGGCGCTGGAACACTACGCCCAACCCGATGCCGGGCTGTGGGAGCTGCGCGGCGCCATGCGCGTACACACCTTCTCGTCCATCATGTGCTGGGCCGCCGCCGACCGGCTGGCGCGCATCGCCGAACATCTCGGCCTGCAGGACAAGACCGCATATTGGCGCACCGCCGCCGACGACATGCACAAGCACATCATCGCGCAGGCATGGAATCCGCAGCGCAACAGCTTCGTCTCCACCTTCGGCGGCAAGGATCTCGACGCCAGCCTGCTGCTGCTCGCCGAAGTCGGCTTCCTTGCCCCCGAAGACCCGCGCTTCTCCGCCACGGTGGAAGCCATCGAGCGCGAACTCAAGTTCGGCGACTTCATCTTCCGCTACATCGAAGCCGACGACTTCGGCAAGCCCGAGAACGCCTTCCTGGTCTGCTCATTCTGGTACGTCAACGCGCTGGCCTCCATCGGCCTGCGCGACGAGGCGCGCGAGCTTTTCGAAAAGCTATTGAAGCTGCGCAACCCGCACGGCCTCTATGCCGAACATATCCACATCCAGACCGGCGAACACTGGGGCAACTACGTCCAGACCTACAGCATGGTGGGCCTGATCAACTCGGCGATACGCTTGTCGATACGGTGGGATCAGGCGTTCTAGGGTTGGAGGCCGCAGACACTCCGAGAGCAATGCCCGGCTGTGCCTTATGGGCGAATGGCCTCGCCCTGCACCATCAGTTGCCCGGAACGGCCGTCGACCTCGCCCAAAAGAACCGGACAGCGCGGCAAGGTGGCGGTATCCAGCCGCGCATGCAGGGCACTCAAATCAACCAGATCGTAGCCTTGCGCGCGCCAGCCCTTGAGCAGGCGCTCCAGCACCGGAGCGAGCTTCATGCCTTCGAGTTCGGCATGCAGCGTGAAGACATGGCCGCTGGGCGGCGCTGTCTCGGTCATGGCGAGCACGTGATCGGCAATGGTGTCCTGGGTGATGCCGTCGCGCCCGAGCAGTTCGTCGAGCGTAGGCAGGGTGGTCGGCAATTGCGTGCACGCGCTTTCCGCGCCTTTGATGACCGGCACGAAAGGTTCGCGGCCACGGCAATCGGATGCATAGCGAATGCCATGCGCGGGCTGCCATTGCAGGGCGGCGTCATTCATCTGCCAGCCGGCTGCACCATGCACCTGCGGTTCGACGCCGAATATCTCGACAAAACGGGAACGCGCCTTTTCCAGCTCCGCCTCAGTCCAGGCGACGTCGGCATTGACCACATGGTCCTGCCAGCGCACATGGTCCCAGCAGTGGATGCCGACCTCGAACCCCGCGTCGCGCACGGCGCGGATTTGCGCTCGGGCCGCCACGCCGATGTCCGGTCCCGGCAGCAGGACGCCATACATCAGCGTGCGCAAGCCGTAGTGCTCAAGCACCGACGTGCGCTGCACCTTGCCGAGAAAGCCGCGCCGGAATACCCGGCGTATGGCCCGTCCCGTGTGGTCGGGCCCCAGCGAGAACAGAAAGGTGGCGCCGGCCTCATGGCGACGCAGCATGTCCACCAACTGCGGCACCCCTTCCAGGGTGCCGCGGTAGGTGTCGACATCGATCTTGAGAACGATCTGACGCATGAGCCGATGTCAGGTCTTACTCGACCAGGCTGCGGGCAGCAGCCACATCGCCGCGATAGGCCTCGAAAATACCGCGCAGTGCGTCTTCAAAGGTGACCTTCGGCGCCCACTCGAGATCCTGCATGGTGTTGGCGATCTTCGGCACGCGGTGGCGGGTATCCTGATAGCCCTTGCCGTAGTACTCACCTGACGTGGTTTCGAGAACATTGACCTTGGCGACGCTCTCGGCGTATTCCGGGTACTGTCTGGCCAGATCCAGCATCAGGGTGGACAGCTCGCGGATCGAATAGTTGTTCTTCGGATTGCCGATGTTGTAGATCTTGCCGTTGGCGATGTCGTTCTTGTTCTCGATGATCTTCATCAGCGCATCGATGCCGTCGGTAACATAGGTGAAAGCACGCTTCTGACCGCCGCCGTCCACCAGCTTGATGTTCTCGCCGCGCACGATGTGGCCGAGGAACTGGGTGATGACGCGCGAGGAGCCTTCCTTCGGCGTGTAGATCGAGTCAAGGCCCGGGCCAACCCAGTTGAACGGGCGGAACAACGTGTAACGCAGGCCATCGCGCATGGCATAGGCATGAATCACACGGTCCATCATCTGCTTGGAACAGGAGTAGATCCAGCGCGGCTTGTTGATCGGGCCGAGAACGAAGCTGGACTCCTCCGGATCGAACTCGGGGTCCTGGCACATACCATAGACTTCAGAGGTCGACGGGAAAACGAGGTGCTTCTTGTACTTGACGGCCTGGCGCACGATGGGCAGGTTGGCCTCGAAGTCGAGTTCGAACACGCGCAGCGGTTCCTGCACATAGGTGGCCGGCGTGGCGATGGCAACCAGCGGCAGGATCACATCGCACTTCTTGACGTGGTACTCGATCCACTCCTTGTTGATGGTGATGTCGCCTTCGAAGAAGTGGAAGCGCGGGTTGTCCATCAGGTCGGTAACGCGGTCGGTGTTCATGTCCATGCCATAGACTTCCCAGTCCGTGGTGTTCATGATGCGCTGGGACAGGTGATGGCCGATGAAACCGTTCACGCCGAGAATAAGAACTTTCTTGCTCATGGTGTAGTCGCTCTAGGTAAAGTCAAATCAAGGGAATCATATCGCTACCGCAGCGGGTAGCGTCAAAAGGCTGGCCGCCCAGTGTAGCGTCGAGAATGCGCAGCACGCTGCCGTCGCCGCAATCAGCCAGCAGCATGCCGTTTTCGGCATAGAGCGCGGGCGAGTTGCCGCGTGCAACACGGGCCGGCTGGCATTGCGAGCGGAATACGCGCAGCTCGCCATTGGCGGTACTGGAAAAGGCGCCCGGATAAGGCGGCGCGACGGCGCGCACCAGATTGTGAATGCTGCGCGCAGCCTGACGCCAGTCGATCAGGCCGTCTTCCGGCTTGCGGCCGCCGAAATAGCTGCCGGCGGAGAGCTGTTGCGGCACATGCGGCGCAGTGCCGGCCAGCAGCGCCGGCAAAACTTCGTAGAGCGCCGTTTCCGCAGCCACGGTAACCTTCTGGAAGACTTCGTGCGCCGTATCGTCAGGCAGGATGGGCACCGCCTGCTGGGCCACGATGTCGCCGGCATCGGGCTTTGCCACCATGCGGTGCAAGGTAGCGCCGCTGTGCGTTTCGCCGTGGATGACCGCCCAGTTGACCGGGACGCGGCCGCGATAGCTGGGCAGCAGGGAGCCGTGCATATTGTAGGCGCCGCGGCCGGCCAGATCGAGCAACGGCATCTTCAGCATGTTGCGGTAGTAGAAGGAGAAGATGAAGTCGGGCGCAATGGCGGCGATCTGCGCCATGGTCGCATCATCGTTCGCATCGACCGGCGTGATGCACGGAATGTCGTTCAGCCGTGCCACCTCGGCGACGCTGCCGAACCAGATGTTTTCGGTCGGGCTGTCTTCATGGGTGATCACCAGCTTCACGTCCACGCCGCGCGCCAGCAATGCCTGCAGGCAACGCACGCCGACGTTGTGATAGGCGAAAACAACGGCAGCCTTTCCCACAATGCTTGCCATTATTCCTTGCGCTCCAGCACAGCTTCGACCAGATAGCGCGGGCGATGGCGGACCTGCTGATAAATGCGGCCGACGTATTCTCCGAGCAAGCCGATGCCGAACAGGGCCAGGCCGATCATGAAGAAGGCCAGCGCAAACAGCGTGAACAGACCTTCAGCTTCGGGGCCGACGAAGATACGGCGCAGGATCAGCATCACGAACAAGCCCGCCGAGCCCAGCGAGATCAGTATGCCAAGCATGGAAAACCATTGCAGCGGCACCAGGGAGAAGCCCGTCATCAGATCGAAGTTGAGGCGGATCAGGCTGTACAGCGAATACTTGGATTCGCCCGCGCTGCGCTCCTCGTGCTCGACGACGATTTCGGTCGGCCTGCGGGCAAAGGTGTAGGCCAGCGCCGGAATGAAGGTGCTGACTTCCTTGCAGCTATTGATGGCATCGACCACGTTGCGCGAATAAGCGCGCAGCATATTGCCCTGATCGGTAATCTTGATGCGGGTGATGCGTTCGCGCAGGCGATTCATCGCCTTCGAGGCCCACGTGCGGAAAAAATTGTCCTGGCGCTTGCGGCGTATCGTGCCGACATAGTCGTAACCCTCCTGCATCTTGGCTACGAGAGCGCCGATCTCCTCGGGCGGATTCTGCAGGTCGGCGTCGAGCGTGATCATGATCTCGCCCTTCGCGTGCTCGAAACCGGCCATGATCGCCATGTGCTGGCCGGCATTGGCCGCAAACAGCACGACACGCGTGACGTCGGGCCGCCTTTCCCATTGCTCGCGCAGGATGGCGGCAGAACGATCGCGGCTGCCGTCATTGACGAAAACGATTTCGTAGCTCGTTTCTTGGCTTATGGCGAGCTGGTCCAGCGCCGGATACAGACGCGCAAACAAGCTGGCCAGACCAGCCTCTTCGTTGTACACCGGAATGACGACGGAAATCTGTGGATTTGTCATTGATAAAGCTCTTGGATGCAGGCCGCCAGGGCCGCGCACACGCGATCGACGTCTTCGTCCAGCATCGCGGGGAACAGGGGCAGCGTGATCGTGCGCCGACCGACGCTCTCGGCCACCGGGAAATCGCCCTCGCCATAGCCCAGTTCGCGAAACAGCGAAAACAGATGCATCGCCGGATAATGCACGCCGATGCCAAAACCGAGTTCGCGCATGCGCGTCACCAGCCTGCCGCGCTGGCCGGCCTCCGGCGCATCCGGCAGCAGCACCTGGAACATGTGCCAGTTGCAATTCTCGAAATCGGCGACCGGCAAAGCGAATACGCTGCCGGCCAGGCGCTCCAGGTAGCGGCGCGCCAGTTCGCGGCGACGGGCAGTGAATGCCTCGATACGCTCCATCTGGTGCAAGCCGATGACAGCGGCGATGTCGGTCATGTTGCCCTTGTGCCCGGCAACCCCGACATCCATGCCGCCATCGGCGAAACGTTGCACGCCCTGCAGACGCAGGCGCTCGCACAGCCCGACATCAACGTCCGGCGGCAGCACCAGCGCACCGCCCTCGCCGGTGGTCATGTTCTTGTTGGCATGAAAGCTGAACGACACGAAGTCGCCCGACTCGCCGATCGGCGTACCTTGCCAACTGGCGCCAAAGGATTGTGCAGCGTCCTCGATGACGCGCAGACCATGTTGCCGGGCGAGGCGATAGAGCGCGTCCCGCGGCACCGGCAAGCCGGCCAGATCGACCGGAATGATCGCCCTGGTGCGCGGCGTAATCGCAGCCGCCACCCTGGACAAGTCCAGGTTGCGAGTCACAGGATCGATATCCACGAACACCGGCCGAGCCCCGACATGCAAAACCACATTTGCCGTGGCAACCCACGACAGGGGCGTCGTAATGACTTCATCCCCCGGCCCAACGCCGGCCAACTGCAAGGCAATTTCAAGCGTTATCGTGCCGGAATTGAACACGCGCACGGGCCGCCCGCCGAAACGTTCGGACAACGCCTTCTCAAATGCAGCGCATTTGGGGCCCGTCGTCAGCCAGCCCGAGCGCAGCACATCGGCGACGGCGGCAATGGTCGCCTCGTCTATCGTGGGACGGGTAAAAGGAAGAAAATCGCTGGTGCTCATCAGTTTGCTGCTGCGGCTGCAATCAAAACAGGCGATTTTATTCCTATTTCCATCCAAATCGGCAGCGGCCTGAGGCCGCCCCCGATACCGCCCCCCTGATTCTTGACTTCACGGCTGCCCGACCTGCGGCTTGCGGACGAACACGCGGCGCGCATCGCGGACCACCTCCTGCATCGGAAAGCCGCCTGCCTGAAGGGATTGGAACACTTCCGGGCTCATCACCGCGAAGGCGTCCGAATCGCGATTCCAGCGTTCGATGAAGGCATCGAGTGTCGGCACCCACTTTTCAGGTTCCTGCGTCAAGCCCAGATCAAGCTCGCCGCGATACTCGACCAGGGTCATCGTGCGCTTCAAATAGAAGGGCAAGGATTGGTCATACATGGCGACGCTGTAGATGGGCACCCCGTCGCGCAGCAAGGGTTTGACTACCGCTACCGCATCGCGGCCCGAACTGAGGCGGCTGAACGGCTCATGGCCCTGAATCAAAACGGTAACACCCAGAAAGCCGCCGATGGCGGCCACCAGCAAGGCCTTGGTCCGCTGCCCCGGTTGCGCAGCAGCCTTCTCCCTGAACAACCACTGGGCGCAGACAAGGCCGGCCAGAACCATGGCGGCCGCCAGCAAGGCGGCATGAAGGAAGCTTTCCATCAGCGCCGCAGTGGGTGGATCGGTAAAGCGATCCCGGATGGCATAGGCAACGACAATCACCAGCGGCATGAACAGCGTGGCGTAGAGATGGCGACGCAAGGCCTGCGCGCTGCATTGCTCCGCGTAGCGCCCCGCCAGAATCGCCAATGCTGGCACCATCGGCAAAATGTAGGCCGTCAACTTGGACTGCGACAGGCTGAAGAAACCGATTACCAGCAAGGCCCACAGGCCCAGCAGCCAGTGCGGCTGAAAGCCTGCGCCTTCACGACGCCATGCCCGCCACCAACCCTGCAGCACCAGGGTTGTCCAGGGCAGCAGCAGCGGCGGCAGCAATGCCAGGAAATACCAATCGGGCTGGTAACGGCCATGCACCTTGCTAAGGAAGCGAGCAAAGTGCTCATGCAGGAAGAAAAAATACGCAAACTCGTGATTGCGCAATGACACCAGGATGAACCAGGGGGCAGTAATCGCAAGAAACAGCAAACCGCCCCGCACCCATTCAAACCGGCGCCACAACGACAGATCGCGCGTGATCACGGAATATCCGACCAGCACGCCGCCCCCCAGAACAAGCGCCACAATGCCCTTGGAAAGAACAGCCAAGGCCAGACCCGCCCAGACCACCAGCATCCAGCGACGGCGCGCTGCAGCACCGGCATCCGGCAGATTGGCAAAAAGCAAGCCGGTGAGCGAAAGTTGCAGGAAAAAGGCAAACCCCATGTCCAGTGTGATCATGCGGCCCATCGCACCGAGGAACACCGTACTGGCGAGAATCGCCGCCGCATACAGGCCCACCCGCTCGCCATAGAGCCGGCGCGCGGTAAAGAAGGTCAGGAGAACAGTGAGGAAGCCGGTAAGGCCGGGCCAGAAACGCGCAGCCCATTGATTTTCACCGGCAACCTTGAAGGCAATTGCCGTCGCCCAGTATTGCAGGGGCGGCTTCTCGAAGTACTTGAGATCGTCCAGGCGCGGGGTGACAAAGTCCCCCGAAGCCACCATCTCACGCGGAATCTCGGCGTAACGCCCCTCATCCGGATGCATCAGGGGCCGATACCCCAGCAAGGCAAACCAGACAAAAGCATAGGCAAACAGCAGCAGCCACAATCCAGAGCGTTTGAACGTCATAGGGAATAAATTCAAATTGTTATTACAGACAACAGCGCATTTTTGTGGCGCCGATTATCCCTTTGCCGCCCCGTATATGCAACGCCAGTTTTGGCACCGCCAGGAAGTCGCGACCCGCCTCAAACCCTCGCCCCCTCATTTCTGGAGGGCAGCCCCGGATGCCGGGGCGCGTCGGCGTGGCTGAATTGAGGCTGGGAAACTTGATTGATGCTGCGCATTAATTCACCGAGGCCAACAGCACGATCACAGTCTTTACTTACCGAGGGCATCCATATACGAAAGGCTAGGTGGCATTGACGACGCAGCCCTTGCGAAACCAAAACCACCCAGTATCAACGACACACACCCCATGCATGCCAACACGCCATTTTTCTTTTCTTTCATGGCCTTGACCACTTCACTGCCAGCCTGTTGGGATTGCAAATCCTGACAGGAAGCGCAGCCCCTACCCCGCCTTCGCCCCCCTGCTCAGCTCCTGAACCAGCGTCGCCGCGATTTCCTCGATGGACTTGCTGCTCGTATCCAGCCAGGGGATGCCGTGTGATCGCATCATCACTTCGGCGGCTTCGACTTCGGCGCGGCAGTTGGAAAGCCTTGCGTAGTTGCTGCCGGGTTTGCGTTCTTCGCGGATACGGCTCAAGCGCTCCGGATCGATGCTGAGGCCGTAGAGCTTGTCACGATACGGCAGCAGCGCTGGCGGCAGCGCATGGCGTTCGAAGTCTTCCGGGATCAGCGGATAGTTGGCGGTCTTGAGGCCGAACTGCAGAGCCAGGTAGAGGCTGGTCGGGGTTTTGCCGCTACGCGATACGCCGACGAGGATGACGTCGGCCAGCTCCAATCCCCTGGCGCTGACGCCGTCGTCGTGCGCGACGGAAAAATCGATCGCCGCGACGCGGGCCAGGTAGTCCTTGCTGGTGGCGCCGCCGCGGGCACGGCCGACCATATGGTTGGCCTGCTGGCCCAGCTCGGCTTCGAGCGGCGCGATGAAGGAGTCGAAGAAGTTGAGCACCAGCGCGTCGGCGCCCTGCAGTCGCTGCGCCATTGCGCGGCCGACCAGCGTGGTCACCACGATGGGCCGCACGCCGTCGATCTGGCGCGCTTCGGCGATGCGTGCAAGGCAGGCGTCAAGTTTCTCGGGCGTATCGACGAAAGGCATGCGCACCTCGCGCAGCTTCACGCCCTCGAACTGGCTGAGCAGGCTGTGGCCGAGCGCTTCGGCAGTGATGCCGGTGCCATCGGAAACGAAGAAAATCGTGCGTTGCATGCTTTCCCTCATGATCTCAATCAAAGTTCTTCTCCCTTACGAACCTCTTACTGGACATATCGGCTAAAGTAAAAGCACTTCTGTTTTTTCACCACAAGCGAGAAAGCAACATGGCCGAGATCCACAAGACCTCCACCAGCAGTATCCGCCACACCATCCCCTACACGCAATTGCGTATGAGCGACGTTGCCGAAGTCGGCGGCAAGAATGCGTCGCTGGGCGAACTCATCACGCAACTGGCCAGCGCCGGCGTGCGCGTGCCCGACGGCTTCGCCACCACCGCCAGCGCCTTCCGCGACTTTCTTTCCCGCTCCGGCCTGACTGCGCGCATCAATGCAGCGCTGGCTGCGCTCGACGTCGACGACGTGGAAGCGTTGCAGAAGACCGGCGCCGAGATCCGCCGCTGGGTGCTGGAAGCGCCGCTCACGCCCGAACTCGAAGCCGCCATCGGCGAAGCCTATGCGGCGCTCGACGCCGGCGACGACGCCTCGTTCGCGGTACGCTCGTCGGCGACGGCCGAGGACCTGCCCGATGCCTCGTTTGCCGGGCAGCAGGAGACCTTTCTCAATATCCACGGCCTGCCGAACATCCTGCACGCGATCAAGGAAGTATTCGCTTCGCTCTACAACGACCGCGCCATCGCCTACCGTGTGCACAAGGGCTACCACCAGGGCGATGTGGCGCTGTCGGCCGGCGTGCAGCGCATGGTGCGCTCCGATACCGGCGCCGCCGGGGTGATGTTCAGCATCGATACCGAAAGCGGTTTCGATCAGGTGGTCTTCATCACCGCCAGCTACGGCCTCGGCGAAACCGTGGTCCAGGGCGCGGTGAATCCGGACGAGTTCTATGTGCACAAGCCGACGCGCGCGATCATCCGCCGCAATCTCGGCTCCAAGCTGGTCCGCATGGTTTTCGGCGATACGCGGACGGCCGGAAAATCGACGCGCACCGAGGACGTGCCGGAGGCGGACCGTTATCGCTTTTCCCTCAACGATGCCGAAATCCGGGAGCTCGCCGGGTACGCGATCCAGATCGAAAAGCACTACGGCTGCCCCATGGACATCGAGTGGGGCAAGGACGGTGGCGACGGCAAACTGTATGTGCTGCAGGCGCGTCCGGAGACCGTGCAATCGCAGCGTGGTGGCGTGATCGAGAAATATCGTCTACAACAACATGGCAAGGTGCTCACTGAAGGCCGGGCCATTGGACAGAAGATCGGCAGCGGTTCGGTGCGCATCGTGCACGACCCGGCGGAGATGAGCCGGGTACAGCACGGCGATATTCTGGTCGCCGACATGACGGACCCGAACTGGGAGCCGGTCATGAAGCGCGCCGCCGCGATTGTCACCAACCGCGGCGGCCGCACCTGTCACGCCGCCATCATCGCCCGCGAACTCGGCATCCCGGCCGTGGTCGGCTGCGGCGACGCCACCGAGGTGCTCAAGGACGGCGACAGTGTCACCGTCTCCTGCGCCGAAGGCGACACCGGCTATGTCTATCGCGGCCGTCTCGACTTCAAGGTGACGACGCAGGACATGGGCGCCATGCCGGAGATTCCGGTCAAGCTGACCATGAACGTCGGCAACCCGGAGCTGGCGTTTTCCTTCGCGCAGATTCCCAATGCCGGCGTCGGCCTGGCGCGGCTGGAGTTCGTCATCAACAATATGATCGGCGTGCATCCGAAGGCGGTGCTGGATTTCGACCGCCTGCCGGCCAATCTGCGCGAGGAGATCCAGCGGCGCGCGCGCGGTTACGCGAGCCCGCGCGACTTCTTCGTGGACAAGCTGGTCGAAGGCGTCGCCACCATTGCCGCCGCCTTCTACCCCAAGCCGGTGATCGTGCGCCTGTCGGACTTCAAGTCCAACGAGTACCGCAAGCTGCTCGGCGGCACGCTGTACGAGCCGGAAGAGGAAA
>JAGWTC010000005.1 GCA_028869135.1 Rhodocyclaceae bacterium
GGCGCGCTGGGCCTCGATGACGTCGCCATCGGCGACTCGATCTCGCATAACGGCGTCTGCCTGACCGTGATCGAGAAGGCCGGCAACCGCTTCATGGTCGATGTCTCGGAAGAAACCCTGTCCTGCACCGTCGGCCTGAATGCGCCGGGCGAGGTCAATCTGGAAAAGGCCATGCGCCTGTCCGACCGCCTCGGCGGCCACCTGGTCAGCGGCCATGTCGACGGCGTCGGCGAGGTCATCAAGTTCGAGCCCGTCGGCGAGTCGCACGAGCTCGTCATCCGCGCGCCGGCCGAACTGGCCAAGTACATTTCGCGCAAGGGCTCGATCACGGTCAATGGCGTCAGCCTGACCACCAATACCGTGGACGGCGGCGATTTTTCGATCAACCTGATTCCGCATACGGTGGCGGTGACCACGCTCAGGCATTTGCAGCCGGGCAGCCGCGTCAATCTGGAAGTCGATCTGCTCGCCCGCTACGTCGAACGCATGCTGGGGCTGGCCCCCGCCTGACCGGGCGGCGCTTCCCGCCTGCCGCGGCCGGTCCTCCGGCCCGCCCCTAGCCCCGGGCCCGCCGCCCCTGTAAAATGCACGGTCCGATACCTACGCCCGTCAGGCTTCCATGAGCAGTCTCAGCCCCATTACCGACATCATTGCCGACATGCGCGCCGGCCGCATGGTCATCCTCGTCGACGAGGAGGACCGCGAGAACGAAGGCGATCTTGTCCTCGCCGCTTCGCATGTGACACCGGAAGCCATCAATTTCATGGCCATGCACGGCCGCGGCCTGATCTGTCTGACGTTGACCGAGGCGCGTTGCCAGCAATTGGGCCTGAACCAGATGGTCAAGGACAACCGCACCCCGCACGGCACCGCCTTCACGGCCTCGATCGAGGCGGCTGAAGGCGTGACTACCGGCATTTCGGCGCACGATCGCGCCCGCACGGTGCAGGCAGCCGTGGCCCACAACGCCAAATCCAGCGATCTGGTGCAGCCAGGCCATATCTTCCCGCTGACGGCACAAGCCGGCGGCGTGCTGGTGCGCGCTGGCCATACCGAAGCCGGTTGCGATCTCGCCCAGCTGGCCGGACTCGAACCCGCCGCCGTGATCTGCGAAATCCTCAAGGACGACGGTAGCATGGCGCGCCTGCCCGACCTGATCGAATTTGCCGCGAAGCACAATCTCAAGATCGGCGCCATCCGCGACCTGATCAGCTACCGCAACCAGACCGAGAAACTGATCGAGCTGGTGGCCGACAAGGAAGTGTCTAACGTGCACGGCCGTTTCCGCATGCGCGCCTACACCGACCTGACCACCGGCGAAGTGCATTTGGCCCTGTCGCACGGCGAAATCAAGCCGGAACTTGAAACCCTGGCGCGTGTGCATGAGCCGATCTCCGTGCTCGACTTCCTCGATACCGAGAGCAAGCGTCACAGCTTCAGCGTCGATGAGGCGCTGCGTGCGATCAGCCAGAGTGACGCCGGCGTATTGGTGCTGCTGCGCGGCGGCTACGAGCGCTCGGAGGTGCTGGCTGCCCTGCGCGACGAAGCGCGCCCGTCGGCGCGCTGGGACAATCGCCTTTATGGCATCGGCGCACAGATTCTGCGCGAAGTCGGTGTCGGCAAGATGAAGCTGCTGGCGACTCCGCGTCATATCCCGAGCATGGCCGGCTTCGGGCTCGAAGTCACCGGCTATGCCTGTCCAGAAGATTGTCAGTGAAAGGGCATCCCATGCCGCGTTTTGAACACATCAAGGAAATTGCTTCCAACCTGTCTGGCAATGGCTTGCACATCGGCATTGTCATGAGCCGCTTCAATCCGGAAGTCGGCGAGGGCCTGCTTTCGGGCGCCGCCGAGGCCTTGCAGAAGATGGGCGTCGCGTCCGTGACGCTGACCACCGTGCCGGGCGCGCTGGAAATTCCGCTGACGCTGCAGACCATGGCGCAGAGCGGCAAGTTCGACGCGCTGATCGCCCTCGGTTGCGTGATCCGCGGCGAGACCTATCACTTCGAAGTCGTGTCCAATGAGTCGGCGCGCGGCGTTACCGACGTGCAACTCAACACCGGCATTCCCGTCGCCAACGGCGTGCTGACCACCGAGAACGACGAACAGGCGCATGTGCGCATGAAGCAGAAGGGCTATGAAGCTGCGGAAGCCGCCGTCGAGCTCGCCAACCTCCTTAAGGCAGTCAAGTAAATGAGCAGCAAATCCGCGCGTCATCGCGCCCGCGAATTCGCCCTGCAGGGCATCTATCAATGGCAGGTCGGCGGCCACGACGAAGCCGCCATCGAGGCGCACACCATGAGCGTGAACGGCTTCGACAAGGCCGACGCCGAGCTGTACCGACTGCTCCTGCGCGGCACCATGAACGATGCCGAGGCCTTGCAGACGACTGTGCAGCAGTTCATCGACCGTCCCTGGGCAGAGATGTCGCCGATCGAACGCGGCGTGCTGCTGCTCGGCGCCTACGAATTCAAACATCATCTGGAAACACCCTATCGCGTCGTCCTCAACGAAGCCATCGAGCTGGCCAAGGAGTATGGCGGTACCGACGGTCACAAGTTCGTGAACGGCGTACTCGACAAGCTGGCCCTCGAATTGCGTCCGCACGAAGCCAAGTCCAGGTAATACATGAGCGCGAAGTCGCCTGAGTTCGCCCTGATCGATCGCCATTTCAAGCGGACGATGCGCCACACGGTGCTGGGCGGCGGCGACGACGGCGCGCTGATCCAGCCCTCGCCGGGACATGAATTGGTCATCTCGACCGACATGCTGGTGGCCGGCACCCATTTCTACGCCGACACCGATCCCGAGGATCTGGGCTGGAAGACCCTGGCCGTGAATGTGTCCGACATGGCCGCCATGGGCGCGCAGCCGCGCTGGGCGGTGCTGGCGCTGTCGCTGCCCGGCGTCGAGGAAAGCTGGATCGCGGCTTTCGCCAAGGGCTTCCATGCGTGCGCCGATGCCTTCGGCGTCGATCTGATCGGCGGCGACACCACGCGTGGCCCGCTCAATTTCTGCGTCACCATCTTCGGCGAACTGCCGGCCGGCCAGGCGATACGCCGCAGCGGCGGCAAGCCGGGCGACGACGTCTGGGTATCCGGAGCGCCGGGCCGCGCGGGCCTCGGCCTGGCTATCCTGCAAGGCAAGGTCGAGTTCAGCGAACCGCGCCGCAGCGAATGCCTGAAGGCGCTGACGCGGCCGCAACCGCGTGTGGCGCTGGGTCTCGCCTTGCGCGGACTGGCGACGGCGGCGCTCGATGTGTCCGACGGCATGCTTGCCGATCTCGGGCATATTCTCGAAGAGTCGCACTGCGGCGCCGAACTGCACTTCAACAATCTGCCGCCGCTGGGGATTCAGCGCGATATGTGTCTGGGCGGCGGCGACGACTACGAGCTGCTGTTCACTACGCCGGCGGCACGTCGCGGCGAAGTCGAGGCCTTGTCGCAACAGCTCGGCCTGCGCCTGACGCGCATCGGCTCGCTGGTGGCCGGTGAAACCGGCGCCCTGTCCGTAACCGGCCCGCAAGGCGAAGCCATTGCGCCGGTGCGGCGCGGCTTCGATCATTTCGCATAACGTTCGGGTACTTCGCCTGAGTCGCATGATCAAGAAACCGCCCAAAGTCCTGCCGCTCAGCTTCCTGTTCAGCCATCCGGCGCACTTCATTGCCGGCGGCTTTGGCAGCGGCTATTCGCCCTGGGCGCCGGGCACGACCGGCACCTTGTTCGGATGGGGCAGTTATCTGTTGATCGCCACGCAGTTCCAGACGCCCCTGCAGATGGGCTTGTTTCTGTTGTTGTGGTTCTGCGCCGGTATCTGGGCCTGCCAGAAGACCGGGCGCGACCTCGGCGTCGTGGATCACGGCAGCATCGTCATCGACGAGATCGTGCCCTTCTGGGGCGTGCTGTGGGCGACGCAGTTGCTTACGAGCAATGCCTGGCTGTGGCAATTGGCGGCTTTTGTCGTCTTCCGCGCCTTCGACGTGCTCAAGCCGCAGCCGGCGCGCTACTTCGACATCCGCGTGAAAAACGGCTTCGGCGTCATGTGCGACGATCTGATCGCAGCGCTCTACAGCGTGCTGGTGATCTTCCTCGCGCAGCGCCTGATCGGCTGATGGACGCCCGCCTCGCAGCGCTGTCGCAAGCCGTCGGCAAGGCGCTCGCTGAGCGCGGGCTGATGCTGGCGACGGCGGAATCCTGCACCGGCGGCTGGGTGGCCGAAGTGGTGACGGATACGGCCGGGAGTTCGGGCTGGTTCGATAGAGGCTTTGTCACCTATTCCAATCAGGCCAAAACTGATATGCTTGGTGTACGTACGGACACCTTGTTGGGTTTTGGTGCAGTCAGCGAAGAAACGGCACGCGAAATGGCAGCCGGCGCGATCGAGCATTCGCGCGCCGATTGGGCGATTTCGATTACCGGCATCGCTGGTCCAGGGGGTGGCTCATCTGCTAAGCCAGTGGGCACCGTATGCTTCGGCTGGTGTCGTCGTGGCGGCACGCCCGGCAGCGAAACAATGCTCTTCAATGGAGAGCGCAGAACCATACGGCAACAGGCCGTTGTGCATGCGCTTGAGGGATTGTTACAGCGGCTGGGGGCGTGACCCACGCAAAAGCTGTGCCATAATCCTCTCAACCATTCAGGAGCAGTACATGGACGATAAAACCAAGGCTTTGCAAGCCGCGCTAGCCCAGATCGAAAAGCAGTTCGGCAAGGGCTCGATCATGAAAATGGGGGAAGGCCAGATCGAAAACGATCTGCAGTCCGTCTCCACCGGCTCCCTCGGCCTTGATATCGCCCTCGGCATCGGCGGCCTGCCGCGCGGCCGCGTGGTTGAGATCTACGGCCCCGAATCCTCGGGCAAGACCACCCTGTGTCTGCAGGTGGTGGCAGAAATCCAGAAGGCCGGCGGTGTCGCCGCCTATATCGACGCTGAAAATGCGCTTGACCCTATCTACGCCGCCAAGCTGGGCGTGAATGTGCCCGACCTGCTGATCTCGCAGCCGGATACCGGCGAGCAGGGGCTTGAAATCACCGACATGCTGGTGCGTTCTGGCGGCGTTGACCTGATCGTGATCGACTCGGTTGCCGCACTGACTCCCAAGGCCGAAATCGAAGGTGAAATGGGCGACCAGTTGCCAGGCCTGCAGGCCCGCCTGATGTCGCAGGCGCTGCGCAAGCTGACCGGCAACATCAAGCGCACTAACACCCTCGTCATCTTCATCAATCAGATCCGCATGAAGATCGGCGTCATGTTCGGCAACCCGGAAACCACCACCGGCGGCAATGCGCTCAAGTTCTACGCTTCCGTGCGCATGGACATCCGCCGTACCGGCGCCATCAAGAAGGGCGACGAAGTCGTCGGCAACGAAACCAAGGTCAAGGTCGTCAAGAACAAGGTTGCGCCGCCCTTCCGCGAGGCTCACTTCGACATCCTCTACGGCGAAGGCATTTCGCGCGAAGGCGAGATCATCGAACTGGGCGTCGAGAACAAGATCGTTGAAAAATCGGGCGCCTGGTACGCCTACAACGGCGAGAAGATCGGTCAGGGCAAGGACAATGCGCGCGAGTTCCTGCGCGAGCGTCCCGAGCTGGCCATGGAAATCGAAAACAAGGTGCGTACTGCGCTCGGTATTACCGAGATGGCGGCACCGGTCACGGCTGAGTGAAAAAGCAGGACCGCACGCTGAAGCAGCGTGCGGTTGCCTACCTGGCTCGGCGCGAACACAGCCGCGCCGAGCTGGCGAAGAAGCTCTCGGCTCATGGAACCCAGGAAGAAATCGATAGCGTGTTGAACAGCCTGCAGGATGCCAAGCTCCTTTCCGACCAGCGCTTTGCCGCGGCTTTTGTTCGAAGCCGGGCCGAGCGTTTCGGCGCGGGGCGCCTGCGTCAGGAGCTGCGTCAGCGCGGCGTCGAAGACGGGCTGGTCGAGCAAGAGTTGCGAGTTGACGACCTGCCGAGCGAGATCGAGCGCGCGCGCGTTGTCTGGAAAAAGAAGTTCGACGTCCAGCCTGCCGATGCAAAGGAATGGGCAAAACAGGCGCGTTTCCTTCAGGGGCGCGGCTTCGGCAGTGATGTGATTCGTCGCGTGCTGAAGGAAGCAGACGAAATGCGGGACGGGATTCAATGAGCAAGCTGAGCGCATCCAATCTGCGCAAGAAATACAAGTCGCGCACTGTCGTCAAGGACGTGTCCTTCGACGTCGGCAGCGGCGAAGTGGTCGGTCTGCTGGGCCCCAACGGCGCCGGCAAGACGACCTGTTTCTACATGGTGGTGGGCCTGGTCGCTTCGGACGGTGGCGAGATTTCGCTGCAAGAGGATGAGTCCAGCGCCGAGACGCGTCTCACGCATTTCCCCATCCACAAGCGCGCGCGCATGGGGCTCTCCTATCTGCCGCAGGAAAGCTCGGTGTTCCGCAAGCTCACCGCCGGCGACAATATCCGCGCCGTGCTGGAGCTCCAGAATCTCGATGCCGCGCAGGTCGAGAGCCGTCTCGACGAACTGCTCGAAGAGCTGCATATCTCCCATCTGCGCAACAACCCGGCGATCTCGCTGTCGGGCGGCGAGCGCCGCCGCGTCGAGATCGCGCGCGCCCTGGCCAGCGATCCGCGCTTCATCCTGCTGGATGAACCCTTCGCCGGCGTCGACCCGATCGCCGTGATCGACATCCAGAAAATCATCCGCTTTCTCAAGGAGCGCGGCATCGGCGTGCTGATCACCGACCATAACGTTCGCGAAACGCTGGGCATTTGCGACCGGGCAACCATCATCAACGCCGGCGAGGTGCTCGCTTCGGGCAGGCCCGATGAAATCGTCTATAACGAAAGTGTGCGCAAGGTTTATCTGGGCGAGCACTTCCGCATGTAGTGACATGCGAAGAGTCAGATGAAGCAGACCCTCCAACTCAAGCTCTCCCAGCATCTTGCGCTCACGCCGCAGTTGCAGCAGTCGATCCGGCTGCTGCAATTGTCGACGCTGGAGCTGAATCAGGAAATCGAGCAGTTCCTGCAGGACAATCCCCTGCTGGAACGCGAGGAGAGCGTCGAAGACATCCAGATGGTTCCACTGGCCGGCGAGCTGCCGACCACCACCCCTTCCCAGGAGGCCGCACCCGATGCCGGCGCGGTCAACGAGCCCGCCGCCGATCAGGGTCCGGTAGGCGATGATGAGCTCGGCTGGGGCGTCGAACTCGGCTCCGGCAGCGGTACGCCGCGTGACGAGAACGACGATAGCGACTTCGGCGATATCCAGGCCGCGGCGACCAGTCTGCGCGATCACCTGCTCGGACAACTCGCGCTGATTCCGCTTTCCGACCGCGACCGCGCCATGGTGGCGTTCGTGATCGAGGCGCTCGACGACGACGGTTATCTGGCCCAGCCGCTGACCGACCTCATCGATGTGTTGCCCGAAGAGCTTGGCGAGGATCCCGAGGAGTTGCTTGAAGAGCTGCAGATCGCCTTGCGCCATATCCAGAATTTCGACCCACCGGGGATCGGTGCCCTGACGCCGGCGGAGTGCCTGGCCTTGCAGCTTGAGCCCATGGATGCCTGCCCGGTGCGCGATCTGGCCCTGGGCATTGTGCGCAACCATCTCGATCTGCTCGCCAACCGCGACTTCGTGCGCATCAAGAAGGCCCTGGGCTGCGACGAGGATACCCTGCGCCAGGCGCATGCGCTGGTGCGTTCGCTCAATCCGCGGCCGGGAGCGCCGTTTGCTGCGCTGGATACGCGCTACGTCGTGCCCGATGTGGTGGTCAGGAAATCGCGCGGGCGCTGGGTCGCCAGTCTCAATCGCGAAGCCATGCCGCGCTTGCGCATCAATCGTCTCTACGCGCAGATACTGCAGGGCAACCGCAACGCTTCGTCGGCCAGTCTGGCCGGCCAGTTGCAGGAAGCCAAGTGGCTGATCAAGAACGTGCAGCAGCGCTTTGACACCATACTGCGCGTGTCGCAGGCCATCGTCGATCGTCAGCGCCAGTTCTTCGACCACGGCGAAGTCGCGATGCGCCCGCTGACACTGCGCGAGATTGCGGATACAGTAGAACTGCACGAGTCGACAATTTCGCGCGTGACGACGCAGAAGTACATTGCCAGTCCGCGCGGCATTTACGAGCTGAAGTATTTTTTCGGGAGTCACGTTGCCACCGACAGCGGCGGCGCGGCTTCCTCCACTGCGATCCGGGCGCTCATCAAGCAGCTCGTCAGCGCGGAAGACGGTCACAAGCCGCTCTCCGACGCTAGGATCGCTGAAGTCCTCGGCGAGCAGGGCATCGTCGTTGCGAGGCGCACCGTCGCCAAGTATCGCGAGTCCCTCAATATCCCGCCGGTCAACCTGCGTAAAACGCTGTAACTCCAGGAGCTAACATGAACCTGAATATCACCGGTCATCACGTCGACGTCACTCCGGCCATCCGCGACTACGCCCAGCAGAAGCTGGACCGCGTCGTGCGGCATTTCGATCACGTCACCAGCGTGCACGTCGTTCTGACGGTTGAAAAGGCGCTGCAGAAGGCGGAGGTAACGATGCATGTGAAGGGCAAGGACATTCATGCCGACTGCACCGATGCGGATTTGTACGCAGCGATAGATATGGTGGCCGACAAGCTTGACCGGCAGGTGGTCAAGCACAAGGAAAAAATCACCGACCACAGCCATGACAAGCGCCATCCCGTTGAATAAACGGTAAATTTTCCGGCGGCGCCTTTCGGGGTATACTTCGCTCCCCGCCGCCGGATTCCGTTACGGCGCTTTGCGATTTCCGCATTTTTTGCGCAGATAACCAGCAGCCGATAATTACCGAGCATGAACCAGATTGCCAAGCTCCTGCCGCCGTCCAACGTTGTGGTGGGGCTAGAAGCCAGCAGCAAGAAGCGCCTGTTTGAACAGGTTGGTTTGCTGTTTGAAAACAATCACGGCATTGCGCGCAATGTCGTCTATGACGCCCTCTTCGCACGCGAGAAGCTCGGCTCCACGGGGCTCGGCCAGGGCATCGCCATCCCGCACGGACGCATCAAGGGCCTCAAGGACGCGGTGGGCGCCTGCATGCGCCTCGACAGCCCTGTGCAGTTCGATTCCCCCGACGGCAAGCCGGTGAATCTGGCCTTCGTCCTGCTCGTGCCGGAAGCGGCGACCGAGCGCCATCTCCAGCTCCTGTCCGAGCTTGCCCAGATGTTCTCCGATCGCGGTTTCCGCGATCAGATCGCAACGGCTTCCGATAGCGGCGTTGTGCATCAGCTCTTCAACGATTGGCAGGCCGATGCGCCAACTTCGCGTAGCGCAGCTGTTTGAACAGAATCGTGGCCGACTTCAGCTGACCTGCATTTGCGGGGCGCTGGGACGTGCCATCGAGGTCAATCAGGACGATATATCCCCGTCCGATCTCGTCGGTCACCTCAATCTGATCCACCCCGACCGCATTCAGATCGTCGGTACCCCCGAAATCAATTGGGCCCAGCGCTTGCCGGCCGCCAAGGCGGCGCAGCATATGCGCGAGATCATGGCGGCCAGGCCGCCAGCCATTATTGTTGCCGACGGCTGCGAGGTACCGCCGGCCGTCAGCGACGCCTGTCAGAGCACAGAGACGCCCTTGTTCACCACGCCGCAGAGTTCGGCGCAGATCATCGATACGCTACGCGCCTATGTTTCGCGCGAGCTGGCCGAAACCATCTCCATGCACGGCGTGTTCATGGATGTGTTCGGCATCGGGGTGTTGATTACCGGCGACTCGGGCGTGGGCAAGAGCGAGCTAGGCCTTGAACTCATCTCGCGCGGCCATGGCCTCGTCGCAGACGACGTGGTCGAAATTTCGCGCGTGGCGCCCGGCACGCTGGAAGGGCATTGCCCGCCGCTGCTGCGCGACTTTCTCGAGGTGCGCGGGCTCGGGCTGCTGAATATTCGCACCATCTTCGGCGAGACTGCCAGTCGCCGCAAGATGCGTCTCAAGCTGATTGTTCATCTGCAACGCATGCAGCCGGTCGAGATGACGGCGACCCAGCGTTTGCCTACCGCCGATCAGACCATGTCCGTCCTCGGCGTGGACGTGCGACGCGTCGTGCTGCCCGTGGCTGCGGGCCGCAATCTTGCCGTCCTGATCGAGGGCGCGGTACGGTCCACCATTCTTTTGCTGCGCGGTATCGACAGCATGCAGGAGTTCATCGATCGCCAGCAATCGGCGCTCGATGGCGAGTACGCCGACGAGTAGTTTCGGCGCATCCGACGTTGGAACGTTCAGGAGATCTCTCATGCATAAACTGATTTGCGTAGTTGTCGCCGGCCTGTTTGTGACGCTGGCCCAGGCCGAAACCGCCGGATGTGAAGCCCAGGCGGTAAGCAAGGACGGCAAGCCGCTCGCTGGTGCGGCGAAGAGCGCTTTCATGAAGAAGTGCGAGGCCGACAAGGGCGAGGCTGGCGGTTGTGAGGCCAAGGCCGTCAGCAAGGACGGCAAACCCCTGGCCGGCGCGGCGAAGGCTGCCTTCATGAAGAAATGCGAGGCCGGCACTGGCGCCGCTTCGTCCGCATCTGCGGCCTGCGAGGCCAAGGCGGTGGGCAAGAACGGCAAGGCCCTGGCCGGTGCGGCCAAGGACAAGTTCATGAAGAAGTGTGTTGCCGACGCAAGCTGAGCCTGTTTCGGCCCAAACAGAAACGCCGGCAGATGCCGGCGTTTCCATTTCAGCGGGACTCCTTGATCAGCCGGTTGTTACCCGGCTGAATCGGTCGCGCATTGTTGGGGTAGAGCCGGCCGAATATCCCGATCTGTTCCGCTGATACTTGCAGCGGCTGCTTCATGACCATCCACAGCACATCCTCCGTGCAGGGCGGCGTGGTCAGCGAGCCCATATAAGTCCAGTAGTCGCGCTTCTCGGGCAACAGCTTGTTGAGGTCGATGGGAGCCGCCGGAGACACCACCATGCCTTGTTCAAGCGGCAGATTGTTCCAGATTGTCTGAATCAGGGGATGCTCGGGCCCATTCTCCATCAGCACCGCGATCACGGCGAGATGGCCCTCGGCATCCTTGTGCACCAGATGCGCAACCATATCGTAGCCGCGACCGTTGACGCGCTCCTCGGCCGGCTTGTG
Source organism: Rhodocyclaceae bacterium (assembly GCA_028869135.1). Classification (GTDB taxonomy): domain Bacteria; phylum Pseudomonadota; class Gammaproteobacteria; order Burkholderiales; family Rhodocyclaceae. The sequence goes on from JAGWTC010000005.1 coordinate 11,072, forward strand.
GAAGTGGAACTGAATCAGTTGGTAGGTGCGGCCCATGATGCTGATATTGAGCCCTTCGGCAACATTCACCTGGATCGTGTGGCCGTCGTCGATGACCGAATAGCCGCTCGGCCCGTAGTTGAACTTGATGGGTTCCAGATCGACACGGATGCCGTCGCTGATATTGATCGGCGACTGGCGGCGGCCTGAGGCGCAAGCCTTGTTGTCCGGACTCAGGTGGGACCAGAACTCCGGCCCGCCCTTGCCTTCATAGGACCAGGGCACGGGCGCCCGTGGTGCGGCGGAGGGCGCTTCAACGGTTTGCGCCGACTTGGGCGCGCGCGCCTTGCGCGGACCGAAGGTCGCCAGTTGGCGCTCTATTTCGGCGCGACTGACATTACCCGTGTGGTAGTTGGGGGAAAGCGTGTCCGCTGCCGGCGCCGCCTTCCTGGTGGCTTCCGGCGTTTGCGGTGCCGCTTGGGGGGGCGCTGAGGCCGGCGCTTTCCCGGTCGCCTCTTCCAGCGACTTCTCGATCGCCTTGTCCAGCGCCGGCTTGGCGGGCTTCCTGATTTCGGGTTTGCCCTGCGGCGCCTTGGGGGGCGGTGGATTGTCGACCTTCGTCGGATCAATCCTGGGTAGCTCGATCAGGTGCGCCTTGCTGCCGGCATCGGCCACTGTGACGGGCTCTGCCTTTTGCCCATGCAGCGCGGTGGTCTTTGCGCCCGCGCCGGGCGTCGTCGGGGGGGGCTTGCCCGCCATGACGGACTTGATCTGTTCGGCCACCTCCTGCATCTGGCTGACGGCGCGTGGCTTGCAAACCTCGGGCAGCAGCTTTTCCTCGAAACTGCCTGCGCCGATTTCGATGGTGCGCGGCGCTTCAACCTTTTCCTCGCGCACCGGATTGCCCTTGGCATCGACATAGATGCGCTTCAGCGTCATGTATTCGCGCTTCTTGCAGTTGTAGCTGTTGAGGGCATCGATGGTGGTGTAGCGGACGCCGGTATGGCTGTCCGGCATATCGAAGCCCAGCGTGAGGCGGCTCCAGGCGACGGTATTGCCGTTCGGCAGGCGGCTGATGCGGCCCTTGTCCAGCGAGATGCGTTCGCTTTCGCGTTTCTCGATGAGCTGCCAGGCCGGGCCGGGCTGAGGCACCGCCAGCGCCGGCAGGCCAGTTAATGCCATCAACAGGCAGGCTACAGTGGTTTTGCGCATGTCCTAGGGTCCGGTCGGCAGAGCACGTCAATGGCATAACGGCACCACCGGGCAGAACTTTAGGCCTTGCCGGACTCCGCATCGCGCCAGTTTTGCCCCTGCGCCTACGGGGACGGCTGCGCTTCCCGGGCGGCGATCAGTTCCTTGAGCGCCTGTTCCGGCTTGAGTATCCGGTAGCGGCCCTGCATTTTTCGGTTGAGCTTGAGCAGGGCCTTGTCCGAACTGACCAGCCAATCGGCCGCGATGTCGCGCGCCAGTTCCAGGAACTTCTGATCGTCCTTGTCCTTGCAGCGCGGCAGGGGCGCAGGCTCGACCGGCAACAGCGCGTGCGGCTGGCGGGCAATGGCCACATAGGCGGCAAGGGCTGCAGCCTGACGCTCGGGGTCGAGCTTGAACATGGCGTAATCGAGCACGCGCCGGAACTCCTCGATGCAGTCCGGGCGCGTATAGGCCAGCCAGCGGCCGGTATCGACCTCGACGCGCAAGGGCGCAAAGCGGCTGTCGGCAAAGACGAACATGGACAGCAGCACGTTGGTGTCGAAAACCACGCGCAGCGGATTCGGGGAGGCGCCGGTGTCGTTCATGCCTGATAGTGCCAAATGCCGCATTCCTCCTGGCGCCGCAGTTCGCCGCGCCGTTCCAGGTAGTTGAGATGGGCGATGGCTTCGCTCATGGCAAAGAAAACCTGGTGCGGGTCGGTGATGTCGCGCTGAAACAGGACCGGCAGCAACGAGGCGGCCGTATGCGCCTGGGTGCGGCAAGCGGCGACCAGATCGGCACAGCGGTCGGCGTGGTGCTTTTCAAGCGCGGCGACGCGGGCGCGAATGCCGCGGAAGGGCCTGCCGTGCGAGGGCAGGGCCAGCGTATCCTCGGGCAGTTCGGCGAAGACGCGGATCGAGGCGAGGAACTCGCTGAGCGAGTCTTCATCGGGGTTGGGCGCAAACACCGCGACATTGGTCGAGATCGACGGCAGCATCATGTCGCCGCCGATCAGTACCTCCAGCGCTTTGCAATACAGCGCGGCGTGTTCGGGGCAGTGGCCGCGGCCGACGATGACGCGCCATTCGTGCGCGCCGATGCGGACGCGTTCGGCGTCGCGCAGAATGGTGTAGGTCGCGGGGATCTGCGGCACGGCGCGCTTGTAGGCGTTGGCGCGTACCGCGAGCGCCTGCAGGCGCTCCGCGTCGAGGCCATGGCGACGAAAGAGATCGCCCGTCGCCTGCGGCGAATAGTTGCCGATCTCGTTGGCGAATGCCTGTGCGGTCAGATATTCGGCCTGGGTCATCGCCAGCGGCGCGCCGGTCTCGCTCTGCAGCCACGCGGCGAGGCCGAGATGGTCGGGGTGATAGTGGGTGACGATCTGGCGGGACAGCGGATAGTCGGCGATCAGGCGCTGCCAGTGAAGCTTGACATCGCCCATGTCCATGCCGGTATCGACGGCGCACCATCTGCCGGGGCCGTCTTCGAGCAGCCACAGATTGATGTGGTTCAGCGCGTAGGGCAGCGGCATGCGGATCCAGCGTACCCCGGGCGCGATCTCCATGGCGGCGCCGGGTTCCGGCAGGATGTCGCCGCGGGGGTAGTCGATTTCTTGCATGCAGAGCGTCAGCCCTTGGCGATCCGGTAGACACCCAGACTGCCGAGGAAATTGTGCTCTTCCAGTACCGGCTTGCCGCTGTCGTCAAGGACTTCGCGCGTCCTGACGACAATGCCCATCTGTTCGCACAGCGCTTCGAAATCGGCCAGCGTGAAGAAGCGCACATTGGGCGTGTCGTACCACTGGTAGGGCAGGTCTTCGGATACGGGCATGCGGCCGTTGAGCACGGCCTGGCGGTTCTTCCAGTAGCCGAAATTGGGCACGCTGACCACCGCTTCGCGGCCGACGCGCAGCATTTCCCGCAAGGTGTTCTCGGTGTGCCTGACCGTCTGCAGCGTGCGCGACAGGACGACGTGTTCAAAGGCGTTGTCCTTGAATTCGGCGAGGCCGTGGTCGATATCGGTCTGCACGACATTGATGCCGTTGCGAATGGAGGCGAGCACGCCCTGAGCGTCGATTTCGACGCCGTAGCCGCGTGCACCGCGTTCTTCGATCAGCAGCTTCAACAGGGAGCCGTCGCCGCAGCCCAGATCGAGTACGCGCTCACCTGGCTGAACCCAGCTCGCGATGATGTTCCAGTCGGAACGGTTTGCCAGAGTTTTTGCGGCGGCCGGGTTCATGCCTGCACCTTCTTGAGATGAGCGTCGATGATCGAATGATAGTAGGGGTCGTCGAGCAGGAAGGAGTCGTGACCGAAGGCGAGATCGATCTCGGCATAGGAGACGTTCTTTTCGGCCGCCAGCAGCGAGGACACGATCTCGCGCGAGCGCTCCGGCGAGAAGCGCCAGTCGGTGGTGAAGGACACGATCAGGAAGTCCGACTTGGCGCGTTTCATGACGGCGGTCAGATCGCCGTTCTCCTCGCGCGCCGGGTCGAAGTAGTCGAGCGCGCGCGTCATCAGAAGGTAGGTGTTGGCGTCGAAGTGGCCGGCGAACTTGTCGCCCTGATAGTGCAGGTAGGACTCGATCTGGAAGTCGACGTCGAAGCCGAAGGACAGGTTGCCGTTGCGCAAGCCGCGGCCGAATTTCTCGCCCATCTGGTCGTCCGACAGATAGGTGATGTGGCCGAGCATGCGCGCCAGACGCAGGCCGCGCACCGGGCGTGCGCCATGTTCGTAGTAATTGCCGCCGTAGAACTCGGGGTCGGTGAGAATGGCCTGACGGGCGACGTCGTTGAAGGCGATGTTCTGCGCGGTCAGGTAGGGCGCTGCGGCGATGACGATTGTGCTCCTGACACGCTCCGGATAGGTCACGCTCCAGCGCAGCGCCTGCATGCCGCCCAGGCTGCCGCCGATGACAGCGGCCCAGCACTGGATGCCGAGCAGATCGGCGAGCCGCGCCTGACTGTGTACCCAGTCGATGACCGTGACCATGGGGAAGTCCGCGCCCCAGGGCTTGCCGGTGGCCGGGTTGATGCTGGCGGGGCCGGTGGAGCCGTGGCAGCCGCCGAGATTGTTCACGCCGACGATGAAATAGCGGTTGGTATCGAGCGGTCGGCCGGGGCCGACGATGTTGTCCCACCAGCCGATGTTCTTGGGCTCATCCGCATAGTGACCGGCAATGTGGTGGTGCCCGGAGAGCGCATGGCACACGAGAATGGCATTCGTGCCATCGGCGTTGAGCGTGCCGTAGGTCTCGTAGACCAGATCGTAGGCCGGCATCACTTCGCCGCTGCGCAAGGTGAGCGGCGTATCGAAGTGCGCGCGTTTGGCCTCGACGAGGCCGACGCCGGAGGTGTCGCCTGTGATGTTTGTGGTCGTCATGTCAGAAAATAAAAAACCCGATCGGCTGTCAGGCGAGATCGGGTTTGCGTCCAGTTCTCGCTTTAGCCCTATTTATTTTGCGCCGGCAAGCTGAGCTCAAAGGGGCGCGCAGGTGGAAGATTAAGTCGCGGCGCCGGCTTTGTCAATCCGCGAGGGCCCTGAGCGCAGCGCTGCGGCGGGCGACCGAGGGATGGGACGAGAACCAGTGCTCGAACCCGCCGGATTCCTCCTTGTCCTTCGTTGCGCTTTTTTTCCCGGCCGTGGCCTGCAGTTTTTCCAGCGCGCTGACGAGCAGCAGGGGCGACTTGCCTTCCCGCTTCAGCGCCTGGGCGGCATACAGGTCGGCCTCGCTTTCGAATGCCTGCGAGTAGTTCGACTGCAGCATGGCGGTGGAAAGCGCGGCAACCAGGCTGGACAGATCGCCCAAATAGACAGCGGCCACGGTCGAAACGACAGCGCCCTGAATCAGCATGCGCAGGCCGTGGTACTGCGAGACGTGGCCGAGCTCGTGGGCGAACACAGCCAGCGCCTCGTCGTCGTTCAGCGTTTCCAGCAGCGAATCGAAGATGACGATATTCCCGTCCGGCAAGGCAAAGGCGTTGGGCGGCATGGCCTTGGGCGCGGCGCGGAAGTTCAGCTTGTAGGCCGGAAAATGCTGTGTGGCGGCAAAGGCCGCCATGCGCTGGCCGATCTCCGCCTGTCTTTGCGCCGGCAGGGCAGACGGTTTCAGCACATGTTCGTCAAGGCTGGCCAGCGATGCGGCGGAAAGGCTGGCGACAGTGGCACCGGGAATGCGCGGCGCAATATAGTCGGCGGCGGCCGGCAAGAGCCAGACATAGCCGGCGACAACGGCGGCGGCGATGCCGAGCAGGGAGAACAGGGCGACGCTCCAGCGTCGCTGCAGGCGGACGGAAAGCGGTTCGCGATGCCCGACAGCGGCGAGCAGGGCGGCAAGACTGCGGGTGTCGCCAACCTCGCAGTAGGCGCCGTCGGCAAAACGCAGCGTGCGCGGCGCCATCCCCATGGGCTCGGAAACCTGCATCTCTTCGAGGGAGGCTTCGCGCTGCCCCCATTCACCGGCAACGCGGAGTTGGCCGTCTTCGTCCAGCGTCAGGGCGGCCGCGTACCGCCGGGAGCTTTTGCCGTCGTAGTAATGAATCCCCTGAATCTGCATGCGAAGACTCAGATCGCGATATCGAAATCGAACACATCGGTGGCGGCATCGCCGAAAGCGCCGACCTGCTGCGATGCGCTTGCCAGGAAGCTGTCGAGGCTGCCCGCCATTGCGAGTCCGGTGCACGAAGCGCGATAGCGGGTCAGTTTTACCTTGGCCCAGGGCCAGTACAGACCCAGCGTCAGCAAGGTGAATAGCCAGTTCTTCAGCGTGATGCCGAAATAGGGTTTGAATTGCATGTTGCTGAAGAAGTCATTGTCGTCGAGCGAGGTGCGGCTCCAGATGTAGTTGTTGAGCGCCATGCGCAGGTAGGGCAGGAGCGCGATGTAGATGAGAACAGAGGCGAAGGCGGAGGCCGTGCTCGCGATGACGGCCAGCATGGGCAAAGCCACTGCCAGCAGCGTCGAGCCGATAATTGCAATGACGACGGCGGCAATCGCGAACAGCCAGGCCTTGAACATGAAGACGAATATCTCGGCAGCCAGCAGTTCGCAATGGAACTCGCCATGTCCGTAGCGCAGGTTGTTGATGATGTATTTGTGCGTTTCCCGCAGCCAGACCGGCGTGCCGAGGCCAAAGGTGAATAGCACGAGCAGGCCGTAGCCGACATAGGCCTTGAGTGCGCCGCCGTAGGTGCCGACGAAGGTAAAGCGCAGGCCGCGATAGCTGCTGTTGTAGGCGCGGAAACGCATGGAGCGCATGATCAGCCAGGGGAAAACGAAGGCCCCCGCCGCCAGCGCGCAGAAGTACAGCGTCAAGCTGACATGCTGCGAGCCGCTGACTGCGGCGAACAGCAGCAAGGCGACGATGCGCCCCTTGAGGATGGCGACCGGGTTGCCGTGGTAGTCGAAACCGGCGCCGTCGAGCATCAGGTTGCGATGGAAATACTGCTCGCGCCGGACTTTGGCCCAGGCCGAATAAATACCGAGGGTAATGACGGACAGCAGCAGATTGACGATCCAGATGCGGAAATACTCGCTGCCTTCGCCGCGGAAGGAAAACGGCAACTCTGTCGGAGTTGCCGCCGCATCGCCGGTCTGCGCCGTCGGCATGGGCGGTGCAGCGGGCGGTGCAGCGGGCGGTGCAGCGGGCGGGGCGGCCGGAGGCGCGGCAGTCGTCGCGGGCGCGGTTTCGTGCGGTGCCTGGTCGTAGGCGGCGCGCTGGGCCGGATCGCGCAGCACCGCAAAGGCGGCGTCGAGGCGCTCAAATTCCTCCTGCGGCGGCTGCTTGCCGGCGGCGATTTTTTCACCGAGATAGCTGACGAGGCGCGTGTAGGCCTCCTCGATTTCCGCTTGCGTTGCTTCCGGCGCGATGCGCAAGAGCGCGTAGTACGGACGCACGTTCTCCATGGCCCCCCCGAGTTTCTGGATTTATTAATGCCGAAAATATAACCCGATAGCGTTGCTGGTTTGTGATTTTTCCGAATGTGCGGTACGGCCTGTGGCGAGTATGTGACAGGCAGGGCAAGCCGCTGCGGCGCGTGTTCTGCGCGACATGGCATCATGCGCCTTATGCAAAACGACTCCGCCCTGGTCTGGTTTCGCCGCGATCTGCGCCTGTTCGACAACACCGCGCTACGCCAGGCGCTGGAAGGGTATGGGCGGGTTTATTGCGTCTTCGTCTTCGATACGACGCTATTAGCGCAATTGCCGCGTCGCGATCGCCGCATCGAATTCATCCGGCACGCCCTGAACGAGCTCGATCGCACGATGCGTGAGCAGGGCGGCGCGTTGATTGTCCTGCATGGCGATCCGGTTTCGGAGATTCCGAAACTGGCGCGCAAGCTCGGAGTGGCCGCCGTGCATGCCAATCGCGACTACGAGCCGGCGGCTGTTCAGCGCGATGCGCGGGTGGCCGAGGCGCTGGCGGGCATGGACGTCGGCTTCCGCGACTTCAAGGATCAGGTGATCTTCGAGAAGAGCGAAGTCATGACGCAGGGCGGCACGCCGTTTTCGGTGTTCACGCCGTACAAGAATGCCTGGCTCAAGCGCCTGCTGCCCGGTGACCTGCAAGTGCATGAAGCCGATTTCGGGCGGCTGGCGCGGCCTGACTTCCCGACGGCTGTGCCCGAGTTGGCCGCTTTGGGTTTCGAGCCAACCAATCTGGCCGAGCTCAAGTTTCCGCTCGGCGCCAGCGGCGCGGCCTCACTGTTCGATGACTTTCAGGATCGCATCGACAGCTACAAGGAGGCGCGCGATTTTCCGGCGGTCAAGGGCGTGTCCTATCTCTCTGTGCATCTGCGCTTCGGGACGCTCTCGATCCGTCAGCTTGCCGCCTTTGCCTACGCCCGCGGCGGCCGTGGCGCCGAGACCTGGCTGTCGGAGCTGATCTGGCGCGAGTTCTACATGATGATCCTGTGGCATCACCCCCGCGTTGTCGAACATTGCTTCAAGCCGGAATACGATGCGCTGTGCTGGGACGAGGATGAGGCTTTGTTCGCGGCATGGTGCGAGGGCCGCACCGGCTACCCCATCGTCGATGCCGCGATGCGTCAGATCAAGCAGAGCGGCTACATGCACAACCGCCTGCGCATGATCGTCGCCTCCTTCCTGACCAAGGATCTCGGCATCTCGTGGCGCCGCGGTGAGGCCTATTTCGCCGAGCATCTCAACGATTTCGAGCTGGCCTCGAACAACGGCGGCTGGCAATGGGCCGCCTCGACCGGTTGTGACGCGCAGCCGTACTTCCGCATCTTCAATCCGGTCACGCAGTCGGAGAAGTTCGATCCTCAAGGCAAGTTCCTGCGCCGCTACTTGCCCGAGCTGAATAAAGTGCCAGACAAGTTCATACATGCGCCGTGGACGATGAAGCCGTCCGATGCCGAGGCCTGTGGCTTTGTCTTGGGGCACGATTATCCGGCGCCAGTCGTAAATCATGCTCAGGCCCGCGAGCGCACGCTGGCACGTTTTGCCGCCGTTAAACAGGGAGCAAGCGATCATGTCTAACGTACTGCAACAGGCCATTCTCGACAATATTCCCGACCAAGCCTGGCTCAAGGACGCCGAATCTCGCTATATCCAGGTCAACGACGCTTTCATGACCGCCTGTGGCCTGACGGCCGAGCAAATACTCGGCAAGACGCCGAGTGACGTGTGGCCGACCGATTGGGGCGGCCGTTACGTCGATACCGATATGGCTGTGATCGCGAGCGGGCAGCGTATGCGTTACGAAGAGCAGCGTTTCAGCGCGGCGGGCGAGGTGCGCTGGTTCGATACTATCAAGGCGCCGGTCTTCGACGAGCAGGGCAAGGTGGTCGGAACGGCCGGCATTTCACGCGAGATTACCGACCGCAAGCATGCCGAACAGGAGCTGCGAGAGTCTCGGGCGCAGTTGCGCGAACTGTCCGCTTATCTGCAGTCCGTGCGTGAGGAGGAGCGAACACGCATCGCTCGCGAACTCCATGATGAACTGGGGCAGACGCTGACAGCGATTCAGCTTGGGCTCGGTGCGCTCGACAACGCAGTCCGTAACGGCGGCGATGCTGAGGCTATGCGATCGGGTTTATCCGGCTTGGTGGCTCTTGCCGACAATGCGAGCCGTTCGGTACAGCGCCTGGCAACCGATTTGCGGCCGCCCATTCTCGACGGATTAGGTTTGGGGGCCGCGCTCGAATGGCAAACTGAAGCCTTTGTCGAGCGTACCGGCATCACTTGCGAACTGGTTCTGCCGCAACCTCCAGTCCAGCCGGGAGGGGAAATTGAGACTGCCGTGTTTCGGATCATGCAGGAGGCGTTGACCAATGTCGCGCGTCACGCCGAAGCCACGCGCGCCGAGGTAACGCTACACTTGGATGGAGACAGACTGATTTTGCGTGTCGTCGACAATGGCAAAGGTATGCTGCTGTCGAGTACCGCGCCCAGGCGTCTGGGCATCGTCGGCATGCGTGAACGCGCCTATATGTTGGGCGGCGAGCTGCGGCTGCAGAGCAGCCCGGGACATGGCACGCAAATCGAAGTGTCGCTGCCCTTGCAAAGCGGCGACAATACGGGCGAGGAACAGAAGGGAGCGTAGCAACGATGATCCGCATACTGGTCGCTGACGACCACGCCATCATTCGCGATGGTCTCAAGCAGATCATTGCCTTCAACTCCGATATGCAGGTGGTGGGCGAGGCCGGCGACGGCGACGAGGTCCTGCAACAATTACGCAAGACGCCCTGCGACTTGCTGCTGATGGATCTTTCCATGCCGGGCAAGAGCGGTATTGCCTTGATCCAGCAGCTTAAGGCCTCCTATCCCAAGCTGGTCGTGTTGGTGCTCAGCATGCACCAGGAAAGCCAGTACGCCGTACAGGCGATACGCGCCGGCGCGTCCGGCTACATCACCAAAAGCATGGCTTCGCAGCAGTTGATCGAGGGTATACGCAAGACGGCGCGCGGCGGTAATTTCATTTCGGCGGCGGTGGCGGAAAAGCTGGTGCAACAGATTCAGCAGCCGGAAAACCAACTGCCGCACGCTCGCCTGACTTCGCGCGAATTCCAGATATTCCAGATGCTGGTCGAAGGCCGTAGCGTCAACGAAATTGCCGATGCCCTGTCGCTGAGCAATAAGACCGTGAGTACGCACAAGGCCAATATCCAGCAAAAGATGGAGATAGAAACGACCGCCGGCCTGGTGCATTACGCCATGAAGCATGGTCTGATCGAGGACAGCTAATCCCGAGCTAGGGATTTCCTTAGAGCAAATTCAGGCAATCCCGATTTCCTCCGACGGTGGGCTTTACTACAGTGAAGTCAACGCGAAGTAAGGAGGAAGCATGAACACACCGTACGTACATATCGGCCAGCCGCAGAAGCAAACCCATCCAGCCTGGCCGCGCCCGCGCACCACACGCGCAGTTTGCCGGGCCGAACATGGGATGGTTGCCACCGCCCACTATCTGGCTTCGGCCGCCGCGCTCGACGTGCTCAAGGAAGGCGGCACCGCTGTCGACGCCGCCATCTGCGCCGCGGCTACGATGAGTGTGGTATTGCCCCACATGATAGGCATAGGCGGCGACGCGTTTTGGCTGATTCATGACGTCGAGCGCAAACAAGTGATGTCGCTCAACGGTAGCGGCAATTGCGGCCGTAATATCACCCTGAACAGTTACAAGGGCATGGACGCGATTCCGCACCGCGGCCCACAAGCGGCGATTACCGTACCCGGCGCCGTTTCGAGCTGGGGTCTGGCGCACGAGCGCTGCGGCAAGTTGCCGATGGCGCGTCTGCTGGCGCCGGCGATTGAATATGCTCGCCGCGGTGCGCCGGTGACATCGGATACCGCTCAATGGATAGCCGACGATGCCGAGGCCTTCCGCGCGGACCCGGGTAGTGCAGGCATCTTCCTGAAAAACGGCCAGCCCTACGCTGCAGGCGAACGTCTGGTGCAAAGTGCGCTCGGCGACACGCTGGAAAAAATCGCCAAGTACGGCACTCAGCATTTCTATGCCGAGACCGGCAAGTCCATAGCCGCCTATCTCAACAGCCAGGGCGGACTGCTGACGGCCGAGGACTTCCGCGACTACAAGGCGCGCTGGGTCGCGCCGATCTCGACCCGCTATCGCGACTGCGATGTCTTCCAGGTTCCGCCGCCATCGCAGGGCATCGCCGGCCTGCTGATCCTGAACTTCCTCAACGGCGTCGACTTTTCCAATGTCGCACCGGACTCGCCCGAGTACTACCACGCGCTCTTGCAGGCGATCAAATGGGCCTTCCAGAAGCGCGATCGATATCTCACCGATCCGACCTTCTCGGACATTCCCGTCGAGGCCCTGCTCAAGCAGGAAGTCGCCGATGCCGAGCGTGCCGCCTGGCTCGCCGACGCCAGCCTCACGCATGAAAACACACCGGGTGGCAGCGACACGACGTTCATCAGCATCGCCGACCAGTACGGCAATGCGGTGGGCCTGGTGCAAAGCCTCTACTTCGACTTCGGCGCCTGCGTTACCGATCCGGCAAGCGGCGTGCTGATGCAGAACCGCGGCAGCTTCTTCTCGCTCGATCCCCGGCATCCCAATGTGCTGGCGCCGGGCAAGCAGTCGGCCTCGACGCTGATGTCGGGCATGGTGCTGCGCGACGGCAAGCCGCTGATGGTGTACGGCACGCAGGGCGGCGAAGTGCAGCCGCAGACCCAGACTTCTGTGATTACCCGCGTTGTCGACTTCGGTCTCGACGTGCAACAGGCCATCGATGCGCCGCGTGTGCTTTACGGCCGCTCCTGGGGCGACAGCAGCAATAAATTGTTGCTGGAATCCTCGGCGCCTGAAGCAACCTTTGCTGCTTTGCGCCAACTCGGCCATCCGGTCGAAGCGGCAACCTGGCCGCATACGCGCATGGGCACGGCGCAGGCGGTGCGTTTCCCGGATACGGAACACCCCTTCTTCGAAGGCGGCGCTGATCCGCGCGGCGAAGGCGTGGCGCTGGGCTTCTAAACACCTTCGGGCCCAACAAAAACAACAAGGGCCTTTGATCAACACCAGAGGAAAACCATGAAACTCGATCTGCTCATACGCAACACACGTGTCGACGACGAGCAAGGCATCGTCGATATCGGCATCAAGGACGGCCGCATCGTCGCCATCGCGGCGGGGATAGAAGATCCTGCTGCCGAGACGATAGACGCCGAGGGGCGCGTCGCCATTCCCGGCTTCGTCGAACCGCACCTGCACATCGAAAAGGCGCTGCTGCATCGTCGCCTGCCGGCACGTCTCGGTACCTTGGATGAAGCCATCCGCGTCACCGGCATCCTGAAGAGCAAGCAGGAACGCGACGATGTACTCGATCGTTCGCGTCGCGTGCTCGACATGGCGGTCAGCAACGGCACTATCGCAGTTCGCGCCCATCCGGATGTGGACCTGATTCAGGGCTTGATCGGTGTCGACACGCTGCTGCAACTGCGCGAGGAATACAAGAACCTGCTCGACATCCAGATCGTCGCTTTTCCGCAGGAAGGCATCCTCAAATCCGAGGGGACCTACAAGCTGATGGAAGACGCGATGAATATGGGCGCGGACGTGGTCGGCGGTTGTCCCTACAACGAGCTCTCGTGGGACGACACCAAGCGCCACATCGACATGGTCTTCGAGATGGCGAAGCGCTACGACGCCGACGTCGATATGCATGCCGACTTCTCCGACGATACGACGAATCTGCGCTTTATGTCGGCCGCCTACATCGCCAAGAAGGCGATCGAGACGGGGTGGCAGAGCCGGGTCTCGTTGGGGCACGTCACCAGCCTGGGCAGCCTCGAAGCGGCTGATCTCGATCCCATCGTCGAAGCGCTTAAACAGGCCGACGTCAGCATCGTTACCCTTCCGGCGACCGATCTTTACCTCGGCGGCCGCAACGACAAAAGCAAGCCGCGCCGTGGCCTGACGCCGGTGCGCGCGCTGCATCAGGCCGGCGTGAACGTCGCGTACTCATCCAACAATATCCGCAATGCCTTCACGCCTTTCGGCAAGGCCGACATGCTGCAGATCGGCAATATGCTGGCCCACGTCGCCCAGTTCGGTACCCCGGAAAACCAGCAGGCGATCCTGAGTATGGGCACTTACAACGCCGCGCGCGCCATCGGCATGGATGACTACGGCCTTGCGGTCGGCAAGCGCGCCGACATCGTGATCCTGGATACCTATCTAGTCGCTGATGCCTTGCTCGATATCCCGGCGCGGTCGTGGGTCGTCAAGCGCGGCAAGGTCACCGTCGTCACTCATCACAAGTGCGAAATCCATCGCAACCCGGGCCAAGGTGGCAGCTGCGGCCCGAATTGCAACCATAGCAACCACGCTCATTGAGTTTCAACCAGAGGAGAGCATCATGAAAAAACCGCCCGCAGAAGTCGTGGCCTCGTTGTTGGCCGTTACGACTCTATTTGTCCCCAATCACCTGCCGCCTTGGGCCATCTTTATCAGCTGGGCCGCCGCCTTCGCCATGGGCGGACCGTCACCCGCCAATCTGAAACGCTTGTGGCCGGCCATGCCCGTCGGCTCCATCGCCGGCTGTCTGGTTGTGCTCGGTTTCACGCATGTGGGTTCCATGTTCAGCGGCAGCCAGCAGACCATCGTCAATATGCTGATCCTGTTCTGTTTGAACGCCGGCATGATGGCGGTGTCGCGATTCGTGCCGATCTTCAGCTTTACGCCCGGCATGTTCTTCGGCTTCGCGACTTTCTTCGCCACCATGTTCGGCAACTTCGGCCCACAGCCGGGTGATCCTGTTGTGGCAATGCTGGCCGCAATCGTCATGAATGCCATCGGCCCGATCTACGCCTTCATCACCTGGCGCTGCTCGTCCCATGCGGCGCACCGTATCGAAGCCGAGTTTCCGCACCCGGCTTCGCACTGAGTTCCTTCCAGCTGCGTCCCTGCAGTACCTCCTGCCCGGCAATGCCGGGCAATTTTTTTGAAATGAGCTGAATATGTTGGATCACGAATCACGTCTGCGCGAGGCTGTCAGGCTGGCCCAGGAAAATCATCGCCACGGCGGCCGCCCTTTCGGCGCTGTGTTGGCCTTCGGCGAGCATGTGCTGGCTTCCGGCGTCAATGAAATTCAACGCACTCACGACATCAGCGCGCATGCGGAAATGGGCGCCCTGCGCGAGGCCTGCAAGCTCTTGCAGCGGCCCAATCTGAGCGGCGGCATCATGTATGCGAGCGGTCAGCCCTGCCCCATGTGTCTGGCGGCCATGGTGTTGGCCGGCATCAAGGAGGTGTATTACGCCTTCGGCAACGAGGATGCTGCACCCTATGGTTTCGCCAGCACTCAAGTCTATGAAGCGCTGCATCTGCAACTGCCGGTGGCTTTACCGCTTAAAAAGATGCAGCTCGACGGCGTATCCGTTGATCAAGTGTATGGGCCGAAAGCCTAGGTGGCTCTTCATCCGGAACGAATAAAAAAGCCCCGGTTTGCGCCGGGGCTTTTCTTGAGTGCAATTGCTTTAGAAGTTGTACTGAAGCATCAGGCGGTTCTGCAGAAAGTTATTGCTGTTGTTTTCCATCGTGGCGTAACCCAGCATATTCGTGATCTGCAAGCCTTTGACTGCGGCGGGGGTATAGGTCACGCTCAGTACGTATTCGTCGATCGTCTCAGCAGGGCTTCCATCCGCCGTTTGATTGAAGCGGTTGTAGCTGGCCCAGGTAGACCACGATTCATTGAAGGTGTGGCTGCCGGACAGTTGATAGGCGTCACCGCTACCCAGCCCTTCGGTGGGGAATAGCATATTGGCGGTGAAGAGAGAGGCCGACCCGTAGCCGTCGGTATAGGGTGAGGCCATACCGCCGTTGTTGAACGCGCCCTGGTGCGACGGAATGTGGACCACTGCCGCGGTGACATTGCTCTGGCCGAAATCCGCGCCAAACTTGAAGCCGTAAGGCGTGCTGTCCACGGCACCCAGAATGGCGCTACCCGTTTCCTTTTGATGGGCGTACTGGAATCCCACAAAAGGTTTGAAGTCCTCGCTTACGGGGAAAGCGAGTTTTTCGTCCAGGAAGATCAAGTTGGCGACATTGATGAAGTTGTAATACCAGAGCTGGCTGGTCAATTGGGCGCCGCGCACATCCGTCAAGGCATGTGCGCCTGCGTACCAGAAACCGCTGCTGGTAAGACCGTCTAGCCCGGGCTTTTTGAAGGGGCCGTCGGTTTCATTGTTGGTCATGCCGAAGCTCGAACTTGTCCAGCTCTTGTAATGCGTGATGCGCCCCGCTGTGAAGCCGTAGCTTTTCGTCGGGTTGTAGTCTGCCGTAACGCCTTGGTATAGCGCCGGCACCATGCGATAGTCGGCGCTGTTGGCGAACGGGGTCTCGATGACCTGACGCCCGGCGCGCAGATTGAAGCCTTCGTTGCGGTAGTTGAGATAGGCCTCGCCCAGCGTATCGATGTCCGTGCCCAGCGTCGGATCGTAGTTCATCGAGGTGTCCGAGGTGGACTGCGGCGTATGCGCGGTATAGAACGCCGCAGCGACTGAGAAGTGATTCACCTCGCCGCTTTCCGCCTTCAGCTTGCCGCCAAGAACGAAGGTGTCGTTGTCGACGGGGCTGTTGTAGAAATTCCGATTGCTAAACTCATAGGCGCGTACATAGCCGCTGACTTTGCCGTCGCTGATGAAGCTGCTGGTATTGTTGTCTTCCGCCTTGGCTTGTGCGCTAAATGCGCCAAGTATGGCTGTCGCCAATAGGGCTGGGCGGTGATGCCTTATGTTCATGCATGAGCTCCTCTGTTATGTATGGAATGCGCTGTGGCCTTCCAAGCATGAACATCGGAGCCTGCAAAAAATATCGGGATTTCCTGATTCGAAGCTCAGGAATCCCCTAGTTACATCATTCAGCCGGGAGCAAGACTAGAAGCTTTCGTCTTCGCGCAGGAAGCGCCACTGGCCCAAGGGCAAATCGCCGAGTTTGACGTTGCCGATGCGCACGCGTTTCAAGCCCACGACCTTGAGGCCGACCAGTTCGCACATGCGACGGATCTGGCGCTTGCGGCCTTCCTTGAGCACGAAGTGGAGCTGATCGTCGTTGATCCAGTTCACCTTGGCCGGGCGCAGCTTGACGCCGTCGAGGCTGAGACCATGGTTCAACAGACGGATGCCTTCGGTCGATAGTTCGCCTTCGACGCGGACCAGATATTCCTTCTCTACATCCGAATCTTCGCCGATCAGCTTTCTCGCGATCACGCCGTCCTGGGTCAATACCAGCAGCCCGGTCGAGTCGATGTCGAGACGGCCGGCGGGCGCGAGGCCGCGCAGATTGGAGGGGTGAAAGACCTGTGCGCCGGACTTGCGCTGCTGCGTTTCGGCCTTGACCAGCGTTACTGCCGGCTTGTAGCCATCCTCGGCCTGGCCCGAGACGAAGCCGATGGGCTTGTGCAGGATGATGGTGACGCGCGCATCCTGCTGCGCCTGCGCCAACTGGTCGAGGCGAATCTCGGCGGAAGGGTCGACCTTGGTGCCGAGCTCGGACACGCGCTCGCCATTCACGAAGACGAGGCCGCGCTCGATATAGCTGTCGGCCTCGCGGCGCGAGCACAGTCCGCGCTCGGCCATGAGCTTGGAGACGCGCACCAGACCGTCATCCGTTTTCGGGGCGGACGGGTCATTGATCAGGCGTTGCGGACGAGCGCGATCGTAGCGGCCATGCGTGCGCTCCGCCGTCTTGCCGGCGGGCTTCGCTGCTCGGGGTTCGGCCTTGGCCGGTCGCGGCGCGATGCGCAGCGTGTGTTTCTTTTCTTCAGTCATACTGTGTTCAGTGGGCCTGATCCCAATTGGCGCCAATGCCGACCTCGACCAGCAGCGGCACCTTGAGCTTGGCGACGTTTTGCATCAGCGGGGGCAGATGTTCGCGCACCAGCGCGAGCTCATCTTCCGGCACTTCCAGCACCAGTTCGTCATGCACCTGCAGGATGAGCTTGGTCCTGAGTTTTTGCTCGTCCAGCCAGCCTTGCACCGCCAGCATGGCGAGCTTGATCAGGTCGGCGGCGGTGCCCTGCATGGGCGCGTTGATGGCGGCGCGTTCGGCGCCCTGGCGGCGGCCGGCGTTGCTCGACTTGATCTCGGGCAGCCACAGGCGCCGGCCGAACACGGTTTCGACATAGCCCTTGTCGCGCGCCAGTTGCCGCGTTTCCTCCATGTACTGGGCAACGCCCGGATAGCGCGTGAAGTAGCGGTCCATATAGGCTTGCGCGGCGCTGCGCTCGAGGCCGAGTTCGCGGGCGAGGCCGAAGGCGCTCATGCCGTAGATCAGGCCGAAGTTGATGACCTTGGCGGCGCGACGTTGTTCGCTGGCGACTTCGAGCGGCGTGATGCCGAAAATCTCGCCGGCGGTGGCGCGGTGGATGTCCTCGCCGTTGGCGAAAGCCTGCAGAAGACGTTCGTCGTCCGAGAGGTGCGCCATGATGCGCAGCTCGATCTGCGAATAGTCGGCCGAGACGATCTTGCTGCCGGGCGCGGCGATGAAGGCGGAGCGGATGCGGCGGCCCTCGCCGGTGCGCACCGGAATGTTCTGCAGATTGGGATCGTTCGACGCGAGGCGCCCGGTAACGGCGGTGGCCTGCGAGAAGTTGGTGTGCACACGCCCGGTGGCCGCGTTCACCATCTTGGGCAGCTTGTCGGTGTAAGTGCCTTTCAACTTGGCGAGGCTGCGGTGTTCGAGCAGCATTTTCGGCAGCGGATAGTCCTGCGCCAGTTGCTGCAACACCTCTTCATCCGTCGAGGGCGTACCCGACGGGGTTTTCTTCACCACCGGCAGGCCCTGCTGGTTGAACAGGATCTCGGCGAGCTGCTTGGGCGAATTCAGATTGAAGGGTTGGCCGGCCTGGGTGTGGGCTTCGCCTTCAATCTCCAGCAGGCGGCGGCCGATCTCGTCGCTTTGTCGCGCCAGCGCGGTGCTGTCGATGAGGACGCCGTTTCTCTCCATGCGAAACAGCACCTC
This sequence comes from Rhodocyclaceae bacterium, assembly GCA_028869135.1. Lineage (GTDB taxonomy): Bacteria > Pseudomonadota > Gammaproteobacteria > Burkholderiales > Rhodocyclaceae. The sequence goes on from JAGWTC010000005.1 coordinate 29,195, forward strand.
GGCCGTCGGCAGTTCGATTTCGCGATAGAGCTTGCCCAGCCTTTCGGCGGCGGCCAGTTGCGGCGACAAAACCCGATGCACGCGCAGGGTGATGTCCGAATCCTCGGCGCCGTAGAGCGCGGCCTGCTCGACGGCCACCTGCGCGAAGGAAATGCGATTGACGCCCTTGCCGGTCAGCTCGTCGTAGGGAATGGTCTTCAGGCCGCAGTGACGCGCGGCCAGACTGCCGAGCTCGTGCGGTTTGTCCGATTCGAGCACATAGGATTGCAGCAAGGTGTCCTCGACGATGCCGCGCAAGGCGATACCGTGATTGGCGAAGACGTGGCGGTCGTACTTGAGGTGCTGGCCGAGCTTGGCGTGATCTTCGGACTCCAGCCAGGGCTTCAGTCGCTTGAGAACTTCTTCCAGAGGCAACTGGTCCGGCGCGCCAGCGTAGCTGTGGCCGAGGGGAATATAGGCGGCCTGGCCGGCTTCGCAGGCGAAGGAGATGCCGACGAGCCGGGCCTGCATCTGGTCGAGGTCGGTGGTCTCTGTATCGAGGGCGGTGAGGGTGGCAGCGTTGATGACAGCCAGCCATTTGTCGAATTGGGGCCAGCTCGTGATGCAGACATAGGCGCTGCGATCGGGCTCCTGTTCCGGCGCAGCGGGGCTGGGCGCGAACAGCGGTGCGGCTTCCGGCCTAGCTTTGCCAGTCCTGCCGCCGTTTGCGACATCGGCCTTGGGCATGCCGTAGATGCCCTGCTGCGCTTCCCTGGTCCAGGTCTTGAATTCGAGGTGGGTGAACAGCTCGACCAGCTTTTCCTGATCGACCGGATTGGGCGTGAGATCGGTGACCTGCTGGTCCAGCTTCAGGTCGCAGACGATGGTGACGAGCTTTCTGCCCAGCGGCAGGAAGTCGAGCGCCTTCTTGAGGTTGGCGCCGACGGCGCCGCCTATGCTGTCGGCATTGGCGATGACGCCGTCCAGCGTGCCGTGCTGCGTGAGCCACTTGACCGCCGTCTTGGGGCCGACCTTCTCGACGCCCGGCACGCCGTCGACGGCGTCGCCGACCAGGGTCAGGTAATCGACGATGAGATTCGGCGGCACGCCGAACTTGGCTTCGACGCCCGGAATGTCGAGCACTTCGTTGCTCATGGTGTTCACCAGCGTGACCTTGTCGCACACCAGTTGCGCCATGTCCTTGTCGCCGGTCGAGATGACGCAGTTCATGCCTTGCGCGGCGGCCTGGCGGGCGAGGGTGCCGATCACATCGTCGGCCTCGACGCCATCGACCATGAGCAGCGGCCAGCCGGCGGCGCGGATGGCGGCATGCAGCGGCTCGATCTGGCTGGCCAGATCGTCCGGCATGGGCGGACGATGCGCCTTGTACTCCGGATACCAGTCGTCGCGGAAGGTCTTGCCCTTTGCGTCAAAGACGACAGCCCGGTATTCTGCCGACTGTTCGGCCAGCAGGCGACGCAGCATATTGAGCACGCCGTAGATGGCGCCCGTCGGCTCGCCGGCGGCATTGCGCAGGTCGGGCAGGGCATGAAAAGCACGGTACAGGTAGGACGAACCGTCGACCAGAAGAAGAGAGGACATGAGGGATGTTGATAAACAAGCTGCCGAAAATTGAAGACCCGCAACTCAAGGCCAAGGCCGCCAGCGGCCAGGACGCCTGGCGGGTGCTCGGCATTATGTCAGAGTTCATTGAGGCGACTGCGCGCCTGCGCGACATCCGCCCGGCCGTGACCATCTTCGGTAGCGCCCGCACGCCGATCGATCATCCGGTCTACGAGCAGACCGAAAAAATTGCGCGGCTGCTTTCCGATTCCGGATTCTCGGTCATTTCCGGCGGCGGTCCCGGCGTCATGGAGGCCGCCAACAAGGGCGCCTTCTACGGCAAGAGCCCGGCCGTGGGGCTGAATATCGAGCTGCCCATGGAGCAGCACAACAACCCCTATCAGGACATCTCGCAGACCTTCCGCCATTTTTTTCCGCGCAAATACATGTTTGTGCGTCTGGCCTCCGCCTATGTGGTCATGCCGGGCGGCTTTGGCACGCTGGATGAGTTGATGGAAGCGCTCACTCTTGTTCAAACCAACAAGTCTCCGCGCATGCCTATCATCCTGGTCGGCAGCCTTTTCTGGAAGGGACTGGTCGACTGGTTCCGCGAGCGCTTGGTCGAAGACCGCCTGATCAGCCCGGAGGACATGGACCTGCTGCAGGTCATTGACGACCCGGACGAAGTGGTTGCGGCGATTTTCCGGCACTACGAAAGCTCGGGCTTCACCCATCTGCCGCCGGAGCATGACCTCCTTTTGAACCTCTGATTTGGTAGAATTGCCTTCCTGACACAAGGACTTCGGGACTTCGATATGCGTCGCGTATTGCCTGCGCTGTTGCTGGCACTGGTTTTCCCCGTTTGCGCCGAGAGCGGTCCGCCGCCCGGCTCGAAACCGCTGCCCGACGTGCCGCCGCCCCCGCCCGGCGTCGACGCGCCGGACGAACCTCAAATCACCATCACCAAACGTGGTGAGGACAAGGTCGAGGAGTACCGGATCAACGGCAAGTTGTACATGCTGAAGGTCACGCCGCCGCACGGTGTGCCCTACTACCTTGTGGATGACAACGGGGACGGTACCTGGGCGCGCCAACAGCCGACTGATTCGGGTGTGCGCGTACCGCGATGGGTACTCTTTAGCTGGTAATCCCCACGTTTTAATTTTCTTCGCAGAGTGGCGGGCGCAGGCCCCAACCACCGGACTATCATGACCGCTTCAAACTTGCTGACGCCGCCGAACAAGATTCACTCCTTCCATCCGCCGCTGCGCACCCTGATGGGCCCGGGGCCTTCGGAAATGCATCCGCGCGTGATCGCCGCCATGGGACAGCCCGTCATGGGCTATCTGGACCCGATCTTCGTGCGCATGATGGATGAGCTCAAGTCCCTGTTGCGCTATGCGTACCAGACCAAGAACCCGCTGACCTTCCCGGTCTCCGGCCCCGGTTCGGTGGGTATGGAAACCTGTTTCGTGAATCTGGTCGAGCATGGCGACAAGGTCATCGTCTGCCGCAACGGCGTGTTCGGCGGTCGCATGATCGAGAACGTCGAGCGCTGCGGCGGCATCCCCATCGTCATCGACGACGAGTGGGGCGAACCGGTCAGCCCGCAGAAGGTTGAAGACACTTTCAAGAAGAACCCCGATGCCAAGGTGCTGGCCTTCGTGCATGCCGAGACTTCCACCGGCGCGCAGTCGGATGCCAAGACCCTGGTCGAGATCGCCCACCGCTACGGCGCGCTGACCATCGTCGACGCCGTCACCTCGCTGGGCGGCTCGCCCGTGCTGGTCGACGAGTGGCAGATCGACGCCATCTACTCCGCCAGCCAGAAGTGCCTGTCGTGCACGCCGGGCCTGTCGCCGGTGTCCTTCTCCGATCGCGCCATCGAGCGCGTCAAGGCACGCACGACCAAGGTCGAAAGCTGGTTCATGGACCTGAACCTGGTGCTTGAATACTGGGGCAATACCAAGCGCACCTATCACCATACCGCCCCGGGCAACAGCCTCTATGGCCTGCACGAATCGCTGCTGCTGCTGCGCGAAGAAGGCCTGGAGAACTCCTGGGCGCGCCATCGTCGCCATTCGCGCGCGCTGTCGGCGGGTCTTGAGTCCATGGGCCTCAAGTTCGTCGTCAAGGAAGAAGCCCGCCTGCCGCAGATGATCGCCGTGTATGTGCCGGAAGGCATCGTCGAAGCCGACGTGCGCAAGCGCCTGCTCGACGAGTTCAACCTCGAAATCGGCGCCGGCCTGGGCCCCTTGGCCGGCAAGATCTGGCGCTTCGGCCTGATGGGCTATTCCTGCAAGCCGGAAAACGTCATGTTGTCATTGTCTGCGCTGGGTTCGGTGATGTCCGACATGGGCTATCCGGTCGAAGTCGGTCAAGCCGAGGCGGCTGCGCACCAGGCCTATTCAGCGATGCATGCCGAAGATGCCAAGGCCAAGGCCGCACGAGTAGCTCGCAAGATCGCCTGAGTCGGGCGGCATGGCTGCAACCACTCGTAATTGCTGCGTGCTGTTTGCCGATGTGGCAGGCAGCACGCAGTTGTACGAGAAGCTCGGCGATGCCGAAGCGCTGCGCGCCGTCGAGCGCTGCCTGAACCGGGTCGAGCGCGCCATCGTCGCCTGCGGCGGCAAGGTCATCAAGACCATAGGCGACGAGCTCATGGCCACCTTTGCGTCGGCCGAGCTGGCCTGCCATGCGGCGTGTGTTATGCATGCGCGCATTGAAGGCCTGCCTTCCGTGGCCGGCGGCAAGCTGGCTATCCGCGTCGGCTTTCATTACGGCTCCGTGCTCGTCGATGGCGTCGACGTGTTCGGCAACACGGTCAATGTGGCGTCGCGCATTACCGAGGTCGCCAAGGCGCGCGAGATCATCACCAGTGCCGAGACGGCCAGGCTGCTGCCGGAGGCCATTCGCGAAAAGAGTCTCAAGCCGCTGCCTGCGATCGCCGTCAAGGGGGTCAGCGCGCCGCTCGATCTGGTGGAGATTTCCTGGACAGCCGGTCCGGCGGCCCGTGTGGCCCAGGCCACGTCGCCGTCGCAGGTTTCGAAAAGCGTTGCCGCGCCGGTGATTGCCGAAGCGGCGCCACCCGCAGCGCCGCCCAAAACCAAGCTCACGCCGCGCGTGATCCTGCGCTACGGCAATCAGGAAATTCTCATGCGCGGCCATGCCGCCTGCGTGACGCTGGGACGGGATACCGGCAACGACATCGTCATCCAGGACCCGCGCGCATCGCGCAACCACGGCATGATAGAACTGCGCGACGGCAAGTGCATCCTGACCGACAAGAGCTCCAACGGCACCTTCGTCTCCCCGCACGGCGGAAGCCATGTCGCCGTCAGCAAGGACACCCTGGTGCTCGACGGCAAGGGCTATATCTGCTTCGGCCATATCTGCCCGCCGGACAGCGTGGGCAGTCTGGCCTATGACGTCCAGGTGGGTGAAGAGCCGGGTACGAAAAAGGCAAAAACCAAGAGTTGAGAGAAGTAAAAACAAAAAGGCCATCCCGCGGGATGGCCTTTTTGTTTGATTCTGGTGGTGATGGGGGGACTTGAACCCTCGACCTACGGATTATGAATCCGTCGCTCTAACCAGCTGAGCTACATCACCTTTTGCGCCCGGGCGTACCGGGTACCAAAGAAGCGGGATTATCGCGGTTTTCGGCGCGCCTTGTCAAGCCGCTCGGAGTTCGGGAGAATGCGAGAATGAAGCTTGATATTGTCATTGTCGGTGGCGGCCTGGCCGGTCTGGCCCTGGCGGCGGCCCTGCGTGGCAGTCGCTACAGCATTGCGCTGGTCGAGGGGCGGGCGCCGAGCGCGCCGCAAGGGCTGGATGCGCGCATCTATGCGATCAGCCCCGCCAACGCCGCATTTCTGGCCGATATCGGCATCTGGCGCCATCTTGATGCGACGCGCATGCAGCCGGTCGAGCGGATGGCGGTGGCCGGCGATACGACCGGGCGTATCGAATTTTCGGCTTATGACACAGGCGTCAGCGAGCTGGCCTGGATCGCCGAGTCGTCGCTGCTGCAGCAGGAGCTGTGGGAAACGGTCAAGCGCCAGCAGAACGTCCAGCTCCTGTGCCCGGCCACGCCGCAAGGCGTGCAGATCGATGCGCACGCTGCCACGCTGCAATTGACCGATGGGCGTACCCTGGTCGCGGATCTGATCGTCGCCGCCGACGGTGCGGATTCCTGGACGCGCCATGCCCTGGGTGTGGAGGTCGGTTTTCGCCACTACGAGCAATTGGGCGTTGTGGCCAATTTCAGTTGCAGCCGGCCGCATCGCGGCACGGCCTTCCAGTGGTTCCTCAACGGCCCCGACGCGGACGGCATCCTCGCTTGGCTGCCCCTGCCGGGAAATCGGATTTCGATGGTGTGGTCCGCGCCCAAGGCGCATGGCGAGGCGCTGTGCAGGATGAGCCCGGAGGAGCTGTGCGCCAAGGTTGCCGCGGCCGGCCACCATGTGTTGGGCGAGCTCGACCTGATCACGCCGCCGGCCGGCTTTCCCTTGCGCCTGATGCGCGCGCCGCGTACGGTCGGTCCGCGATTTGCTCTGATCGGTGATGCCGCGCACGCGATTCACCCCCTGTCTGGTCATGGCATCAATCTGGGCTTTCAGGATGCGCGGGTGCTGGCCGATACGCTGGGCGCCCTGGGTGAATTGGATCGCTGCGGCGACTTGCGTTCCCTGCGCCCCTACGAGCGCCGTCGCAAGGAGGAGGTTGTTGCCCTGCAGACCATGACCGACGGCCTGTATCGACTGTTTGTCCCCAAAAACGAGCCGCTGGTCTGGTTGCGCAATACGGGGATGAACCTTACCTGTAGATTGCCCGTCTTACGCGATGCCCTGGTGCGTTATGCCCTGGGCTGATTCCACCTTGTCGGAGTTCCTATGAAGAAGTTTCTGCTTGCCCTGTCCCTGTTCGCTTCAGGCCTTGTTACCGCACATTCGGCTCTGGCCGGCGAGGCGGAAGCCAGAAAGGCCGTCGAGAATTTCCTGGGCGAACGCGCCAAGGTCGAAGCCGTGCGCAAGTCCGGCGTGCTCGGTCTGTACGAAGTTCAGATCGGGGGCGACATCGTTTATGCGGACGAGAACGGACGTTACGCGTTCTTCGGCGATATCGTGGACTTGAAGAATCGTTCGAATCTGACCGAGGAGCGCAAGCTCAAGCTGAGCCAGGTCAAGTTCTCCGATCTGCCGCTGAACATGGCGATCAAGCAGGTGCGTGGCAACGGCAAGCGCGTATTTGCCTCCTTCGAGGACCCGAATTGCGGCTATTGCAAGAAGTTTGCGCGCGAGACGCAGGGCCTGACCGACATCACCCTCTACATCTTCCCGTATCCCATCCTGGCGCAGGACTCCTTCGAAAAGTCGCGCAACATCCTGTGCGCGGCCGATCCGGCCAAGGCATGGAACGACTGGATGGTGAACGGTGTCGCCGCGCCAACGGCGCCGGCGAAGTGCGAGGTATCGATGGACAAGTATGTTGCGCTGGGTCATAAATTCAATGTGCGTGGTACGCCGAACTTCATCCTCAGCGACGGAAACCGCATCCCCGGCGCAATTCCGCAGGCGCAGCTCGAAGCGCGCCTGGATGCGTTGGCCAAGTAGTTTCCGACGCTGTGCAACGAAAAGCCGCCTTCGCGCGGCTTTTTTGTTTTTGCAGAGGCGGGCGATTAGAATTCAATTGTCATTGCCGCTGCGGAGCCCACCATGAGCGAGTCTGTCAAAGACAGGTTGTTGAAGAACCCTTATGCGCAGAAGGCCGCCGCGCGCGTGAAGCGCCATCGTCGATGGCTGTATGCCTGCGTCGGACTGGTCGCCCTGTTCGGTCTGGTGGGCTATTTCTGGCTGCCGGGTTTCGCCAAGGGCAAGGCCGAGGCACTGCTGTCGGAGAAGCTGCATCGCCCTGTCACCATCCAGCGCGTCGAGTTTCACCCCTACAGCCTTGAGGCCGCCGTCGAGGGACTGCGCATAGGCGAGCGCGAAGGCGACGGAGAGCTGTTGGGCTTTGACCGCCTCTACGTCAATCTCAGTTCGGCTTCCTTTTATCGGCGCGCGCCGGTCATCAGTGCGATCAAGCTGACGGGGCCGCGAGTACACCTGGTGCGCAACGCGGACGGCACGCTCAACATTAGCGATCTGATCGAGGAGTTTTCGAAGCAGCCGAAGTCCGAAGAGCCGGCCCGCTTCTCGGTGAGCAATATCGAGGTGGAGGGCGGGCGCATCACGCTGGACGACCGGCTCAAGCATGGGCAGCAGACCGTCAGCGACATCAAGCTCGGTCTGCCCTTCATCGCCAGCTTTGAAAGCGCCGAAGAGGTCTGGGTGGTGCCGCATCTGTCCGCACGCCTGAACGACAAGGCCCAGTTGCTCTTCGAGGGCAAGGCCCGACCGTTCGCCGACAGGCGCGAAATGGTGATGGATGTTTCGATCCAGGATCTGGACCTGACCGGAGTGGACCAGTATGCGCCGCCGCTCAAGGGCATCAAGCTGCTTTCGGGCCTGCTGGACACAAAACTCGACGTGAGCTTCGTGCAGGCAGCCGATGCGGGGGCGGCCATCCGCATCAATGGCGATGTGGTGCTGCGCAACCTGGGTGTGGACAACCAGGCCGGTCTGCCCTGGCGCCTTGCGGGCGAGCGCCTCGCCGTGCATCTGGTCGACTTCGATCCCTTCCTCAAGCAGCCGCTCAAGGCCGCCGTACAGGCCGCCAATCTGCGCCTGGTGCAGGGCGCCCGTCCCGAGCTCAAAATCGACGCGCTTAGCCTTGCTGACGTCGTGGCGGATTTCGGTGCCAGCAACGCCCAATTTGCACTGGACTCCACCATCAACGGCAAGGGCCATTTGCGCGCCAAGGGCAAGGCGGCATGGGCGCCGCTCAGCGCCGACGTGGACGTCGATGCCGAGCAGGTGGACTTTGTCGCTCTGCAAGGCTGGGCGCTGGAAAAGTTCGACCGCCCGTCGCTGGCCCTGACCAAGGGCGCACTGAGCTTCGTCGGCAAGGTCAAGGCCGGTGGCCAGCCGCTTAACGTAGCGCTCAGCGGCAAAGCCGGCATCAGCGATTTCAACCTGCTGGACAAGGCCACTTCGGAAGACCTGTTGCGCTGGCGCAGCCTCGATGTCACGGGCATCGACGTGAATACCCAGCCCCTGAACGTGAAAATCGATTCCGTCGTGCAGAGCGATCTGTTTGCGCGCGTGACCATCATGCCCGACGGCTCGATCCGTCTGCGCGATGCCTTGCTGCATGGCGAGGAAAGCGAGGCGGAGCGCCAGGCCGAAGCGGCCGGCAAGGAAGTGGAAAAGAGCCGCGGCGGCACGGTTGCCAAAACGGAGCTGCCCGAAAAGCGACAGGCGCTGCCCATCCGGGTGGGCGAGGTGGTGTTGAAGAACGGCAATGTGATTTTCAATGATCGCTTTATCAAGCCGAACTACCGCGCCAATCTGACCAAGCTCAATGGCAAGCTCGGTCCGCTGGCGCCGGGGCAGCGCGGCCAGGTGGAGATCGCAGGTGCGGTAAATCGTTCTGCGCCGCTGGAGATCAAGGGCAAGGTGGATCCTTTCGGCAGCGAACTGTTCATCGATCTCTCGGCCAAGGCCAAGGGCATTGACCTGCCGGGCTTCAGCCCCTATTCGAGCCGCTACATCGGCTACCAGATCGCCAAGGGCAAGCTATCGGTGGACCTGCGCTACTTCATCGAGAAGGGCGAATTGCGTGCCGAGAACAATATCTTCCTCGACCAGTTCACCCTCGGCGAGAAGGTCGACAGTCCGAATGCAATTTCCCTGCCGGTCGGCCTTGCGGTTTCCCTGCTCAAGAACTCGCGCGGCGAGATTGATATCAATCTGCCGATCAGCGGTTCGCTCAACGATCCCGAGTTCAGCATTGGTGGCCTGATCGTTAAGGTGTTCTTCAATCTGCTGACCAAGGCGGTGACGGCACCGTTCGCGCTGCTTGGCAATCTCTTCGGCGGCGGCGCCGATCTGTCCTATGTGGAGTTTGCGCCGGGCTACGCGCGTCTGACACCGGAAGCCGAAAAGAGCCTCGATGCGATCGGCAAGGTCATGGCCGACCGACCGGCGCTGAAGATGGAAATTACCGGCATCGCCACGACTGCCACTGATCGCGACGGGCTCAGAAAGGCTACGCTGGAGCGTCGCGTCAAGGCGCAGAAGCTGGCTGATCTCGCCCGCCAGGGCAAAAGCGGCGGCAGCATCAACGATGTGGAAGTATCCGCCGCCGAATATTCAAAATATCTGGAGCAGGCCTACAAGGCCGAGAAGTTCGACAAGCCGCGCAATCTGATCGGCATGGCCAAGAGCCTGCCGGTGCCCGAAATGGAGCAGCTCATGCTCGCCAATATGCCGGCCGGCGACGAGGAGTTGCGCGGCTTGGCTGAGCGGCGCGCGCGGAGCGCATATGACGCCCTGATCGCCAAGGGCGTGCCGGGCGAACGGGTGTTTGTGGTACAACCCCGAATCGATGCGGCGGCCGAGGACAAGAAGCCCGGCGGCCGCGCCGATTTCTCTTTGCGTTGAGCGACCCGGAGCCTTCCAGATGAAGAACCGCCGTATCCGTAAGCCCGTCCTGCTGGTGACCGCAGGTTTTGCCTCCTGCTTGCTGGCGGGCTGCATGCCGGACTGGAACAAGCCCCTGCCCGTTGCGACGGCCAATATGGAGCCGGTTGATGCCAGCTCGGTCAGGGGGCGCCTGACGTTCGGCGAGGAAAACGGCGTGGCGCGCATCTTCGTCGACCTCACCGGCCTGACCGGCGAGCACGGCTTCCACATTCATCAGGAGAGCGATTGCCGCGCCGCATTGGCCAATCTGCGCACCGGCCACCTCAATCCGGAGGGCAAGCCTCATGGTCAGCATCTGGGCGATTTGCCGAATATTCGTTCCGATGTCTATGGCACCATGCGCGGCCCCATCTACCTCAGGGCGCCGCAACTGGAGCCCGCCAATATCGTTGGTCATGCCATCGTCATCACCGCGAATTACGACGACTATAAAACCCAGCCAGACGGCCATTCGGGCCAGGCGGTGGCTTGCGGCGTGATTCAGAAGCTATAGCGATTTGCCGCCGGCAGTGTCGGCGCAGGCGTTCTTTACCCGGGCGCGGATGATTTCCGCCAGACGACGCACCCCCGGCCCGGCGAAATCCGGATCGGCGACGATCAGGTAGATATCCACCCAGCGCTCCTGCCCCTCGCGCAGCGGCAGCGGCTTCAAGCGTCCGTCGGCCAGTTCGCGGGTGATGCGTTCGGCAGGCAGCCAGGAAAAGCCATAGCCTGCACAGAGCGCCTCGATCGACGTGGCCATGTGGCTGACGGTCCAGCGCTGCTCCACTTCCACCATGACCGCGCGACGGTCGCGCTGGCTGCCCGTGTCGCGCACCGTGATGTGGCGATGGTTGCGCAAGTCGCGCCGCGTCAGCTTGCGCTCCAGCTTGTGCAACGGGTGGTCGGGATGCGCTACCGCAATGACCGGCGTGCGCATCAACAGCTCCCCAAAGAAGCCCGGCGGTATCTGCGGCGTAATGGCGATGTCGGCCTTGCCGGTGAGCAGGGCTTCCGCCGTGCCGCTGAGCACGGACTCGATGATCTCGATCCGTGTTTGCGGGCTCTCTTCGCCAAACCGATTCAGGCTGTCGAGCAGGAGCCAGATGGGGAACAGAATTTCCGCGGCGATGCCGATCTCGGCCTCCCAGCCGGCGGAGAGATTCCTTGCCGCGCGCTCCAGTTCGCCGGCCTCGCTGACCAGCGCCAGCGCGCGACGGTAGAGCAGTTGCCCGGTCGGTGTCAGGATGGCGCGGCGCCCCTGGATTTCGAAAGCTTTCAGATTCAGCAGCGATTCGATCTTCTGCACCGCGTAGCTCACCGCCGACTGGCTCTTGTGCAGCTTCTCGGCCGCCTGCGCGTAGCCGCCGGCATCGACCACGGCGATCAGCGCCCGCCATTGCTCCAGTGAAATATGCGGAACCTCGCTCAATCCGGTGTCCTTGTTATCTAATTATTAGATTGAATCTAGCGAAATCTTCTGCTTTTTTATCTGTTTTGTAAATAGTTAAATACGCTCATCGGGGCAGCAAGTCCGCTGTCCAGGTTCAAACGAATTCAAAGGAGAACATCATGACGACGCAAACCCGCAAGCTGGTCCAGATCAACAGCAGCCTGTTCTCGGGCCAGGGGCAATCGAGCGCACTGGCCGACCAGTTCGTTGCCAAGTGGCAGGCAGCCGCTGCCGACCGCGAGGTGATCCGCCACGACCTCATCAACGAGAACATTCCGCACCTGGACGGCGCGCGCTTCCTGTCCTTTCTGGCCAAGCCGGAAGAGCGTACCGAGGAGCAGAAGGCCGTCGTCGCGTATTCGGACAAGCTGATCAACGAGCTGCGCGAAGCCGACACCATCGTCATCGGTCTGCCGCTCTACAACCTCGGCGTGCCTTCGCAACTCAAGGCCTATTTCGATCACATCGCGCGTGCCGGCGAAACCTTCCGCTACACCTCGTCGGGTGTGGAAGGTCTGCTCAAGGGCAAGAAGGTTTTTGTGTTCGCCACGCGCGGCGGCCAGTATGCCGGCACGCCGTTCGATACGCAGACCGGCTTCATCCGCAACCTGCTGGGTCTGGTCGGCATCACCGATGTGGAGTTCATCTACGCCGAAGGTCTGGCCCGTAGCGAGATCAAGGATGCCGCATTGGAAAAGGCGCACGAACAACTTGAAGCACTGGCGGTCTGAACAGGATCGCCGCAGACAAGGAGATCATCATGAGCACCCGCACCTTGAAGCAAATCATTCGTTCCGTCCCCGCATCGGATGGTGCGGGGGTGCAACTGCGCCGCAGCCTCGGGCAGACGCCGCACCTCCGTGTCGATCCCTTCCTGATGCTCGACGAGTTCTCGTCCGAGAACCCGGACGACTACGTTGCCGGTTTCCCGGCGCATCCGCATCGCGGCTTTGAAACCGTGACTTATATGCTCGACGGCCATATGCTGCACGAAGACCATCTCGGCAACCGCGGCCATCTGAAGAGCGGCGGCGCGCAATGGATGACGGCGGGGCGTGGCATCATCCATTCGGAAATGCCGCAGCAGGAAAGCGGGCGCATGCGCGGATTCCAGCTCTGGATCAATCTGCCGGCGAAGGAAAAGATGAAGGCCGCCGGCTATCGCGATATACAGGCGGAAGAAATTCCGCAGGTCACGCTGCCCGGCGGCGCCGTGGTCAAGATCATCGCCGGGTCGCTGGAAAGCGAAGGTCGGCATGTTGACGGGCCGATCCAGGGTGTCACCACGGCGCCGCTGTTCCTTGACGTGCATCTACCGGCCGGCGCGCATTTTGCGCAGGCCGTGGGCGTCGAGCATAGCGTCTTCGTCTATCCCTACGAAGGCTCGGTGCGCGTGGGCGACAGCGAGATTCCGCGCGGCGACGCCGGCGTGCTGGTGAGCGGCGACGCAGTCGAAATCGTGGCTACCGGCGAAGAGGCCCGCTTCATACTGCTCGCGGCCCTGCCTTTGCGCGAGCCTGTCGTTCAGTACGGCCCCTTCGTGATGAACTCGCGCGAGGAAATCGAGCAGGCATTGCGCGATTACAGCGACGGGACTTTTGCCGCCGTTGCGTAAGCGCGGACAGGCAGACGGATGGGCGAGGCCGTAGAATCATGGCTTCGTCCATTCCGTTTTGCCTTGCATATGAAACGATTTCTTCGGGCTGTATCCGTAGCGCTAGGGCTGTTGGCCTTTTCCTGCCTTGCCGCTGAGCCCGAGGTGCAGATCACCAGCGCGGCTTTCGGGGTGCTGGACGTCAACAAATCGAACGAGCTCAGCTTCGAGCCCACCAACGTGGTGCCGCATCGGTTGAAGCAGCGTTACGGCTGGGTGATCGAGCTGCAGACCAAAAAGCGGCGCGTGTCTGTGCGCGAGGAGTACCTGTTGCCGCCCCGACCGCAGAGCGCGGAAGAACAGGCGAGCGGGGCGATTCCAATGGAGCGGCGCAGCCAGGTCAGCCAGCGCGCGCTGGTTCCCATTGACGGAAAGATCTACGGCGAATGGGCGGTCGGCCCCAACGAGCCGGCCGGACATCGTCACCTGCAGGTGTTTGTCGAAGACGAGCTGGCGGGGGATTTCGAGTTCGACGTACGCTGAGCGCTATAGACGTTGAGCTCCAAGTAAAAAAGCCCGGTGCGGAATGTTCCGCACCGGGCTTTTTGTTTTGAAGGCGCAATCGCTTACTTCTCTGCGAAGGCGCGTTCGATGACGTAGTCGCCGGGGGTGCCGATGTGCGGCGAAATGACGAAGCCGCGCGCGTCGAGCATCTTGGCCAGGTCTTCCAGCATAGCCGGGCTGCCGCAGATCATGGCGCGGTCGACGGCCGGATCCAGCGGCGGCAGGCCGATATCGGTGAACAGCTTGCCGCTCTCGATCAGGTCGGTCAGGCGACCGGCATTGCGGAAGGGCTCGCGCGTCACGGTCGGGTAGTAGATCAGCTGGTTCTTCACCATATCGCCGAGGAATTCGTTCTCCTTCAGACCTTCGAAGAAGTCGGCGTAGGCGAGCTCATTCACATTGCGCACGCCGTGGGTCAGGATGACCTTCTCGAACTTCTCGTAGGTGGCCGGATCCTGGACGATGCTGATGAAGGGCGCGAGGCCGGTGCCGGTGGACAAGAGGTAGAGATGCTTGCCGGGCTTCAGGTCGTCGAGCACCAGCGTGCCAGTCGGCTTGCGGCTGACCAGCAGGTCATCGCCGACCTTGATGTGCTGCAGACGCGAAGTCAGCGGACCGTTCTGCACCTTGATGCTGAAGAACTCGAGATGGTCTTCGTAGTTCGGGCTGGCGATGGAGTAGGCGCGCACCAGCGGCTTGTCGTCGACTTGCAGGCCGATCATGACGAACTGGCCGTTTTCGAAGCGCAGGCCCGGATCGCGGGTGGTCTTGATGGAGAACAGGGTGTCGTTCCAGTGGTGGACGCTGAGAACTTTTTCAGTGGCGAACTTGCTCATTGTTTAACCTTTTTACTTCTGCAGTGCAGCGGTGAGTTCGGGCGCGACATCGAACAGGTCGGCGACCAGCCCGTAGTCGGCGACCTGGAAAATCATTGCATCGGGATCGATATTGACGGCCACGATCACGCGGCTGTCCTTGATGCCGGCGAGATGCTGGATCGCGCCGGATACGCCCATGGCGATGTAGAGCTCGGGCGCGACGATGGTGCCGGTCTGGCCGACCTGGATATCGTTGGGCGCATAACCGGCGTCGACGGCGGCACGCGTGGCGCCGAGGGCGGCGCCGAGTTGCGTGGCCAGGGGGCCCAGCGTGGCTTCGAATTTTTCGGCGCTGCCGAGCGAGCGGCCGCCGGACACGACGACGCGCGCGGACGACAGCTCGGGACGTTCGCCGCCGGCGTGGTCGACCGAGATCCAGCGCACGCGGCTGTCGGCAGCGGGCGCCGCAATCTGCGCGACCTCGGCGTTGCCGTCAGTCTCGACCGCCTTCCAGCGCGAAGCGCGCACGGTCAGCACCTGCAGCCCGGGCTTGTTGTCGACCGTGGCGAGCAGATTGCCGGCGTAGATGGGACGCACATAGCTGTTCGGCGCGTTGATTTCCAGCGCCTCGCTGACCATGCCGACGTCCTGCAGCGCGGCGAAGCGCGGCAGAATGTTCTTGCCCTGGCTGGTGTGCGGCGCCATCACGACGCTGTAATCGGCGGCCAGCGACTGCAGCAGCTTGGCAGCATCTTCGGCGCTTGGGTGCGCGAGGTGCGCGGCATTGGCGTGCAGCACGCGGCGCACGCCGGCAAGCTTTTGCGCCTGTTCGAGCACGGCGGCATTGGCGGGCCCGAGTACGAGCACGTCAACCGGCAGGTTCCAGCTCTGCGCGGCGCGCACGGATTGACGGGTGGCGTTTTTCAGGCCGCTTGTGTCGAATTCGGCGATGAGGAGAACAGCGCTCATTACAGGACCCCCGCTTCGTTCTTGAGTTTGTCGACCAGCTCGGCGACGCTGTTCACCTTCACGCCGGCCTTGCGCGGCGGCGGCTCGGCGACCTTGAGGGTCTTCAGGCTGGGCGCGGCGGCAACGGCGGACAGGTCGATGGCGCCGATCGGCTTCTTCTTCGCCATCATCAGGTTCGGCAGTTTGACGAAGCGCGGATCGTTGAGGCGCAGGTCGGCCGAGATCACGGCCGGCAGATCGATGTTCAGTGTTTCGGTGCCGCCGTCGATTTCACGCACCACGGTGGCGGCGTTGCCTTCGACGGTGAGCTTGGAAACGGCCACGGCTTGCGGCCAGTCGAGCAGGGCGGCGAGCATTTGCGCGGTCTGGCCGGCGTCGTCGTCGATGGCCTGCTTGCCGAGCAGCACGAGCTGCGGCTGTTCGGCGGCGACCACGGCCTTGAGCAGCTTGGCGACGGCCAGCGAATCGAGGTCATCACCGGCTTCGCCGTGAATCACGCGATCCACGCCCATGGCCAGCGCATGGCGCAAGCCTTCCTGGGCGCCGGCATTGCCCAGCGATACGGCCACGATCTCGGTGGCCTTGCCGGCCTCCTTGAGGCGCAACGCTTCCTCGATGGCGTTTTCATCGAAGGGATTGACGCTCATCTTGACGCCTGCGGTCTCCACGCCGGAACCATCGGCCTTGGGGCGCACGCGCACGTTGTAATCAACCACCCGCTTGAGGGCGACTAAAACTTTCATTCCAAACACCTTTCCTTATTTGCCCGGCATTTTAGAGAAGGCTACAATATCTGTGAAATGGATTGTTTATATATTTATTATCGTTTTTATGAATAAGCAACCAACTAAGTAGCTGAAATTCATGAAGTTCACCCTGCGCCAACTCGAAATCTTCGTCGCCGTCGCCAATGCCGGATCGGTGTCGCGGGCCGCCGAACAGCTCTCGCTGTCGCAGTCGGCCGCGAGTACGGCGCTTGGCGAGCTTGAAAGAGCCTACGACCAGACCTTGTTCGACCGTGTCGGTAAACGACTGGTTCTGAACGACACCGGACAGTGGCTGCGGCCGCGGGCGCTGGAGCTGCTGGCACGGGCCGAAGAGCTTGAGGCTCAGCTCGGCACCGATCAGAGCATCGGCAACCTGCGTCTTGGCGCCAGTCTCACAATCGGCAATTATCTCGCAACCCTGCTGGTTGCGGACTTCCTGCAGCAGCATCCGGCCAGCCGCGTGCAGCTGGTCGTACACAATTCCGCTTCGATTATCGAGCAGGTGGCCCACTACGAACTTGACTTGGGTCTAATCGAAGGCGATATGGGGCACCCCGACGTGGTGGCGACGCCCTGGCTCAAGGACGAGCTGGTCGTGCTCGCCGCCCCTGATCATCCGCTGGCGAAGAAACGGAACGTCACGCTGACGCAGGTGCTGAAAGAAAACTGGATTCTGCGCGAGGCCGGCTCCGGCACGCGCTCCACCTTCGAACGCGCCCTGGGGGCGCGGCGCAGCGAGCTCAAGGTGCGGCTCGAACTGGAACATACCGAGGCCATCAAGCGCGCGGTGGAGGCCGGGCTTGGACTTTCCTGCATTTCGCGTCTGGCGCTGCGCGACGCGTTCCGACGCGGCAGTCTGGTGCCTGTCCGCTTGCCGGAGTTGCAGTTGCAACGGCAGTTCTACATGGTGCAACAGAAGAACAAATATCTGACCAGCGGTATCCGCAGCCTGATGGCACACATTCAGGCCGGCGTTGCTGCAGCCGAAAGCACCGACGACCTGCCTTTGCCTATGGTGCCCTAGCGGTCGGGCAGGCAAGTAAAATACGCAGCTATCACGAAAAGGCATCAGAAGAAAGAAATCATGTCTGACGACATCATGCAATACGACGTCCTCATCGTCGGCGCCGGCCCTGCGGGCCTGGGCGCGGCGATACGCCTCAAGCAGCTGGCTGCGGCCGCCGGCCGCGAACTTTCGGTCTGCATCTTGGAGAAGGGCGCCGAAGTCGGTTCACACATCCTTTCCGGCGCGGTGATCGATCCCCGGGCGCTGGCCGAACTGTTTCCCGACTGGAAGGAGAAGGGCGCGCCGCTGCAGACCGCGGTGACGAGCGACGATATGTGGCTGTTGTCGCAGTCGGGCGGTTTCAGAATCCCGCAATTCCTGTTGCCGCCGTTGATGCACAACGACGGCATGTATGTCGGCAGCCTTGGCGAGCTGTGCCGCTGGCTCGGCAGCGAGGCCGAAGCGCTGGGCGTCGAAATCTACGCGGGTTTTTCGGCCGCCGCGCCGGTGTATGACGAGCAGGGCCGCATGATCGGCATACGCACCGGCGAAATGGGCCTCGATCGCGACGGCAATCCGACCGACCGGCATGTGCCGGGCATGGAAATCCACGCCGCCTACACGCTGGTGGCCGAAGGCGCGCGCGGCTCGCTGAGCCGTCAGCTCGAACAGAAATTCAATCTGCGCGGCGACAGCGGTCCGAGCAAGTTCGCGCTCGGCGTCAAGGAAGTCTGGCGCATCGCCAAGGACAAGCACAAGCCCGGCCATGTCCAGCACAGCCTGGGCTGGCCGCTGGACGCGAAGACCGGCGGCGGTTCCTTCCTCTATCACTACGGCGACAATCTGGTCTCGATCGGCTTCGTCACCCATCTCGACTACAGCAATCCGCGCTTGTCGCCTTTCGACGAGATGCAGCGCTTCAAGACGCATCCGACCATTGCGCCCCTGCTCGAGGGCGGCGAGCGCATCGGCTACGGCGCGCGCGCCATCAATGCCGGCGGCATGCAGGCGCTGCCCAAGCTGATCTTCCCCGGCGGCGCCTTGCTCGGTTGCAGCGCCGGCTTCCTCAATGTGCCGCGCATCAAGGGCAGCCACACGGCGCTCAAGTCGGGCATGCTCGCGGCCGAGTCGGTGTTTGCGGCCATCGAAGCGGGGCGCGCCAACGACGAGCTGGTTGAGTATCCGGCGGCCATCGCCGGAAGCTGGATCTGGCAAGAGCTCGAATTAGTGCGCAACGTAAAACCCTATCTGAGCCGCTGGGGCGAATACGGCGCCATGCTGCTCGGCGGTTTCGAAATGTGGCTGGGCAGCTTCGGCATCAGGTTGCCGTGGACGCTGAGGCATCGCCAGGCCGACAACGACAGCCTGAAGCTGGCTGCCAGCATGCCAAAGCCGCAGCCGATCAAATTCGACGGCAAGCTGACCTTCGATCGCCTGAGCTCGCTGGCGCTGGCGAATCTTCAGCACGACGACAGCCAGCCGGTCCATCTGAAGCTCACGGATCCTTCGCTGGCGATTCGCTACAACCTGAAGAATTTCGACTCGCCGGAACAGTATTACTGCCCTGCTGGTGTCTACGAAATCGTGAACCGCGATACCGAGCCGGCCTTGCAGATCAATGGCCAGAACTGCGTCCACTGCAAGACCTGCGACATCAAGGATCCGTTGCAGAACATCGTCTGGACCTTGCCTGAAGGCGGCAGCGGTCCGCAGTATGCGGGCATGTGACCGGCGCCGCCGGCGCTGGTGCTATCCGCTGTAAAAGACATGCATAAACCCACATGACGGATGGTGAAGCATCCGCCATGTGGATTGCGGCCGGCTCGCGCGACCCGGTGTCGGCTTAAGGAAAAGCCGGAAACGCAGGCTCGAAGCCGCGCGAGGTTGCTTCGGGGTGGGTGCGACCGATCAGGCTGCGTATTTCGTCCACGCGTCCGCGCGGCACATCGATGATGAGCAGCACCTTGCCCTGCGTGATTTCTTCCTCGAACTGTGACAGCTGCGAATTGGGCAGGGCGATGCCGATCATGCTGCTGAACCAAGCGCCAAGCACCGCGAACAACACCGCCATGGCCAGTACGATCACCGGCTGCAGGACGATGCCGACAGGCTGGATGGCATACAGGACGATGCCGACTACCAGTCCGAACAGGCCGCCGCTGATCAACCCCACTTCGGCGCCGCGCAGAACATCATTGCGCAAGCCATACCCCGCCTCATGCAGGCTGCCGAGATGGGTGCCGGGTTCGGCCATGAAGTGCATGCGCTTGTCTTCGATGCGCGCCAGTAGCAGATCGTTGGCAGTTTTTTCAGCGCTGGCAACACTGGGGAGCATGAAATAAAGTCTACGATTCATCATGGCAGTATCCTCATCTACGGGCCGTTTTTGCGGCCCTGTTTCTGGAACTCCCTGATTTCTTTCTAGCCCCGCCGGCCGAAAAAGCAACAGGATTCGGGCCGGATATGAAGGGCTTTTAAATGGAAAATTTTCATGGCTACACCATCAGAGGAATACCTGAGCGAAAGCGATGCCCGCCGCATCGCGACCCACGAACACTACAAGGGCGGGCTGTATCGCGTCGTCGGCGAGGCGAGGCACTCGGAAACCGAGGAGTGGCTGGTCGTCTACGAGCAGCTCTGGCCGAAAGCCCGTGGCCTCTGGGTCAGGCCGCGCGACATGTTTTACGGCCGCCTGGATGACGGAACCATCCGCTTTCGACCGCTGGCCTGAGCTTGGGATCAGCCTGCGGCGGGCGGCGCGGCAGCGTTGATGCGGTCGCGTATTTTCGCTGTCAGCGCAAGCGACTCAAGGCGCGCGGCATGATCGGCGAACAGGCCGGTCACCATGAGTTCGTCGGCCTCGGTCAGATCGAGAAAGCGTTGCAACTGCGCCGCCACATGGTCGGGCGAGCCCACGGCCGAGTAGCTCAGCATGGCCTCGGCATGCACGCGTTCGGCCGGCGACCAGTAGTCGTCGATATTGGCGATGGGCAGCGGAATCTGCCCCGGCGCTCCGCGAACGAGATTGACGAAAGCCTGTTGATGCGATGTGAACTGGCGCCGTGCTTCGTCGTCGGTCGCGGCGGCAAAGACATTCACGGCGACGATGCTGTAAGGCTGGTCCAGTTGCGCCGACGGCCTGAAGTTGCCGCGATAGATGGCCAGCGCGCTTTGCAGCTGGGTGGGGGCGAAGTGCGCCGCGAAGGCGAAGGGCAGTCCCAGCATGGCTGCGAGTTGTGCGCTGTAGGTGCTGGAGCCCAGCAGCCATAGCGGCACGTCGAGCCCCGCTCCCGGAATCGCCCTGACCGGCCGATGCGGATCGTCATCGGCGAAATAGCGTTGCAGTTCCTGTACGTCCTGCGGAAAGCGTTCCGCACTGAGCGCGTCGCGGCGCAATGCGCGCATGGTGGTCTGATCGCTGCCCGGTGCGCGCCCTAGCCCCAGGTCAATCCGCCCCGGATGCAAGGAGGCCAGCGTGCCGAACTGTTCGGCGATGACGAGCGGAGAGTGGTTGGGCAGCATGATGCCGCCGGCGCCGACCCTGATCGTACGAGTGCCGGCGGCCACATGGGCAATGACCACGGATGTGGCGGCGCTCGCGATGCCGCTCATATTGTGATGCTCGGCCAGCCAGAAGCGCCGGTAGTCCAGGGCTTCCGCGTGCCGCGCGTAGTCCAGGGTGTGACGCAGTGAGTCGGCCGCCGTGGCGCCCACAGGGATGGGGGAGAGATCGAGAATCGAGAAGGGGATCATGGCATTCCTTGCCTTAGCGCCCCGCAACTCATGCGCGTGCGGGAAGCGGCGCGATGTCGCGCCGCTTCCTTAGGTCGGGAGAGTCGGTCGGTTTTTCAAGAGGCCGGTCTGTTTTTCCGGACGGCCCCTTGTGGAGGTCAGCTCGACGGCCAGTTGAACTTGAGCTGCTGGCGTGCGCCGCCGTCGATCTTGAGCTGCTGCTTGAGCGATTTGCCCCGATAGTTGGCATCCACCGTATAGCTGCCCTTGGCCAGCTTGAGCAGGCATATCGGCCCGTCGGTGATGAAAAGCAGCGGGTCCTTGAGATCGCCGCCGTTGATGGTGATGGCGACATCGGCGAGGAAGGCGCCGTCGGGGCCGCTTGTGAACAGCAGCTCGGCGACGGCGTCATTGCGCAGCGCCTTGATTTCATCCATGCCTTCGGCGGAAACGCCGCCGCATACATATTGCGCCTGCGTCACGGTGATGGCTTGCCATTTCGGCGGCGGTATTTGCGCCCCCGCTGTTGTCGCTGCCAGCAACAGGGTGCCGGCTGCGTATTTGATATGCGCTTTCATGATGGCTCCTTGTATGACAATGACACTGATTATTCTAGAACGTGGTTGCCCGTCTGTGTAGGCAGAATCCGATTTCGCCGCAGGTCAGATCAGCCTGCGCGCACTGGGCCGGGCGAAATAGAACCATTCGTTGCCCGGCAGGGCGCGCGGGTTGGGGAATACGATGAAGCCGTCATCGGCGACGGCGACCGGCGTGCCGTCATGGCGATGACCGATGACTTCGCCGGCCTTGACCGGGTCGAAGCTTTGCCACTCGCGCACGAAAATATCGCCCGGATGGTCGAGGTCGATCACATCCTGCAGGCGCAAGACCTCGAAGTCTTGCGTCGGCGCCTGCGGTTGCGCGCCGCTGAGCCCGAGCAAGGCCAGCGTCTGGCGGATTGCGCGATAGGCGACTTCCGGTGCGGCGGGGTCGTCGTGCTGGCCGCATTCAAGCGTGACTCCGTAGCCGCCGCGGGAGCGCATGTATTCGGTCGTGCCGACGCCGTAGGCCGCATCCAGCAGCAGCGGGTTGGCATCCGGCTGCCGCGCCCGGCGGCGTTCGACGCCCAGCGCATAGGTATCGAGCCAGCCTTCCACGACGCGCGACACGCCGAGATGGGCGGCGAGTCGGGCTTCTTCCGCAGCGTGGGAAAACGGTTCCAGCGCGCCGTCATTGTCGCGCGGCCCCAGCATGACGAAGGGTTGGCCGCCCGTATGGAAGGAGTGCAGGTCGAGCAAGACCTCGTGCGCGTCCAGCAGCGGACACAGCGCATTGGCGATGCGGTCCTCGAAATCGCGGGGTTCCGCGTTGGGGCGCAGATTGCGGTTGAGATTGCGTTCGCCCTGTCGCTGCTTGCGGTCGTAGGCAAGCGGATTGGTGACGGGAACCAGTGTCAGCGTGCCACGCTCGATGCGGAGCTCGCCGTTGTCGATCTCGGCGATCAGCCGCGCGATCGCGCGGGTGCCGCAAATTTCATTGCCGTGCACTGCGCCGAGAATGATCAGGCGCGGCCCCGGTTGCAGACCGGCATACTGGTGGACGCGCAGCGTGGTGGGTAGGGGCACGATGAGGCGGAGGCGGCTGATGATCGATGCTCCGATTCTAGCCTGTCTGCGGCGGCCTCGTCGTGCGGCGGTTTTACGGCAGAAAGGCGGGCGACAGCAGGCGCAGGCCGATGGATATCCAGTTGTCTCCGCCATTGTTGCGATTGCCGTAGGTGGCATCGACCTGCACGCGATTGGGCACAACCCAGTGCCGCAGGCCGATTTGGTAGTAAGGATTGCCTTGATTCTCGCCGTAAATTTCGGCGATCAGCCAGGTGCGCGACGTCATCTCCACTTCGCTGCCAAGGCCCCAGAGCATGGCGTCATGATGCTTGTCCTGTGTTCGCGCCCAGCCGAGATTGGTGTGGAGCACCACCTTGTCGTCGCGAAACGAAAATGAAGCCGGTATGTAAGCGTAGATGTCGCCAATCATCTCGCGGGCAAGGTCCGGGTGGTGGGCGATGCCCGCCGTCAGACCCCAGGCCCAGCCATTGGGCTCCAGCGTCTTGAACAGCGTTTTTCCTTGCAGTACCACATCGCTGGTCCGGCTTTCGCCATTGGCGCGAGTGCTTGCACCACCGAGCGCCAGCTCCAGGTTGCCGGAGAAGTTGCAGGAGGGCAGCGCCCAGTATTCCTCGCTGTCGCGACGAGTCTTGACCCAGCTTTCCAGTTGGCATGATTTGTCGTCGACGATGCGCGCATCATCGGTGACCATGGGGCGGGCGGCCTGGGCTGACGGGCTGAGCCAGAGCCCGAAGCACAGCAGGACAGGAAGTCTGAGGTGCATGGGGGATATACCGAGGAGGAGCCGGATTGTAGGGGCAGTTTGTTTCGAAATGAAGAAAAATAAAACTCCATTGGCAACAATGGCTTATAATCGACCCTTTGTATATTTGCGGCGCTGCTGTTAGCCGTTTATGCGAGGTTGTGGTTTTGCGGTCCTTTGTTATTGATCTGTTCAAGGCGGTGGCAGCGCAGTTGATCGTGCTCCACCATCTGGTTGCGTATGGCCCCGTTGCTGCGGCTGTCGCCGTGGCCTCTCCTCTGGCGGCTGACTGGTTGTTCGATTACGCGCGCATGGCGGTGCAGGCTTTCATCGTCATCGGCGGTTATCTGGCCGCGCGCAGCTTCAGCGGCAGCAATAGAGGCCATCCGCTGTCCCCGATCTTCAAGCGCTATCTGCGTCTGGTCGTTCCTTTTCTTGCGGCGCTGGCGCTGACCAGCGTCGTTGCCGCCTTTGTGCGCCCCTGGTTCAACGACGACGCCTTGCCTACTGTGCCGACCTTTGGTCAGGTGTTTGCCCATATTTTCCTGCTGCACGGTGTGCTGGATTACGAATCGCTGTCGGCCGGCGCCTGGTATGTCGCCATCGACTTCCAGCTCTACGCCTTGTTCGCCTTGCTGGTCTGGGGCAGCCGTCAGGCGCCGCGCTGGCACCTCGCCGTGGTGATCGGCCTTACGGCGGCCTCGCTGTTCCATTTCAATCGGCACATCGAGCTGGATAACTGGGCGCTGTATTTCTTCGGCGCCTATGGCATGGGCGTGCTGGCCTTCCACATCAGCCGCCGGTCGCGCCCGCTGCCGTGGCTGGGCGCGCTGATCGCTGTCGCCGCCGCCGCGCTGTGGCTGGACTTCCGCGGCCGCATTCTGCTCGCGCTGTGTATCGCGGTGGCCCTGGTGCTGCTGCGCAACGTCGCCATCGACAAGCACGGCAAGCCGGCGCAGCGCATCGGCTATCTGGGGCTCAATTCCTATTCCCTGTTCCTGGTGCACTTCTCCCTATGCCTGCTGGGCAATGCCTTGTTCGTCCGTATGGGCTGGCATTCTCCGGCCGAGGGTATTTCGATGCTGCTGCTGATCTGGCTGGCGAGTAATCTGCTGGCGGATCGCTTCTTCAAGCGCGTCGAGCAGCCGGCCGGCAAGCTCGATTGGGAAAGCTCCCTGTTGCGCTTGCGACGCAGCGAAAGCGCCTGAGTCTCCAGCCCCAGCAGCACCCGCATCCGCCTGCTGCCGTGCCGTGAGCGTCTCCATGGCGCGGCCGCGATGCGTTTTTGTGCCTGCCGCATCGGGGCGGGGTGGCGCAGGCAGATATCGATCCGCAAAAGGCTTGCGTTCATTGTTGAGAATAATTATCATTATTTGAAGACAACTCGCAGCCAGCCATCTGTCATGCCGCCCTGCGGCACCCATGCAGAACGCCAGCCAATCGTTCGTTTTGCATATCGGAAAGACAGATGAAAATGCTGAAATCGCATTGCATGCCGCCGGCCCTGGCGGGCCTGATGCAAAGAATCGAGCCGGGCGCTTATGCGCCGGCCTATGCTGCGACGCGCAATATCGTGCTGAGCATGATGCGACACAAATTGCGATCGGGTAATCGCCTGTGAGCCCCTATCACCTTGCCACGGGTGCGGTCGTCGTTCGTACCCTGCTCGCCAGCGTGGGTGGCTATGCGCTCGCCCTGAGCTTTACCGTCGGCGGCTCCATCGTCGTGGCGCGCAGCTTCGGCATGGCGCGCAGCGAGGCGATCGTGCTGGCCGCGATGCTGGCTTTTCTCGTCTGGATGCTGGCGGTGCTGATTGCTTTCGCCGCCACCACCACTTGGCGCGCGGCGGTCTGGATACTGGGCAGCGCGGCATCGTTCGCGCTGCTGGGCTGGGGGCTGGGGCCGCTGCAGGCGCCGGGAGGTATCTGACATGGACAAGCGGCGCCACACCTTGAGACAGTCGATGGACTTCGTCCACACCTGGATGGGTGTGACATTTTCGACCTTGCTGTTCCTGGTCTTCTTCATGGGCACGCTGTCGGTGTTCGATCAGGAAATCGATCGCTGGATGCTGCCGCAGACGCGCCTAACGCCGGCCGCATCGTTCTCCGTCGATCGCCAGATCCTGCCCCTGCTGCAGGCGCTGGCACCGGAGGCCAGGCAGTGGTCTATCCTCTATCCGTCGGAGCGGAGTCCCGTGGTGCGCATCGCCTGGCGCGAAGGCAAGACTTTCGTGTCGCGCCTGATCGATCCTGATCGTGGCGAGGTATTGCCGGAGGCTGGCAGTTGGGGTGGAACGGGATTCTTCTTTCCGTTTCACTACAGCTTCCACATCAAGTGGATGGACCTGGGCTATTGGCTGCTGGCCATTGTCGGCATCGGCATGCTGGCGTTGCTGGTGTCGGGGGTGATCGTTCATCGGAAGATATTCACCGACTTCTTCACCTTCCGTCCGGACAAGAGCCGGCATAGGGCGACGCTGGATGTGCATAATATCTGCGGCGTGCTGATTCTGCCTTTCCACTTCCTGATCACGCTGTCCGGCCTGATCATCTTCTGCTCCATCTACTTCAAGCCGGCGCTGCCTTTGGTTTTTGGCGGAGATGCCCCCAAGGCTGCGCAGGAGATATTCGACCAGTTCGACCGCCCGCCGGCAAAGGTGCCGGGCACGCTGGGTTCGGTCGATGCCATGGTGGCCGAAGCGCAGCGCGCATGGGGCGGCGGCAACGTGCGTGTCGTGTCGATCGCCCATCCGCAAGACAGGAATGCCGTCGTACAGGTGCAGCGCCGCCCGGACGATCAGGTCGCCTATGCCACCGCGACGGTAGCCTTCGACGGCGCCAGCGGACAGTTGCTGTATGCGCAGAAGGCCGCCCCCGTGGCCGGTGTGCAGAAGTTTTTCTCCGGCCTGCACATGATTCCCTTCTCCCATTGGGGCATACGCTGGCTGTATTTCGTCATGGGCCTGGGCGGCTGCGTGCTGATCGCCACCGGCCTGCTGCTGTGGGTAGACAAGCGGGAGGTGCGCCAGCGCAAGGAAGGGAGGCGCAGCCATCGCGTCGTCAATGGCCTGGCCTGCGCCGGTACGCTCGGGGTGATCGTGGCGACGCTGGCCATGCTGGTGGCCAACCGTCTGCTGCCGTCGATGGAAAATCGACAGATGGTGGAAGCCGCGGCCTACTTTGCCGTCTGGATACTCAGCCTTCTGCACGCGACCTGGCGCAGCCGCGCGCCGCTAAGCCGCCGTGCGTGGTTCGAACAGGCGGCGGCGATCGGCGTACTCGCCCTGCTGGCCGTGATCCTGAATGCCCTGACCACCGGAGACAATCTGTACCGCAGCGTGCTTGACGGGAAGTGGGCGATAGCCGGCATCGACAGCGTATTGCTGGCGACCGCCCTGCTTGCGCTGTGCCTGGCGAGGCGCCACTTCCGGCGCGCGGCGGCGCTTCCTATTCCGGCGGGCGTCACCGCACTGAAGCCGGCGGAGAGCGCGCCATGAGCCAGCTCCTCGTTTATACCGGCGCACTGTTTGCGGCGTGGGCCGCCATGGGGGCGTTCTGCCTGCGCAGCGACGCCATTCGCAGCCGCTTGCGCTGGCCCGGATTTTCTGCCGAAGACAAGCAGCGCTATGCCTTCGGTGCCGTGCTGCTGTGTCTCCTGTCGCTGGGCATGCTGTGGCTTGCGGTACAACCCTCCTATGCGCTGATCCTGTGGGTGCTGCTGCATGGCGTCCTGGGCATGGCCATCGCGTTCGGCCTGCCGTATGCCAGCCGCGCCTTGTCGCAAAGTTTTGCCGTTGCTGCCGCTGCCTCCTTGTGCAGCCTGTGTGTACTTTTCGTTTTCGGAGCCTGATCTTGATTGCAAAAAAACTGCTTGCCGGCCTGTTGGGTACGCTTGCCTTGGGCCATGCCGCCGCTCATCAGATATGGATAGAGCCTGCCGGCAAGGCCTATACGCTGCACTTCGGCGAATACGATGAAAACCTCAAGGAGGTCAGCCCCGGGCTGCTCGACAAAATGCCGACGCCGCATGTGGTCAGCGTTTCCGGCAGCAAGGAAACGCCGCTCGCAGTCAGCAAGGGCAAGGAGGGCTTCGGCCTCGACGCAGGGCTGGGCAAGGTCGCTGCGATCGTTGCCGAGGTTCGCTCCTATCCCGTGTTCGAGCGCAAGAACGGCGAGCAGCTTGTGCGCGGCAAATGGGTGCCCGCCGCCCGCTATGTGTCCGACTTTTCTGCCCAGAAGCCGCTCAACATTCTGGATATTGTCCCGAACGGCGCACCCGGAAAATTCAAACTCTTCTTCCGCGGCCAGGCCTTGCCCAAAACCAAGTTGACCCTGGTCGCGCCGAACGGCTGGCACAAGCCGCTGCAATCGGACGATAACGGCGAGTTCGAGGCAGCGACCTTGTGGCGCGGCGACCATGTGATCGAGGCCTCGTACAAGGAAACGACGGCCGGAGAGATCGGCGGCGACAAGTACGACAACGCCAGTTTCACCAGCACTCTGACCTTCACTCAGACCACGGGCACCGCCACGCCGCGTCCGACGCCGAGCAGGCCGCACGAGATGAAGTGAGCGGGTCCGCTGGCAGCGATGGCGACATGCATGAGGCGATGACCGGCAATTCATCGAGATGAGATGGCGATTCCGCGCGAACTGCAATCGGCAAACGTCGAGGTTTACTCTCTGCGCCTCAAGGAGCGGCGTTTGCTCTATCATGCGTTTGGGTCCAGGATCGGTGCATGAGAATGCCGACCGCCCGGACGCCGGCGATCGGCTACCCGGAAAGACGGCCTCCCCTGCGGAGGCCGTTTTCATTTGATCTCATGGCTTCCCGCGCCGGCTTGCGTCGCGCGGGAGTGACACATGAGGCGCTATAACAGGAGCAGCAATGGATTTCGAACTACCGGATGTACTGGCCGGCAAACTGCTCGGCCATATCGACCAGGACAGCGTCCTGGCGAAACAGTTGTCGGAGCATCGCAACCGGCGCGGTCGCATCATCGTGTCCAGCAAGCTCTTCAATGGCGCCGCGTTGAACACGCTTTACGGCCTTTGCAAGGCGAACGACGAACGCAACCTGATGTTCCAGTTGCTGGCGCTGGACAATATTCGCAGTTCGCCCGATGCGCGCAAGATTCCCAGTCTCGAAGTCCTGATCAACGGTCTGATCGCCTACCTCAAGCGCGACGCCATCGACGGCTGGCTCTACAAGCGCAACAAGGACGGCGTGCTGCTGCCGTGGCTGGTGACCGGCATGCGCCACATGATTCCGGTTGAAGGCAAGCCCTATGTCGTCGTCAGCCTGGTGGCCAACACGCTGCAATCGGCCGACAAGGAGCCGTCGGACGATTACCGCCAGCGCCGCTCCGGCATGAACACGGTCATCGTCATCGACGGCAACGACATTGCCGACCGATCGATTCCCCAACTGCTTGCGGAGCTCGGCTACTTCAAGGAGTGCCCCGACTTCAAGCGCGAATACGAGGAGCAGATCGCGCGCTTTCATTCCATGCAACCCAGCTTCGGCACGCAGTTCGTGGCCAAGCGCGCGGCCTATCTGCTGCGCAGCAGGGCGGGCCACGAATTCCTCGCGCTGCCGGCGGGTCAGGTGGCCAAGGTGGTCAACGACGAGGAAATCCTCGAACGCCGTTTCGAAACCAACGCCGACAATGCGTTCTGGTGCGAGTCCGGCCTCGAGAGCGGCTTCGACCAGATTCCCCTGCATCCCTATCTGCACGTCTTCCATCTCGAACTGCATCGCAATATCTGGGTGCACGTCGACAATCTGGAGGAGTACAGGTACAACCCGGCCTTGCGTGAAAAACTGGTGCTGCCGCAGGACCATCGCGACCTGATCGACATTCTGACCGCCGACATGGGCGTGCTTCTGGAGGATATCGTCGAGGGCAAGTCGGGCGGGACCACCATCCTCTGTAAAGGCGCGCCGGGCCTGGGCAAGACGCTGACGGCCGAGGTCTATGCCGAAGTCGTCGGCAAGCCGCTCTATCGCGTTCACTCCGGCCAGCTTGGCATCAGCGCCGAGTCGGTCGAGGCGCATCTGTCCACCATCCTGCGTCGCGCGGCGCGTTGGGGCGCGATCCTGCTGCTCGACGAGGCCGACGTTTATATCCGTCAGCGCGACAATGACCTGCAGCACAATGCCATCGTCGCCGAGTTCCTGCGCACGCTCGAATACTTCAGCGGTCTGCTGTTCATGACAACCAATCGCACGAACGATATCGACGACGCCATCGTCTCGCGCTGCATTGCCATCATCAAGTACGAGATGCCCTCGCGCGAAGACAGGCTGCGCCTGTGGAGGACCCTGGCGGCGCAGTTCCTGGTTGAACTGTCGGACGACATGATCGAGACCTTGACCAATCGCTTCCCCGACACCAGCGGTCGCGATATCAAGGAGCTGCTGAAGCTGACCGCCAAGTTCTGCCGCAGCAAGAATATCCCGTTCTCGGAAGAGGCTTTCCGCCAGTGCGCGATGTTTCGCGGCATCCAATAGGGAGGAGCCGGCGCAAGCCGGCTGCCCCGTATTTTTCTGCAGCGGCGCTTGATCTCGCCATCGTGGCCGCTGAAGGAGTATTCTCCGTGCATACAGGAGCACGGTGCAATGAGTGTCGAAGAGCTTAAGCAGGACGGAGTTTCGCAGGCAAGCAAGGTCCTGTCTTTTTCCGAAGGCGCCGCCAGACGCGCGGCCCATGAGCTTTTGGCCTTGCTGCAGGTCTATGATCGCCTGATCGCGCTGCTGCGCGAGACCGACAACGACGGGCTCGACATGCTCACCGACGGCCTGGTGCTGTCGGCGGTGCGTTGCCGCGCCGTGCTGGCGCAGGGCGGCAACGACGCCGGGATGCAGCAGATGACGAGCGAGCTGCGCGCCGGCCTGCGCGAAATGCCCGGCACCCTGCGCGCCTTGCTGCCCGGACTGGGGCCGCGTCTTGTCGAAAGCCTTCAGCACAAGCTCGGCATCCAGTTTCTTGCCTACTGAGCGAGCCGCCCTTTTTCGCGGCGGCCGGATGAACAGGCGCATCTTGCGCTATATCAAAAGGGCTGCGCCTCTGATGATGCACAGTGGATCGGATGTAGTTCCCTTCATGTTCAAAGGAGACGTGTCATGAAACGCATGCTTGCCCTGACTCTGTTTGCCGCCAGCCTGACCGCAGCCCCGGCCTGGGCCGCCGCGCCGTCGGAAGCTCCTCCTCCCAAGCCGAGCGCCAAGGCGACCGCCTCGCCAAGGCCCGCCCCTGGCGAGCTGACGCCTGCACAGCGCGCGCAAATGGAAAAGCAGATTGCCTCAATGCAGGAGATACACGAGAAGTTCATGGCCGCCAAGACGCCGGAGGAGCGCGCTGCGCTCATGGATGAACACATGAGGACCATGCAGGCCGGCATGTCCATGATGCGGGAAATGCACGGCGGCCCGCCGATGGGAAGAGGTATGGGCAGGGGAATGGGCGGCGGAATGGGGATGGGCCGAGGCATGGGCCCAGGTCCAGGTCAGGGCTGCATGGAAACATGCATGCAGTCGCGCATGGACATGATGGAAATGATGATGCAGATGATGATGGATAGAGCCGCCGCTGTTTCGGGAAAGTAGTAGGCGGTTCCCAGTAAGAAGGAAGCCGGCGCATGCCGGCTTCCTCACATTCGCGGCCGCGACGCGCTCGATTACCAGTGCGTGTCGCTTTCGGCAGTCGAGCCGATCTTGTGTATGGACAGGTCGGCGCCGTTGAATTCCTCTTCCCGGTCGAGCCGCAGGCCGACGGTGCGCTTTAGGGTGGCGTAGACCGCGAATCCGCCGATGACGGCGACGGCGATTCCGAGCAGGGTGCCGAGCAACTGGCTGACGAAGCTGACGTTGCCGAGGCCGCCCAGCGCGGCGCTGCCGAAAATGCCGGCGGCGATGCCGCCCCAGGTACCGCACAGGCCGTGCAGGGGCCAGACGCCGAGCACGTCGTCGATCTTCCAGCGGTTTTGCGTGCAGGTGAACAGGCGTACGAACAGCGCCCCGGCGATGGCGCCGATGATCAGCGCGCCGAGCGGATGCACGAGGTCCGAACCGGCGCAGATGGCGACCAGTCCGGCCAGTGCGCCGTTATGCACGAAGCCCGGATCGTTGCGTCCCACCAGCGTTGCGGCCAGTGTGCCACCGACCATGGCCATCAGCGAGTTCATGGCGACGAGGCCGGTGATCTTGTCCAGGGTTTGCGCGCTCATGACGTTGAAGCCGAACCAGCCGACGATGAGTATCCAGGAACCGAGCGCAAGAAAAGGGATGCTCGACGGCGGATGGGCGGCGACCGCGCCATCCCTGGTATAGCGGCCGTGGCGGGCGCCGAGTTGCAGCACAGCCATCAGGCCGATCCAGCCGCCGACGGCATGCACGACGATGGAGCCGGCGAAGTCGTGGAACTCGGCGCCGAAACTGGCCTTCAGCCAGGACTGGAAGCCGAAGGCGCCGTTCCAGGCGATGCCTTCGAAGAAGGGATAGATGAAGCCGACGATGAGGAAGGTGGCGGCAAGCTGCGGATTGAAGCGCGCGCGCTCGGCGATGCCGCCCGAGATGATGGCGGGAATGGCGGCGGCGAAGGTCAGCAGGAAAAAGAATTTGGTCAGGTCGTAGCCATTGCGCTGCGACAGCACCTCGGCGCCGCTGAAGAAATGCATGCCGTAGGCGATGCCGTAGCCGATGAAGAAATACGCCAGCGTGGAAACCGAAAAGTCCACCAGGATTTTGACCAGCGCATTGACCTGGTTCTTCTTGCGTACGGTGCCGAGCTCCAGAAAGGCGAAACCGGCGTGCATGGCCAGAATCATGATGGCGCCGAGCAGGATGAACAGTACGTCGGCGGAAGTATGCAATTGTTCCAAAATGGGGCTCCCAGGGCGGTTTGGCACGCTAATGGTGATATGGCTGCCTGTATGAGCAACAACTGTTCCAACTTGGTGCTTATTGTCAAATCAGGCGCTTAGCCCTTTTGCTTGTGCGCTGGCGCACCGCAATGGTGCTTTTCAAATACAACAAAGCCCCAATTTGGGGCTTTGTTGTATTGGATGCGGCAATTTGGGGCGGTCTGGCTGCAGCGGGGGTTCAGGGCAGTTTTGCGGCGGCCGGCTCGTGGTCGCGCGGCAGCAGCACCCACATGCTGCCGGTTTGCCGCATCCGCCCCGCCTGGGCGCCGGCAGCCGGGCCCGAGCCCCAGTAGAAGTCGGCGCGTACCGGGCCGCGGATGGCTCCACCCGTGTCCTGCGCCAGCATCAGCCGCTGCAAGGGCTGATCGCTATTGGGCTGGGTGGTGCTCAACCAGACCGGCGCACCCAGCGGCGTCGTGCGCGGATCGACGGCAATGCTGCGCTCGGGTGTCAAGGCGATGCCCATCGCCCCTTGCGGACCGCTGCCTTCGGCCTTGAGCTCGCGGAAGAAAACCAGACTCGGGTTCTGGTTCAGCAACTCCTGCAAACGCCTGGGGTTGGCGCGCGCCCAGGCCTTGATGCCCTGCATTGAAGCCTGCTCCGGCTTGAGTTCGCCCTTGTCGATCAGCCAGCGGCCGATAGAGTGGTAGGGATGGCCGTTCTGGTCGGCGTAGTTGAGACGGATGCGGCTGCCGTCGTCGAGGGCGATCTGCCCCGAGCCCTGAATCTGCATGAAAAAGAAGTCAACGGCATCGTCCACCCACAGCAGCGATTTTCGCTTGTCTTCCTGCTGCGTCCACTCGGAGCGCGAATAGAAAGGTACCAGCTTGCGACCCTCGATGCGGCCGCGCAGGCGCATGTTCTTCAGCTCGGGGTAGAGCTCGCCGAGATCGACGACGATGAGATCGTCCGGCACGCCGAAAACCGGCGTTGTATAGGGTGGCTTGCGCGTGCGGCTGCCCGAAAGCACCGGCTCGTAGTAGCCGGTGATGAGGCCGCTGCGCGTGCCATCCGGATTGACGAGCTGCCAGGGGCGCAACTGGACTTCGAACCAGGTGCGCACGGCATCGGCGTCGGGGCTGGGGAGGGCAAGCGCGCTGGCGCAGGTAGCGCGCCACAGCGGCTGTCTGGACAGGCTGACGCACTCGTTGACGAATGCCTGGAAGGCCGGCAGCGGATTGTCGTCGCGCCAGCCCGGCAGGTCGCTGTATTGGGCCGCCTGCAGCGGCGGCACGGCGGGCCTGGCGGGTTCGGCCTCCTTGCATGGCACGCAGGGGCTGGCGGTCGTGGCGGGCTTTCCCGGCAACTGTGCGCAGCCCGCCATGAGCAAGAGAAGCGGGATGGCGGTAAACAGGCGACGGGCGGTGGGTGTCTGGAGCATGCGCATCTGCTAAAGTCGAGGGCCGATGTGAAGAAGGTTTCACGCAAGATTAGCAGAGGCAGACCGTCTCGCTGTTGCAGAGTTCCCACCTATGAGTTCCTTACCTCCGGAGTTCTTTCGTTTTCTGGAGCGCGCCGAAACTGTGCTGGCGCGCGTCGAGTCTCTGTTGCCGCCGTCGCCGCGCGCCGTCAATTGGGACGCGCATGCCTATCGCTGGCGCAAGCAGCGCGGTTACGGGCAGCTCGAAGCGGTAGTGCACCCGCACCGGATTCGCGCCGAGGATTTGTGCGGCGTCGAGGACCAACTGCAGCGCATCGATCAGAATACGCGCCAGTTCGTCGCCGGCCGCAGCGCCAACAATGTGCTGCTGACCGGCGCGCGCGGCACCGGCAAGTCCTCGCTGGTCAAGGCCATGCTGGAGCGTTATGCCGGCCGGGGCTTGCGCCTGATCGAGGTCGACAAGGAAGATCTCGTCGATCTGCCCGACATCGTCGATCTCGTTGCCGACCGCAGCGAACGCTACATCATCTTCAGCGACGATCTGTCCTTCGAGTCTGGCGAGGCGAGCTATAAGGCGCTGAAGAGCATCCTCGACGGCTCGATCGCCGGCACGCCGCAGAATGTGCTGATCTACGCCACCTCGAATCGCCGTCATCTGATGCCGGAGTTCATGAGCGAGAATCTGGAGACCCGCGTCGAGAACGGCGAGATCCGGCCGGGCGACACGACCGAGGAAAAGGTGTCCCTGTCCGAGCGTTTCGGTTTGTGGATTTCCTTCTATCCCTTCGATCAGGACAAATACCTGGAAATCTGTGCGCACTGGCTGGCGTCGTTCGGTGTGAGTGTCGCGCAGATCGAAGCCTCTCGTCAGGATGCGCTGCAATGGGCGCTGCTGCGTGGCGCGCGTAGTGGTCGCGTGGCCTGGCAGTTTGCCCGCGATTATGTCGGCCGCCTTGATGCCGAAAGCAACGAGGTCCGACCGTGAGCGTGAAAAAAGTCGAGGTTGCCGCGGCGGTGATCGAGCGCCCCGACGGAACTTTCCTGCTTGGGCGCCGGCCGCCCAACGGCATTTACGCCGGCTGGTGGGAGTTTCCGGGAGGCAAGGTCGAGGCCGGCGAAACGCCGCATCAGGCGCTGGTGCGCGAGCTGCAGGAAGAGCTGGGCATCGACGTCGAGTGTGCCTACCCGTGGATCATGCGCGAGCATGCTTACGAGCACGCGCATGTGCGTTTGCATTTCTTCCGCGTCACCGACTGGCGCGGCGAGTTGCGCGATCTGCAGCATGACCAACTGTCATGGCAACTCGCCGACGACGTTTTCGTGGCGCCGGTATTGCCGGCCAACGCCCCCGTCTTTTCGGGGCTGCGCCTGCCGCTGCAATACGGCATTACGCACGCCTGGGAAATCGGGGTGGAGGCGCAACTGGAAAAGCTCCGGCACGCCTTGTCGCGAGGCCTGCGCCTGGTGCAATTGCGCGAGACCGCACTGCCGCCCGCGGAGCGCGAACGCTTCGTGAATCTCGCGGTGGAGATGTGCCACGCGCAAGGCGCGCGCGTGCTGGTGAATGGCGATATCGAGCTGGCGCGCCAGTCGCGCGCCGATGGCGTGCACTTCTCCGCTGCGCAAATGATGGCGCTGGACGCGCGCCCCGGTTTCGAGCTGGTTGCCGCTTCGTGCCATACCGCGGCAGAGTTGGACAAGGCGGCGCAACTCGAACTGGATTTCGTCGCCATCGGCGCGGTACAACCGACGCTGAGCCATCCGGGCCGGCCGGCATTGGGTTGGGAACGATTCGCCGATCTGGCGCGGGATTTTCCTGCGCCAGTGTTTGCGCTCGGCGGCCTGGCGTTGCGGGATATGGAAATGGCGCGGCGCAACGGCGCGCACGGCATCGCGGCGATCCGCAGCATCTGGGGTTGACCCTTCACTCAGGAGGAACCGGGCTAGGGTGCGCGGTTTGTCCGTTCCGCGAACGTATCGCTTTGCCTTGAGGCGCCGAATTTCTCTGGCGTGGCGCTGGGCTTAGTTGCCACCGCGATTGTCGGGCGGCGTTTCCTCGTCTTCCGTCGGCGCGCTCTGGCTGACGCGGTATTCCTCGTTGGCCCAGGCGCCCAGATCGATCTTCTTGCAACGCTCGGAGCAGAAGGGGCGGAAGCGGTTCTCGGGTTTCCATTCGACCTGCTTGCCGCAGGTCGGGCAGTTGACGACTTTACTCATGCGCTTACAGATTGCAGAAGGTCAGGCCGAAGCCGATGTCGACTTCCGCCTGCTTCGGTCGCACGGCTGATTCAGGCTCGGTGAAGCGGATATTGATCGCGTACTTGTTGGCGCTGATTTCGGGGATGTAGTGGTCGCCGTCGTCTACGGTCAGACGCAACATTTGCGCAGTGCGTCCGCCCAGCATGAGCTGGAAGACGCCGCGCTTGGCCACCTGCAAGTCGGGATGACCGGACGAGCGCAGGAGGCGCAGCACGATGGATATTCCCTGGCTGATGGGCAACATGGGCCGCACCCAGTTGCTCAGCGATTCGCGCCGCGATTCTGCATCGCGATGCAGCCAATAGTGATAGCCAGGCAAGTCGAATTCGCACACGCCGCCGGGAATGGCGGCGCGGTTCTTGATCGACATCAGCCACTCGTTTTCGCGCAGGTACTGGCCGATCTTGCCTTGCATGGCGAGCAGCCCGGAACTGGCCTGCTCTATTTCATAGAGGGCACCCGACAAGGCGTCTTCGGAAATCTGCGGATTGTTGCGGAAGGACAGCAGGATTTGGCGCTGACGTTCCAGTTCTTGGACGAGGTCGAACTTGAGGTCGGCGCGGCCGGCTACTTCCAGTATCTCGAACAGCGTGACTAGCGCTACATGATGTTCCTGCGCGCCTTCGCCGTTGGTGAAGTGCAGGGTGCGCTCGAACAAGTCCTCCAGCCGCAGCAGGGTGCGGATGCGCTCGTTCAAGGGATATTCGTAAGTGATCACGCGCCGGTCGATGGGTGGGTGAAGGTGATGATTCGGCGATTTTGACGGATTTATCAGTAAATCTCAACCAATCCGCGCCAAATCTAGATATCTGGCATGCAGAATGGATATTTGCGGGGCCAGCGCCTCAGGCAGCCCGCTATTGTCGATCACGTCGTCCGCCACGGCGAGACGCTGAGCGCGCGTGGCCTGCGTGGCCATGATGCGCTCGACGTCGGCCCGCGTCATGCCGTTTCTCGCCATGACGCGGGCGATTTGCATTTCTTCCGGGCAATCGACCACGGCTAGTCGCTGGCAACGTTGCCGATAGGTTCCGCTCTCGACCAGCAATGGGACGACGAGCAGGGCATACGGGCTTGCCGCCGCGGCGCAGCGTTCGTCGCAAAGGCGACGTATGCGCGGATGCAGGATCTGTTCGAGTCGCAATCTGATCGCCGGCTCCGCAAAGGCCAGCTTGCGCATGGCGCCGCGATCCAGCGCGCCCTCGGGCGTGACGGCGGCCCGCCCGAATGCCTGCTCGATCTCCCCCATGGCGGCACCGCCGGGCGCCGTCAGTTCGTGCGCCACGGCATCGGCATCGACGATGACGATGCCGTGTTCGCGAAAGCATTCGGCGGCGGCTGACTTGCCGCTGCCGATGCCACCGGTGAGGCCGACCACATAGCGGCTCATGTCGTCGCCCTTATATCGAATCTCAATTCCTCGCGACCTCGGCCGGCTTGCATTCCCCCAGCGTGGCGCTGGCCAGCGGCTTGATTTCCCGTGCCAGCACGCCCAGCGCCTCTGCCGGCGCGGTGACTTCGAGCCGTACTTTCTCGGTGCCCTTGTCACGCACCTCGATCTTCGCCGAGCGGACGCCCTGCTTGATGAGCCTCTGAAGATAGTTGTCGGCCATGTCCTTGCTCTTGAACAGCCCCAGCGATACGGCCCACTTGTTCGGACCCTCGTCGGCGATGATGAAACTGTCGTCGACGCCCATCTGCTTCAGCTCGGCCACCTTCTTTTCTGCGCCGGCCTTGCTCGATTGTGCGGGAATGTGGACCCAGTAGCTGGTGGAATCCTTGCTCGAGATGAGCGCGACCTTGGTCGCCGGGGCGCTGCTGTTGATTGCAGCCTGCGCGGCCTTGGCGCTTTCCGGCGTGAAGCCGGCAAAGGACTTGCACAGCAGCGTGGGCGAAACTTCAGCGCTCTTCGGGGCTTCGCTTTTCGCTGCCTCCGCCTTCGCCGATTCGGGTTTAGCGGGTTCGGCAGGCTGCACTGCAGGCTCGGGCGTCTTACTCTCGGCCGAGGCGGGCTCAGGCTTCTTGGCCTCGGGTGCTGGCTCCGGTTTTTCCGGAAGAATCAGGCGCAGCTTGTCCGGTTCGATTTCCTGCTGCAGTCGCAAAGGCTCATGACCTTCGGCGGGCCCGGCATTTTTTTGCCAGGCGAAAAATGCGACGTTGGCGAGCAAGAGTGCAAAGAAAATCAGGCGTAGGGTCGGCATGGCAAATGTGAGGTCGTTCTCAGCTCCGATTATCCGACAAGGCAATGCACGCCAGCCCCCTGAGCACCAGGTCGTCGACGGTTTGTACGGGAATTTGCAACAGCGGGACGATTTCCGCAGCGGCCCCGCCCGAGAGCAGGCAGACTGCCGTTGCATCGTCCAGGCGCGCGTACATGCGTTCGATGGCGCCGGCGGTGGCTTCCAATGTGCCGCTGACGATGGCGCTGTCGGTGTCCGTCGGCGTCGTGTGATGCGCGGCGTTGGCGAGCGGAAGATCGGCGGTATTGTGGGCCAGCGCCGCGCGCATGAGGTTGAGGCCGGGCAGGATCACGCCGCCGCGAAAGCGGCCGTCGCCTTCCAAAAGGTCGACGGTCGTGGCAGTGCCCGCATTGACCACGAGACACGGGCCCTCCTGCAGGGTACGTGCGGCGATCAGGCTGGCCCAGCGATCTGCACCGAGCTGGGCTGCTTTCTTGTAGCCGTTCCTGACGCCGCATTGTTCGCGTTGCGGCACGATCCACTCGGGCTCGACTTGCAGCTGGGCCGCAATGCGTTCCGCGTTCTCTGCGCCGGCGACATTGCAGCCGACGACGCGATCGAAATCGGGTTGATCGATCAGGGCTGCACGCAGATTGTCGACTTGCGCCAGCGGCATGGCTCCGCGTGCGTGCCATTCCCCCGACGGTGCGAGCAGTCCCCACTTGATACGGGTATTGCCGCAGTCCAGGCACAGGATCATTGACGTTTCCTCTTGTCCGGATTGTTCATTGCAGCCGCAGCGAAACTTCACCGCTGGCGATGGTCTGTATGCAAGTAGCCGTTTCCAGCAGCAGTTCGCCGTTGGCGTCGACGCCGCGGCAGACGCCCTGCACGGGTTCGCCGCCTTCGCTGAAGAACAGGTTCACTGCGAGGTCCTGGTATGCATGGCGCATTTGCCAGCGCGACTGCAGCGGGCTGAATCCGTGCGCGCTGAACTCGTCGAGCACCGTGACCAGACCATCTAGGATGCGCGCCAGCATGTGGGTGCGGTCATCGACTGGAATGCCGCAGGCCGTCGCGGCGATTTCAGCGGGCAGATCGCCGAGGTCGCCGAGATTGATACCGATGCCGATAACGAAGCACTGGGGCCCGGCGCTCTCGATCAGAATGCCCGCGATTTTGCGTCCGTCGAGCAAGACGTCGTTCGGCCATTTGAGCTGCGCGGAGACAGGCAGCGCTTCGGCGACGGCAAGGCCGACGGCGAGGCTGAGGCCGCTGGGCGGACGGTCGGCAGGCAGCCGCCACAGCAGTGAAAAGGCCAGCGATTGCGGGCCCTGATACCAGCTACGTCCGCGCCGTCCGCGGCCGGCCGTCTGGCGTTGAGCCAGCAACAGGGTGCCGGCTGGCGCGCCGCCTTTTGACAAGATCTGCAATTGCAGATTGGTGGAGTCGCATTCCTCGAGCACCTGCAGGTCGATGCGACCCGCCGCCGCGCCGAGCAGTGGCAACAGGATTTCGGGCTGTATGGGCGGGCAGGCGGGATCGGGGGCGTGGGTCGGGCTCATGGCCCCCGATTATGCAACAGCTATTGCCCGACGTCGTCTCCGCCGCGTACGTCCTTGAGGCCGAGCTCCTGGATCTTGCGCGTAATGGTGTTGCGTCCGATGCCGAGAATCTGCGCCGCCTCGATGCGCCGGCCGCCGCTGGCGTTGAGTGCGCGGCGTATCAGCGTCGATTCGAATTCTCGCGTCAGATGGTCGAAGACCTGGCCAGGCTGCGTCGAGATCATGCGATCGGCTTCGTGGGCGAGCACCTCCATCCAGTCGGATGAGACCTCGCGGATCGGATGCTCGCGCAGCTCGGACGGCAGGTCGGCGACTTCCACGACCTGTCCGGCGGCCATGACAGTCAGCCAGTGACAGACGTTTTCGAGCTGCCGCACATTGCCGGGGAAGTCCAGCGCCGCCAGATATT
The DNA here is from genome assembly GCA_028869135.1 of Rhodocyclaceae bacterium. Taxonomy (GTDB): domain Bacteria; phylum Pseudomonadota; class Gammaproteobacteria; order Burkholderiales; family Rhodocyclaceae. Next base: position 69,295 of record JAGWTC010000005.1, read on the forward strand.
TCAATGCCGCCTCGGACAGGCGCTTCGGCTCGACACCCAACTCCTGGGCGCTCTTCTGCAGAAAGTGGCGCGCCAGCAGCGGGATGTCTTCGCGACGTTCGCGCAGCGGCGGCAGGCGCAGGCGAATGACATTTAGGCGATGGAAAAGATCCTCGCGGAACAGGCCGTCCTTGACGCGTTGCTCCAGGTTCTGGTGGGTCGCTGCGATGACGCGCACATTGGCTTTTACAGGCTGCTGGCCGCCGACGCGATAGAAGTTGCCGTCGGAAAGCACGCGCAACAAACGCGTCTGCAGTTCGGCCGGCATGTCGCCGATTTCGTCGAGGAACAGCGTGCCGCCCTCAGCCTGCTCGAAGCGGCCGCGACGTTGCGCGGTGGCGCCGGTGAAGGCCCCGCGCTCGTGACCGAAGAGCTCGGATTCAAGCAGGTCGCGCGGGATCGCGGCGGTGTTGATGGCGATGAAGGGGGCGTCCTTGCGCGGACTGTGGCGGTGCAGGGCGCGTGCAACGAGCTCCTTGCCACAGCCGGATTCCCCATTGACCATGACGGTGGCATGCGATTGCGACAGGCGGCCGATGGCGCGGAAGACTTCCTGCATGGCCGGCGCCTTGCCGAGTATCTCGGGCGTGATGCTGCTGGTCTCCGGGACTGCCTCCTCCTGCGCCGATTGTTCGAGGGCGCGGCGCACGAGGTCGACCGCCTGATCGACGTCGAAAGGCTTGGGCAGGTATTCGAATGCGCCGCCCTGGAATGCCGCCACGGCCGACTCGAGATCGGAGTAGGCGGTCATGATGATGGTCGGAATGTCCGGATAGTGCGCCTTGATGTGCCGCAGCAGGTCGAGCCCGCTTTGCCCGGGCATGCGAATGTCCGAGACGACGACCTGCGGCGCTTCGCCGGAATCGAGCGCGGCCATGGCTTCATTGGCCGCGCCGAAGCTGCGGTAGCTGACGCCTTCGCGAGCCAGGGCCTTTTCGAAGACCCAGCGTATCGAGCGATCATCATCGATGATCCAGACGGGCTTCATTGTTCTTCTCCTGTTTGGCTGTCGTGCTGCAGCGGCAGCAAAATGTTGAAACTGGTGTGGCCGGGGCGGCTGTCGACCTCGATCGCGCCCTGATGCTGGTGGATGAAGCTTTGCACCAGCGTCAAACCCAGTCCGCTCCCGCCTTCGCGGCCGGAAACGAGCGGATAAAAGATCTTGTCGCGTATGGCTTCCGGAATGCCGGGGCCGTTGTCGACGATGCGTAGTTCCAGCGCCAGGCGATGGCGCTTTTTGGCTATCGTCACCTGCCGCGCGGCGCGCGTACGCAAAATGATCTCGCCGTCGCCGTGCATGGCTTGCGCCGCATTGCGCGCGATGTTGAGAATGGCCTGGATCATTTGTTCGCGATCGGCGGTGATCAGCGGCAGCGAGGTGTCGTAATCGCGCTTGACGCGCACGCCGCTGAATTCGGCATGGATGAGACGGCGCACGCGTTCGAGGATCTCGTGCATATTGACCTGCGCCGGCTGCATCACGCGATGCGAGGACAGCAGGCGCTGCATCAGGTCCTGCAAACGGTCGGCCTCGTTGATGATGACCTGGGTGTATTCGGCCAGCTGATTTGCGTTTGGCAAATCCTCCAGCTCGTGCTCGAGCAGTTGCGCTGAGCCGCGAATGCCGCCGAGCGGGTTCTTGATCTCATGGGCGAGATTGCGGATCAGCTCTCGATTGGCCTGCTGCTGCTCGGCCAGGCGCTCTTCCCGCGCCGCCTTGAGCTGCTGGTCGATGGGACGGAACTCGATGAGCAGACGCGCACCGCCGACTTCGATCGGCGTGACGGTGCAATCGAGATGCAGCACATCATCCTCGCCGCGGCGGATAGCGATGTTCTGACCGGTATAGCCCCAGTTGTTCTTGAGCGCATTGTCGAGCGCCGCCGCCAGCCCGGCCGGTTCGCCGACGAGTTGGCGCAAGGGATGCCCGCTCAGCAAGCGGTGGCTGACCGCGAACAGATTCTCGGCTGCCGGGTTGGCGTAGCGTATCTGCAGCTTCGCGTCGACCAGGACCACGGCCGACGAGAGCAGGTCGAGTCCGGCAAAGGCAGGTGGCGCTACATGAGCTTGTTGAGTCATGTCGATGTGGTGAGCAAGAAGCAAGCCATCATCGTCAGTCATGTGCAAGCCGGCCCGGAATTATTTGAGATTGGCGATTTCTTTCTGCAAGGCCATGATATTGCGCTCATGCAGCTGGGCCTTGTTGCTGTTGTTCGCCTTCCTGGCCTCCTCCAGATTGCGTTGCTCGCTGGCGAGCTCCTGCTCCAGAATGGTGCGTCGACCGCCATCCCTTTCCTTCTGCGTATCGCTGCTGACGCGCGGGAAGTCGCCGGGCGTCGGCGTGGCGGAGGCCTTAGGCCGGATGGGCGCCGCGCCGGGAGTCGATTGGGTGCTGGAGACAATGATGCACTGCCGTCCAGAAACGCGCTGATTGGTAAACAGCGTGGTATCCGAGGCCTTGTCGGTGCACTTGTACAGCGTGTCGGCCATGGCCGGACAGAGGAACAAACCGGAAAGCAGGATTAAGGCTTTTTTCATCGCGGCTATGAGCGTGAGAATGCGACAGTGTAGTGCAATCCGGCCTGAACAAGGCGGGTGAAGCCGGCTGAGACTGGTCGAGTGTGCAAGGCGGGGTTGCCGCCCGGAAACGCCTGAGATACGGAAGCTGCGATACAAAAGAAAACGGGGCCCGAAGGCCCCGTTTTTATACGCAGCGCGACAGCTTAGAGGCTGTAGTACATCTCGAACTCGAGCGGATGCGTGGTCATGCGGATGCGGGTCACTTCTTCCATCTTCAGGGCGATGTAGGCATCGATGAAGTCATTGGAGAAGACGCCGCCGCGGGTCAGGAACTCGCGATCCTTGTCCAGGGCTTCCAGCGCTTCTTCGAGCGATGCGCACACGGTCGGGATCAGCTTGTCTTCTTCCGGCGGCAGGTCGTACAGGTTCTTGTCGGCCGGATCGCCCGGGTGGATCTTGTTCTGCACGCCGTCCAGACCGGCCATCATCAGGGCGGTGAAAGCCAGGTACGGGTTGGCCAGGGGATCCGGGAAACGGGCTTCGACGCGGCGTGCCTTGTCGGATTGCACGAACGGGATGCGGATCGAGGCCGAGCGGTTGCGGGCCGAGTAAGCCAGTTTGACCGGCGCTTCGTAGTGCGGGACCAGGCGCTTGTACGAGTTGGTGCCCGGGTTGGTGATGGCGTTCAGCGCCTTGGCGTGCTTGATGATGCCGCCGATGTAGTACAGCGCGAACTCGGACAGGCCGGCGTAGCCGTTGCCGGCGAACAGGTTCTTGCCATCCTTCCAGATCGACTGGTGCACGTGCATGCCGGAACCGTTGTCGCCAACGATGGGCTTGGGCATGAAGGTGGCGGTCTTGCCGTACTGGTGGCAGACGTTGTGAACAACGTACTTCAGCAGTTGGGTCTGGTCAGCGCGACGCACCAGGGTGTTGAACTTGGTGCCCAGTTCGTTCTGGCCGGCGGTGGCGACTTCGTGGTGGTGCACTTCGACTTCGAGGCCGCAGGCTTCGAGCAGGGTGCACATTTCGGCGCGGATGTCGTTCGACGAATCGACCGGCGGGACGGGAAAGTAGCCGCCCTTGACGGACGGACGGTGGCCGGTGTTGCCGCCTTCGAACTTCTCGCCGGAAGCCCACGCAGCTTCTTCGGCGTTGATCTTGACGAAGGTACCCGACATGTCGGTCTTCCACTCGACGGAGTCGAAGATGAAGAATTCGGGTTCCGGACCGAAGAAGGCGGTATCGCCGAGGCCGGAGGACTTCAGGTAGGCCTCGCCGCGCTTGGCGATCGAACGCGGGTCGCGGTCGTAGCCCTTGCCGTCGGACGGCTCAACCACGTCACAGGTCAGGACCAGGGTGGTTTGCTCGAAGAAGGGGTCGATGTAGGCGCTGGCTGCATCGGGGATCAGCAGCATGTCGGAAGCTTGAATACCCTTCCAGCCGGCGATCGAGGAGCCGTCGAAAGCGTGGCCGTCTTCGAACTTGCTGATGTCAAAGGCCTTGACCGGCACGCCAACGTGCTGTTCCTTGCCGCGGGTATCGGTGAAGCGGAAATCTACGAACTTGACTTCCTGGTCCTTCACCAGCTTGATTACGTCTTGGGGCGTCATCGACATTGAGGTGATCTCCTGAACTGGTGTCTCTAGATAAGTTATTTCTTGCGAAATGGGACTAACGGATTCGGTATAGCAGTTTGCGTGCCATTACGGAGGATGGGCTTTATTGCTAGCAAACTATTGTGCCATAAAGGAGCTGCGCGGCCAGGTAAAAAGCGGCAATGCACTGATGTGGTGCGGTATTTCATTGAATGCACTATGTTGGTGCAATTTTGGAACCATTTGCTAGCTGCTGGTGCATGCCTATGGCACCCGGCGTATCGTCACGCTGGCCACGGGAGGATCGGCCTGTGGAAATTGTGCATGGAGCTCGGGCAGCAATATTTCCGGCGCCGGGACGATCAGGTCGGGCGGCAGATCCAGAACGATTTCCAGCCCGCTGTCCAGGTAGTGCAGCGTCATGCGGGTATCGTCGAGATCGGCAAGGCCGCTCTGCTGCAAGGCGGCCAGCAAGGCGAGGCGGCCGGGCTGCTGACGGGCGTCGCGTGTCCCGTCCGGTTCGACATCGATATGCACCATGACGTCGAGCACGTCGATATGCTCGGCCAGCACGCGATCGTGGACGGTTTCCGCAATCCGATGCCCTTCGGAGACGCTGATGCGCGGCGATACCTGCACGCGCGCATCGACCAGTACCTTGTGCGCCATGCGTCGGCTGCGCAGGGAGTGGCAGGCCAGAATGCCGGGCGTGGCGAGTACGGTCGCCATGACCGCATCGCGTTCGGCGCTCGGGATACCGGTATCGACGAGTTCGGCCAGCGCCTCCCAACTGAAGCGCCAGCCCATGCGCATGACCATCAGGCCGACCACGATAGCGGCGATCGGATCGAGGAAGCGCCAGCCAAGCAGGCTGCCGCCAATGCCGGCCGCCACCACCAGCGAGGAGGCGGCGTCGGCGCGCGCATGCCATGCATTGGCAATCAGCATGGGCGAGCGCAGACGTTCGCCGACACGCAGCATGTAGCGAAACAGCAGCTCCTTGCCGGCAATGGTGGCAAACGCTGTCCATAAGGCGATGCTGGCCACGGGCGGCAAATCATCCAGATGTTGAAGACGGCCGATGGCCGCGTAAAGAATGCCGGCGCCGGTGAGCAGCAGCACGACGCCAAGCGCGAGCGAAGCCAGGGTTTCGATGCGTTCGTGACCGTAAGGATGGTCTTCATCGGCGGGGCTGCCGCTATGCTTGTTGGCGGCCAGCACCATGAAATCCGCCAGCACGTCGGCAAGCGAGTGAAAGCCGTCGGCAACCAGACTCTGGGCGTGCGCCAATATGCCGACCACGATCTGCAGCGTGGTCAGCAGCAGATTGACGGCGATGCTGACCCAGGTCACATGACTGGCGGCACGCGAGCGTTCGGCGGCGGTGGTTGATGACATGTTTTGCATCCGGTCGGACATTTTTCAAGAGAGTGCGGGAACCTGGCCCGTCAGGTCGGAACCAAGCAGCAAGCCGGACGATGTATTTATACTTCTGCCTGACCGGACAGGCCGTATTCTAGGCCACGATTATGTGAGGAATGTTCATGGGACGCATGACCGAATTATTGAAGACGGCGCAGGCGCGCGCCAGAGAGCTGCATCTGCCGTATGCCGGCGCGCTGACGCCGGCGGAGGCGTGGGAGGTGCTGCAGCAGTCGCCGGGCGCCCGGCTTGTGGATGTGCGCACCCGGGCCGAATGGGACTGGGTCGGCCGCGTGCCGAACGCCGTCGAGATCGAATGGCAGAGCTATCCGGGCAGCCAGCCGAATGCGCATTTCATCGAGCAGCTCAAGCACGAATTGCCCAACGAGGGCATTGTGATGTTCATGTGCCGCAGCGGCGCGCGCTCCAGCGCCGCTGCCAAGGCCGCCTGCGAGGCCGGTTACGCCAGCAGCTACAACGTGCTGCATGGCTTCGAAGGCGACAAGGATGCACACAACCACCGCAGCGCCGTGAACGGCTGGAAGGCCGCCGGGCTGCCGTGGGTGCAGGGATAGCGGGGCGCCATGCGTTTGCCCCGGTAGCGCCGCGGCGCGGGCTCAGTTGCCGAGTACACCCTTGAGCCCGGTGTAGATGGAGAGCGCGGTGGTCCCGACGGCGGTGAGCGTGCCGCCGATATCGTTGAGTTTCTTGGCGAGCGCCTCCACCTTTTCCGCGCTGTTCCTGCCCTTGCTGGCGGCCTGCGCGATGCGCACCGCCAGCCCGGTGTTGTGCTTGTGGTTGAACAGCATCTCTCCGATCAGCATGCCGGTGGTGTAGGCAAAGCCGATGCTGCCCGCATATTCGAGAAACTCGCGCAGCTCCTGCAGATTGGCCGGCAGTATCGGCGTGTGATCGACCAGACTGACGGCGCCGCTCATTGCGAGCACGGCGCTGATGGCGAGAGCAAAGCCTGCGCCAGCCCAGGCGCCGAAGTGCGCCGCGCCGCCGCGCATCAGGTGGAAACCGAAGGGCAGCGGGATCAGAATCGAGGCGATGCGCAGATACAGGGTGTTGATATCGTAGATGATGGTCATCAGCACATGGGCGCCCAGAAGCAGGAGCAGCGGCGCCAGCCAGTAGCCCAGCAGCAGGCCCGGGAGCGCGCGCGCATCCTGCTGCCGCTCCGGCGGGATGGCCTGCAGTTGCGCCTCCAGCTCGACGACCCGCGCCGTCAGCGGCGCGATATCCGGATGGTCGGCCAACTGGGCTTCCAGCAGGCCTATCCTTTCCAGCAGCGGCTTGTACAGATACAGGTCGTGCGCGCAATGCGGGCAGGCCAGCGCCGCATCGGCGATCTCCGAAACGCAGTAGGGACACTGCATTACTTGGCGACCTTGAGCGTGATCACGCTGCTGGACTGGCGGCCTTCGCTGTCGGTGACGCTGATGTTGATCTGGTGTTCGCCGGCGGGAACCTCGGCACCGTTTAACTCGATGCCGCTGTCGCTGACGGCCGGCTTGACGCGATCGGTCAGTTCCACCGACGGCGATTTGAGATAAACGGCCTTGACGCTGGCCGGATCGATCTTGGCGCCGCCGCGCGCTTCGAACGAGACCTTCAGATTGAGCGGCGACTTGACCGCTTCGTCGGGCGCGGGCGACAGTTGCTTGATGGCCGGTCCGCGCGTGATGCCGCGCGTGGCGAGACCGCCGCTGGCGGCCGGCAGCCTGGCTTCGGATTCCTTGATCAAGGTGACGGCGTGCGCGCTGCCATATGCAGACAGCATGACGACGGCGAGCGAGGCGGCGAGGCTTTTCTTCATTTGTATTCTCCCTGTAAACGATTAATCACCGACAACCACGAACGGCGCCCAAAATAACGGATGAGCGTAGGAAAAGCTGACACGCCCGGTTTTTTCATCCGTGCTGCCCGGCCCGTCCATGAGCGCCAGCATCGACTGGCGCAAGGCTTCAGCTTTCACTATGCCGCTTGCGTTGACCTGACGGCGGAACAGATCAGTCATCAGCTTGCGGGCGGCGACCGTTTCCACCGGCCAGTTCGAGACCAGCAGAGCGCGCGTGCCGGCATAGAAGAAGGCGCGGCCGAGCCCCGACACGGCTTCCGCTCCCGAGCCTTCGCCAGCGGCGGTATTGCAGGCGGAGAGCACGACCCAGTCGGCATTCAGCTTGAGTATGAGAATCTTGTCCATGGTCAGCAGGCCGTCGCTGTCCGGGTCTGCAACTTCGGGCGAGGTCAGCGCCAGTGCCGGTTGCACCAGCCCGTCGAGCTCGCCCGGCACGAGGCCGTGCGTCGCGAACATGACGACGCGGCGGTTGCTGAGCTCGGTGTTCAGCACCGTATGCACCGTGGCGCGCTTCTGCAGGAAGATATCCTGCTTCGGGTCGGCCTGCAGCACGCCGGCGATGTCGCGGATTTCCTGGCTGGTGTCGGGCAGCCGTGGCAGGATGCCAAGCTCCGCGCTGCTTACGTTGGCAGTCTGCGGCACGTTGCGCAGCTTCAGGCGACTGCTGCCGCGCGTCGCCAGCCCGGTTTCCGCCTGCGCCACCTTGTCGGCCTGCCTGGCCTGGTCGGTGTTGAACAGCGGATCGCCAAAGCCGATGAAGGCGCGGCGCGTCTGTGCCGGCTCTGGCAGACGGCGCAGGCTGGCCAGCGCCGTCACCGACGGCAGTTGCGTCACGGCGAGCTGGCGCGCGAGCCAAGGCACCGAACGGTAGCCTTCGAACGGCACCGCCGATTTGCCCGGTTGCGCCACCTGCGCCGTGGGCAGCAGCGCCAGCGGCAGTTGCCCCAGGTCCGCATGCGGAATCGCCAGCAGGCTCTGCGCGCCCTGCCATTGCGGCGCGATCGGCAGCAGCAGGCCGGCGTAGAGCTGGTGCGCCTTGGCGACATCGAATGCAGGAATGTCGTCGATGCTGGCGACGCCGGGATCGAGCGCTTTGCGCAGGCTCTGCACCGCTTGTCCGATCTGCTTGCGGTTGTACGGGACGGCGCTGAAGCCGATGCTGCCCTGTTTGTTGGTGGCCCACACCCAGCCGCTTTCCTCGCCGAAATACCAGGTCGCCAGCGCCTCGCCCGGTTTCAGCAGCCTTTGCGCCTGCGCCAGCGTCGCCGGCTTGGGGTCGACCAGTTCGGCGTATTCGGGGAAGCGCTGTTCGATCTCCTTCTTCAGCCCGACGCGTTCCGTCTTGAGCGCATCGATGTCCTCACGCATGCGCGTTTGCACCTGCGGCAGTTGCTGCTCGGGCGGGGCAGCCAGCATCTGCGTGAGGATGTCGCCGAGCGCGCCGATGCGGCGTTGCGCATCCTGTTCGCGTCGCGCCAGTTCGGCCAGCGCCGGATCGCTGATGCTGGCGCGCGCGGCGCTGGCGGTCAGCGCTTGCTGCACCGAACTACTGCGAGCTACGTCGGCCAGCGTGAAGGATTCGGCGGCCGCTGCAGCCAGTGTTTCCGGCGCGTTGCGCGCCGATTCGTAGAGCAGGTTCAGATAGCTTTCGATCGCTGCGACCAGGCGTTGCTGACGCTTGACGCTGCCGGTGCCGGCTTCTTCGTCGCGACGGCGGGTTTCGATCAGATGGGGAATCGATTGCTGGAACGCAGCAATCGCCGATTCGCGCTGCCCGGTCGCTGCCAGCGCCATGGCATGGAAAGCGCGAACTTCGGCAAGCCGGCTGCTGGCGGTATTGCGCCGCAGCTCCCGCTCCAGCATCGCGCGCGCCATGGTTTCGGCGGCGACCGCGTTGCCGGTGCGCAGCAGCGCCAGTACCCAATCCAGATCGCCGATGGCAAGCCGGGCGGCCAGCACCGGATCGCCGGCGAGGCCGTTCTGCATCTGCTCGAATGTCGTCAGCGCTTCCCGGTAGCGGTGCTGTGCGACGTAGGTCGAGGCCAGCGCGCGGCGCGAGTTCGCCATGAACAGCGATTCCGGCGTGGCGCCGGCCTCCTGGAAGGAGCGCACCGCCTCTTCGGCGAGGCGCGCGGCATCGGCAAAGCGACCTTGCTCGCCGAGGCAGTTGGAAAGCAGCATCAAGGTGGAGGCGGTATCCGGCGCCGTGCGTCCGACGCGCTCCAGCGCCAGACGCAGCGCGCGCCGCAGCGAAATCTCTGCATCGATGTATTTGCCCTGGCCCATCAGGGATTGCGCGATATTGCGCAACAGCACTTCGCGAAAGCGTTCGGAGCGTTGTTGATCATAGGGCGTGTAGTTGGGTGGCCGCATGCCGCCGCGCAGGTCCGCCAGAAACGCATCCAGGCCGCGCAATGCCTTGCGATAGGCGCCTTCGGCTTCGACGAAGCGCCCCTCCGCACGGAACAGCTCGCCGCGCGCGCGTTCCAGATTGGCGGCCCAGTTGTCGCGGAAATACGGCCAGTTCCTGGTGCTGCCGAGCGCGGAGTAGGTGCTCTCGGCCTGCTTCAGCGCCTCACGCGCCTTGTCGAAGTCGCCGACGAGAACGTAAAGCTGCGCCAGTTGCTGCCAGGCGCCGAGGGCCTGCCCGAGATTCTTGCGATCGGTCTTCTGGGTCGCCTGCTCGGCTGCCTGGATCGAACGCAGCAGATTGCCGCCGAGCGCTTCGGCAGTGGACAGATCGCGAAAGGCCTGTACTTCCTCCTTGGAGTTGCCGCTCGCGTTCTCGGTCGCCTTGCGGAAGTCCTGCATCTGCTGGTTGACCCGGCCCAGATTGGCGGCCGCCTGGGCGCGCTCGGAATAGAACCGGAACAGCGTCGCGCGGTCGCCACTTGTCGGCTCGGGCTGGTCGGCTGCGGCCTGCGCCCGGGCTGCCGCTACCGCATCCGGCTTGTAGTGTTCAAGCAGTCGGGTCAGGTCGTCGATGCTGCGCGGCGGCGGCCGATCGAGATTGTCGCTGGCGGCGGCTGCATGAGCGCCGGCGCCGAGGAAAACCCCTGCTGCGACAAGGGCGAATCGCAATGCCAGTGCGGCGGCGCGGTGATAAAATTTGCTCTTTGGCGGCGTAGGCGCCGCGCTCCAAGTGGTATTCATCATGCAAGTTGCCCCCATCAACTTTGACCGCTTCAATACGCTCGCTGACGAGGACGCCCACGCGCGCATCCGCGCCGCACGGGCCAAGCTCGGCAACAAGGCCGTGCTGCTCTGTCATCACTATCAGCGTGCCGACGTCTATCAGTACGCCGACCTGACGGGCGACTCGCTCAAGCTGTCGCGTCTGGCCGGCCAGACCGATGCCGAATTCATTGTTTTTTGCGGCGTGCACTTCATGGCCGAAGTGGCCGACATCATGACCCCGGACACGCAGATCGCCATTCTGCCCGATCTGGCCGCCGGCTGTTCGATGGCCGACATGGCGAGCCTGGCCAAGGTGGAGCGCTGCTGGCGCGAACTCGCCGAGGTGCTGAATCCGGATGAGACGATCACCCCGATCACCTATATCAATTCGGCCGCCGATCTCAAGGCCTTCTGCGGCGACCACGGCGGCATCGTGTGCACCTCGACCAATGCCAAGACCATTCTGGCGTGGGCCATGGAGCGTCGCGAGAAAGTGCTGTTCTTCCCCGACCAGCATCTCGGCCGCTGGAGCGGCCACCAGATGGGTATCGATCTCGAAGACATGTTCGTGTGGGACCCCGATCTGGAAATGGGCGGCCTCACGCCGGAGCAGATCAGGAAAGCGAAGATCCTGCTGTGGAAGGGGCACTGCTCTGTACACCAGATGTTCCAGCCCGGCCACATCCTCAAGTGGCGCAACCAGAATCCGGGCGGTTTCGTCATTTCGCACCCGGAGTCGAGCTTCGAGGTGTGCAAGCAGTCGGACTTTGTCGGCTCGACCGAATTCATCATCAAGACGGTCAAGGAAGGCGCGCCGAACACCAAATGGCTGGTCGGCACCGAATTGAATCTCGTCGATCGCCTCGCCGAGGAGGTGAAGCACGAAGGCAAGGTGGTCCAGTTCATGGCGCCCACCGTCTGCATGTGCTCGACCATGCAGCGTATCGACCCGCAGCATCTGGCCTGGACGCTGGAAAATCTCGCTGCCGGCAATGTGGTGAATCAGATCAAGGTGCCGCCGCACGAGGCGGCTTCGGCCAAGGTGGCGCTGGACCGGATGCTGGCGATTTCCTAGCAGACCCGCTTGCCCGAAAACCCAAAGAGCCGGCATTGCCGGCTCTTTGGGTTCATATATGAGATGCGGCATGGATCCCTTGCCGTCCGTGTTTGCGAGCGGGTGCCCGACGCAGCTCGATCATGATGCACTTCCGCAAGACTTTCAGCGAGCCGGAGAGGTATCCGGCGTTGCGTGTGCGCAGAAAGCCGGAGAAGTGCGGCGGATCGCGCACAAATCGCTCAGGGGCAGCAATGGGCTCGCCGCCACGCGCCTATTTCTTGCGCGCCCTGGGATGCGCCTGGTCATAGACTTTGGCCAGGTGCTGGAAATCCAGATGCGTATAAATCTGCGTCGTGCTGATGTTCTCATGGCCGAGCAGTTCCTGCACCGCGCGCAGGTCGCCCGACGATTGCAGCAGGTGCGAGGCGAAGGAATGGCGCAGCATGTGCGGGTGCACATGCACGCCGAGCCCCTGTTTTTGCGCCCAGCGCGATAGCCGCGCGGCAATGCCGCCGGCGGAAATGCGGCGGCCGAATTTGTTGACGAACAGGGCGGTTTCGTCGGCCTTGGCGATGCCTTGCCGCTCCTGTATCCAGGCGAGCAAGGCTTCCCTGGCTTTGCCGCCTATGGGCACGGTGCGTGTCTTGTTGCGCTTGCCGAGCACCGTGACCTCGTTTTCCCTGAGGTCCAGATTGGCGCCGAGGTTCAGGCTGGCGAGTTCGGACAGGCGCAGACCCGAGGAGTAGAGCAACTCGGCCATGGCGCGGTCGCGGCTTTCCAGCGCGTCGTCCGGCTCGCCGTCGAGCAGGGCCTTGGCCTGATCGGCGCCCAGCGCCTTGGGCAGGTTGCGTGGTTGCTTGGGTGCACGCAGGCCGTCGCAAGGGTTGCGTTCGATTGCGCCACGCCTGGCCAGCCAGCGGTAATAGGCGCGCCACGCCGACAGTGTGCGTGCGATGGAGCGCGGCGCCAGTCCCTCGCCATGGAGCTTCATGAGCAAGCGCTTGAGTTGCGGCGGCGCGATCTGCTCGGGCGGCGTTGCCGGCGCCAGCGTCAGCAGATGCCGCAGATCGTGCCGGTAGGCGGTCAGCGTATGCGGGCTGGCGCGCCGCTGGTGCTCAAGCTCGGCGAGGAAGGTGTCTATGCTCGCCGACATTGCCTGGTTCGACCGGCTTACTCAACGACGCGCAAAAGCGCGGCGGCGGCCATGTCGCCGATACGTTCGAGGTAGAGCGTGCCCATGTCCGGATAGAAGCGGCGCTGGTCCTCGGAGGCGAAGACCAGCACGCCGAAGCAGGCGCCGGCGTGGGTGCTGCCGTCGAGGCCGGGTTCGCGCAAGGGCACCTGGGCGACGGAGCGCACATGCTCATCGAACCAGCCGGCGACCTCCTGCCCGGCGATCGGGCCGCAGTAGGGGCGCTCCAGCGCGCCGATCTGGGCCTTGAGTTCGTCGGATACTTCGGTGAATTCTGGATTGTCGCCGTAGCCCACGCCCCACAGGCGTACCTGCACATGCGGCACGGCGAAATGATTGATCAGATGTTCGTAGAGGGTGGCGATGGTGCCGCTCAGGTCGCGCGCATTGAGCAGCGCGACGCAGAGGCGATGCACCTTCTCGGAGATTAGGTCGTTCTCTTCGCCGAAACCGATCAGCTCGGACATCTTGCCTTCGAGCTGGCGCGCCTTGTCGCGCAGGATGCCGATCTGGCGCTCGGTGATCGAGATCGCCTTGCCGCCGTGCGGGCTGGGAATGTGCACATGCGCCAGCAGGTCGGCGTATTGCTCGAAGAACTCCGGATGGCTTTGCAGGTAGCGGGCAACTTCGTTGGCGTCGAATTGTGTGGTCATGGCGTAAGTGAGGTTAGTCTGGAATTTCGATTTCACCGCGGAAAACGGTGACGGCGGGTCCGGTCATCATGACCGGCTGGCCGTCGCCGGCCCAGGCGATGGAAAGGTCGCCGCCGTGCGTGGTGACGCGCACGGGCGAGTCGAGCAGGCCGCGGCGAATGCCGGCGACGACAGCTGCGCAAGCGCCGGTGCCGCAGGCCAGCGTTTCGCCGGCACCGCGCTCATACACGCGCAGGTGGATCGCGTTGCGACTGTCGATCTGCATGAAGCCGGCATTGACGCGCCTGGGAAAGCGCGGGTGCGACTCGATCGCGGGGCCGTCGATATGCACCGGGAAGGCTTCGGCATCCGCTACCACCTGCACCGCATGCGGGTTGCCCATGGAAACAACGCTGATGTCGACCGATTTGCCGTTGACGTCCAGCGGCTGGATGATGTCTTCACTATCGCTGCCGAACGGAATCTCCGCCGGCTTGAAGCGCGGCACGCCCATGTCCACGGTGACTTCACCGTCATCCTGCAGCGTCAAGGTGAGCACGCCGCACTGGGTTTCGACCTTGATGGAGCGCTTGTCGCTGAGCTGCTCGTCATGCACGAAGCGCACGAAGCAACGCGCGCCGTTGCCGCACTGCTCGACTTCGCCTCCATCGGCGTTGAAGATGCGGTAGCGGAAGTCCACATCCGGGCGCGAGGGACGCTGGACGATGAGGAGTTGATCGCAGCCGACGCCGAAATGGCGATCGGCAAGAAACCTCGCCTGCGCCGGCGTGAGCTGGGCCAGTTGCATATTGCGCACGGCATCGAGCACGACGAAGTCGTTGCCGAGGCCCTGCATCTTGGAAAATCGGATTTTCATATCGCGATATTACTCTGCGCCAAACAAAGGCTAAAGCCCGGGAGAGCACAGGTTTTGTTCAGTAAAAGCCGGCCTCACCTTCGGGGCGCGTCTTGAAGCGCTTGTGCACCCAGTAATACTGAGCCGGCAGCTTGCGAATCTCGCCCTCGATGAAGGCATTCATGCGCGCCGTATCGGCGGTGGCGTCGTCGCTCGGATAGTTTTCCCAGGCCGGCCCGACGCGGGTGACATAGCCTCGGCCGCCCGGCAGTATTTCGACGATGCAGGCATGCACGCGCGCGCCCGTGAGCTTGGCCAGACGCGACATTCCGGTGATGGTGGCGGCGGGTACGCCGAAGAACGGAACGAAGACGGCATCACGCGGGCCGTAATCCATGTCCGGCAGATAATAGAACGGGCGCCCTTCGCGCAGGGCCTTGACGGTGGCGCGTATGCCCTCATGCCGCGCCAGCAGCAACTGGTCGCCGAAACGCTGACGACCATGCTTGAGCAGCGCATCCACAGCGGCATCCTTCTGCTGCGAATAGATGCTGACGGCGTCGATATGCATGGCCAGGGTGCTGCCGCCGACGTCGAGGCCGAGGAAGTGAGGCACCAGCAGGATGACGGGCTGCTCGGATTTGCGATGGCCGGCAGCCACGATATGTTCGAGGCCTTCAAGCTTCAGGAGACGGCGCAGGCGTTTCTCGCTGGCCCACCACAGCAGGCCGCGTTCAAGCAGGCTGCTGCCGAGCAGGGCAAAATGCTCCCTGGCCAGTGCGCGGCGCTCGGCTTCGGTTTTCTCTGGAAAGCACAGACGCAGATTGGTGGCCACGACATGCGGTCGCTGCGGTACCAGCAGACGCAGCAGATGGCCCAATCCGCGCCCAAGCATGGCAAGGATGGGCAGCGGCAGCCAGTGCAGCAGCCACAGCAGAAAAATGGCGAGACGGCTCATTGCGTACCCCCGCTTTTCAATGGCGGGGGCGGAGCGCCGCCCGGCTGCTTGTAGCGGTTGTAGCCCCACAGATATTGCCCCGGGCATTGGCGGATGATGCGTTCGATCTCGCCGTTGAGCTGCGCCACCTTTTCCTCGGTCGTGCCATGCAGGGGCGCCGACAGGGGCAGGAAATGCACATGATAGCCGGCGCCGTAAGGCAGGCGCTCGGCGTAGGTGAGCAACACGGCCGCGCCGGTGTCGGCCATGCGCGCCGCCAGCGTCATGCTGTAGGCGGGGCGACCGAAGAAGGGCGCCCAGACGCCTTCGCCGTTGCCCGGCACCTGATCCGGCAACATGCCTATGGATTCGCCCGAACGCAGCGCCTTGAGCAGAGCGCGCACGCCGGACATGTCGGCTGGTGCGATCTTGAGATTGGCCGCGCGGCCGGCTTCGTAAAGCGGCCGCAACCATGGCTGCCGCGGCGGACGGTAGAGGACGGTGATGGGCCGGTGCGAAGCGAGATATTGCGCGGTGATTTCGAAGCAGCCCAGATGCGGGGTCAGATACAGAATGCCTCTGCCGGCGGCCCATGCGGCATCTACATATTCCTGGCCGCTGACGCGGGCGACGCGCCGCATCACCTCATCTTGCGGGCGCAGCCAGATCTTGGGCAGCTCGAACATCATCTGCCCCGCCGCGACGATGGCTTCATTGCGATACTCGGAAAGCCCTGCCTGGGCCAGATTGTCGCGTAGCAGGCGCCGATAGCCCGGCGAAAACAGCCAGTTCAGCCAGCCCATCAGGGCGCCGAAATTGTGCAGCACCGGCAGTGGAAGCCAGTTGAGGAGGCGAAACAGAAAAAACATCGTTGCTGGAAGGGTTGAGTGGCGACAAGGAAAGGGCTACATTATCGCCTGTAACAAGCGCCGCTTGCCGGCTTTGTTGCTACCGCCGAGTTAATGAGGACAACTTGCAGGGCGGTGTTGCTGAATCCAGTAACGAATTTCTGCTAAAGCGCGCCTGCTCTTTGTTCCCGGAGCTGGTAACGCCAGCCAAATGTTAAACGGGACAATTCTTGGAGCAGGTTCAATGAGCAATAACTATTTCTTCACTTCGGAATCGGTTTCCGAAGGCCATCCGGACAAGGTCGCCGACCAGATTTCCGACGCCATTCTCGACGCCATCCTGGCGCAGGACAAATATTCGCGCGTTGCCGCTGAAACCCTGTGCAACACGGGTCTGGTCGTTCTCGCTGGCGAAATCACCACCACCGCCAACGTCGACTACATCCAGGTCGCGCGCGACACCATCAAGCGCATCGGCTACGACAACACCGAATACGGCATCGACTACAAGGGTTGCGCCGTGCTGGTCGCCTACGACAAGCAGTCGCCCGACATCGCCCAGGGCGTGGATCGCGCCAGCGACGACTACCTGAACCAGGGCGCCGGCGACCAGGGCCTGATGTTCGGTTACGCCTGCGATGAAACCCCGACCCTGATGCCGCTGCCGATCTACCTGTCGCACCGTCTGGTCGAGCGCCAGGCACATCTGCGCAAGGACGGTCGTCTGCCATGGCTGCGTCCGGACGCCAAGTCGCAGGTTACCCTGCGCTACGTTGATGGCAAGCCGGATGCGATTGATACCGTGGTGCTGTCCACCCAGCATTCGCCGGAAATGTCGCTGGAAGCGATCCGCGAAGCCGTGATCGAGGACATCATCAAGCCGGTGCTTCCCAAGGAGCTGATCAAGGGCGAGATCAAGTATCTGGTGAACCCGACCGGCCGTTTCGTCATCGGCGGCCCGCAGGGCGACTGCGGCCTGACCGGCCGCAAGATCATCGTCGACACCTACGGCGGCGCAGCCCCGCACGGCGGCGGCGCCTTCTCCGGCAAGGACCCGTCCAAGGTCGACCGTTCCGCCGCCTACGCTGCCCGCTACGTGGCCAAGAATATCGTTGCCGCCGGCCTCGCCACCAAGTGCCTGGTGCAGATCTCTTACGCCATCGGCGTGGCCCAGCCGACCAGCGTCTATGTCACTACCCAGGGCACCGGCAAGATCTCTGACGAGAAGATTTCCGAACTGGTCCAGAAGCACTTCGACCTGCGCCCCAAGGGCATCGTCGCCATGCTGGACCTGCTGCGCCCGATCTACCAGAAGTCCGCCGCCTACGGTCACTTTGGCCGCGACGAGCCGGAGTTCACGTGGGAAAGCACGGACAAGGCGGCGGCCCTCAAGGCAGATGCAGGCCTGTAAGTCTTAAGGTTTGAGCCAATAAAAACCCGGCCGAGGCCGGGTTTTTTATTGGGCGTTATTCAGCAATCAAAGAACGATGCGTTCCTTGTGCGCATACACCGTCATGCGATTGCCGCGGGTCATGCCGATCAGGGTGACATTGCTTTCCTCGGCCAGGCGACGCGCATAGGCGGTCGGCGCCGAGACGGCAGCGAGCAGCGCAATCCCCTGCGAGGCGGTCTTCTGCACCATCTCGTAACTGGCGCGGCTGGTGACGACGACGAAGCCGGACTTCGGATCGATCTTGCTCTTGGCCAGGGCACCGAGCAGCTTGTCGAGCGCATTGTGGCGACCGACATCCTCGCGTGCATACAGCACCGTGCCATCGGGCAGGGCGAAGGCGGCGGCGTGCGCGGCGCCGGTTTTCTTGTGAATGACCTGCAACTCGGACAGATTGTCCAAAGCCTTGTGAATCGCCTCGGGTGCGACGCGCAGGCCGTCGTCGACGGGGGCCGGGTTGCGTACGGCCGCATCCAGGCTCTCGACGCCGCACAGGCCGCAGCCGGTACGGCCGGTCAGGTTGCGACGGCGATCCTTAAGCGTCACGAAACGTTCGGTGGCGATATCCAGACGCGCTTCGATGCCATTGCTGAGCTCGACAACATCGACATCGTAGAGCTCGGCAGGCGACTGCAAAATGCCTTCGGTCAGGCTGAAGCCCAGCGCGAAGTCGGCGATGTCGTTCGGTGTCGCCAGCATGACCGCATGCGAGATGCCGTTGTAGACGAGGGCGACCGGGACTTCCTCGACCAGTTCCTCTTCCTGTTCGAGCAGGCCTTTGTCGGTGATGCGCGTGATGTGGCCGGGGACTGAGGTGGTCCATGGTGTTTCGCGCTGGACGGCTTCTTCGATCGCACAGACTTCGGGCGGGTTTGTTGGGGTATTCATTGCGGGGCCCTTTCCGGGCATGCGGCTGTGATGGTCCTATTGTACGACTTGGGGGCGGCGCCTTCCGAATCAACCCTGCCCCGGGCAGGGCTTTAGCGCCGGACATGACTTCTCCACGCCCGAAAAGAAAAATCCCGCCAGGGTTGCCCGTGGCGGGATTTTTCTTTGGTCTGCGCTCGAACTCAGTTGTTCGGCGGCGGCGCAGGCATCGTGCTCAAGGCTTCGCGCACGATGGGCATCAGCGCGTTGTGATCCTTGTGTTCGGTGTCGTAAGCCATGATGGCGCGACGCATGCGCGGATCCCAGAAGCGCGACAGGTGCTTGGCTACTTCGCTGCGGGCCAGTTCGCGATCGGTGAAGCTGTCGAAGAAGGAACCGATCTGGTTCGCCATCTTGATCAGACTGTCCGGTCCTGATGAATGACTCATTTGTTTCCTCACGTTTTCAGGCAAAACCTCCGTTCCGGAAGGAACGGAGGCGAGGCCAGTGCTTAGCACTGGCGGGTTTGCGTTGATTAGACCTTGGCGACGGCGTTAGCCAGGAAATCCTCTTGCTTGCGCGAGAATTCACGATAACGCTGCTGCCATTCGGACGGTTGGCTGACCTTGGTGACTTCGACCGCAGTGACCTTGTACTCGGGGCAGTTGGTGGCCCAGTCGGAGTTGTCGGTCGTGATCACGTTGGCGCCGGAGAACGGATGGTGGAAGGTGGTGTAAACAACACCTGCCTGCATGCGTTCGGCCACGACAGCGCGCAACACGGTCTCACCGGCACGGCTGGTGATGCCAACCCAGTCGCCGTCCTTGATGCCACGCGCTTCGGCATCGGTCGGGTGGATTTCCAGCACGTCCTCGGAGTGGAACTCGCTGTTCGGCGTACGACGCGATTGGGCGCCCACGTTGTACTGCGACAGGATGCGGCCGGTGGTCAGGATCAGCGGGAAGCGCGCGTTCACCTTTTCGTCGGTCGGTACATACAGCGTGTTCATGAAGCGACCCTTGCCGCGCACAAAGGTGTCGATGTGCATGGTCGGCGTGCCTTCCGGCGCCTGGTCGTTGCAAGGCCACTGCACCGAACCCAGTTTGTCCAGCTTCTCGAAGCTGACGCCGGTGAAGGTCGGGGTCAGGCTGGCGATCTCGTCCATGATTTCCGATGCGTGCGTGTAGTTCATCGGATAGCCGAGCGCGTTGGCCAGCATCTGGGTGACTTCCCAGTCCTCGTAGCCGGCGATCGGCGCCATCACGCGACGCACCGGCGAGATGCGGCGTTCGGCGTTGGTGAAGGTGCCCGACTTTTCGAGGAAGGTGGCGCCCGGCAGCAGCACATGGGCGAACTTGGCGGTTTCGTTCAGGAAGATGTCCTGCACGACCACGCATTCCATGGCGCGCAAGGCGGCTTCGACGTGCTGGGTATTCGGGTCAGATTGAACGATGTCTTCGCCTTCGCAGTACAGGCCCATGAAGCTGCCGTCGAGGGCGGCTTCGAACATGTTCGGAATGCGCAGGCCCGGTTCCGGATTGAGCTGAACGTTCCAGGCGGCTTCGAACTGCGAGCGCGCGGTGGTGTCGGAAACGTGACGATAACCAGGCAATTCGTGCGGGAAGGAGCCCATGTCGCAGGAGCCCTGCACGTTGTTCTGGCCGCGCAGCGGATTTACGCCCACGCCTTCGCGACCGACGTTGCCGGTGGCCATGGCGAGGTTGGCGATGCCGATGACGGCGGTCGAACCCTGGCTGTGCTCGGTGACGCCCAGACCGTAGTAGATCGCGCCGTTGCCGGCGGTGGCGTACAGACGGGCAGCTTCACGGATCAGTTGCGGATCGACGCCGATTTCGGCGGCCAGCGCTTCCGGCGAGTTTTCCTCGCGGGACACGAACTCCTTCCACATATTGTAGGAGTCGATGTCGCAGCGTTCCTGGATGAACTGTTCCTTGTGCAGGCCTTCGGTCATGATGACGTGCGCCATGGCGGTGACGACGGCGACGTTGGTGCCCGGACGCAGCGGAATGTGCACGTCGGCCTTGATGTGCGTCGACTTGACGAGATCAATGGCGCGCGGATCGACGACGATCAGCTTGGCACCCTGGCGGATGCGCTTTTTCATCAGCGAGCCGAACACCGGATGGCCGTCGGTCGGATTGCAGCCGATGACGAAGATCACGTCGGACTTCATGACGGAATCGAAGGTTTGCGTACCGGCGGATTCGCCCAGGGTTTGCTTCAAGCCATAGCCGGTCGGCGAGTGGCAGACACGGGCGCAGGTGTCGACGTTGTTGTTGCCGAAGGCGGCACGCACCAGCTTCTGCACGACATAGCCTTCCTCGTTGGTGCAGCGCGAGGACACAAGGCCGCCGATCGAGTCGCGGCCGTACTTGGCCTGGACGCGCTTGAATTCGGAAGCGGCATACTGAATCGCTTCGTCCCAGGACACTTCCTGCCACGGATCGTCGATGCTCTTGCGGATCTTCGGCGTCTTGATGCGGTCCGGATGGGTCGCGTAGCTCCAGGCGAAGCGGCCCTTGATGCAGGAGTGGCCGTGGTTGGCGCCGCCGTCCTTGTTCGGCATCAGGCGCACGATCTGTTCGCCCTTCGATTCGACATCGAAGGAGCAGCCCACGCCGCAGTAGGCGCAGGTGGTGGTGGTGCGCTGTTCGGCCTGGCCGTGCTCGATGATGCCGTTCTCGATCAGGGTGGAGGTCGGGCAGGCCTGGACGCAGGCGCCACACGATACGCATTCCGAGCCCATGAAGGCTTCCATCTGGCTTGGCGACACGCGCGAATCGAAGCCGCGGCCGTCGATGGTCAGCGCGAACGTGCCTTGTGTTTCCTCACAGGCGCGCACGCAGCGATTGCAGACGATGCACTTGGACGGATCGTAGGTGAAGTAAGGATTGGAGGTGTCCTTCTCCATGAACAGATCGGTGCCCTCGGTGAAGTGGTTGGCGCCGTTCATGCCGTAACGCACATCGCGCAGGCCGACCACGCCGGTCATGTCCTGCAGTTCGCAGTTGCCGTTGGCCGGGCAGGTCAGGCAGTCGAGCGGGTGATCGGAGATGTACAGCTCCATGACACCCTTGCGGATTTCGGCGAGCTTCGGGGTCTGGGTCTTGACCTTGAGGCCGTTGTCGGCCGGGGTCGTGCAGGATGCGGGATAGCCGCGGCGGCCTTCGATTTCAACGAGGCACAGACGGCAGGAGCCGAAAGCGTCGATGCTGTCGGTGGCGCACAGCTTGGGGATCGGGTGCTCGATCATTTGCGCGGCGCGCATGATGGAGGTGCCGGCGGGAACCGTGACTTCGACGCCATCGATTTCCAGGGTGACGTACTTGTCGGATTCCTTGGCAGGCGTGCCGTAGTCGGTCGGACGGGGTAGGGACATTTTATGTTCTCCTGATTAGGCGGCTGCAGTCTTGTCGATGCCGAAGTCTTCAGGGAAGTGCTTCAGCGCGGACACGACGGGGTAGGGCGCCATGCCGCCGAGCGCGCACAGCGAGCCGTTCAGCATGGTGTCGCACAGCGAATTCAGCAGGGCGATGTTCTTGCCCACTTCCTTGCCGGCGATGATCTTGTCTATGGTTTCGACGCCGCGGGTCGAGCCGATGCGGCAGGGCGTGCACTTGCCGCATGATTCGATGGCGCAGAATTCCATGGCGTAGCGCGCCATGTTGGCGAGGTCGACGGTGTCGTCGAAGACGACCAGACCGCCGTGGCCCACCATGGCGCCGACCTTGGCGTATTCCTCGTAGTCGAGCGGAATGTCGAACTGCGATTCGGGCACATAGGCGCCGAGCGGACCGCCAACCTGAACCGCGCGGATCGGGCGGCCGGATATGGTGCCGCCGCCGAAATCGTAGAGCAATTCGCGCAGGGTCAGGCCGAAGGCCTTCTCGACCAGGCCGCCGTGCTTCAAGTTGCCGGTGAGCTGGAAGGGCAGAGTGCCGCGCGAGCGGCCCATGCCGTAGTTCTTGTAGAACTCGCCACCCTTGGCCAGGATGATGGGCACCGAGCCGAGCGACATGACGTTGTTGATGACGGTGGGCTTGCCGAACAGACCTTGCAGCGCGGGCAGAGGCGGCTTGAAGCGGACCAGGCCGCGATTGCCTTCGATCGACTCCATCAGCGAGGTTTCTTCGCCGCAGATATAGGCGCCGGCGCCTTCGCGCACGATGAGTTCGAAATCCTTGCCGGAGCCGAGGATGTTCTTGCCCAGATAGCCGGCCTTGGTGCACGCCTCGATCGCGACATTGAGGTTGTTGATCGAGTGCGGATACTCTTCGCGGCAGTAGATGTAGCCCTTGGTGGCGCCGACGGCGAGACCGGCGATGGTCATGCCTTCGATCAGGCACATCGGGTCGCCTTCCATCAGCATGCGGTCGCTGAAGGTGCCGGAGTCGCCTTCGTCGGCGTTACACACGATGTATTTCTGATCGGCTTGCGCGCCGAGCACGGTGTTCCACTTGATGCCGGTCGGGAAGGCAGCGCCGCCGCGGCCGCGCAGGCCGGAATCGGTCACTTCCTTGACGATGGCGGCCGGTTCCATCTTGAGTGCCTTCTTGAGACCGTCGAAACCGCCGAACTTGGTGTAGTCGTCGATCGAGAACGGGTCGATGATGCCGACGCGGGCGAAGGTCAGGCGCTCCTGCTTCTTCAGATAGGGAATCTCTTCGGTCAGGCCGTGGCAAAGGACGTGCTTCTCGCCCTTCAGGAAGCCGGCGTCGAACAGGCCGGCCACATCCTTGGCGTTAACCGGACCGTAGGCCACGCGGCCATTGGGGGTCTCAACCTCCACCATCGGTTCCAGCCAGTACAGGCCGCGCGAACCGTTGCGCACGAGTTCGATCTTTTCGCCGCGCTTCTCAGCCTCGGCCACGATCGCGGCCGCAGTCTTCTTGGCGCCCATGGCTTCCGCGGAGGAATCCAGGGGAACATAGATACGGGTAGTCATTATTATGCGTTCCTCAGCTCGGCGATCACTTCGTCGAAACGTTCCTTGCTGACCTTGCCGACGATGTCGTCATTGACGCGGATCGACGGGGACAGGGCGCAGTTGCCCAGGCAATAAACGGCTTCCAGGGAGAACTGACCATCGGCGGTGGTGCCGTGGTAGTCGATCCCCAGCGTCTTCTTGGCATGTTCTTCCAGCGAGGTGCAGCCCATAGCCTGGCAGGCCTCGGCGCGGCATACTTGCACCATGTGCTTGCCGACCGGGTGACGGCGGAAGTGGTGGTAGAAGGTGATCACGCCGTGGATCTCGGCACGAGAACGATTCAAAGCGCGAGCGATGGCGGGAACCGTCTCGTCCGGCACCCAGCCCAGCTCATCCTGGATGGCGTGCAGAATCGGGAACAGCGGGCCCGGCTCGTCCTTGAGGCGGGCCAGAATGTCGTCCAGCGATTTTTTTTGCTGGTCCGACAACGCGGGGGTAGTTGTCATGACTTCTCCAGATGAACCAAAAGCCGAGCTTGCGCAAGGCATCGCATAAGCTCGGTAGTTATGCACTCCAGTGCATAAAGTCTAGGCTTCTTCCAAGCGGGTCTGAATTGCTTCAAAGTCCTTCTTGTTCAAAGCTGTTACGCACTGGATAATAGACGTCGACACCACCCTTTCCAATATGATATTTAATGCATAAACGCATCATCAACATCGAGGCGGCATGGCGCTTTCGCAACCATCTGGGGCAGGACATCGAGCCCGCACTTTTCGATGTTCTGGCGGCGATTGCGGAAACCGGCAAGCTCACCGAAGCGGCCAAGCGCGCCGGCTATTCCTATCGCCATGCCTGGAACCTGATTCACAAGTGGTCGGATTTCTTCGGTGTGCCGCTGGTCGATACGGAGCAGGGCAAGGGCGCCAGCCTGACGCCCTTGGGGGAAAAGCTGGCCTGGGCGGCGCAGCGTATCCGCGCCCGCTTGGGGCCGCAACTGGATAACCTGGCGGCCGAGATCGATCTGGAATTGTTGCGTGCCATCAATGCCTTGGCGCCGGGCATCCGCGTGCATGCCAGCCACGGCTACGCGATCGCCCGCCTGCCGGAGCTGATGCGCCCCGAGGACAATGTGCGCATCGATCTGCAATATCTGGGCAGCATCGACGCGCTGGCCTCGCTGGCGCACGGCAATTGCGATCTTTGCGGCTTCCATGTGCCGCAGCGTCCGCTCAATGAAGAGTTGCGCGATCGCCTGACGCGCTACCTGAAGCCGCGCGACTTCAAGGCCATCAAGCTGGTCAGCCGGGTGCAGGGGCTGTATGTGGCGCCGGGCAATCCCAAGAAGATCCATACCCTGGAAGATTTGGCGCGTCCCGACGTGCATTTCATCAATCGGCAGCAGAATTCGGGCACGCGCTTCCTGCTCGACCTGATGCTGGAGGAGGCCAAGGTATCGCCGGCCAAGATTCACGGTTACGAATCGGTGGAGTTCACCCATGCCGCCGTGGCGGCCTTTATCGCCAGCGGCATGGCCGACGCGGGGTTCGGGGTACAGGCAGCGGCGGCGCAGTTCAATCTGGAATTCATTCCGCTCGCCCACGAGAACTATTGCTTGGCGGGTGCCAAGAGCACCTGGGAGACCCCGCCGGTCAAGCTGCTCTACGAAAAAATCTGCAGTCCCGAGTTTGCCGAGCTGATCGCCAACCTGCCCGGCTACGACGCCAGCGGCGCCGGCGAATGGCTGAATCTGAAGGACTTCAGTCTGCCAGCGCGTTAAGCGAGAGCGGCGGCAATCTCGACGCGGTTCCTGCCGCTGCGCTTGGCGGCATACATGGCCTGATCGGCAGCGTGCAACAGCTGATCGGGATTCATGCGATCTGTCGGGCGGAAGAGCGCAATGCCGATACTGACCGCCAGCGTCAGGCGTACATCGCCGAACGCGAACGGCTCTTCCATGGCGCCGAGCAGCTTGCCCGCCACCTCGGCGGCATCGGCGTCGCTATGTAGACGTTCGAGGATAACCGTGAATTCGTCGCCGGCCAGGCGCGCCACCATGTCGGTGACGCGCACGCTGCGGCCGATACGCACGGCAAACTCGCGCAGCACCGCGTCGCCGGCTTCGTGGCCGTAGCTGTCGTTGATGTCCTTGAAGCCGTCGAGATCCATGAACAGAACCGCCATGCTCATGCCTTCGCGCGGCGTGCGGGCCATGGCGCGCGGCAGCTCCTCGTGGAAGGCGCGCCGATTCGGCAGGCCGGTCAGCGCATCGTGCAGAGCCATGCGTTGCAGTTCCTCGCGGATCGCATGCTGCTCCATCAGGGCGGTCTGGAGCTGATCCGCGGCCTGACGCAAAGCCGCAGTTCGTTCCTGCACCTGGGATTCGAGCGAGTGGTTGAGCTCGTTCAGCGCCGCGCGCTGGCGCTGGTCGCGCGCGACCATCTCGGACAGGGCGCGGCTCAATACCTGCACCTCGCGATAGCCGCGCGGTTGTGGAATCGGCGTGTCGTCGCCGTGGGCGCGCTGCTCCACCGCCGAGCTGAGCGCATCCAGCGGTTGCCACAGACGCCGGGCGATAAAGGCGCCAATGACGCTTAACACCAGGGCCAGCATCAGCCCGACACCGAGCATATGCCCTTCAAGCCGATTGAATTCGACCATGGCAACGTCGCGCGGCTGGCGCACCAGCACCGACCAGCCCAGACCGAAACCGCGTTTCTGATTGGTCTGGATATAGCCGGTGATGTAGTCGCCGTCGGCACAATGTTCGGCCACCGCGCCGCTCTCGCCCTGCTGGGCGGCGCGGAAGCTGGGCGTATCGATATGCGTTTCAACCAGCCCTTGCGGTCCGAGCAGGACCATGCCGTCCTTGTTCACGATCAGTACTTCGATCTGATAGCGACGTTGGGCCGACTCGAACAGTCGCTGCGCCAGATCGCGCGTCCAGCTCCAGCTGAGGTGCGCGCCAAGTACGCCGCGCAGCTTGCCGCTTGCATCGACTACTGGTGCTGCTACGTCGATGAAGCGCCACGGTTCATTCTGGCGCGGCAGCTTGCTTTCAAGCAGTAAAGCGGGATGGTAATCGCCGGCGTACATGTTTTCGCGGGCGTTCTGGAACCAGGGCCGGGCGCTGACATCGCGACCTTCGAGCACGCCGCCCGTGGCGGCGAACACGGTACCGTCGGGCATAGCGAGGCCGATCCAGGCGTATGAGGGAAGGGTGCTTTGCAGTTCTTCCAGGGCGATGCGCACCGCTGCCCGATCCCGCGTCTGCGTTACCGCCGGCAGAAATGAGAGCAGGCGGATGTCGACGAAACGTTCGCGAATGCCGTGATCGAGCGAGTCGCGCATTTGCCAGGCCATTTGCTGCAGGTGCGCCTTGGCCTGCTCGCGCGCGTAGCTGCGGGCGAAGTGGTCGATGACTGCCAGCAGCGCCAGTGTGCTGAGCAGCACGGTGGTGACGATACCGAGACGTATCCAGCTGGACAGGCGGAATTGCGTACGCTTGAAGGGCATGCGAAGCAGGTCCGAAAAAGTGAGCTTTCATTATGCGCCCAATTGGTGCGCGGCAGTGGGGCTGGAGCCGTTCCGCCGCATCGGCTATAATCCGGGCCATCTCCGAGGAGCGCTGCGACGACAGCTTCTGTCGCCAGGCTCGGTTTTGAAAGAACTGCGCTCGCCTGACCCACCCGTACCGGGCGGCGCGCGGCGACAGACGGAGTTTCTGCCCTTCTCCCCGCTTGCCATCCGGTCCCTGTTCAAGGAGCGAACCGTGACTGCAGCACAAGACTACGTAATTGCCGACATCAACCTTGCCGACTGGGGTCGCAAGGAAATCCTCATTGCCGAAACCGAAATGCCGGGCCTGATGGCCATCCGCGAAGAGTATGCCGCGACCAAGCCGCTGCGCGGCGCACGCATCACCGGTTCGCTGCACATGACCATCCAGACCGCCGTGCTGATCGAGACCCTGGTCGACCTCGGCGCCGAAGTGCGCTGGGCCTCGTGCAACATCTTCTCGACTCAGGACCACGCTGCCGCAGCGATTGCCAAGGCCGGCATCCCGGTCTTCGCCGTCAAGGGCGAAACCCTGGTCGACTACTGGGACTACACCCACCGCATCTTCGAGTGGACCGACGGCGGTTACTCCAACATGATCCTCGACGACGGCGGCGATGCCACCCTGCTGCTGCACCTGGGTGCCAAGGCCGAGAAGGATCTGGCCGTGCTGTCTGCGCCGGGTTCGGAAGAAGAGACCATCCTGTTTGCCGCCATCAAGGAAAAGCTCAAGACTGATCCGACCTGGTACTCGACCCGTCTGGCCCAGATCAAGGGTGTGACCGAAGAAACCACCACCGGCGTGCATCGTCTGTACCAGATGCATGAACGCGGCGACCTCAAGTTCCCGGCCATCAATGTGAACGACTCGGTCACCAAGTCCAAGTTCGACAACCTCTACGGCTGCCGCGAATCGCTGGTCGACGGCATCAAGCGCGCCACCGACGTCATGATCGCCGGCAAGATCGCCGTCATCGCTGGTTACGGCGACGTGGGCAAGGGCTCGGCCCAAGCCATGCGTGCCCTGTCGGCGCAAGTGTGGGTGACCGAGATCGATCCGATCTGCGCACTGCAGGCCGCCATGGAAGGCTACCGCGTCGTGACCATGGAATACGCCGCTGAGCACGCTGACATCTTCGTCACCACCACCGGCAACTTCCACGTGATCACCTTTGACCACATGGCCAGGATGAAGAACAACGCCATCGTCTGCAACATCGGTCACTTCGACAATGAAATCGACGTCGCTTCGCTGGAAAAGAACTGCCAGTGGGAAGAGATCAAGCCGCAAGTCGACCATGTCATCTTCAAGGACGGCAAGCGCATCATCCTGCTGGCCAAGGGGCGCCTGGTGAACCTCGGTTGCGGTACCGGCCACCCGAGCTACGTGATGTCCTCGTCGTTCGCCAACCAGACCATCGCGCAGATCGAGCTGTACACCCGCACCAAGGATTACCCGGTCGGCGTCTACACCCTGCCCAAGCATCTGGATGAAAAGGTTGCCCGTCTGCAGCTGAAGACGCTGAACGCGCAACTGACGGAACTCACCGACCAGCAGGCCGCCTACATCGGCGTGTCGAAGGAAGGCCCGTACAAGGCCGACCATTACCGCTATTGATCTAGCGCAGTAAAGGGCCGCCCCGAACTACCTAAGGCGGCGCTATCGCTCACCACTGACGAAAGGAATCATCATGAGTCTCTTGCTAGTCTGGGTCATCAATGCGGTAGCGCTGCTCGGGGTCGCCTATTTCATGCCGTCGATCCAGGTATCGTCCTTCTGGTCGGCCCTGATTGCGGCGCTGGTGCTGGGCCTGGTGAATACGCTGATCCGGCCGGTGCTGGTGATCCTGACGCTGCCGGTCACCTTGCTGACCTTGGGACTGTTCATCCTCGTTATCAACGCGCTGCTGTTCTGGTTCGTCGGTTCCATCCTGCAAGGCTTTCAGGTCAACAGTTTCGGTTCGGCCTTTTTTGGCGCCTTGCTCTACAGCATTATTTCCTGCCTGCTGTCCTGGCTTCTGCTCAAGGGCGGCAAATAAAACATGTCCCACCATCTGTCGATTGAATTCTTTCCGCCGCAAACGCCCGAGGGCGCGGCCAAGCTGCGCGCCACCACGGAGCGCCTGGCGGTTCTGAAGCCGGAGTTCTTTTCCGTAACCTACGGCGCCGGCGGCTCCACCCAGGAGCGCAGTTTCGCCACCGTGCGCGAGATCGCTGCGGCGGGCCATCAGGCCGCGCCCCATCTCTCCTGCATCGGCTCGACGCACGAGAAGATCCGCACCATCCTCGACGACTTCATCGCCACCGGCGTACAGCGCATCGTCGCCTTGCGTGGCGACCTGCCGTCGGGCACGGGTGACCCCGGCGAGTTCCGCTATGCCAACGAGCTGGTCGAGTTCATCCGCGCCGAAACCGGCGAGCGCTTCACCATCGAGGTTGCCGCCTACCCGGAGTGGCATCCGCAGGCGCGTTCGCCCGAGGCCGATCTCGATGCCTTTGTGCGCAAGGTCAAGGCCGGCGCCGATTCGGCCATTACCCAGTATTTTTACAACCCGGACGCGTATTTCTATTTCGTCGATGCGCTGCAGGCGCGCGGCATCGACATTCCCATCGTGCCGGGCATCATGCCCATCAACAGCTTCAGCAAGCTGGCCCGCTTTTCCGACAGCTGCGGCGCGGAAATTCCGCGCTGGATGCGCAAGCGCTTCGAAGGGCTGGGCGACGACGCGGCGGCGATCAGGGAGCTGGGGCTGGATATCGTCACCGACCTGTGCGAGACACTGCTCGACGGCGGCGCGCCGGGCCTGCATTTCTATTCCATGAACCAGGCCGACCTGACGCTGGAAGTCGCCGCCCGCCTGGGCTTGAGCAAGCAGGGCTGAGCCCGCGAGCCGCCTGAATCAGGCGCGCTTCCCGCCCTGCGGCAGCAGCTCGGCCAACTGCTTCAACGGCATCGGGCGACCGATGCAGAATCCTTGCAGCAGATCGCAGCCGTTTTCAAGAAGGCATGCGGCCTGCGCCTCGGTTTCCACGCCTTCGGCGACGACGCGCAAGCCGAGCGCGTGCGCCATGCTGATGATGCCGGTGACAATGGAGCGGCTGCTGGCCTTGTGCGGCAGCTCCTGCACGAAGCTCTGATCGATCTTGAGCTTGGACACCGGCAGTTTGGAGAGGTAGCTGAGCGAGGAGTAGCCGGTGCCGAAGTCATCGATGGCGATCTTGACGCCGCTGGCGCTGAGGTCGGCCATGATCTGCCGGTATTCGTCCAGCCTGTCCATGAGCACGCTTTCGGTGAGTTCGATTTCGATGTCGCTGGGCGTCAGCCCCGAGGCATGCAGGGTCCGCATCATGTCCCCGGCGAAGCTGCGGCGCAGGAATTGGCGGCCGGACAGGTTGATG
Organism: Rhodocyclaceae bacterium; assembly: GCA_028869135.1. Lineage (GTDB taxonomy): Bacteria > Pseudomonadota > Gammaproteobacteria > Burkholderiales > Rhodocyclaceae. The sequence goes on from JAGWTC010000005.1 coordinate 99,656, forward strand.
GCCACGGTAGGCACGGCGAGGCCGCGCTGACGCAGGGCCGTGATGTCGTCGCAAACCTGTTGCAGAACGAAGTCGCCGATATCCGCGATCAGGCCGGATTCCTCCGCCACCGGAATGAACTCCGCCGGCGTGATGCTGCTCCCATCCGGGCGAATCCAGCGCACCAGCGCCTCGATGCCGAGCGGCACGCCTCCGGGATCGGCGAGCTGCGGCTGATACATGACCGACAGCTCGCGGTCGCGAATGGCGCGCCGCAAGCCTTCCTCGATATCGAGCCGGCGCCGCACGGCGTTATCGAGCGTGTCGGAGAAGAACTGGTAATTGCTCTTGCCCAGGCTCTTGGCGTGGTACATCGCAAGATCGGCATGGTGCATCAGGGTCGCCGCCGCTTCGCCGTCGTCCGGCAGCATGGCGATGCCGATGGAAAAACCGATATGCGCGCTGGCCGCGCCCATGAGAAAAGGCCGCGCGGCCTCCCTGACGAGGTTTTCCGCGACATGAGCGGCGTCAGCCGGGTTGGACGTATTCACCAGGATCGCGCCGAACTCGTCGCCGCCGAGACGCGCCACCACGTCGGCCGCCCGCAGCGTATAGGTGATGCGGCGGCCGATTTCCTGCAGAACCAGATCGCCGCTGGCGTGGCCGAAGCGATCGTTGATTTTCTTGAAGCCGTCGACGTCGATGAACAGCAGCGCCGAACCGCCGCCGTCGCGCTGGTGGCGCAGCACGGTCTGCTCGATCGCGAGCTCGAAGGCATAGCGGTTGGACAGGCCGGTGACGCGATCATAGAGCGCGAGCAGATGCAGGTCGTGCTCGGCCCGCTTCATGCGGTCGCGCAAGCCGCCGGTGACCATGACGCCAAGCAGGCTGGCAACGCCGATGGTGCCCAGCAGGCTGGCGACGAAGTACAGCATGCTGTCATAGATGCCGTCCAGCGAAGCGACGACAACCAGGGTGCCGATATCCTCCACGCCGCTGTAAGCGACAGGCACCGTGATGAGCAGTTGCCCGCTGGTAAAGACATGTCCGACAGACGGGCTGGTTTGGGGCAGGGTGCTGGGCTTTTCCCTGTCGTAATGGGCGAACAGCTCGCCTTCGGGCCCGTAGAGGCCGGTACTCTGGATATCCGGCGCCTTGGCCATGGCCGCCAACATCTCGTTGCCCATTTGCGGATCGCCCGCCGCCAGCGCAATTGACACATTGGCGCCGACCAGGGTGGCCTGCATCTCCACTTCGTCCAGCAGCGAACGCCGCTCCTCCACCCAGCGCTCTCCGACCAGGAGGATGAAGGCGATCACCAGCGCAAAGGTCACCACCAGCGCCGTGCTGGTGGGGAACAAACTGAGCAGCCAGTGACGCGCGGTGCGGGCCGGTTTCATGGAGGAACGGAGTCGAGGAGCGTAGTTATTTCAGCCTAGCAGCCGTGCCGGCCGATGTTTTCTGAATATGCGGAAAACTGCAAATTTGATTAATTTTAACAGATATTTAGCTGCAATCGATGGGGCTTCAGCGGCGGCCGATCAGCATGACGCCGCCGGCGACCAGCACCATTCCGGACAGTTGGGGCAGCGACAGCGGTTCGCTCAAAAGCCACCAGCCGAGGAGGATGGTGATCAGGGGTCCGGTCGAGCCGATCAGGGCCGCGCTGGGCGCCCCGATGCGGCGGATGGCCGCCGACAGGGCAAACACCGGGATGATGGTCGAGAACAAGGCCATGCACAGCGCCAGCAGCTGCGTGTGCAGCGGCTGGGCGAGTGCCGCCAGGGGGGTGCTGGCGACGAAGTGCAGCAGCATGATGCCGGTGGAAACCAGCATGGCCAGCGCGGTGAAGCGTTGCGTGCCGATCTCCCCGATCATGCGGCCGGCGCCGACCAGATAGAGGGCGTAGCAGACGGCAGAGGCGAAGACGAAGCCGCCGCCCAGCCAGATGGTCTGATTGTCGGCGGAGAAATCGAGATCGTGCAAGAAGGCCGCGCCTATGCCCAGATAGCAGAGGGCGCAGGCAACAAATTTGCGAGGCGTGAGCCTTTCGCCGAAGAACAGGATGCTGAGCAGCAGTGTCAGCGTTGGGTAGGTCGCCAGCACCAGCCGCTCCAGTCCGGCGCTGATGTGCTGCAGGCCGATGAAATCCAGGAGGCTGGCGCCGTAGTAGCCGAGCATGCCAAGCACCGTGACGATCAGCCATTGGCGCGGCGTCAGCAAATGCCGGCCCCGCGATTCCCGCCAGGCAATCCACGCGAAAACAGGCAGTGAATACAGCATGCGCAGCGCCAGCAGCGTGAGCGCGCCCAGCTCGATGGGGCTGGGCACGGCATAGGCGAGCTTGACCAGAATGGCCTTGAAGGAAAAACCGACGGCGGCGATCAGGGCCAGCAGGAGCCCCAGCGATCTTCCGGTTCTGGCCGCGGGGGCGTTCGAATCGCTCAGCGCCGTCGCCCCCCGAGAATGGAACCGAGCACGCCGCGCACGATTTCGCGGCCCAATTGCGAGCCGATGGAGCGTGCGGCGCTCTTGACTGCGGCTTCGGCGGCGCTTTGGCGCCTTCCACCGCTGCCGCCGCCGAAGATGTCGCCAAGGACTTCGCCGAAGCCCCCGCCGGCGTCTCCCGCGGGAGGCTGCGTAGGTGCCGCTTGCGGCTTTTGCCCTGCGGGTGCGGCCGCAGGGCCCTTGAGTTTTTCGTAGGCCGATTCACGGTCGACTGCCGCTTCATAATGCCCGAACAGCAGCGAGCCCTTGATCCTGGCGGCGCGCTCTTCGGCCGTCAGCGGGCCGATGCGCGAGGCGGGCGGCAGCACGAAGGCGCGCTCGACCATGCCGGGGCGGCCCTGCTCGTCGAGCAGCGACACCAGCGCCTCGCCGACGCCGAGCTCGGTAATGGCCGTTTCGGCATCGACCTTGGGATTGGCGCGCAAGGTTTCTGCGGCGGCCTTGACCGCCTTCTGGTCGCGCGGGGTGAAGGCGCGCAGCGCATGCTGGACGCGATTGCCGAGCTGGCCCAGAATCTTGTCGGGGATGTCGAGCGGATTCTGCGTGACGAAGAACACGCCCACGCCCTTGGAGCGGATCAGGCGCACGACCTGTTCGACCTTCTCAAGGAGCGCCGGTGGCGCATCATTGAAGAGCAGGTGCGCCTCATCGAAGAAGAACACCAGCTTCGGCTTGTCCAGATCGCCGGCCTCGGGCAGGTGCTCGAACAGCTCGGACAGCAGCCACAGCAGGAAGGTCGCGTAGAGGCGCGGATTGTTCATTAGCTGTTCGGCAGCCAGGATATTCACCATGCCGCGGCCGTCAGCGTCGGTCTGCATCAGGTCGGCGATGTCCAGCATGGGCTCGCCGAAGAACTTGTCGCCACCCTGCTCCTCAAGCTGCAACAGACCGCGCTGGATGGCGCCGATGGACGCAGCGGAAACGTTGCCGTAATCGGTGGTGTATTGCCGCGCGTTCTCGCCGACATGCTGGACCATGGCCCTCAGATCCTTCAGGTCGAGCAGCAGCAAGCCCTGATCGTCGGCGATCTTGAAGACGAGCTGCAGCACACCCTCCTGGGTGTCGTTGAGGTTCAGCAGGCGGCCGAGCAGCAGCGGGCCGAGGTCGGAAATCGTGGCACGCACCGGATGGCCGCCGGTGCCGAACACGTCCCAGAACACCACGCCGTTGGCCTTGGGCATCCAGTCGGTAATGCCGAGCTTGTCGAGCCGCTTCTGGAATTTTTCGCCCGCGACGCCGGCCGCACCCAGGCCCGAGAGGTCGCCCTTCACGTCGGCCATGAAGATCGGCACGCCCACCGAGGCCAACTGCTCGGCCAGCGTCTGCAGCGTCACGGTCTTGCCGGTGCCAGTGGCGCCGGTGATCAGGCCGTGGCGATTGGCGAGGGCGGGCAGCAGTTCAAGCGTTGCATCGGCAGCGCGTGCGATGGGCAGCGGTTTGACCATGGAGGTTCCTGTCGGGCGAGGTGGGATGGGGGATCACGAATGGTAGAATTCTGCCACTCAATTTTTGCCGTATTCAACGAGAACCAAGGAAATTATTATGGCCGGACACAGTAAATGGGCCAATATCCAGCATCGCAAGGGCCGTCAGGACGAGAAGCGCGGTCGCGTTTTCTCCCGTATCGCCAAGGAAATCACCGTCGCGGCCAAGATGGGCGGCGGTGATCCCGGTTTCAATCCGCGCCTGCGCATGGCCGTGGACAAGGGCAAGGGCGTGAACATGCCGGCCGACAATATCGACCGTGCCATCAAGAAGGGCACCGGCGAGCTCGAGGGCGTCGATTACGTTGAAATCCGCTACGAAGGCTACGGTATTGGTGGCGCCGCGATCATTGTTGATTGCCTGACCGACAACAAGACCCGTACCGTTGCCGAAGTGCGTCACGCCTTCAACAAGTACGGCGGCAATATGGGGACCGACGGTTGCGTGTCCTTCATGTTCGACCACATCGGCCAGTTTCTGTTTGCACCGGGCACGGATGAGGATGCGCTGATGGAAGCCGCACTGGAAGCCGGCGCCGAGGATGTGACGACCAACGAAGATGGCTCCATCGAGGTCATCAGTGGCTTTACCGAATACCTTTCGGTCAAGGAAGCGCTGGAAAAGGCCGGCTTCAAGGCCGAGGTTTCCGAAGTGACGATGCGGCCGCAGAACGAAGTCAGCTTCAGCGGTGAAGATGCCGCCAAGATGCAGAAGCTGCTCGACGCGCTCGAAGACCTCGACGACGTGCAGGACGTCTACACTTCCGCCTCTATCGAAGAGTAAGCGGTGTTGCGCAACGACGCGGCAAACTGGGCCCGGTTCGCGCCGGGCCTTTTTGTTTTGCTCTGGAGCACGGGCTTTATTGGCGCCAAGTACGGCTTGCCGCATGCCGAGCCGCTGACCTTCCTGTTTGTCCGTTACCTGCTGGTCATCAGTGCTTTCGCCGTCATTGCCTGGGCGAGCGGCGCGCCCTGGCCGCGCCAGTGGCGTGAATGGGGGCACATAGGTGTCGCCGGTCTCCTGCTGCATGGGGTCTATCTGGGAGGCGTTTTTGTCGCCATCCATCAAGGCTTGCCGGCGGGTATCGTGAGTCTCGTCGCCGGGCTGCAGCCTCTGCTGACAGCGGCCATGGCTGGCGTGCTCTTGCGGGAAGGTGTGGCGCCGCGGCAGTGGATCGGGCTGGTGCTCGGCCTGGTTGGCGCAGCCTTGGTGCTGTCGGGGCGCATTGCCGGTGGCGCAGGTTTGTCCGGTCTGCTGGCGGCTGTGCTGGGCTTGCTCGGCATTACGGCCGGTACCATGTACCAGAAACGATTCTGTCCGAGTTTTGACTGGCGCAGCGGCGCTGTCGCTCAATTCCTTCCGGCTGCGATTGTGACCGGTATTGTTGCAGCCGTGACCGAAAGTATGCAGGTCGAGTGGAACGGCGATTTCGTGTTTGCACTGTGTTGGCTTGTGCTGGTAGTCTCGATCGGCGCGATCAGTCTGCTGAACTATCTGATTCGCTCCGGCTCGGCCGTAAATGTGGCGAGCCTCTTCTATCTGGTGCCGGCGTCGACTGCGGTCATCGCCTGGTTGATGTTCGACGAAACCCTGTCGCCGCTTGCAATCGGCGGCATGGGCCTGAGCTTGTGGGGCGTATCGCTGGCGCGCAAATGAGTGAGATCGTTCGTATCCTTGGCATCGACCCCGGCCTGCGCGTGACGGGCTTCGGCGTCATCGAAGCCCGTGGCAGCAAGCTTAGTTACGTCGCCAGCGGCGTGATCAAGACGCCGGGCGACGAAAATCTGCCCGAGCGCATCAAGGTCATTCTCGACGGTATTGCCGAAGTGGTGCAGACCTATACGCCCAGGCAGGCGGCGATCGAGAAGGTCTTCGTCAACGTCAATCCCCAATCCACGCTGCTGCTCGGTCAGGCGCGCGGCGCTGCGATCAGCGCGCTGGTGCTGGCGGATCTGCCGGTGTCCGAATACACCGCCTTGCAGGTCAAGCAGGCCGTGGTTGGGCACGGCAAGGCCGCCAAGGAACAGGTGCAGGCGATGATCGTGCGTCTGTTGTCTCTGCCGGGCGAGCCCTCGTCTGACGCCGCCGATGCGCTGGCTTGCGCCATCGCCCATGCGCATGGCGGACAAGGCCTGGGCAGTATTGCGACCGCTGGCCTGCGCGTGCGCGGCGGTCGACTTATCGAAAAAGGGAGAAAGTCTTGATCGGACGCATCAGCGGCATTCTTGCCGAAAAGAACCCGCCGCAAATCCTCGTCGATGTCGGCGGCGTCGGCTACGAGATCGACGTGCCCATGAGCAGCTTCTACAACCTGCCGAATATCGGCGACAAGGTGACGCTGCTGACAGAGTTCATCGTGCGCGAGGACGCGCAACTGCTGTTCGGCTTTCTCACGCACGACGAGCGCATCACCTTCCGCCAGCTGCTCAAGGTGTCCGGCGTCGGCGCACGCACCGCGCTGGCCGTGCTTTCCGGCATGTCGGTCGGCGATCTGGCGCATGCCGTGGCCATGCAGGAGGTCGGCCGTCTGACCAAGGTGCCGGGTATAGGCAAGAAGACCGCCGAGCGTCTGCTGCTCGAACTCAAGGGCAAGTTGCCGACAGCGCCGGGCATGGCTGCCGGCGGCTCGGCGCCTGTGTATGTGCCGAATGTCAGCGGCGACATTCTGAATGCGCTGATGGCGCTCGGCTACAACGAACGCGAAGCCTTGTCGGCGATGAAGGGGCTGCCCGAAGATGTAACAGTAAGTGACGGTATCCGCCAAGCGCTGAAGCTGCTGGGCAAGGGCTGATAAACTTACAGACCATGGCGATCCAGACCGATCAATTTGCTGAGCGCGTTATTTCCGCTGCTCCGGAATCCTCGCAGGAGGAAGCGCTTGAGCGCGCCCTGCGGCCGAAGAAGCTGGCCGAATACGTCGGCCAGCAGAAGGTGCGCGGCCAGCTCGAAATCTTCATCGAGGCAGCCAGGAAGCGCAAGGAGTCGCTCGATCACGTGCTCCTGTTCGGCCCGCCGGGCCTGGGCAAGACCACGCTGGCCCACATCATTGCCCACGAGATGGGCGTCAATCTGCGCCAGACCTCGGGACCGGTGCTGGAGCGCGCCGGCGATCTGGCCGCGATCCTGACCAATCTCGAACCGCACGACGTGCTGTTCATCGACGAGATCCACCGTCTCTCGCCTGTGGTCGAGGAAATTCTCTACCCCGCGCTGGAAGACTTTCAGATCGACATCATGATCGGCGAAGGGCCTTCGGCCCGCTCGGTCAAGCTTGATCTGCCGCCCTTCACCCTGGTCGGCGCGACCACGCGCGCCGGCATGCTGACCAATCCCTTGCGCGACCGCTTCGGCATTGTGTCGCGCCTTGAGTTCTATACGCCGGATGAGCTGGCGCTGATCGTCAGCCGCTCGGCGGGCCTGCTTGGCTGCGCCATCGCCGATGAGGGCGCCACTGAAATCGCCAGACGTTCGCGCGGCACGCCGCGCATCGCCAATCGTCTGCTGCGCCGCGTGCGCGATTTCGCCGAGGTGAAATCCGACGGCAAGGTAACGCAGGCGGTGGCGGATTCCGCGCTGGCCATGCTCGACGTCGATCATCTCGGTCTTGACCTGATGGACCGCAAACTGCTCTCCGCCGTGCTCGAAAAGTTCGGCGGCGGCCCGGTCGGCGTCGACAATCTGGCGGCTGCCATCGGCGAGGCACGCGACACCATCGAGGATGTGCTCGAACCGTATCTGATCCAGCAGGGCTATTTGCAACGCACGCCACGCGGCCGTATCGCCACGCCGTCGATCTGGCACCACTTCGGGCTGGCGGCTCCGAATACGAGCCCGAGTGGCGAGCTCTGGAAGGATCCGGTTTGAGCGAGTTTTGCTTGCCGGTGCGCGTGTATTACGAAGACACCGATGCCGCCGGCGTGGTGTATTACGCCAATTACCTGCGTTTTATCGAAAGAGCGCGCACCGACTGGTTGCGTACACTGGGCGTGGATCAAGGCGCCTTGATGGAAAGCCACGGCGTCGCCTTTGCGGTGCGTTCGCTGGAGGCGGAATACCTCAAGCCCGGCCGGCTCGACGATGAACTCATCGTGCGCAGCACGCTCGAAGAGGTGGGTCGGGCCCAGGTCGTGTTTCGCCAGAACGTGATGCGTGGCGAAGAATTGTTGTTTTCGGCGCGCGTGCGCGTGGTCAGTTTCGATCCCGTCACGGCGCGCGCCGCGGCGATTCCGAAAGATATTCAGGAAAAATTCAAGATACTGGAGAAAGTCGTTTCATGAACGTTACACAGGATCTGTCCATTCTCGAGCTGGTTGCGCATGCCAGCCTCGTGGTCAAGCTGGTCATGCTGCTTTTGCTGGCCGTGTCCTTTCAGTCCTGGTACTGGATATTCCGCAAGAGTTTTGCGATCCGCGCTTCACGCAAACACACGACCGATTTCGAGCGCGAATTCTGGAGCGGCGGTGATCTCAACAGCCTGTACCAGAGCGCGGTCAACAACCGCCACGAAACCGGTGCCATGGAGCGAATCTTCGAGGCGGGATATCGCGAATTCACCAAGCTGCGCGCTCAGCGTGCGCTGGATCCGGCCACCATCGTGGACGGCGCGCGCCGCGCCATGCGCGCCACCTATCAGCGCGAGATCGATGATCTGGAGGCGCATCTGGCCTTCCTCGCTTCGGTCGGCTCGGTATCGCCCTATGTCGGCCTGTTCGGCACCGTGTGGGGCATCATGCACGCCTTCCGCGGCCTCTCGTCGATGGCGACGGCCACGCTCGCAGCGGTTGCGCCCGGTATCGCCGAAGCGCTCGTCGCAACCGCCATCGGCCTGTTCGCCGCAATTCCCGCGGTAGTCGCCTATAACCGCTTCGCCCACGACGTGGACCGCATCTCGGTACGTTTCGAGAGCTTCATGGAAGAGTTCTCTAACATTCTGCAGAGGCAGATGAAGTAATGCCGAGAAAGAGCCGCAGACTGATGAATCAGATCAACGTCGTGCCGTATATCGACGTGATGCTGGTGCTGCTCATCATCTTCATGGTCACCGCGCCGATGATCCAGCCGGGCAGCGTTGATCTGCCCAGCGTCGGCAAGTCGGCCCAGCCGCCGGTGGCACCGCTGGAAATCACGGTCAAGGCCGACGGCACGTTGACCCTGCGCGACCGCAGCAGCAACAGCAGCGAAAACGAGCTGAGCAAATCCGAGCTGGCGCAGCGCGTGCGCGCCGCACAGCAGAAGAACCCCGAGCAGGCCGTGCTGATTGCCGGCGACAAGAGCGTCCGTTACGAGGCGGTGCTTGGCGTCATGGACGAGCTGCAGCGCCAGCAGGTGGCCAAGATCGGCCTGCTGGTGCAACCGGGCAAGCAATAAGGTCAGAGATGTTAGAGGCTAGGGAACCCCACGCGCCTGTTGCCCGACCCGGCAAGAAGGCGGCCGCCGTGCTGGCGGTGGCGGTGCATGTCCTGTTGGCGCTGTTCCTGATCTACGGCGTGCGCTGGCAGAGCAGCGCGCCGGAAGCGGTTGAGGTTGAGCTGGTGAGCTCGGTGCCGGCGCCGCAGTCGGCCAGACAGCCGGAGCCGGTCAAGGAGCCGACGCCCGAACGCAAGCCTGTGCAGGAGCCGCCCAAGCCCCGGCCTGAACCCAAACCCGAGCCGAAGCCCGAGCCGAAGGCGGAGCCGGTCAAGCCGCCCAAGCCGGATATCGCCATCAAGGACAAGCCCAAGTCCGAGAAAAAGCCCGAGCCCAAGCCGACCTTCGATCCGATTCAGGACGCGCTGAAGAAGGAAATGGAGCAGACGCGGCGCCAGCAGATGAGCAATGCGGCGAGTCAGGAGCTTTCGCAAATGAAGGCAGCTTCTGCGACTGCGAGCAAGAGCAAGGCGGGCTATGCCGACAAGATTCGCAACAAGATCAGGGGGAATCTGATGGTGCCGCCCGGTGTGACCGGGAACCCGGAGGCCGAATTCCGGGTCACTCAGTTGCCGTCGGGCGAAGTCGTTGAGGTCAAGCTGAAAAAGTCGTCCGGCGTGAAAGCCCTGGACGATGCAATCGAAAGGGCTATTTACAAATCCAGCCCTTTGCCGAAACCTGAGCGCCCGGAAGATTTCGAACGCGTCCTGGACCTTAATTTCAGGCCGCTGGATGCCGCCGCCGGCTGATTCAGCCGTACTTTGTCCCGCAACAATGAGCCGTATAATTCGCCAATGAACAGACTCTTGCGCATTTCCTTCCCCTCTTTGCTGCTTGCCGCCATGCTGGCCAGCGGCATCGCCCATGCCCAGTTGTCGGTCGAAATCGTCGGCGCGGGCGCCAACCGCATCCCGGTGGCTGTGGCGGACTTCCCCGGCGAGCGCATCGTCTCGCAGGCGCTCACCTCGGTCATCCGCACCGACCTGGATCGCAGCGGCCTGTTCCGCATGATCGATGCCGGCGGCAATGCGATTCCGGAAAGCGCGAGCATCGCTTACGGCGACTGGAAAAGCCGTGGCGCCGATGCCGTGGCCGTCGGCCAGGTCTTCCCCGGCGCAGACGGTCGCTTCGAAACGCGCTTCCGTTTGTTCGACACGCAGAAGCAGGCACAGCTCGGCACTGGCGCACTGGCGCATAGCTCATCCCAGTTGCGTTCCACCGGCCACCGGATCGCCGACTTCATCTACGAGAAGCTGACCGGCGAACCCGGCGTGTTCTCGACCCGCATCGCCTATGTCGTCAAGAGTGTCGGCCGCTTCGAGCTGCAGATCGCCGATGCCGACGGCGGCAATGCGCAGACCGCATTTGCCTCGTCCGAGCCGATCATCTCGCCGACCTGGGCGCCCGACGGCAACCGTATCGCCTATGTGTCCTTCCAGACCAAGAAGCCGGTGATCTATGTGCATGATCTGGCCGCCGGCCGTCGCCATGTCGCCGCCAATTTCAAGGGCTCCAACTCGGCGCCGGCCTGGTCGCCCGACGGTCGCCGTCTGGCAGTGGTCCTCACCAAGGACGGCAACTCGCAGTTGTACCTCGTCAACGCCGACGGCAGCGGCATTACGCGTCTCGCCAGCTCGGCCGGCATCGACACCGAACCGAATTTTTCGCCTGACGGCAACTACATCTACTTCACCTCGGACCGCGGCGGCAGCCCCCAGATCTACCGCATTCCGGCCGGTGGCGGTGATGTCCAGCGCGTGACCTTCGAGGGCAGCTACAACACCTCGCCGCGCATCTCGCCCGATGGCAAGAGCATGGCCTACGTCGCCCGCAACAGCGGCCGTTTCCAGCTTGCGGTCATGGATCTCGCCAGCAAGCAAACACAAATTCTTACAGACTCGTCCAAGGACGAATCGCCCAGTTTTGCACCGAATGGCCGCATGATTCTGTACGCAACCGAAATCGGCGGCCGCGGCGTGCTCGCAGCCGTGTCCAGTGACGGTCGCGTCAAGCTGCGTCTGCCCTCGGCCGCCGGCGATGTGCGCGAGCCGGCCTGGGGCCCCTTTGCCAAGTAGTCGAAGCCGTACCTGTCTAATCACCACTTAATCTTGTTTGGAGTTTCATCATGCGCCGCCTTTTTGCCATTCTCAGCCTGACCCTGCTTGCTGCCTGCTCGTCGCAGCCGCCCGCACCCGAGCAGAACGCTTCGGGTGTCGAAGATCGCGCCGGGCGCGATGTCCTGAACCCCGTCGATAACGGCGGCCTCTACAACCCCGCACGCCTCAAGGATCCGAAGAGCCCGCTCTCTAAGCGCGAAATCTTCTTCGACCTGGACAGCTATGCGATCCGTTCCGAATTCAAGCCGCTGCTGGAACAGCATGCGAAGTTCCTTCAGTCCAATGCCAAGTACAAGATGCTGATCCAGGGCAACGCCGACGAGCGCGGCAGCCGCGAGTACAACCTGGCGCTTGGCCAGAAGCGTGCCGAAGCCGTCAGGAAGGCGCTGCAACTGCTGGGTGCCAATGAGGCGCAAGTCGAGGCGGTCAGCCTGGGCAAGGAAAAGCCGCGCTGCACGGAGTCGACTGAAGAGTGCTGGGCGCAGAACCGTCGCGCCGACATCCTCTACACCGGCGAGTTTTAAACGATGGCGGGCCGTTTCCATCCGCGTAGCCCGAGCGGCGCCGGTCTGCGTGCCGCCGCGGCTGCCTGCCTGCTGGTTTGGGGCATGACGGCGCATGCAGCCTTGTTTGACGACACCGAAGCGCGTGCTCGTATCGACAAGCTGCGCGCCGATATGACCGCGCTGCAGCAGACGGTGGATACGGCCAGCAAGAATCAACTGGATTTTGCCAACCAGCTCGACGCGATCCGCACCGAGCTGGCCAAGCTGCGCGGGCAGCTTGAAGTGCTGGCCAATGACGTCGATACGACGCAGAAGCGCCAGAAGGATTTCTACGTCGATCTCGATACGCGTCTGCGCAAGCTTGAGCCGGCGGGTACTGCGCCTGCAGCGGTGCCTGGCGCCGACAGCAGCCTGCCCAGCGGCGAGGCGACGGGCTCCAAGACGGTGGTCGACGAAAATGCCGCCACGCGCGATTACGAGGTGGCGTTGGGCTTCGTTCGTGCCGGCCGGTATCGCGATGCCGTGAATGCGTTCGCTGCCTTCAATCGCACGCATGTCGGCAGCGTGCGCCAACCGAGCGCCCATTACTGGCAGGCCTCCAGCCATTACCAGTTGCGTGAGTTCACCAAGGCCGCCGATCAGTATGCGCGCGTCGTTGCCGGATGGCCAAACGACCCCAAGGCGCCGGACGCCATGCTGGGCCAGGCCAACGCGCAGTTCGACGGCGGCGACAGCAAGGCGGGTTACAGGACGCTGGAAGCCCTGATTCAGCAATACCCCAAGAGCTCTGCTGCACAGACTGCGCACCAGCGCCTCAAGAAGAAGCCTTGAACCAAGGCCATCATTTCAGGTAGTACATCATGGCCGAACCCCGGCTGCGTATCAGCGAAATCTTTCATTCCGTCCAGGGCGAGTCGTCGCGCATCGGCTTGCCGACCGTGTTCGTTCGCCTGACCGGCTGCCCCTTGCGTTGCGTCTGGTGCGATACCGAGTACGCTTTCAACGGCGGCGAGATGATGTCTTTGTCCGACGTGATGGCCAAGATCGCGGAATTCAAGTGCAAGACTGTCTGCGTGACTGGCGGCGAGCCGCTGGCGCAAAAGGCCTGCATCGATTTGCTCAAGGTGCTATGCGAATCCGGCTACTCGGTTTCGCTGGAAACCAGCGGGGCGCTGGATATCGGTGACGTCGATAGTCGCGTCGCGCGAATCATGGATTTGAAGGCTCCCGACTCCGGCGAGTCGGACAAAAATCGCTGGGAAAATATTCCCTTGCTGAATGCGCACGACGAAATCAAGTTCGTGCTGGCGTCCGAGGCCGATTACGTCTGGGCGGTCGACGTCGTCAAGCGCGAACATCTCGCCGATCGTTGCTCCGTATTGTTCTCGCCGGTGCAGGGCGAGCTTTCGCCAACGACATTAGCCGAGTGGATCGTCCGCGATCACCTGCCGGTGCGTTTCCAATTGCAGTTGCACAAGATATTGTGGGGGAGCGAACGTGCCCGCTGATATGGCCGAAAATGTAGGCGCGCCCGCCGTCGTGCTTTTGTCCGGCGGCCTCGATTCCGCCACGGTGCTGGCTTTGGCCCGCGAGCAGGGCTTTGCCTGCCACTGCATCTCTTTCGATTATGGTCAGCGCCATCGCGCCGAATTGCAGGCGGCCGACAAAGTCGCCACAGCCTTGGGCGCGGCCTCGCACCGCACGCTGAGGGTCGACCTCGGGCAACTCGGCGGCTCTGCCCTGACCGATACGTCGATCGCGGTTCCCACCGACGGCGTGCAGCCGGGCATTCCCGTGACGTATGTGCCGGCGCGAAATACCGTAATGCTTTCTTTCGCCATGGCTCTGGCCGAAGTGCTGGGCGCGCGCGATATTTTTGTGGGTGTGAATGCGGTCGACTATTCGGGTTACCCGGATTGCCGCCCCGAATACATCGCCGCGTTCGAGCATATGGCCAACCTCGCCACCAAGGCAAGTGTCGAAGGCGAGCATTTGCGCATTCACGCGCCCTTGATCGATCTCTCCAAGGCGGAGATCATCGCTATGGGAACGCGGCTCGGCGTGCCGTATGCGTCAACGGTGTCGTGCTATCAGGCCGACGCGGATGGCCGCGCCTGCGGGGTTTGCGACTCGTGCCGTTTGCGCCATGAAGGTTTTGTCGCTGCCCTAGTGGCGGATCCGACGCGTTACCAGGCGAGCTGAGTCGAGCCAAAATCGCACGTCAAAAAAACACATCGCATCGCGTGTTTTTGTTTGACACATCCGAATGTCATCACCTATAATTTCGGCCTTTCCTGCTCGGCGGGTCGTTAGCTCAGTCGGTAGAGCAGCGGACTTTTAATCCGTTGGTCGCGTGTTCGAGTCACGCACGACCCACCACCGACTGAAAAATGTTGTTATAATGACGAGCTTCGCAGTAAGGCAGTAAAAGTTTGGGTTGTTAGCTCAGTTGGTAGAGCAGCGGACTCTTAATCCGTAGGTCGAAAGTTCGAATCTTTCACAACCCACCAGAATTCTTGAAAAGCCTGGCCTGACCGGCCGGGCTTTTTTGTTGTACCGGGTTTGCTGTTCGGTTTGTTTGTGTTTTTGTCCTTGTTGGTGGCGCTGTCATTGACAAGGTGTTCGAAATCGCAAATAATCCGAGGTTCATCTGGAGGGATTCCCGAGCGGTCAAAGGGATCAGACTGTAAATCTGACGGCTCTGCCTTCGAAGGTTCGAATCCTTCTCCCTCCACCAGAAGTTTGAAGTTCGGAGTGTGGCGAGAAATTCTCGCTTGTAGTAGGTGAGGGCGGGTGTAGCTCAATGGTAGAGCTGAAGCCTTCCAAGCTTAAGACGAGGGTTCGATTCCCTTCACCCGCTCCAGAAGTTTGCAGTACCTCAGTGCCCTTGTAGCTCAGTGGTAGAGCACTCCCTTGGTAAGGGAGAGGCCACGTGTTCAATCCACGTCAAGGGCACCACAGAATTCGTTTTGAGTTTGTTTCTTTAATTGTTCTTTGATCAATTTGACCGGTTGGAGTGATTTGACATGGCAAAAGGTAAATTTGAGCGTACCAAGCCGCACGTGAACGTGGGCACGATTGGTCACGTTGACCACGGCAAGACGACGCTGACTGCAGCGATTGCAACCGTGCTGTCGAAGAAGTTCGGTGGTGAAGCCAAGAAGTACGACGAAATCGATGCAGCGCCGGAAGAAAAGGCCCGCGGCATCACCATCAACACCGCCCACGTCGAATACGAAACCGCCAACCGTCACTACGCCCACGTTGACTGCCCGGGCCACGCTGACTACGTCAAGAACATGATCACCGGTGCTGCCCAGATGGACGGCGCCATCCTGGTGTGTTCCGCCGCTGACGGCCCCATGCCCCAGACCCGCGAGCACATCCTGCTGGCCCGTCAGGTCGGCGTGCCGTACATCATCGTCTTCCTGAACAAGTGCGACATGGTCGACGACGCCGAGCTGCTCGAACTCGTCGAAATGGAAGTCCGCGAACTTCTGTCCAAGTACGAATTCCCGGGCGACGACGTGCCGATCATCAAGGGTTCGGCCCTCAAGGCCCTCGAAGGTGACCAATCGGAAATCGGCGAGCCCGCCATCATGCGTCTGGCCGAAGCCCTGGACAGCTACATCCCGACCCCGGAGCGTGCCGTTGATGGCGCCTTCCTGCTGCCGATCGAAGACGTGTTCTCGATCTCCGGTCGCGGCACCGTGGTGACCGGCCGTGTCGAACGCGGCATCGTCAAGGTCGGCGAAGAAATCGAAATCGTCGGCATCGTCCCGACCACCAAGACCACCTGTACCGGCGTCGAAATGTTCCGCAAGCTGCTCGACCAAGGTCAGGCAGGCGACAACGTCGGCGTGCTGCTGCGCGGCACCAAGCGTGAAGACGTACAGCGCGGTCAAGTCCTGGCCAAGCCGGGCTCGATCACCCCGCACACCCACTTCACCGGCGAAATCTACGTGCTGTCGAAGGACGAAGGCGGTCGTCACACCCCGTTCTTCGCCAACTACCGCCCGCAGTTCTACTTCCGCACCACCGACGTGACCGGTGCAATCTCCCTGCCGGAAGGCACCGAGATGGTCATGCCGGGTGACAACGTGTCGATCACCGTCAAGCTGATCGCCCCGATCGCCATGGAAGAAGGCCTGCGCTTCGCCATCCGTGAAGGCGGTCGTACCGTCGGCGCCGGCGTGGTTGCCAAGATTATTGAGTAAGCGTCGCTTACTCAAGATCTAAAAAGTAAGACGTAAGGGGAGGGCGTGCCCTCCCCTTAGAACCTCGCCCCCGGAATAAATATCGGATCAGGGGTTGTGTTTTTAGGAAAAGGGCTTTAAAATCACGCCCTTTCGTGTGTCAGGGGCTAATCGCCCCGGCGTTCTTTTAGTGGGTTTTGCCGCTAACGCCTTGTTCTTTAAGGAATTGTTGTCATGCAAAGTCAGAAAATCCGTATCCGCCTGAAGGCATTCGACTATCGTCTGATCGATCAGTCGGCTCTTGAAATTGTGGATACCGCGAAGCGCACCGGCGCTGTTGTTCGTGGTCCGGTTCCGCTGCCTACCCGCATCGAGCGCTTCAACGTGCTGCGTTCCCCGCACGTGAACAAGACCTCGCGCGACCAGTTCGAAATTCGTACTCACCTCCGTCTGATGGACATCATCGACCCGACCGACAAGACCGTCGACGCGTTGATGAAGCTGGATTTGCCGGCTGGTGTGGACGTTGAAATTAAGCTGCAGTAAAAGCAGTTCATGGCGACCTGTGTTTGCAGGTCGCCTTTGTTGTTTGATTTAGTCGTTGTTTTAACTAAACCGCTCGGCCAATCGTAGCCGGGTATTTGGAGAAAAAAATGAGTCTAGGCCTTGTTGGACGCAAGGTCGGCATGACGCGCGTGTTCGCGGATGATGGTTCCACCATCCCCGTGACCGTGCTGGACGTGTCGAACAATCGCGTCACGCAAATCAAGACGCCTGAAACCGATGGCTATGCCGCGGTCCAGGTGGCTTTTGGCAAGCGCCGCGCCAGCCGTGTTAATAAGGCTGCTGCGGGTCACCTCGCCAAAGCCGGCGTTGAAGCCGGTGAAGTTCTCAAGGAATTCCAGGTTGCACAGGATCAGCTCGCCGGCTTCAAGGCGGGTGATGTGATCGCTGTGTCAATTTTTGCTGTCGGCCAAAAGGTCGATGTCAGCGGCACGACGATTGGTAAGGGTTTCACCGGTACCATCGCTCGTCACAACTTCAAGTCGCAGCGCGCGTCGCACGGTAACAGCCGTTCGCATAACGTGCCGGGCTCGATCGGTATGGCGCAGGATCCGGGTCGCGTGTTTCCGGGTAAGCGCATGTCCGGTCACATGGGTGACGTTGCCGCTACCACGCAAAACCTCGAAATCGTTCGCATCGACGAGGCCCGCCAGCTGCTGCTGGTTAAGGGTGCCGTTCCGGGTGCCAAGAACGGTGACGTGGTCGTGCGTCCTGCCGTGAAGGGGGCGTAATCCATGGAACTTAAGCTTATCAATGACAAGGGTCAGTCGTCGGCGACCGTGAGTGCTTCCGACGCGCTGTTTGCGCGCGAGTACAACGAAGCGCTGATTCATCAACTGGTTGTTGCTTACCAAGCGAATGCTCGCTCAGGTAACCGCAAGCAGCTGACCCGTGCTGAAGTTCATCACAGCACCAAGAAGCCGTTCAAGCAAAAGGGTACGGGTAATGCCCGTGCCGGTATGACCTCCAGCCCGCTGTGGCGTGGCGGTGGTCGCATCTTCCCGAATACCCCGGAAGAAAATTTCAGCCAGAAGGTTAACCGCAAGATGTATCGCGCCGGTGTTGCTGCCATCCTGTCGCAGCTCGCCCGTGAAGATCGTCTGGCTGTGGTTGATAGCCTGGCGCTCGAAGCACCGAAGACCAAGCTGCTTGCTCAAAAGCTGAAGGGCATGGGTCTGGAATCGGTGCTGTTGGTTACCGACACCCTGGACAGCAATCTTGAGCTGGCCGCGCGCAACCTGCCGAACGTGCTGGTGCTCGAGGCTCATCAAGCCGATCCGGTGTCGCTGATCCGTTTCTCCAAGGTGGTGTTCACCAAGGGTGCGGTCAGCAAGATTGAGGAGATCCTGGCATGAGCAAGTTCAATCAAGAACGCCTGCTGCAAGTGCTAGTGGCGCCGCAAATTTCCGAAAAGGCAACCATGATCGCCGACAAGAACGAACAAGTCGTTTTTGTGGTGATCCCTGATGCCACCAAGCCGGAAATCAAGGCTGCCGTCGAACTGCTGTTCAAGGTCAAAGTTGCTTCCGTGCAGACCGCCACCCAAAAGGGCAAGGTCAAGCGTTTCGGTCGTTTCACCGGCCGTCGCAGCGACGTGAAGAAGGCTTTCGTGTGCCTCGAACCGGGCCAGGAAATCAACTTCGCTGAAGGGAGCGCTGCATAATGGCACTCGTTAAAGTCAAGCCGACCTCGCCGGGTCGTCGTGCTGTTGTCAAGGTTGTCAATGCCAACCTGCACAAGGGTGCCCCGGTTGCCTCGCTGATCGAAAAGAAGAACAGCAAGGCCGGTCGTAACAACCACGGCCACATCACCACCCGTCACCAGGGCGGTGGTCACAAGCAACATTACCGTCTCGTCGACTTCCGTCGCAACAAGGACGGCATCGCCGCCAAGGTTGAGCGTCTGGAATACGATCCGAACCGTAGCGCCAATCTGGCTCTGCTGCTGTATGTGGATGGCGAACGTCGCTACATCATCGCTCCGAAGGGCATCACCGTCGGCGCGCCGATCATGAGCGGCTCCGAAGCGCCGATCAAGTCGGGCAATGCACTGCCGATCCGCAATATTCCGGTCGGTTCGACCATTCACTGCATCGAGATGGTTCCTGGCAAGGGTGCTCAAATGGCACGCTCGGCCGGTACCTCGGCTCAGCTGCTGGCCCGCGAAGGTCTGTACGCTCAGCTGCGTCTGCGCTCCGGTGAAATCCGCCGCGTGCACGTTGATTGCCGCGCCACCATCGGTGAAGTCGGTAACGAAGAGCATTCGCTGCGTTCGATCGGCAAGGCCGGTGCGATGCGTTGGCGCGGTGTCCGCCCGACCGTCCGTGGTGTGGTCATGAACCCGGTTGATCACCCGCATGGTGGTGGTGAAGGTAAGACCGGCGAAGGCCGCGTTCCTGTCAGCCCGTGGGGTACCCCGACCAAGGGTTACCGTACCCGTAGCAACAAGCGCACGAACAACATGATTGTTCAGCGTCGCCACAAGCGTTAAGGATAAGACATGGCACGTTCAATCAAGAAGGGCCCGTTCGTCGACGCCCACCTGCTCAAGAAGGTCGAAGCTGTCCGCACCTCCGCCGACAAGCGCCCGATCAAGACCTGGTCGCGTCGTTCCACGGTGCTGCCGGACTTTCTCGGCCTGACCATTGCAGTCCATAACGGCAAACAGCACATTCCGGTCTTCATTTCGGAAAACATGGTTGGCCACAAGCTTGGCGAGTTCGCCCTGACCCGTACGTTCAAGGGTCACACCGGCGGCAAGAAGGCCAAGAAGTAAGGAGTGATGATGGAAACCAATGCAACTTTGCGCGGTGTTCACCTCTCTGCCCAGAAGGGTCGCCTTGTGGCTGACCTGATTCGCGGCAAGTCGGTTGAAAACGCACTCAACATCCTCACGTTCAGCCCGAAGCGCGGCGCCGCGATCATCAAAAAGGTGCTCGAATCCGCCATCGCCAACGCCGAGCACAATGACGGTGCAGATATCGATGCTCTCAAGGTGTCGAAGATCTACGTGGAAAAGGGTACCTCGATGAAGCGTTTCACCGCACGCGCCAAGGGCCGCGGTAATCGCATCCTCAAGCAAACCTGCCACATCTACCTCACGGTCGGCGAATAAGGAAAAGCAATGGGACAGAAAATTCATCCTACCGGTTTTCGCCTGGCAGTAACGCGTAACTGGAATTCGAAGTGGTTTGCCACGACGAAGAACTTCCCTCAGATGCTGAAGGAAGACATCGACGTCCGTGAATACCTGAAGAAGAAGCTGGCGCACGCCTCGGTTGGTCGCGTCGTCATCGAGCGTCCGGCCAAGAACGCCCGTGTCACCGTGTACAGCGCCCGTCCGGGCGTGGTTATCGGCAAGAAGGGCGAAGACATTGAAAGCCTGAAGGCCGAGCTGCAAAAGCGCATGGGCGTGCCGGTTCATGTGAACATCGAAGAAATCCGCAAGCCGGAAATCGATGCTCAACTGATCGCCGACTCGATCGCTCAGCAGCTCGAAAAGCGCATCATGTTCCGCCGCGCCATGAAGCGCGCCATGCAGAACGCCATGCGTCTCGGCGCCCAGGGCATCAAGATCATGTCCGCCGGTCGTCTGAACGGTGCCGAAATCGCTCGTACCGAGTGGTATCGCGAAGGTCGTGTGCCGCTGCACACCCTGCGCGCCGACATCGACTACGCAACCTCGGAAGCCTCGACCACCTACGGCATCATCGGTATCAAGGTGTGGGTCTTCAAGGGCGAAATGCTGGGCAAGAACGAACAGCCCGTCGCTGCCGCTCCGGAAGCCGCTGATGACAAGCGTCCGGCCCGCCGCGCTCCGCGCAAGGATGCCAAGCCGGAAGGTGACGCCAAGGCCCCGGTCAAGCGCGTGCGCAAGGCAGCCCCCAAGGCTGACGGCGCTGCTGCCGAGACGAAGGAGTAATAGAAAATGCTGCAACCTTCACGCAGAAAATATCGCAAGGAACACAAGGGCCGCAACACGGGTGTCGCCACCCGTGGCGCCAAGGTCAGCTTCGGTGACTTCGGTCTCAAGGCTGTCGGCCGTGGCCGTCTGACCGCGCGTCAGATCGAAGCCGCCCGTCGTGCCATGACCCGTCACATCAAGCGTGGCGGCCGTATCTGGATCCGTATCTTCCCGGACAAGCCGATTTCCAAGAAGCCGGCCGAAGTTCGTATGGGTAACGGTAAGGGTAGCCCTGAGTATTGGGTCGCCGAAATCCAGCCCGGCAAGGTCCTTTATGAAATGGACGGTGTGGACGAAGCGCTGGCACGCGAGGCTTTCAAGCTCGCCGCTGCCAAGCTGCCGATCGAAACCACGTTCGTCACGCGCCAACTGGGATAAGCCATGAAAGCTAGTGAACTGAAAACCAAGAGCGACGCCGATCTCCAGAAGGAGCTGCTGGAACTGCGCAAGACGCAGTTCTCCCTGCGCATGCAGGGGGCTACCCAGCAACTGACGAATACCAGTCAGATCGGCAAGGTGCGCAAGGACATCGCGCGCATCAAGACCATCCAGACCCAGAAGGCGAACGGAAAATGAGCGAAGCTAACGCAAAGGTCCGCCGCACCGAAGTCGGCCGCGTGGTCAGCGACAAGATGAACAAGACTGTGACCGTCCTGGTCGAGCGCCGCGTCAAGCACCCGGTGATCGGCAAGGTCATGATCAAGTCCAAGAAGTACCATGCCCACGTTGAGGGTCTGGAAGCCGGTGAAGGCGACCTCGTGCAAATCGAGGAATGCGCACCGATCTCCAAGACCAAGGCCTGGCGCGTGACCAATGTTGTGGAGAAGGCTCGCATCGTCTGATGCAGGTTTTTTGCGCAAGGCAGTAAATAGTAGTTGACAGACAAGTGGCGGGATGTCAGAATCCCGCCTCTTTTCTGTTTCGGTTTGTCCAAGATGTCTTTGGGTGAGCTTTTTCTGACCCGTACGGGTTCCAAGACTGCCTGTCCAGTACGCAAGTGCCGGGGACGGGAAAAGTTGGAGAGTTAAATTAAATGATCCAAATGCAATCGGTTCTGAACGTTGCCGACAATACCGGCGCACGTTCGGTGATGTGCATCAAGGTGCTGGGCGGCTCCAAGCGTCGCTATGCCGGCATCGGTGATGTCATCAAGGTCAGCATCAAGGATGCTGCTCCGCGTGGTCGCGTCAAGAAGGGCGAAGTCTACAACGCCGTGGTGGTGCGTACCGCCAAGGGTGTTCGTCGCTCCGATGGTTCGCTTGTCAAGTTCGACGGCAATGCCGCCGTTCTGCTGAACAACAAGCTCGAACCGATTGGCACGCGTATTTTCGGGCCGGTCACCCGTGAACTTCGTACCGAGAAGTTCATGAAGATCGTGTCGCTGGCACCCGAAGTTCTGTAAGGAGCCTGTGAACATGAGCATGAACAAGATTCGCAAGGGCGACGAAGTCGTCGTTCTTACCGGCAAGGACAAGGGCAAGCGCGGCACCGTGTCGCAATGGCTCGGCGACAAGGTCGTCGTGTCCGGCATCAATCGCGTCAAGAAGCACGTCAAGCCGAACCCCATGAAGGGCGACCAAGGTGGCATCGTCGAGAAGGAAATGCCGATCGACATCTCCAACGTGGCGCTGTTCAACCCGGCTACCCAGAAGGCTGATCGCGTCGGCTTCAAGGCGCTCGACGACGGCCGCAAGGTGCGCGTGTTCAAGTCGAACGGCGAAGCCGTGGACGCTGCATAAGGAACTGACATGGCTCGCTTGCAACAATTCTACAAAGAGACTGTCGCCACTGAACTGCAGAAGCAGTTCAACTACGGCTCGGTCATGGAAATCCCGCGCATCACCAAGATCACCCTGAATATGGGTGTCGGTGAAGCTGTCGGCGACAAGAAGATCCTCGAAAACGCGCTGGCCGACATGACCAAGATTGCCGGTCAGAAGCCCGTGATCACCAAGGCCAAGAAGGCTATCGCCGGTTTCAAGATCCGCGAAGGC
>JAGWTC010000048.1 GCA_028869135.1 Rhodocyclaceae bacterium
TGTCATCGGGTCGTCATCCACCGCATCCGAGGCCAGATAGCTGTTTTCGACATCCCGTTCCAGCAGGCCTTGCCGTTCCAGATAGCGACCCACCCGGTGGGCGATGGTGTGCGTCAGCGGCACTGTTGCAAATAACCACGAATGGTAAGCTGAAGACTGTTTTAGCTAAAGGTGCAGCATATGAATCCTTTCCATGGTCGGCATTTTCAGGGCGAAATCATTCTTTGGGCTGTGCGCTGGTATTGTAAATATGGCATTAGCTATCGTGAACTGCAGGAAATGCTGGCCGAACGGGGTGTGAATGTTGATCACACGACTATTTACCGTTGGGTTCAACGTTATGCTCCTGAAATAGAAAAACGTTTACGCTGGTATTGGCGTAATCCTACAGATCTGAGCTCGTGGCATATTGATGAAACCTATGTAAAAGTGAATGGACGATGGTCTTATCTGTATCGTGCAGTCGATCAACGTGGCGATACCATTGATTTTTATCTTTCTTCTAGACGTAATACCAAATCAGCATATTGTTTTCTTGGAAAAATTTTAAATAATGTGAAGAAGTGGCAAATTCCACAAGTGATCAACACGGATAAAGCACCCACATATGGACGTGCTTTATCACGGTTAAAACGGGAAGGTAAATGTCCACCAGACCTTGAGCACAGGCAGATTAAGTATAAAAATAACGTGATTGAATGTGATCATGGCAAGCTAAAGCGGATCATCAGGGCCACATTAGGATTCAAATCTATGAAGACGGCTTATGCCACAATTAAAGGTATTGAAGTCATGCGTGCACTACGTAAAGGACAAGCATCGTCATTTTATTATGGTCAGCCTCAGGGTGAAGTGTGTCTAATCAACAGGGTTTTCGGTCTCTAAGTACTTTTTAAAGGGAACATCATCGACTCAAATCTCTATTTGCAACAGTGCCCCATGAAGTGCCTGCCTGCGTCTGTTAGCCGAACGCCCCGCGCATGGCGCTCAAATAGCAGGACACCAAGGTTATCCTCCAGCGCTTTCACACGCGCGCTGACGCTCGACTGGCTGATACCAAGTGCCTTGGCCGCATGCCGAAAATTCAGATGCTCGGCGACGGCGATGAACTGAACAAGGGAAATGAGCGGTATCCTGCCAGACAGGATACCGACATTCACGAGGTTTCGATGGTTAGTGCGCCGCATCGGAGCGGGCCTGCTACCAGTCGTCGGTTAGACGACTGGCGACTTCTCGGTGGCAGCCCCACGGAGCCGAAGGAGCACCAGCCCCAACGAAACCAGTACCGCCATCGCCGTGGCGTAACAGATCACGGGCCACGCTGTGTCACCGTTTAAAAGTGCCACCGCCAATGTCCCGACAATGCTGACTATCAGGCTTTGAACGCAGAAGTAGAACGCGACCGCTGATCCCGCGATGTCGTCGAACTCTGCCAAAGCGCCGTTCGCGGTAACGGACACCGTGAAGACAATACCGACCGCGACAACCCACATCGGTAGGATGAAGGTGAGGAATGACGGCGAGCCGTAAAGTTCGCCGATCCCCAACAGGACCGCTCCGCAAACAAGCAACGCCATCCCACGCGCCACGCATCCTGCGATGCCCCATCTGGCGACAAAGGACTTCGCGAAACGGGTTGTCACGATCATTACAAGCGCGACAGTGGCGAAGGCAAAGCTGAATCCGATCTCGGAATATTCCGCTTGGCCTATGAGCACACGGGGAGCCGTCGAGAAGAAGACGAAGTAGGTGCCCATACCGGCGCTAAAGCCGACAGTGTAAACCCAAAAAGCCGGACTCGCGAAGATCGGCAAGACAGATCGGCGCGTCTTGACTTGATCCAGAGGGCGGGTTTCGTGCCACCTGAAACCCGCATTTAGGAGTGCGAGCATCGCCAGTATAGCCAAAGTAATGAATATCGCCTGCCATCCCAAGAACTCGCCGATCAATACTCCGGCGATAGGGCCGAGCGCAGGCACGAACGCCAGCATCGAACTGAAAAGGCCGTAGATGACGACACCCTCAGGACGGTTGGCATAAACGTCGCGAACCGTCGCGAACGTCGCCACCAGCATGGCCGACGCGCCCACTGCTTGAAGTAGACGGAAAGCGACAAAGGCCGGTGCAGTTGAAGACCAAGCTGCTCCCAGAGACGCAATGACGAAAGCCGTTGCGCCCGCAAGTAGAATTGGCCGTCGCCCGATTCTGTCTGAGAGCGGACCAAAAATCACCTGGCCCACGCCGAGCATCACCATATAGAGGCTCAACGTGAGTTGGATCATAGCGGGCGTCGTGTTCAGGATGCCGGGCATCGCTGGAACGACAGGGAGATAAATATCCATCGCCAGTGAAGCGAGGATGTCGAAAGGAGCCATCAGCAGCAGTGCTGCCGGCAGCGTATAGGCCCACGCGGGGCGTGTGGTGGTCATGACGAATCAACCCTCGATTAAGGAATACCGGGCGACGTCTGCTCGTCAGCAATCAGATGAGACTAGCCTTACAGAGCGCCGCAACAACAATACTGGTTGTTGCGGCTTACTTGTCTGCTGACTTGGAATTTCCCATCTGATTACTCCACGCTTACGAATATGAATTGCTACATTTTATCCGATTATCTTTTGCTTCGCAATGCGGCATGGGCGCACTCAGCGTTCCAGCCCCCTCTGCCGCCCTAACTGCCACGACACCGACCCGCCCTGCACGATGCCCATAACCTCGCGGCCGAGTTGGCGGTCGATGATCGGCCGCCACGGGACAAGGGTGAACTCATGGGATTTCTCGACCACGGCGAACTTGCCGCTCGATAGATGCACGGTTCCGGTAAACTTGCCGCTGACGCTCTCGCCGTCCGTGGCGGCGCGGAACGGCAGGCCCTTACTCAAAGCCATATCCGATCCGACGCCGGCTACCTCGCGCTCCCGCAGGATGGCGAGAAGGTTGCGCCGGTAGAAGACGCGGCTGTCCCGGCTGCGGGTGGCGTCGCCCTGTTCGATATGGTGCTCGCGGCGCTGGTCCATGGCTTCGCGGACTTGTTGCCCGAAGCCGGTTGGCGCAAGGTCGGCCGTCTCGCCGTGGATCAGCCGCCGGTCCAGCCAGGTCGCGCCGTCCGATCCGATCTGTTTGTTCAGATCGACCGGGGAAAGGACGCGAACGCTGGCCTGACTGTCTCGGCCGGCGTCATGGGCGGCGGCACGGCTGACCAGATCATCGGGGATGCGCCATTGGTCGGCGTCGATCCGCTCGACGATACCGGCCCGGCGTAGCGCCTCCAGCCGGCGCACATGGGCATCGACATAGCCCTCATAGTCGCCGCCTGGAACGCGGCACGTATAGGAAGAATAAACGCCCTTTTCACCCAAGTCCAACAGCTTTGGACCGCAGTTGACTCTTTCGACACCCCTGCGATGCAACCCAATCCGGCTGACGGGGAGCCAGCAACGCTGAAAATTTACCCTCCTCTTTCCCACTAGCGGCTCCTTTTCCGACAACCAGCACGGCGGATCCCTGCCGCGGCGCTGTGAACGCAGCATTTTGATTGGTATCGTTGGCCTTCAGGCTCGTCAGTCAAACAGACCCAGGAGCAGCTCAGCCGGTGGCGCCCGGCTTTCGGGTAACGCCCTGGTCCCGCTGGTTTCGGCTTTGTGCTTCAGGTGATCAAGGATCTGCTTGATCACTATAGGGTCTTCAATGCAGGCGATGACTTTCATGGCGCCGCCGCAGCCGCTGCAGGTCTCGATGTCGATATTGAAAACACGCTTGAGCCGTTGCGCCCATGTCATCGACGCTCGCCGTTGTGCTGGTGTTGCCGGTTCATCAGCCACCCTGACCTTGTTGCCCCTGCCCCGTTTTGCCGGCGTGACCAACGCCCGGTGCCGACTGTTGGGTGCGAACACCCCGTGGAAGCGGGTTAGGTTGACTCTGGGCTTCGGTACCAGGGCGGCCAGCCTTGCAATGAAATCCAATGGTTCGAAAATGACGTGCGTGGTGCCGTCCCGGTACGGCGTCTTGAGCTGGTAGCGCACGTTGCCGCCTCGTGTTAACGACAGCCGCTTCTCGGATACCGCCGGGCGGCTGATGTACCGGCACAGCCGTTCGAGCTTCTTGCGTTCATCGGCCCTGGCCGCCACGCCGGCGTGCAGGCTGGACCCGGCTACCTTGCCAATCCCGTCACCGAACGGATCACCACTGGTCGGCAGAGTTTGCAAAGTGAACACCTTTCGCCCCGCCTGTGAACCGACAGCGATACGGTAAGTGATCGAGTGCCCCAGCAGGGGTGTCATCGGGTCGTCATCCACCGCATCCGAGGCCAGATAGCTGTTTTCGACATCCCGTTCCAGCAGGCCTTGCCGTTCCAGATAGCGACCCACCCGGTGGGCGATGGTGTGCGTCAGCTGGGTGAGCTCTGGGCTGGTCGGCGCCTTGACCCAGCGGAAACGCGCTGAGCCGTGGGATTGCTCGACATACACACCGTCGAGAAACAGCATGTGGAAGTGAACATTCAGATTGAGCGCCGATCCAAAACGCTGGATCAGGGTGACCGCGCCCGTCTTGGCCACTTGGTGGGTATGGCCCGCTTTCTTGACCAGGTGCGTGGCAATGACGCGGTAAACGATGCCCAGCACCCACCCCATGATCTCGGGCCGGCTGGCAAACAGGAAACGCAGCTGAAACGGGAAGCTCAACACCCACTGACGCATGGGTTGTTCAGGCAGTACTTCATCAACCAGCAAGGCGGCACTTTCGGCCATCCGCCGCGCCCCACAGCTCGGGCAGAAACCGCGACGCTTACAGCTGAAAGCGACCAGGTGCTCGGCGTGGCAAGACTCGCAGCGAACCCGTAGAAAGCCATGCTCCAGCCGCCCGCATTGGAGAAATTCTTCAAATTCCCGTTGCACATAGCCCGGCAATTCCTTTCCCTGCTCTGCCATAAGCGCAGCGAATGCCGGGTAATACTCGTCAACGATCTGATAGAGAAGGGTTTGCTCGGGTCGGTGGCTCTGGTAACGACCAGTATCCCGATCCCGGCTGGCCGTCCTGGCCGCCACATGAGGCATGTTCCGCGTCCTTGCAATACTGTGTTTACATACAGTCTATCGCTTAGCGGAAAGTTCTTTTACCCTCAGCCGAAATGCCTGCCGTTGCTAGACATTGCCAGCCAGTGCCCGTCACTCCCACTCGATTGTAAACAAGCACACAAAACCCTTTAGTGACAACAATTTGCAAGAACTATCAGGCTCAGTGCCATGAAAAATACCATGACCAGATCATGAGGTTGAACACGGCTTGCGCCGGCAGCGTTCACGCTCCTGGTCGGCGATCTCGCCCGGCTGCAATGCTAGCTCAGCATCGGTCATGCGCTCCAGCACGTCGCGTAGGCGGATGGTGCAAGGAATGGGCGGCAGCTCGAACTCATAGCCGCCGGCGATCATTTCGGCCGCAATCTCCTCGGTGATGAAAAACGGCTCGTCGTCTTGGTTCGGCTTCTTCATGCCCTTTCCTCCTGGCGCTCATCCTGGCCGACAGCGGCCAGGGCATCGGCTTCCGTCAATGCGTCCTCCACGAACGCGCCGTGCTGCTTCGCTTCGGCCTGGCTGACCTCGGCCCATATCCGTTTCACCTGGGCCGCACTGTACCCGGCCAGCTCGGCGGTCTTGTTGATGCTGTAGCCGGACTTGCGCAGCGCGACAACTTGGGCGCGGCGCTTCGGATCAGCACGGCGGCCCTTGTACCGCCCGGCCTGGCGGGCCAACTCAATGCCTTGGCGCTGGCGTTCGCGCCTGTCCTCGTAGTCGTCGCGGGCCATCTGCAAGGCCAGGCGAAAAAGCATGATCTGCACGGCTTCCAGCACGATCTTGGCGACGCCCTGGGCCTCGGCCGCCAGGTCGGATAGATCGACCACGCCAGGGACGGCCAGGCGTGCGCCTTTGGCCTGTATCGAGGCCACCAGGCGCTCGGCCTCGGGCAAAGGTAGGCGGCTGATGCGGTCGATCTTCTCGGCAATGACCACCTCGCCGGGCTGTAGGTCGCCGATCATGCGCAGCAGCTCAGGCCGGTCGGCGCGTGCGCCGGATGCCTTCTCACGGTAGATGCCGGCGACGTAGTAGCCGGCGGCCTTCGCGGCCGTAGTGATCGCCTCTTGGCGTTCCAAGTCCTGCGCGTCGGTGCTGACGCGCAGATAGACCCGCGCCACCATCGGCGCGGCTACTGGCTTCGTCCTGCGCATACTTGCGGGCTCCTTTGGGCATACTCAAATGCACCCATCTTAAACTGGCAGGCCAATTTATCACATATCGATCTAAATGCGCCTAGCTCATTTTTACAGCTTAAATGAGCTATTGAGCACACTCCATATTTCGACTATTATTGAAACATGGAAACGATAAATGCTGTAGCCGCCCTGGCGGCCATCGCTCAAGAATCGCGCCTCGCGGTGTTCCGGCTTCTCGTCCAGGCCGGCCCCGCCGGCATGGCCGCCGGAAAAATCAGCGAAGCGGCCGGCATCCCGCCGTCTTCGCTATCCTTCCACCTGAAAGAGCTGGCACACGCCGGCATGGTCACGTCGCGGCAAGAAGGCCGATTTGTGATCTACGAGGCGAACTTTTCGACGGCCACTAACCTGGTGGCCTTTCTCACGGAAAACTGCTGCGGCGGCCAGGTGTGCAACCTGTCTTGCACCACGGAAGCCGGGAAGGTGTTGGCATGAGACTTCGCCATCTTTCCGACCCCGATTCTTTGCCCGCTTTGGACAAATCCTTTGCCATCGAGCGCCCGGCGCTCGGGCTGGCACCCGACGCCCCGCCGGTGCGTATCCTGCTGCTGTATGGCTCGCTGCGCGCCCGCTCGTTCTCACGGCTGGCCGTCGAGGAAGCGGCCCGGCTGCTGCAATTCTTTGGCGCAGAAACACGCATCTTCGACCCGTCCGATTTGCCGTTGCCCGATCAAGTGCAAAGCGACGATCACCCGGCCGTCAAGGAGCTGCGCGCCCTGTCCGAGTGGTCAGAGGGACAAGTCTGGTGCAGCCCGGAACGCCACGGTCAGATTACCAGTGTCATGAAGGCGCAGATTGACCATCTGCCGCTTGAAATGGCCGGCATCCGGCCGACCCAAGGCCGCACCCTGGCCGTGATGCAGGTATCCGGCGGCTCGCAGAGCTTCAACGCCGTGAACACCTTGCGTCTGCTCGGCCGCTGGATGCGAATGTTCACCATTCCGAACCAGTCGAGTATCGCCAAAGCGTTCCAAGAGTTCGACGCGGCGGGCCGCATGAAGCCCTCGCCGTACTACGACCGAATAGCCGATGTGATGGAAGAACTGGTGCGCTTCACGGCGCTGGTACGGCCGCACCGTGAAGCACTGACAGACCGCTATTCCGAACGGAAAGCGGCCGGCCACGTCATCGACGAGGCCACCGATCTTTCATCCATCGCCATTGCTCCCCAGCCACTACCAGAAAGCGAAACATCATGACCGAAAGAATCTATAACGTCCTCATCCTCTGCACCGGCAATTCGGCGCGCAGCATCATGGCCGAAGCTCTCATCAACACGATGGGGCAAGGGCGCTTCCGCGCCTACAGCGCCGGCAGTCACCCAACCGGCAAGGTCAATCCCTTCGCCGTCGAAAAGGTGGAGTCGGTGAATTACCCGACCGAGAATCTGCGCAGCAAGAGCTGGGACGAGTACGCCACGCCCGACGCACCGAAGATGGACTTCATCATCACCGTCTGCGACAACGCCGCCGGCGAAATGTGTCCGGTGTGGCCTGGTCAGCCGATCTCGGCGCATTGGGGATTTGAAGACCCGGCCGCCGTCGAAGGCACTGACGCCGAGAAGCGCCGGGCCTTCGAACAAACCTTCCGGCACATGATGAACCGCGTCCGCCTGTTCGTGAATCTGCCTCTCAAAATGCTTGACCAGACGGCCATCAAGCGCGAGCTGGCGAACATCGGCAAGACCGAGCAGGAAGCATGAGCGCCGGCGCACAGGCCATCGCCGCGAAGCCGCGCCAGGCCCCGATGAGCGGCTTCGAGCGTTACCTGACGCTGTGGGTGGCCCTGTGCATCGTCGCCGGTGTTGCGCTCGGCCAGGGCCTTCCTGACGTGTTCCAGGCCATAGGCCGCATGGAAGTGGCCCAGGTCAATTTGCCGGTGGGCCTGCTGATTTGGGTAATGATCGTCCCGATGCTGGTCAAGATCGACTTCGGGGCGCTGCACCAGGTCAAAGAGCATTGGCGCGGCATCGGCGTCACGCTGTTCGTGAATTGGGCCGTCAAGCCATTCTCGATGGCCCTGCTGGGGTGGCTGTTCATCCGACAAGTGTTCGCTCCGTTCCTGCCGGCCGATCAACTGGACAGCTACATCGCGGGCTTGATCTTGCTGGCCGCCGCGCCCTGCACGGCAATGGTGTTCGTGTGGAGCCGCCTTACCAACGGCGACCCGCTTTTCACGCTCTCGCAAGTGGCTCTGAACGACGCCATCATGATCGTGGCCTTCGCGCCCATCGTCGGCCTGCTGCTGGGCATGTCCTCGATCTCGGTGCCTTGGGACACGCTGCTGATTTCGGTCGTGCTCTACATCATCGTGCCGGTGATCCTGGCGCAGCTCTTGCGGCGGCATCTGCTCAAGCAAGGACAGGCCGCCTTTGAACGGGCCATGCAGAAGATCGGGCCGTGGTCGATGGCCGCGCTGCTGCTGACGTTGGTTCTACTGTTCGCCTTCCAGGGCGAGGCCATCATCCGGCAGCCGTTAGTGATCGCCATGCTAGCCGTGCCGATCTTGATTCAAGTGTTCTTCAATTCCGGGTTAGCCTACTGGCTGAACAAGCGGGCGGGGGAAAAGCACTCTGTCGCCTGTCCTTCGGCCCTGATCGGTGCCAGCAACTTCTTCGAGCTGGCCGTGGCGGCCGCCATCAGCTTGTTCGGTCTGCACTCCGGCGCTGCATTGGCAACCGTGGTCGGCGTCCTGGTCGAAGTGCCGGTGATGCTGCTGGTCGTGCGCGTGGTGAATCGCTCGAAGAGCTGGTACGAACGAGGTTGAACATGAGTAGGAAAAAACTGAGGAAATGATTGCAGATTGCCGCGCCGGCCGCTTCCTGGCGCATTCGATCACTGACCTGGAACACCTAGTATCCATGCTTGCTGAGGTCGCCCGATGACAGACCCAAAGAACCTAGAGAACAGGCTGCATGAGAAGGCCGACCCGGCCCGCGCCGTTTCCACTGGTCGGGTGCGCTACACACTGGCCGAACTACTGGCCGACGCGGAAGCATCCGGGGCTTACCCGCTGCCGCCGGAGGAACGCGAATGGATGGATGCGCCGTCTGTGGGTCGGGAATGGCCAAACAGTGAAGATTGAAAAAGGCGGCCAGTTCGAGTGGCCGCCCTTTCGTCATTAGCTGCACGCTTGGCGCAAGGCGTTCATTGCTTCTTGAAAATCAGCCTGTGTCGCCCGGCCCGTTTCAGCTTGGTAGTACACCACCATAAAAGCATTAGCGACGGCTTCGGCCAATGGCCCAAGGCTCCGCGCTTCCGCTTGGTTGATGTACTCCAAGGAGGCGAGAATAGCCGCTGCTTGATGCACTGCTTGCCCTGGTTCGATACTATGTTGTGTTGTCATGATTCACCTCTCCA
>JAGWTC010000023.1 GCA_028869135.1 Rhodocyclaceae bacterium
GCTGCGCGCGCGCAATGGGCGCCGGTGTGGGTGGTCGTGGACGGCAGCACCGACGGCAGCGCCGAACGCCTGCAGGCCATGGCGCGCGAGGATGGCGGCCTGTATGTCATTGTGCTGCCGGAGAACCGCGGCAAGGGCGCCGCCGTGCTGGAGGGCGTTAGCCAGGCGGAAGCGGCGGGTTTCACGCATGCGCTGACGATGGATTCGGACGGCCAGCATCCGGCCGATCTGATTCCGTCCTTCATGGCCGCGTCCTTGCAGCAGCCGCAGGCCATGGTGCTCGGCAAGCCGGTGTTCGACGCCGCGGCGCCGCGCATTCGCGTCAACGGACGCAAAGTGTCCAACGGCTGGGCCAACCTCGAAACGCTATGGATGGGTATCGGCGATTCCCTGTACGGCTTTCGTGTCTATCCGATTGCGCCGCTGATCGACATCATGCGCGGCCGCAAGTGGATGCGGCGTTTTGACTTCGATCCGGAGGCCGTGGTACGCCTGGCCTGGCGCGGGGTACGCCCGGTTAATCTGGACGCCCCGGTACGCTATTTCCGCGCCGATGAGGGCGGCGTTTCGCACTTCAATTATCTGCGCGACAACGTCCTGTTGACGTGGATGCACACGCGCCTGTTCATCGGCTTTGTGCTGCGCCTGCCGCTGCTGATGGTGCGGCGCTTGCGCCGCTAACACCCGCCTAACGCTTTTCGGCTGCGGCGTCGCCGGCGGGCGCATCGCCCGCATCACTGTGGCCGCCTTTGCCGTCGATCCCGACCTTTTCGGCAGCCTTGCCCAGCGCCTTGCCGGTCGCGCGGCCGCCACGTTCGACGGCGGCGGCACCGCGCTTGACGCCGTGGACCACTTTTTCAGCGACGTATTCGACGCCATCGCCGGCGGCCTTGACGCCCTTATTGACGGCGCGGCCGGTCTTGTCGACGACCGAATCGCCCTGTGCGGCCTCTTCGGCCTGCACCGAGCAAACGGCGAGGGAAGAAACAAGCAGGGCGGCGAGATATCGAGAGATGGTCATGATCGTCCTTTCATGAAAAGCCAATCTTCGTATTGGAAACCAGCGGCGAGCCGAAATTGCGGCTTGAAACGATCCTTTTCAATTTTAGTCCGCCAGCGCCCGGTGGCCGATTTTCGGCAACCAGCGGCGCAGCGCGGGCGTGGTGATGACGGTACTGAAGATGGCCATCAACACGAGCATGGTGAACACGTTCTGCGAAATGACGCCCAGATCGTAACCGACATTGATAACGATAAGCTCCATCAGCGCACGGGTGTTCATCATGATGCCGATGATCTTGGCTTCGACATGGCCGAGCTTGGCCATGCGGGCGGCCAGGTAGCCGCCACCGAACTTGCCTATGGTGGCGAGCAGAACGGTGACGCCGCACCAGAACCACAGCGCGACGGTATCGAGGCCGCCGATATTGGTGCGTAAGCCGGTATAGGTGAAGAAGATGGGTAGGAAGAAGGTGGTGACGAAGTGGCCAATGCGCTCCTTCCAGGCCTCGATCAATGCCGGCTCGTCGTAGAGCAGCATGCCAGCGACGAAGCCGCCGAAGATGGCGAAGATGCCGAGCTGGTAGGTGGTCATGGCGCCAAGAAAAATCAGCACCAGCAGGCCGCCCATCAGATTGTTCGAGAGCGGCGAATGGGCCTGGCTGCTGCGTATCGCCCGCTTGAGCACGGGCCGCACCAGGAACCAAGCCAGCAGCAGGAAAGCGAAAACAGCGAGCACCTTGAAACCGAACTCGCCGGCGTCGAAGTTGGCGAGTGCGAGCGTGGTCACCATGGCCAGCAAGAGCCAGCCGACCACGTCGTTGATGGCGGCGGCGCTGATCGCGATGACGCCGATCGGATGCCGGGTCAGCTTGAACTCGATCATGATGCGGCCGAGGATGGGCAGCGCTGTAATCGAGAAAGCGGTGGCGATGAACAGCGCGCACGGCCACGGGGAGGCATTGGGCGACAGAAGCGGCGCTGTGTAGTAACCAAAAGCCAGCCCCAGGCCGAAGGGTGCGATCATGGTGGCCACCGCGACATAAAGCGCCGCCTTGCGATGCGTCCTGTCGCGCAAATGGTTGAAGTCGAACTCAAAACCGATCTGGAACATTAGCAGGATCAGACCGAGCTGCGAGAGCACCTGCATGGGTTCGGGCGTGATGGAGCGGAACACCGAATCGAATACGCCGGGCGCGAGCAGGCCGAACAGAGAGGGGCCGAGCAGGATGCCGATGATGATTTCGCCCACCGCCGCGGACTGGCCGCAGCGCAGCGCCACGGCGCTGCCGATGCGTCCGGCCAGCACGATGAGTGTGAGTTGCAGCAGCGTGTGGAAGAGCAGGATCTCGGACTTGTGCACCGAGGCGTTGGCGAGCAGGGCGTCAGGAGAACTCATGGGCGGGGATTAGATCATTGCACCGTTGATGGAAATGATTTGGCCGGAAATGTAAGCCGCTTGCTCGGAGGCGAGGAAGGCAACCAGCGCGGCGACTTCCTCGGGCTTGCCGGCGCGCTTCATGGGCACCATTTCGGCAATCGCGGCGGCGTTGAAGGCGGCCTGGCCCATGGCGGTGTCGATGATGCCGGGCGCCACCGCATTAACGGTGATGCCGCGGCTAGCCAGCTCGCGCGCCAGCGATTTGGTGGCCGAGTGCAGCGCGCCCTTGGCGGCCGAATAATTGACCTGGCCGTGATTGCCGGTGATCGCGGCGATCGACGAGATATTGATGATGCGACCCCAGCGCGTGCGCAGCATGGGCATGGTCAGCGGTTGCGTGACATTGAAGAAGCCGTTGAGCGAGACATTCACGACGCGATCCCACTGGTCTCCGCTCATGCCTGGGAACACAACGTCATCGTGGATGCCGGCGTTGTTCACGAGGATCTGGATCGGCCCTTGCTGCAGGATCGCCTCAAGCGCGGCCTGCGTGGCGGCACGGTCGGTGACGTCAAAGGCAATGGCGGTGGCGCTGCCGCCAGCGCGTGTGATATCGGCCGCGACACTCTCGGCTTGCGCGAGGTTGCGGTTGGCGTGCACAAACACATGGCAATCCTGGGCGGCCAGGGCGCGGCAGATGGCGGCGCCGATGCCGCCGCTGCCGCCGGTGACTAGGGCAAGTTTTTTGGTCATAGGTTTTCGCTGTCCAGAACGACGGCGGCGCGTCCGTTCAGCAGGAGACGGTCGGCGCTGCGCACGTGGAATTGATAGAGCACGGTGTTGCTGTCACCCGAGAGGCGCTCAGCCTCGATCTCCAGCGGCGCGTGCAGCTCGTCGAGACGGCCGGCGGCCAGCGTCACGCTGCGCACGCTGACCAGGTAGCCGCGCTTGGGTTGCGGGCCGGCGGCAAGCAGCACGCCATGGACGGCCATCGCCTGCGCCGCATATTCGATGCCGCAGGCGATGCCGAGTCGGCCATCTGCGCGCAGCGGATTGTCGGCATCGAGATGGCTGGTGCTGGTACACCGGATCTGCTGCGCGCTCCAGTGCGTGACCGTGTCGAGCAGGCACATGCTGTCCTGGTGCGGGATACGGGCCGCGATGGCGGCGCGATCAAGAGGAGCTTGGGGCGCTTGCGGGGGCGCTGGCATGGGTGTTTGCGACATGACTAGCGTGTCGAGGGCCGGCGCATGGCTTCAGCAGGGCTGCACATCCAGCTGCAACTGCAGCGGGCTCAGGTAGTCGAGCAGCACGGTGGCTGGGTTTTGGCAGGCAATCGCCGCCAGCAGCGGCAGACCGCGCAGGGCGGGAATGGCGGTGCGCAAGGTTTCCAGTGCGGGGATGGCTAGCCTTGTCGCTTGAGCGTCGGCGTCATCGCCGAGGCTGACCGCGATGCGCGCCAGACTGTGTGCGGTCGGTTGCGCTTGCAGCAACAGCGCAATGCCGGCGGCGTCGGGCAGCGGGCGGGCGAGGTGCAAGGCGCCGCTGTATTCGGCTTCGTAGGCGAACAAAAGCACGGGTGCCTGATGTTGCGCGACCAGCGCCATGGCTTCGAGCAGACCGGCGCCAAAGCTGCCGTCGTAGGCGCATAGCACCTGGCTGGCCGGCGTGGCGCCGGCGGCGATGCCCCAGAATCCGGCAGCGGTGTTGTGGACCGAGTTGGTGAAGCGTGTCGGTGAGACCTGCCTGTCGTCGGAGGCGAGCGCTTCGCAGAGCGCGTCACAGTTCTGGCCGTCGCCGCTTGATGACGAAAATACGGTCATCAACTGGCTGGCGTCCGCAGCTGCGTTTGCAACAGCCTCGAACCCGATCGCCAGCGACAGCTTGACGATGCGACTGGCGCGTCGCCTTTCAGCCGGCGGCAGAATGCTTGGCACAGGAAGCACAGACGCGGCCAGCTGATAGTCGGTTTCGCCGGCGAGAACGGCGCGCCCTTCCTGCCACGACGGCAGGCCGGGACAAATCAGGCCAATGCCATCTATCCAGGCGTGCAACGGGGCGGGGTGGGCGGCGGTCATGGCAGAACTCCGAGCAGCAGACTGCAATTGCTACCACCGAAGCCGAAGGAGTTGCTGAGCACGCGGCGCAAGCGCGCCTGACGCGGGCTCAGTACATAATCGATGGCGATGGACGGATCCAGCTCGCCGGTATGGCAACTGCCGGGCATCAGTCCGTCCTCGATGGCGAGCGCGGAGATGATGGCTTCAACCGCGCCGGCGGCGCCTAGGGTGTGCCCGGTGGCGCCCTTAGTCGAGCTGCACGGCACGCGCTTACCGACCACGGCCGCAACGGCATGGCCTTCTGCCGCATCGTTGCTCGGTGTCGCCGTGCCATGCAGATTGATATAGTCGACCGCATCGGCAGTGACGCCGGCCATGGCCAGCGCCGCTTGCATCGCGGCCTGCGCGCCGCGGCCTTCCGGATGCGGTGCCGACATGTGATATGCGTCGCTCGATTCGCCGTAGCCGAGGAGCCAGACGCTGGCGTCTGGCTGGGACGCGTTGTCGCGTTCGAGCAGCGCAAAGGCGGCGCCTTCCCCGAGCGAGATGCCCTTGCGCTCGGCATCGTAAGGACGGCAGGGCTGGTCGGATAGCAACTCCAGCGAGTTGAAGCCGTACAGCGTGGTCAGACACAGCGAGTCGATGCCGCCGACCACGGCGGCATCGATGAGGCCGCACGCGAGCATGCGCTGAGCACTGGCGAAGACTTTGGCCGACGATGAACAGGCGGTGGAGACGACGACGGTCGGTCCTTCAAGCCCGAAATAGTCACGCGTGAAGGCGGCGACGGAATAGGTGTTGTGGGTTTCCGCGTAGCGATAATCGCCGGGCAGCGCGCCGCTCTGCGGATCTCGGTGGCGATAGGCGATTTCGGTTTCAAGGATGCCGCTGGTGCTGGTGGCGAGAAAGACGCCGATGCGCCGCTTGCCATAACGGGCGATCGCCGCGCGCACCGCATCGCCGAAGCCGTCGGCCTCAAGGCCCAGCAGTGCGAGGCGATTATTGCGGCAGTTGTAGGCGGCCAGATGGGCGGGCAGGGCCGCCGCATCGACGCCCTCGACCGCGCCGACCCAGGTGGCGAGCTGCACGGTCTCGAAGGCGCAGGGCGCAAGGCCGCTGCGACCTTCGGCCAATGCCGCGCGCAAGGGGGCCTTGCCCAGGCCGAGACAGGTCGTGGCGGTGTACTGCGTCAGGCAAATGGGAGAAAAGCGGGGGCTCAAGATGTGAACTGTGGTCCGTGGGAGCTTGGTTTTATGGCTGTCTCGTTAGATTGCCGACCGCGGGAAATGCGGCCGGCGATTATATCAGCGGCACCTGTACGGCCGGTCCTACGCCTTGCGCGAGCGAAACTGCCTTCAGGCCGTCGGCACGGAGTTGTTCAAGCAGGATGGGCAGCACTTCGAGGACGAGAGGATTGCCGCGCGGCGTGATGGCCGGATGGCCGTCGTGCAGCAGCAGGATGTCGCCGGCCCTGCGCTGGTGGGCCAGACGCATTAGTGCGGCATCCAAATCGTTGTAGCGGGTGTCGTAGGCGCGATGGCTCCAGGTCGTCAGAGTGAGATCGTGACGGGCGAGCATGGGCTCGAGAAACACATTGCGCAAGCCGGCGACCGCGCGGAAGAAATGCGGCGCGCGCCCGCTAATGTCGGAGATGGTGTGTTGCGCATCGACGATCTCGCGTTCGATGGCACGCGGGCCGAGCAAGGAGAAGTGATGCGGGTGACGCTGCGTGTGGTTCTCGACGCTGTGGCCGCGAGCAACGATTTCGCGCACCAGCACCGGATGACGGCGCGCGTTCTCGCCGATGCAGAAAAAGCTGGCCTTGGCATTGGCGCTGTCGAGCAGGTCGAGCACACGCGGCGTGACATCGGGGTTCGGGCCGTCGTCGAAAGTCAGCGCGATCTCGCCGCGCGCGGCGGACGCCGCGGGCAGGCGCAGCAGGTTGGGACCGAGCAAAGTGCTGCGCGGCCACAGCCCGCCCCACACCAGCAGCCCATGGTTGCAGGCCAGTACGGCCAGCGCGAGGGGCCAGGAGTGCGGCGCGACCGCCGTGCCCAGCGCGGCGCCCAGATGGGCGAGGACGCTGGCATGCAGCAAGGGAGTCGGGCGCCATGGGCGGGGCATGTCAGTGTGCTTTCCGGAGCGTCGTAGCCGGCGCGACAAAGGGGCGCCGCGCCACAAAGTCCTGCCACAGGCATTGCCAGGTCGGCCAGTCATGATCGCCGGCGATGACGTGGCGAATGGCTCCCGGCATGGCTTCCACCATCAGGCCCTGCCCGTCGGCAAAGCGATCGTTCTCGCCGTAACCGAGATAGAGGGGCAGTTCGCCGTGGCCCGCGATCATCCACTGCCAGAGCAGAAACTCGGCATCGTGCGCCTGCGCTTCGCTCAGTCGCCAGCGACCGGGACCGCCGGCGGCCCGGATGGCCTGTGTAGTGATGCGGCTGCCCGGGTAGGGCGCCAGCAGGCACAGGCCGTGAACCTGCGCGGGGTACCGACGTGCATATTGCAGCGAAACCGCCGCGCCCAGCGAAATGCCGCCCAGCACGAGGCGATGCCCGGGATGGGCTGCGGCAATGGCGAGAACTTGATCGTGCAGCGTGGCGACACAGGCGTCGACGTCGAGCTGATTGACGTCGATCGAAGCCGGTATCAGCGCGGCTTGCGGCCAATGCAGGGCGAGATCCGTGTCGAAGCCCGCCGCCGCGAAATCCTGCGGAGACATCAGGGCACCCGGCGCCATCACGATCAATGTATCCGTCATGCTCGGCCTCAGGACTTGGCCAGTAAGGCGGCGAGCAACAAGGCCAGCACGGCGCCCGGGCCGACGGTGACGCCGATGGCATTGAGCACCGGCACCTTGGCCAACGCCAGCGCGCCGAAGCCAATCAGGGTGGCCATGTTGGCGAGCAGCAGCGACGAGAGTGTGGCCGTGTCGAGCGGCGCCTGCGCCTCGCCGGCCGGACGGTCGAAGAACAGCGCGTAGTTGGAGCCGACGGCGAAAATCAGCAGCACGCCGATCAAATGCAGCAGCGTCAGCTTGATGCCGGCCAGGCTAAGGCCAGCGATCACGATGAGTACGGTTGCCAGCAGCGGTGCGAGCACGTGCAGCATGCGCCGTGGCGAGCGCAGTGCAATCGTGAGCAGAACGGCAATCGCCGCCAGGCCGGCGCAGGACAGCAGGATCACTTCATGCAGGTAGGCGCTATAGAGCTGTGCCGACTCGCCGGCCAGATCAAGACAGAGCGCACCCTCGATGTTCGCGGCAGCCAGCGCTGCCTGAATACGGCTTGGGTCGATGTCTTGTCCCGCTGCTGCCCGTAGCGGCAGCAGCGCGGTCCATTCCTCGCCAGTGGCGGTTTTGCGGTGCATCAGCAGGGAGTCGATCAGCATGGCAAGACTGCTGCCCTGGAATTGATCGCGATCCAGCAGCGGGGCCGTGCGGGCAGCAGCCACGTCGTCCACGAAGCCGCCTAGGCGGCTGGCGGAAAGCGGCAGCGAACGGACGGCTTCGTTTAGATTGCGTTGCAGTTCGGCGCGCTCGGGCAGAGCGTCGCGGCGTTGCTGCTGGCTGGCCTGACTGGGCAGGAAACGCGCTGCACTGTTGTAGCCCGCGATGACATTCGCATCGACGAGGCGGTCGAGTACGCGTCCGGCCTCTTCGCTTGCTGCCAGCGCCGCTTCTTGTCCGTGACGGCGGATGATGACGAGATAGCGCAGATCGGGCGCACCCAGATCGCTGCGCAGCTTCTGGTCGAGGGCCTGCGCGGCGGGCGGAATCGGGCTGAGTCCCGACAGGCGGTCGTCCCACAATCGATCGCGGGCCTGAAAGATGACGGCGGCGGCGCACAGTGCGAGACCAATGACGATCCAGTTGCCCCGGCCTTGCGCGCCAAGCCGGTTGAGATGCATCAGGCCCGCGGTGGCGCGCTTGCCGAGACCGCCGTTGCCGAGCGGACGCTGGCCGATGCCGGCCGGACAAATGATGGGCAAAACATAACGGGTGATGGCAGCTGCGGTAATCAGGCCGACAATGGAATACAGGCCGAGTTGCGCCAGCCCCGGAAAACCCGAGCCTAGCAGGGCGGCAAAGCCGCAGATGGAGGTCAGGACGCCGAGGCGGATGGTCGGCCAGAAGCGCTCGATCCAGCGCTGCGCGCGGTCGCCGTCGGCGCTGCTCGACTGGACGAAGTAATAGATGGTGTAGTCGACGGCCTCGCCGATCAGGGTGGTGCCGAAGCCGATGGTGATGCCGTGCACGGAACCGAAGCCGAGGCTCACCGCGGCAATGCCGGCGAGCGCGCCGCTCAGCACCGGCAACAGGCCGAACATGATGGCAGTGGCGGAGCGATAGGCGAACCCCAGCAGGGCAATCGTGCCCAGGGCGCTGATGACGGCAAGGCGGCGGATTTCCGACTTGATGGTGGCGCGGGCTTCCACCGCGAACACCGGCGCGCCGGAGAGCTCGATCTTCGCGTCGTCGATGGCGCTCTGTTCGGCGGCCTCGGCAAAGGCCAGACGGACCGCGTTGATGGCGGCCTCCTGGCCGTCGGTGTCGGAGCCGGCGGCGCGCGTCTGCACCATCAGGAGGGCGCGTTGCCCGTCCTGCGAGGCCCATACGCCGAATTGCGAGTTGGGCATGCTGCCGCCGCCGAGGGCGGAGAACAGTTGCATGATCTCGCCGGTGGGGTCGCGCGGCAGCAGTTTCTTCAGCAGCACGCCGACCGGCGAGGCCAGCATGTCGATGCTGTTGGCGATGGACTCGCGCAGCCCCTCCACGCTGAAGTGCTCGGGCGTGACGGCGGGGCTCAGCAGATAACGGTGACGAAACAGAAGTTCGCGTTCCTGCGCGCTGCTTTCATCGCTGCCGTTGTTCGCGGTGGCAATCAGTTCGCTTTGCATCAGGGCTCGCGTCAGTCCGCGCGAGAGCTTGGCGCGGCCGGCGGGATCGCTGCCTTCGATGCCGATCAGCAGCGTGCGCGAGAGCGTGCCTTCCTTGAGCTGATCGACCAGCAGCGATTGCTGCTCGGTCGGGTGCCTGGGCAGAAAGGCCGACATGTCCGCGGTGAAATGCGTGTTCGCAATCACTGCCAGGCTGCCGATCAGCGCCAGCAGCCACACCACGACCGCAGGGCGTAAGAGACGGCTCATGGGCTGGTCTCGACGGGTGTAATGGTCATTACCGTGCGATCGCCATCGGCGAGCTGGTATTCGACGCTGGTGACGCGATCGCGCACGCCGCGTATGTCGATGCTGCGCAACAGCACGGCGATTTCGGAGTCGGAGGGCAGCAGGCGCAACGTCCAGTTGGCCTGAGTGCCGGTGAGGATCAGGGCGTAGCTCGCCTCCAGGAGTTTGCGGTTGCCGGTGAGGGTGCCGCGTATGCTGTCTACAAAGGCCACGGCCTCGGGGCGCGAGGACAGGCGCAGGCTGAATTTCTTGCCGCCGCGCTCGACGTAGAGCGTGTCGTCATCGAGCGTGATCAATTCCGGTTTCGGCGACA
This sequence comes from Rhodocyclaceae bacterium, assembly GCA_028869135.1. GTDB lineage: Bacteria > Pseudomonadota > Gammaproteobacteria > Burkholderiales > Rhodocyclaceae. Next base: position 9,944 of record JAGWTC010000023.1, read on the forward strand.
GGGTGCGCTTTTCCAGCCGGTTGGGCGCGGTATAGGACAATTCGCCGCTGGACACGAGCGGCTTGTCGAGTACGGCGAGGTATTGCTTCTCGACGAACCTGGCGCGGCCGCCGGTTTTCTGCGCCAGGTCGTTCATCAACTGGTTGACGTCCCACGCGGCCGAGGCCGTGGTGGCGAGGCAGAGCAGGCAGATCAGTGCGGCAAGACGTTTCATGGGCGTGGGCTGGCGGAGGGTGCGGCGGTCGTGGCGGTGCGCGTGGCGGGCTGCCAGAAGTCGAAGAAATTGAACCAGTTGAAGGGGGCGTAGCGGCAGAAACTCTCAAGGCGTCCGACATAGTGCGCCTGGGCGGTCTGGATGGCAGCTTCGCGGCTGGCACGTTCGACGTTGCTGAAGTCGGCCAGTTCCTCGAAGTGGATTTCGTAACGGTTGCCGCCCAGATAGAGCCCGGTCATGAAGACGACAGGGCGGCGCAGCATGGCGGCCAGTCGGAAGGGACCGAGTGGAAAGGCGGCCGGGGTGCCGAGGAAGTCATGAGGCCGGTCCGGTCCGTCGCCGCCATTGCGGTCGCACAGCATGCCCGCCATCTGGCCTGCTTCCAGGCGCTCGCTGAGTTCCAGCATGGACTGCATTTGCCCGAGCGGGACGATGTCCTGCACCGCCGCCGGGTTGATGGCGGCAAGCACGGCGCTCAACTTGGCGGCGGGCTCGGCGTACATGACCATGCACACCTTCAGATCGGTGTGATGGCGGCCGATCGCACGCATGGCTTCGAAGCTGCCCAGATGGCCGCCCATCAGCAGGATGCCGCGGCCGGCATCCACGTGCCGTCGAATGACGGATTCGCCGACGATGCGGATGTCGAACAGGTCGAAGCGGTCGTTGAGTAGATAGATGCGGTCGTGTACGGTCGAGGCGAAGGTGAGGAAGTGCCGGTACTGCTCGCCGATGCGCGCCGGTCGGCCGAGCAGGCGCCGTAGGTAGAGGGCCGATGCGCGCCGCGCCCGCGGCGAAAACAGCAGGAAATAGGCGGCGATGCCGTGCAGTACCCCGCGACTCAGGCGCCGGCCGAGGCGCAGGGATATCCACACCATCAGCTTCATGATGGCGCTGTGGCTGCGCTCGGGGCTCTGGCGCCAGTGTGCGGATGTCGATGACATGCTCATTGTGCGCCGGCCGTCTCGATCCGCAGTGTGCCGCTGGCGATGTTGCGTTCGCCGCAGTCGATGCGGAAACTCAAGCCGCCGGCCGATTGCGGCTGGGCCGAGAAGCTCAGCGTTTCGCCGGGCCGGGCCGGACTGGAAAACTTGGCGTTGCTGATTTCGTTCACGCCGATGTCGGCGGCCTTCAAGCCCAGTTGCAGCCGGTCCAGCAGGACGACGCCCGGCAGGATGGGATGGCCGGGGAAATGTCCGGCCAGGCTCGGGTGGTCCGGGGGGACCGTCCATTCGAACTGCATCATGGCTCGGCGGGGGCGGCGCCCGGCATAGCGGCGCTGGCATGCGCCTGGGCTGCGTGTTCGGCAACAATGGCGGTGAGCGCGGTGCGCGGCAGCTTGCCGGTGCTGTTGCGCGGCAGCCGTTCGACCAGGATCAGCGGACGCGGCAGGAAGATCGCGTCGATGCGCTGCCGTAGTGCCGCCAGCAAGGTGCTGCGGCTCAAGCCCGGGGCGGCCACGATCGCGCACAGGCGGGTGATCTGCGCCGACTGATCCGTCTTGCTGTCGTCGGGCATGTAGAAGCAGCCGTCCTCAACGCCGGCTATGGCCAGCAGTTGCTGGTTCAGGTAGCCGAGCGTGGTGCGCTTGCCGGCGATATTGATCAGGTCGGTATGGCGCCCGAGGAGCAGGAAGCGGCCTTCGGGGTGCTGCTCGATGATGTCGCCGAGGCGAATTTCGCCTTCGATGTGGCCACCGCTGGCGATGACGCCGTCATCGTCTGCCCGTAACTGGATATCGCGCATCAATGACCACAGTGGCGATTGCGTGATCCGGCGCGTGGCGATCTGGCCGGTCTCGGTGCAGCCGTAGATTTCATGCACCGGGGCGCCGAGCGCAGCTTCGGCCTGCTCGGCCAGGGTGGCGGGCAGTGGCGCCGTCGCCGAAAGGATGCGATCGACGGGCGGAATCTCGACGCCGGCATCGAGCAGGGTGCGCAGGTGAAACGGGGTCGTGACCAGCATGCGCGGACGCGGCACGGCGGCCAGCGCGGCGACGATGTCGGCCGGGTAGAAGGGCCGTCCGCTCCAGATCGGGCAATGGCCGAGCAGGTTGAGCAGCACGCTGGATTCGAACCCGTACATGTGCTGCGGCGGGACCGTGGCAACGATGGCCGTGCGTGTTGTCGGCGAGCTCGCCAATTCCAGTTGTTCAATCGCTGCCGCTGCGTTGCGCACCAGGCGGCCCCAGGTCTTGCGGTGCGGGATGGGCATGCCGGTGGAACCGGACGTGAAAACATAGGCCGCAATCTGCTCTGCCGGCATGGCTGGCAGCAGCGGCTCGGCTTCTTCCTTGCCGTCTGCCGTGTCTGTGCCGAGGCCGAGCGTTGCGAGATTCAGGGCGGGCAGATCCGGTGGGATCAGGATGGTGCTCTCGCCACCGTCTTCGATGCAGAACAGATCGGGCGCAAAGTCGCGCATCTGGCGCACGGTCTCCCCGGTTTGCGACGAAGGCAACAGGCTGATGCGGTCGGCGAGCAGGGCGGCAGCAAAGCCGACGATAAAGCGGTAGCGATCGCTGCAGATATTGAGCACATGGCGACAGCCCGGCATGGTCGCCTCGATGCGCTCGGCGACCTGCCGCACATCGGCAGCAAAGCGGGCTGCGCTGACGGCGCCGCGGGCCGTGAATGCGAGCCGGGTTTGCGCGGGCAGCCCGGCCAGAAGCGGGGGCGGTGCAGGTTCTGCGCTCATTTTTCAGTGCTTCGCATGCCGCGCCGGATCGGCCCGATAAGCGAGGTAGGCGCGATAGGCGCCTGTGATGCCCTGTCCGGCCTCGTGCGGCAGGACGCGGCGCCGCACGGCATATTCGGCGGCGAACATCAGTCCGACCAGCGGCAGCGTGAACAGGGTGTTGAAGGCCGACCATACGGACAGGGGCAGCGGCGAGAAGAACAACACCGAGGACACCACGCCCATGGCCACGAAGAACAGCGTCCAGGCAACCGTGACGCGGTGAGTGTAGCGTTCCAGTTCCGGCGTCATCACTTCATGCGCGTACCGGGCAAAGCGGGTGCACAGCGCGACACGCGGCGGCACCAGCGACAGTCCGAAGAAGAGTGCGCCGCAGACCATGAGCCCCATGTATTGCAGATAGTAGGTCATGGCGACATGCGCCTGCAGTTCCGCGTGAAAGCGATAGAACAGCGCGCAGATCAGCGCCATCGCCATGGCTGCGGCGAATGTGCCGCAGGCCTTGCGCACGAGCAGGAGAAGGGCCAGCAGGAGCGGCCCGTGGCCGATGACGACAGTCCAGGGGCTTTGCGGCGCATGCACGGCCGCGTAATAGACGGCCGCAAGATAGGCCGTCAGCAGCGCCATGCCCGCGAGGCTTCCGAGCGAGAACCGGGACTGCATCGCGACTTACTGGGTGCGGTTGTCCGCGATGTGCTGAGCCAGATGGCGCAGGGACGAGAAAATCACGACGTTGTCCTTGTCGTCCGAACGTAGCTGGAAGCCGTAGCGCTTGGATACCACCAGCGCGATTTCGAGGATGTCGATGGAGTCGAGGCCCAGCCCTTCGCCGTACAGCGGCGCGTCGGCTTCGATCTCTTCGGGGCTCATTTCGAGATTCAGCGCGGTGACGACCAGCTCGGCGAGCTCGCGCATCAGTTCCGGAGTGGCGGGGGTATTGGATAGTGTCATGGGATTCGAATGGGGCAAGTACAGGATATCGGGAGTGCGCCTTACAGCGCGTGCGCCGAACGGAAGGCCAGGACGGTGTTGCTGCCGCCAAAGGCGAATGAGTTCGAAATGGCGGCCTGCAGGCCGCTGTCGGCCAGCGCAGCGTCGGTAATGTGGCGGACGCCGCCGCAGGCCGGGTCTATCCGGTTCACATGCGCGGTCGGCGGAACGGCGTCGTGCTTCAGCGCCAGGATCGTGATCAAGGCCTCGATGGCGCCGGCGGCGCCCATCAGATGGCCATGTACGGATTTCGTGGCGCTGACCGCAAGCTTCTCTGCATGCGCGCCAAATACCGTGCGCAGCGCTTCGATTTCGGCGGGATCGCCTTCGCTGGTGCCGGTGCCGTGCGCATTGACGTAGCCTACATCATGCGGCTGCATGTCGGCGTCGGCCAGGGCCAGACGCATGGCGCGAACCTGGCCTTCCGGCTGCGGACGCACCAGATGCGTATGGTCGCTGCTGGTGCCGTAGCCGGCCAGTTCGGCCAGTATCGGCGCACCGCGCGCGACGGCGTGCTCCCATTCCTCCAGCACCATGGCGGCGGCGCCTTCGCCGAGCACCAGGCCGCAGCGATCGTCGCTGAAAGGGCGACAGGCGCGGGGCGATGATTCCTCGTCGCCAGGCGCGAGCACGCGCATCGCATCCCAGGCACGCACGACACCATAGGCCAATGGCGCGTCGGAGCCGCCGGTGAGCATGATGTTTGCCTCGCCGTCGCGGATGCGACGGTAGGCTTCGCCGATGGCGGAAGAGGCCGAGGCGCAGGCGACGGTGAAGCTCTGGCTGGCATTGCCGAGGCCGAGCTGGATAGAGATATTGGCCGAAGCGCTGTTGTTCATGCCCATCACCACGGTCATGGGCGACAGGCGCGTGCGACCGTTCTGCCACAGGTCGCGATAGCCGCGCTCGTAGGCCAGGACGCCGCCCAAGGCGGTGCCCCAGTAGACACCGGCATCCGGATTGCCCCGGACATTTTCGCGACTGAAGCCCGCCCGCTCCCATGCTTCGAAGGCAGCCGCAAGCGCAAGCTGGCTGAAACGGTCCTGGGTCGCGGCGAGCGGGCGCCCCAGTGCCGCGTTCGGATCGAAGTCGGCGCAGCGAACCGCCGGGATGGACAGCGCCTGCGGCCGGTCGTCGGTCAGGTAATGGCGGACGGCCGATTCTCCGCGTAGCACGCGCTCAAAAAAATCTTCCAGCGTGCCGCCATAAGGGCTGACGATCCCCAGACCAGTGACGGCGACCCGGCGCTTCCCCTTTTTTTCGGCGGCTACGGTCACGCTGAGGTTGCGCCGCTGGCGGCTTGTTCCACGATGGCAATCAGGTCCTGAATGGTTGCCGGCGTCAAGGTGTTCTCTTCGATCTTCAGGCCCAGCTTTTCTTCACACTCGAAAATGAGTTCGAGCAGCATCAACGAGTCGATGCCCAGTTCTTTCAGGCTTGCTTGCGGCGTAATTTGTTCCGGTTTGAGCGTGGTGCGCTCAATCAGGAATTCACGGATAGTCGTCAGTATGTCCATGGCGCTTTGCGTTTCGCTGCTTGGTGAAGCCGCATATCGAAACCAAGTGTTGAATAGGCAGCAGATGTTGGTAAAAGTCCGATGAATGAGCCCAGGTTTCCTCCTGCGCATGCTGGGGATTTGAAACCGGGCTCGCATCGGCGCTGTTGGGCCCGCATTTTACCTTGTATAGCCAATTTCGCTCCTTGGACTGCCGCTCTCCAGAACAGTCCGTAGTGTTTTTCATCTGGCCGGTTGCCGTCGGCCCGTGCCTGCACCGATCCGCATGCAACGCGGTGCGGAACCTTGCGGGCCGGGGCGACTCATACAGGCGGCAATGTCTTCCGGCGCACGTCCGGGTTTCCAGCGTTCATCCTTCCTCTCCCTATGGTTCGACAATTTTTCACCTTGTGTTGCGGGGCTGCGCACCCTTGCTTGCGCTTGTTGCGCCATGCTGCAGTGTTGACCGGTGTGCTTTTGATTTCCTGCGGCGTCTGTACCGGCATGGAAAAGCCTGAGCAGTCTCAGCCTAGCGGGCATTTGCTGGTCGTCGGCGGCGGCGATACGCCGGCCGGAGTGCAGGCCCGTTTTCTCGAACTTGCCGGCGGCCGGGGGGCGGCACGCATCGCTGTGTTCCCGATGGCCAGCACAGAGTTCGACGAGGAGGCGAACGAGGTCATCGCCGATTTCCAGCGTCTTGGCGCCGAGACGGAGCTGTTTGCCGTGTCGTCCGACGAATCGGAGAGCGAGGAGTTGCTGCGGCGCATGGACGGATACACCGGATTCTGGTTTATCGGCGGCGATCAGTTGCGCCTGGCCAGCTCCCTGCGCGGCTCGCGGATACTCGATATCCTGCAGCAGCGCTATATGGACGGCGCGGTGATCGGCGGCACCTCGGCCGGAGCCTCTGTCATGTCCGGCATGATGCTGACCGGGCGACTGAAGGTGCCGGGCGATGCCGAGGAAGCGGAGATTCTCAATATCGCCCGCGGCGTGATGGACCTTTCCATCGGCTTCGGCTTTATCAGTGGCGCCATCGTCGATCAGCACTTCATGGGGCGGGCCCGCTACAACCGCCTGATCAGCGCTGTGCTCGACCACCCGCTGATGCTGGGCGTTGGCATCGACGAGGAGACCGCCCTGCTGGTGCGTCCGGACGGCAACTGGGAAGTGCTCGGCAACAACTATGTGAAGATCTTCGACGCCTACCGCGCGCAGGTCATCGACGACGACGGTCCGATGGCGAAAGCCAGCGATATCCGCATGCACGTCTTGCCCGAAGGCAGCGTTTTCAATGCGCGCAGCCGCAAGGTGAGCTTTCCCGATCCGTAGCGGAATGCGCCAGTGCTAGGATCGCCAACATGAACAGGTTCTTCATTGCGGCGGCATTATGCATACCGGCTGCCTGCGCCGCCGGCGACCCCGCGGCCGGCAGGCAAGCCTTCGCCAAGTGCGCCAGTTGTCATCAGCTCGGCAGCCCGCGCAGCGGTTTCGGCCCGCATCTGCATGGCATCGTCGGGCGGCCTGCCGCGGCAGCGACCGATTTCAGGTACTCCGAGGCCATGCGCGGCTCAGGCATCGTGTGGACCGAAGACGCCTTGCGCGCCTTCCTCAAGGCGCCCGGCAAGGTTGTGCCCGGCAATGCCATGCGCTTTACCGGGATAGGCAGCGATCGCGAGATCGACGACCTGCTGGCCTATCTGCGCACCACCCGCTAAGGCCGGATGGCGTTTGCAGCGAGGCGTCGGCGCATCGCTGCCATCCGCTCTCCGGGGGCAGCCCGCGACTGGCGCGCTTGCGCGCGTGGTCGCTGGGCGGCCGGCCGGATCGTCGAAGCTTAGCTGATGCCGGTCGGCTTGAGCTTAGATGCCAGCACTGCGCCCTTGTTGCCGCGCTTGCCGCGATGGCCGTCGAGCTCGGCACCTTCCACCGTCACGCTGGCAATCTTGCCGGCGCGGCCGGCGCCTTCAACGGTGACGAAGTTGCCGTAGTTCACGGTGACCCCGACCATCTCGTCGCTCTTGTCGAGATCCATGACCATCAGGCCGCGGCCCTTGCTCATTTCCTTGATGTCGGCGAGCGGGAACAGCAGCAAACGGCCGGATCCGGACACGGCGCAGAGCGTCGCGCCCTGCGTCTTTGCCGGCGCCAGGGGCTTCTCGCCCTTTTCGAGCGACATGAAGGCCTTGCCGGCCTTGTTGCGCGACACCAGGTCGGCGACCGAGGCGACGAAGCCATAACCGCCCGAACCGCTGAACAGGTACTTGGTTTCCGGTTCCGCCGTCAGCGCCTGCGCGACCTTGCCGCCGTCCTGCAGCTCGATCATGGTGGTGATAGGCGCGCCGTCGCCGCGGCCGCCCGGCAGGTCGGAGACGCGCACGCTGTAAGCGCGGCCGTTGGTGTCGATGATCACCAGCGGCCAGGTGGTGCGCGATTCGGCGACCAGCATGGGGAAGTCGCCGGCCTTGTAGCTGATGGCGTTCGGATCGATGCCGTGGCCCTGACGTGCGCGCACCCAGCCGTTCTTCGACAGGATCACGGTGACCGGCTCGTCCGGCACGGAAATCTCGGCAGCCACGACCGGAGCGACCGATTCGAGCAGGGTGCGACGGTCGTCGCCATAGGTCTTCGCGTCTTCGGTGATTTCCTTGACGATCAGCTTGGTCATCTCGCTGCGCGAGTCGAGAATGTTCCGCAGGGAGCCTTCCTCTTCGCGCAGCTCGTTGAGCTCCTTCTCGATCTTGATGCCTTCGAGGCGCGCCAGCTGGCGCAGGCGGATTTCCAGGATGTCCTCGGCCTGGATCTCGGTCAGCTTGAACTTCCAGATCAGGTCGAGCTTGGGCTCGTCCGATTCGCGGATGCACTTGATGATCGCGTCGATGCTCAGGAAAGCCATCATGCGGCCTTCGAGGATGTGGATGCGGCGCTGCACCTCGTCGAGACGGAACTGCGTGCGGCGGCCGACGGCGACGTAGCGGAAGTCGATCCATTCGCTGATGATCTGCGGCACCGACTTCTGCTGGGGACGGCCGTCGCGACCGATCATGGTCAGGTTCATCGACACGCTGGCTTCCAGACTCGTGTGCGCCAGCAGAATGGCCATGAACTCGTCCTGCGCCATCTTCGATGAACGCGGCTCCAGCACGATGCGCACCGGCGCCTTTTCGCTGGACTCGTCGCGCACCGATTCCAGTGCGCCGAGCACGACCTGCTTGAGATTCTTCTGGTCCTGCGACAAGTCCTTCTTGCCGGTCTTGGGCTGCGGATTGGTGATGGCTTCGATTTCAGCCAGCACGTTGGCAGTGGAGACGCCATGCGGCAACTCATCGACGATGATGCGCCACTGACCGCGCGCCAGGTCCTCGACGCGCCAGCGCGCGCGCATACGCAGCGAACCGCGGCCGGTGGCGTAGGCTTCGCGAATGTCCTCGGGCGGCGAGATCAGCTGCCCGCCGCCGGGGAAGTCCGGGCCGGGCAGCACTTCCATGACTTCTGCGAGCGAGGCTTCCGGCTTCTTGATCAGCAGCTTGGCGGCCTCGGCGACTTCGCGCAGATTGTGCGGCGGAATTTCCGTGGCCATGCCGACCGCGATGCCGGACGCGCCATTGAGCAGCACGAAAGGCAGGCGCGCCGGCAGCAGCACCGGTTCTTCGAAGGCGCCGTCGTAGTTGGGGGTGAAATCGACCGTGCCGCGATTGAGTTCGCCCAGCAGCAGGTCGGCAATCGGCGTCAGGCGGCATTCGGTGTAACGCATGGCCGCGGCGCCGTCGCCGTCGCGCGAACCGAAGTTGCCCTGGCCGTCGACCAGCGGATAGCGCAGCGAGAAGTCCTGCGCCACGCGCACCATCGCGTCGTAAACGCTGGAGTCGCCGTGCGGGTGATATTTACCGATGACATCGCCGACCACGCGCGCCGACTTCACGTGCTTGGAGGTGGCCGACAGGCGCATCTCGTTCATGGCGAACAGGATGCGGCGCTGCACCGGCTTGAGACCATCCTCGACCTGGGGCAGGGCGCGCGAACGCACCACGCTCATCGCATAGGCGAGGTAGGCGCGTTCGGCGTAGCTGTCGAGCGGCAGCGCGCTGCCGTCGGCGAAGGCCGGGTTGTCTTCCACGGGCGGCGGCGGGGGCGGCGGTGCTTCGTTCGTCACTGCCGGCGCATTCTCGGCGCCGTCTTCGAACATATCCGGGGTTTCGTCGTTGCTCATTCTTATACGTCAGCTTCTACAGTGTGTCCGTTGGCTTCCATCCAGGCGCGGCGGCCCGAGGCTTCGCCCTTGCCCATGAGCAGATTGAACAGCTCGATGGTGTTGTCGCGGCGGCCGTTGCGCTCAAGCACCGGCAGCACGCGGCGCGTGGCCGGGTCCATGGCGGTTTCGCGCAGCTGCTCGGGATTCATTTCGCCCAGGCCCTTGAAACGGCCGACTTCCAATGCATCGAGCTTGATGCCGTCCTTTTCCGCGCGGTCCTTGATGCTTTCCAGTTCGCCGTCGTCGAGCGCATAGAGGCGCTTGGCCGGCTTCTTCTTGCCCTGCGCCGGCACGTCGACGCGATACAGCGGCGGCTGCGCCATGTAGACGTGGCCGCCTGCGATCAGCGCCGGGAAGTGGCGGTAGAACAGCGTCAGCAATAGCGTCTGGATGTGGGCGCCGTCGACGTCGGCGTCCGACATGATGACGACCTTGCCGTAACGCAGATTCGAGAGATCGACCGCATCGGTCGGCCCGTGCGGGTCGATGCCCAGCGCCACGGCGATGTCGTGGATTTCGTTATTGGCGAAGAGGCGGCCGGCCTCGACTTCCCAGGAGTTCAGGACCTTGCCCCGGAGAGGAAGAATCGCCTGCGTCTCCTTGTTGCGCGCCATCTTGGCGCTGCCGCCGGCGGAGTCGCCTTCGACCAGGAACAGTTCGTTCTCGGCAATGTCGGTGGATTCGCAATCCGACAGCTTGCCGGGCAGCACGGCCACGCCTGACTGCTTTTTCTTCTCGACCTTCTGCGCGCTTTTCTGGCGCGCCAGCGCTTGTTTGATGCTCAGCTCGGCAATCGCCTTGCCGGCTTCGACGTGGTTGTTCAGCCAGATTTCGAACGGATCCTTGACCATGGTCGAGACCAGCTTCACGGCTTCGCGCGAGTTGAGCTTTTCTTTTACCTGGCCCTGGAACTGCGGATCGAGCACGCGCGCCGACAGCACGAAGGCCATGCGGCCGGCCACGTCGTCCTGCTGCAGCTTGACGCCGCGCGGCAGCAGGGCGTGGTGCTCGACGAAGGACTTCACCGCTTCGAACACGCCGGCGCGCAGGCCGGATTCGTGGGTGCCGCCGTTCACGGTCGGAATGAGGTTCACATACGATTCCGAGGGCACGGCTTCGAGGAACCAGCCGAAGGCCCAAGATGCGCCTTCGCCGACGGCGAAGCTGTCGTCGTCGGCGTCAGCGTGCTTCTCGCTGGCGTAGATCGGCGCAATCGCCTCATGGTCGCCGGCCTGCTCGCGCAGATAGCCGGCCAGGCCTTCCGGATAGCTCCACTGCTTGGTGAGCATCTTGCCGTCGGGCTGTTCGATATCGAGCGAAACCTGCACACCGGATAAGAGTACGGCCTTGGAGCGGAGCAAGCGCTCAAGCTCCTGCAAGGGCACCTTGGGCGAATCGAAGTACTTGCCATCGGGCCAGACGCGCACGCGCGTGCCGGTCTGCTTGCCGCAGGGGCCCTGTTCCAGCACCGGGCCGATATTCTCGCCACCATTGCTGAATTCGATGGCGTAAATCTTGCCGTCGCGCCGCACTTCGACTTCGATGCGCGTGGACAGCGCGTTGGTGACCGATACGCCGACGCCGTGCAGACCGCCGGAGAAGGCATAGGCCGAATTACCGCCCTTCTTGTCGAATTTGCCACCGGCGTGCAGGCGCGTGTAGGCGAGCACGACGACGGGTATCTTTTCCTCGGGATGCAGGCCGACCGGAATGCCGCGGCCGTTGTCGGCCACCGCCACCGAGCCGTCCTGATGCAGCGTCACATGGATGGCCTTGGCGAAACCGGCGAGGGCTTCGTCGGCGGCGTTGTCGATGACTTCCTGAATGATATGGGCCGGCGAGTCGGTGCGGGTATACATGCCCGGCCGCTCGCGTACCGGCTCCAGGCCCTTGAGGACGCGGAAGGATGATTCGTCGTATTTGTTGGTCGCCATTGCGTGCTGTCGAATGTTTGCTGCGGTGTTTCGGGACTGCGATTTGCGGGGCATTCTAGGGTAGTTCTAAAGTCTCGGCTAGAATGGTCGTTGATTCCTGTGGAAATCTTTTGATCGGATCGAATCGCCATGGACGTGTCTTCCATTGCCGCGCTGGCAACCCAGATGTCGGCCGCCCGCACCCAGCAGGCGGTCGGCGTTGCTGTGCTGAAAATGGCGCTGGATCAACAGGGTAGCGCCGCTCTGGCGCTGCTGCAGTCGGCCGCGCAGAGCTCCGCCGAGGTCGCGCAGCTTGCCAGCAATACGAGTAATCTGGGTCAGAACATCGACGTCTTTGCTTGAGTTTCGGTGCGGGCCTGAAAAATAATCGACATCTTTTCTTGCACGATCTTCAAGCCTCTGCTATAGTCTTGCCTCTCTGACGCGGGGTGGAGCAGTCTGGCAGCTCGTCGGGCTCATAACCCGAAGGTCACAGGTTCAAATCCTGTCCCCGCAACCAAATTTAAGAAGTAAAAAGTTTTACTGCGCGCCCGTAGCTCAGCTGGATAGAGTACTTGGCTACGAACCAAGGGGTCGGGCGTTCGAATCGCTCCGGGCGCGCCAAAATCAAAGGGCTGGTTTCCACAAGGAACCAGCCCTTTTTCTTTGCATTTTTTACTGCGGCAGGCAGGGTGTGGGCGCGGCATGCGTGCGCCGCGTCGGCGATGCGACTGCCGGGTCCGGCGGCTTTTAACTTCGTGTTACCCGGCGGTGCAACGAATCGGCGGCCAACCTTTTAGAATCGGCCTGTCGCGAACAACGCCTTCATGTCATGCGCCGAATTGATGCCGAGCTGTTGCTGCTGGAAGGCGTGGCTGCCGCCAGACGTGCCGAGCCGGGAACGGCGGCCAGGTGCTGGGCGCAAATACTCGAAGCCAGCGCCGACGCGGATTTGCGCACCCAGGCGTATTTCAATCTCGGGCAGGTGTGTCGCCGCAATGGCGACATGCAGTCTGCGGCCGGATGCTTTGAGCACGCCCTGGCCGAAGACGGTCAGAATCACGAGGCCCGCGAGCAGCTCGCGCTGATGCAGGCGCAACGCGGCGAGCTGGCCGCGGCGGCGGCCGAGCTGCAGCGGCTGGTGTCGGCGCAAGCCGAGGCGCGACATTGTTTCAATCTCGGCACGGTGCTGGCGCGTCAAGGCATGCCCGGGCCCGCCGAGTCCGCCTATCGCCAGGGGCTGCTCTTGCTGCCCGGCGATGCCGTCGGCCTGGGCAAGGTCGGCGCACAACTGGCGGAAGGCGAGATGGAAGCCGGCGCCGTGCATTGCCTTGCGCAGGCTGCAGCGGCGCTCAACGATCCGCTCACGCTGCCTTTGGCGGCGATTCACAATCAACTCGACGCCGCCACTTTTTTTCTGGAGCGGGCGGCGGATCTGGCGCCGGAGAATGCGGTTTTCCACTATGAGCTGGCATCGCTGCGCGTAGAGCAACGGCGGCTGGCCGAGGCGGAGTCGGGTTTTCGGCGCGCTCTGCAGCTCGACCCGGCCTGCCACCGTGCTGCGATGGGGCTCGCACATGTCCTGCTTGGGCAGGGACGCGCCGAAGGATGGGGGCTGCGCGAGACCCGTCTGGAGGCCATGGATCGCAACGCAAAATTCCTGCGATCCTCGCCGCCGACGCCGCGCTGGGGTGGCGAATCGCTGCGCGGCAAGGTCTTGCTGCTGAGGCAGGAGCAGGGCTTCGGCGACGAGATTCAGTTCATCCGCTATCTGTCGCGGCTGCGCGCAATGCAGCCGGCGCGGATATTCATGCAGTGCCATCCGGCCTTGCATGCGCTTCTTGCTGGCCTGCCCGGCCTGGAGCTGCTCACCGAGGCGGCCACCTTGCCGCATCACGATTTCTGGATCAGTACCCTGTCCCTGCCGCTGTATTGTGGTGGTGCAGACATCCCGGCGGATATTCCCTATCTGCACGCCCCGGCCGCATGTTGCGAGCACTGGGCCGCGCTGCTGGGCCCGGCGCAGGGGCGCTTGCGCGTCGGCCTGCTGTGGCAAGGCAATTCCTTCCACATCAATGACCGGCAGCGCTCCCTGTCCTCGCTCGGGCAACTGGCGCCCTTGTGGGAAATCGAAGGCGTCGACTTCTTCAGCCTGCAACGAGAAGCCGTCGATACCGCCTTGCCGCTGCGGCAGTTCTGCAGCGAAATCACGGATTTCGCCGAGGCCGCCGGGCTGATGTCGCAACTGGATCTGGTGCTGAGCGTGGACAGCGCCTATGCGCATCTGGCCGGGGCGCTCGGCCTGCGCGCATGGGTGCTGCTGTCGGCGGTCGAAACCGACTGGCGCTGGGCTTATGCCGGCGAAACGACATCCTGGTACCCGGGCATGCGCCTGTTCCGACAGACGCAGCGAGGCGACTGGGCCGGCGCCGTGGCGGCGGCGGGAGTCGCGTTGCGCCGCCTCCGTGATGCGTTGCCGTCCTCCGCCGGCCACTCGCCATAGCGTCTGGCGGCAGCGACTTCCCGCCGCTTGACTTGAGTCAATGGCCTTTTCCGGATTGACGTACACAATAGCGCCGCGATGGACATATGCCCCGGTCTTCTGCGCTGCAGACATGAACCTGGCCGGGCGTCGGTCGATGAATTGCCGATGAATGGCCGCCGGAGCGGGCTCGATGAAGTCCTATCCCCATGTTTCCTGATGGAAACATTTCATGGCCATGACAGGGTTTCACTCCGGATATTACGTTGCCGGGCGAGTGCGCTGTGCCTTCGGGTACCCGTTCGCCTGTCCGAGGGTCATCCCGGGCCGCCTATGGGCAATGGCTTTGGCATGACGTAGAATGGGAGGGTTCAGCGACCGGGTTTTTTGTCGCGCCTCCCGCCCAATCACTTTCCGCTTTTGTCCTTCATGAAAAGAGTTGACGATTTCCGCCTCCGCCTTGGCAAGCATGAGCTTGTGCCGATCATGATCGGTGGCATGGGCGTGGACATCTCGACCTCCATGCTGGCGCTGGAGGCGGCGCGTCTGGGCGGTATCGGCCATATTTCCGATGCCATGGTGCCGACGGTTTCCGACCGTCGCTACAACACCAAGATGGTGAGCGCCAAGCAGAAGCAGTACAAGTTCAACATCGACAATTCCGACAAGTCGGTGGTGCAGTTCGATCTGGAGCAGCTGGCCGAGGCGCAGCGCAATCACGTCGAGGCGACGATGAACGCCAAGCGCGGCAGCGGCCTGGTGTTCATGAACTGCATGGAAAAGCTGACCATGAACGCGCCCAAGGAAACCCTGCGCATGCGCCTGCATGCGGCGCTCGATGCCGGCATCGACGGCATCACGCTGGCGGCAGGTCTGCATCTGGGCTCGTTTGCGCTGATGGAGGATCATCCGCGTTTCCGCGACGCCAAGCTCGGCATCATCGTGTCGTCGGTGCGTGCGCTGCAGTTGTTCCTGCGCAAGAACGCCCGCACCAATCGCCTGCCCGACTACGTCGTGGTCGAGGGGCCGCTGGCCGGCGGTCACCTGGGCTTCGGTATCGAGGACTGGCGCGAATACGATCTGGCCACCATCACCAAGGAAGTGCTCGACTTCATCAAGGCGGAAGAGCTGAACATCCCGGTCATTCCGGCCGGCGGGGTGTTCACCGGTAGCGATGCGACCGGCTTCCTGGAAATGGGCGCTTCCGCGGTGCAACTGGCGACGCGCTTCACGGTGACGCGCGAATGCGGCCTGCCCGACAATGTGAAGCAGGAATATTTCAAGGCCAAGGAAGAGGACATCGAGGTCAACGGCATTTCGCCGACCGGCTATCCGATGCGCATGCTGAAGAACAGCCCTTCGATCGGTGCCGACATTCGCCCCAACTGCGAGGCCTACGGTTATCTGCTCGACTCCAAGGGCAGTTGCGACTATATCGTGGCCTACAACCGCGAGCTCGCGGCGCATCCCGGCGCGAAAAAGGTGCCGGTGTTCGACAAGACCTGTCTGTGCACCCACATGCGCAACTTCGACTGCTGGACCTGCGGCCACTACACCTATCGCCTCAAGGACACTTCTGTGCGCGCCGACGACGGCAGTTACCAGTTGCTGACTGCCGAGCATGTGTTCAAGGACTATCAGTTCAGCGTGGACAACCAGATCCTGCTGCCCAAGGCGGCGGCCGAGCAGGCGGCCTGATCAGGCCGGTTCGTCCGGCGTCATCAGGCGTTCGGTCAGGGCGATCTGGTCCTTGATCTGAAGTTTCCGTTTCTTCATTCTGCGCAACAGCAGTTCGTCGCCAGGCGGCGTGTCGGACAGACGATCGATCACCGCATCGAGGTCGCGGTGTTCGATCAGCAGCGCGGTGAGCCGCGCCTGCAGGATTTCAAGGTCTTCATCGGTACGCACCGCGTCATGGTATGCGTCTGCGCGAGCTTTAGCAAGCCGAGCGCAGGCGACCCGGACCGCGAAAAATTGCGTTTTGGGCCGCGAAGAATGACGCTAGAATCTTTGCCATGACACAGAAAATCGGCCGATTCGAAATTCGTCGCGAGCTGGGGCGTGGCGCTCAGAGCGTGGTTTATCTTGCCTGGGATCCGCAGCTTCAACGCGAAGTCGCCATCAAGACGCTGCATTTCGACGAGTCGGACTTGCACCGCAACGCGACGCTGCTGAATGAGGCACGCACCGTCAGTCCCTTGCGCCATGCTCATATCGTGCCGATTTTCGATGTCGGTGAACAAGGCGACGACCCTTATCTGGTATTCGAGTACGTCGAGGGCCTGAATCTCGACCAGTATGTACGCAGCAACGGCGCACTTGATGCCTTGCGTACCGCGCAGATTGCGGTGCAGATGCTGGATGCGCTGGCTTATGCACATGCGCAGGGCATCATCCATCGCGACCTCAAGCCCTCGAATATCCTGATCGAACCGACGGGTAACGCGCGGATCATGGATTTCGGCATCGCCATGCGCATCGACCCGAACGGATCGAGCAGCAACGCCGCCAACCTGCTCGTCGGGACGCCGGCCTATATGTCGCCGGAATATGTGAAGTCGCAGCGCGTTTCGCCGCAGGGCGACATTTATGCGCTCGGCCTGATCATGCTGGAAATGCTGAGCGGGCGTCGAATCGTGCGCGGCGACAGCCTGCAGGCCATGCTCAATCGCGTTGCCAACGAGCCGGTGCAGATGCCGGATGGGCTCAATCTCGACGAGGAGGTCGCCCGCATCGTGTTGCGGGCTTGCGCGCATGACGCCACGACCCGCTATGCAAGCGCTGCCGACATGCGCAAGGAGCTGCAGGGCTGGCTGGACAGCAGCGGGCTGGGCGAAGAGGGCGTCGAGAGCGGCGCCAGGCAGAGCACGCTGGCCTTTCTGCTGCGCCGCATGCACCACAAGTCGGATTTTCCGGCGCTGTCCGATTCGGTCGCCGCCATCAACAAGCTGACCTCGTCCGACAAGGAGACGCTCAGTCACCTGTCCAACACCATCCTGCGCGATTTTGCGCTGACCAACAAGATCCTGCGCATCGTCAATGCGGCGCACTACCGCCAGTCGGGGGGCGGCCAGATCAGCACTGTGTCGCGCGCCGTGGTGGTGCTGGGCTTCGATGCGATCCGCAATATCGCCATTACCGTGCTGCTGTTCGAGCACATGCAGGACAAGGCCAATGTCAAGGATTTGCGCGAGGCCTTCCTGCGCGCCAATCTGGCCGCGATGATAGGCCGCGACACCAGCAAGCTGTGCCTGCCGCGCGCGGCCGAAGAGGCCTTCATCTGCTCGCTGTTCCAGAGTCTGGGCGAACTGCTGGCGCTGTTTTACTTCCCCGAGGAGGTCGATCAGGTGCGGCGCCTGATGGCGCAGAAGGAGCTCAGCATCCATCACGCTTCCGCGCAGGTGCTGGGGCTTTCCTTCGAAGAGCTGGGCATCGGCGTGGCCCGTACCTGGGGGTTTCCGGGCGGCATCGTAAACAGCATGCGCAGCCTGCCCGCCGGACCGGTCAAGAAGCCCAACACCCACGAGGAAAGCCTGCGCGTCGTCGCCGGTTTCGGCAACGAGATGTGCCAGGTGATCGCGAACACCGAGCCGGCCGAGCGCAACAAGGCCATCGCCGTGCTGAACTCGCGCTTCAGCGCCGGCCTGCAACTGACCGGACAACAGATACGGGACCTCATCGCCAAGACGGCAGACGAGCTCGCCGATGTGGCCGCCGTCCTGCACGTCAATCTGCGCCAAAGTCCGTTTGCCAGCCGCTTGCGCAACTGGGCCGGCGGCGAAGAGGGCCGGGATAACGGCAACGACGCTGGCGTCGTCACGGCGGCCTTGGCGGAGCTGACGCTGGGCAGCGGCGACAATGCGGCGGATGTTCCCGACGACGCTCAGGCCATTCTGGCGGCGGGCATCCAGGACATCAGCAATTCGCTGATTGACGACGTTCCGCTCAACGACATCCTGCGCATCATTCTCGAAACGATCTATCGCGCCATGGGCTTCGAGCATGTCCTGCTGTGCCTGCGCGACGCCAAGGCCAACGCCATGGTCGGCCGCTTCGGCTTCGGCCCCGATGCATTGACGCTGGCCAAGCATCTGCGCTTCACGCTGATGGCCACGCCCGACGTTTTTCACCTTGCGCTGTCCAAGGGCGCCGACGTCATCATCGACGACATCGACGATCCCAAGATTGCCGAGCGCGTGCCCGACTGGCATCGGCAGAACCTGCCCGGCCATACCTTCGTCCTGCTTCCCTTGAGCATCAAGTCCGTTCCGGTGGCGCTGATCTATTGCAGCAAAACCCGGGCCGGCACGATTAAAATCCCGGAAAAGGAACTCAGCTTGCTGAAGACGCTGCGCAATCAGGCCTTGCTGGCGATCAAGCAGGCGCAACACGGGTAGGGACGACATGAACAAGGCGTTCACCAAGGAGTCGGACGGTGATGATGACGACGATCTGGAGGCGGGTGCGCCGGCGCTGCCGCCGGGCGCCGCCAACTACATGACGCGACGGGGCTACAACGCCTTGCGCGCCGAACTCGAACATCTGGTCAAGACCGAACGCCCCGACCTGGTCAAGGTCGTGGCCTGGGCCGCCGGTAACGGCGACCGCTCGGAGAATGGCGATTATCTCTACGGCAAGAAGCGTTTGCGCGAGATCGACCGGCGCATCCGCTTCCTGCTCAAGCGCACCGAGAACGCCACTGTCGTCGACCCGGAAACCCAGCAGGAACTGGAGCAGGTCTTCTTCGGCGCCACGGTCACGATCTGCGATAGAGATGGCAGCAACGAGGCGACCTATCAGGTCGTCGGCGTGGACGAGGCCAACGCTTTTGAGGGCAAGATCAGCTGGATTTCGCCGCTGGCGCAGGCGCTGATGAAAACCCGCGAAGGCGATGCAGTGAAGTTCCAGAGCCCGGCCGGGCCGCGCGAAATCGAGATCGTCGAGATCCGTTACGTTTGACCTCGCCCCAAGACCTTGTCGAAGACAAGGTCTTGAAATCTGCATTCCCATCCCCATTTCCCGGAAAAGCTTTTTATTTCGGAGGACTTAGCCATGTCGAACCCTAAAGAAACCCTGGGCTTTCAGGCCGAAGTGAAGCAACTGCTTCACCTGATGATCCACTCCCTGTATTCCAACCGCGAAATCTTCCTGCGCGAGCTGATCTCGAATGCCTCCGACGCCTGCGACAAGCTGCGCTTCGAGGCCATTCATAACGGCGCGCTGTACGAGGACGACAGCGAACTCAAGATCGGCGTGAGCTTCGACAAGGAGGCGCGCACCGTCACCATCAGCGACAACGGCATCGGCCTCAATCGCGAGGATGCGATCAATCATCTTGGCACCATTGCCAAGTCTGGCACCCGCGAATTCTTCGGCAAGCTGACCGGCGATCAGCAGAAGGATGCGCATCTGATCGGCCAGTTCGGTGTCGGCTTCTATTCCGCCTTCATCGTTGCCGACAAGGTCAGCGTCTATTCGCGCAAGGCCGGCGAAAAGGCCGATCAGGGCATACGCTGGGAATGCGACATGGGCGCCGAGGGCACCGGCGAATTCAGCGTCGAGGTCGTCGAAAAGGCCAAGCGCGGCACCGAAATCACCCTGCATCTGCGCGAAGGTCAGGACGACCTGCTGTCGGCGTGGAAGCTCAAGTCCATCATCCGCAAGTATTCCGACCATATCGTCCAGCCGATTCAGATGGCGGCCGAGAAGTGGGACGAGGAAAAGAATACTCAGGTCGAAACCGGCGAGCTGGAAACCGTCAATCAGGCGAATGCCCTGTGGACGCGCAGCAAGAGCGAAATCACCGAAGAGCAGTACAAGGAGTTCTACAAGCACGTCAGCCACGACTTCGAAGACCCGCTGATCTGGGCGCATGCGCGCGTTGAAGGCCGCCAGGAATACACACAGCTGCTCTACATCCCGCAGCGCGCGCCGTTCGACATGTGGGACCGCGACGCCAAGCACGGCGTGAAGCTCTACGTGCGCCGCGTCTTCATCATGGACGACGCCGAGCGCCTGCTGCCGCACTATCTGCGCTTCGTGCGCGGCGTGGTCGATTCCAACAACCTGCCGCTCAATGTGTCGCGCGAAATCCTGCAGGAAAGCAAGGACATCGACGCGATCCGCGCCGGTTGCTCCAAGCGCGTGCTGGGCATGCTGGAAGCGCTGGCCAACAGCGACGATGCGGCCGAGAAGGAAAAGTACGCCGGCTTCTGGACGGAGTTCGGCAAGGTGCTCAAGGAGGGCGTGGGCGAGGACTTCGCCAACAAGGAAGCCATCGCCAAGCTGCTGCGCTTCGCTTCGACGCAGAGCGACACCCGCGACGAAACCGTGTCCTTGGCCGACTATGTCTCGCGCATGAAGGAAGGCCAGGAAAAGATCTACTACGTCACCGCCGAGACCTTCAACGCCGCCAAGAACAGCCCGCATCTCGAGGTCTTCCGCAAGAAGGGCATCGAAGTCATCCTGCTGTCCGAGCGCGTGGACGAATGGCTGGTCGGCCACTTGACCGAGTTCGACGGCAAGCCGCTGCAATCCGTCGCCAAGGGCGATCTCGATCTGGGCAAGCTTGAAGACGAGGCCGAGAAGCAGGAGCAGGAAAAGGAAGCCGGCGAGTTCAAGGAGCTGACCGACAAGATCAAGGCCACGCTGGCCGACAAGGTCAAGGATGTGCGCGTCACGCATCGCCTCACCGATTCTCCGGCCTGCCTGATCGCCGACGAGCACGACATTGGCGGCAATCTGGCCCGCATCCTCAAGGCAGCCGGCCAGAATGCGCCCGACGCGAAGCCTATCCTCGAAATCAATCCGCGTCATCCGGTGGTGCTGCGCTTGAAGTACGAAGAAGCCAAATTCGACGACTGGAGCAATGTGCTGTTCGACCAGGCGCTGCTCGCCGAAGGTGGCGTGCTCGACGACCCGGCGACTTTCGTCAAGCGCATCAACCAGCTGATGCTGGAGATGAAAGCGGCTTGAGCGATACCCCTCTCTCTGTCTCTCCCCCACAAGGGGGGAGAGGACCGTCCGATAACGGTATTCGAATAAAGGAAGCTCCCTCCCCCCTTGTGGGGGAGGGCGGGGGAGAGGGGGGGGTACCTCAATGACTACCCTTCGCGGACTGCCGCCGCGCATTGATGCGCGTGCCCACACGCTGATCCTCGGCTCCTTCCCGTCCGAGGCTTCGCTCAAGGCGCAGCGGTACTACGCCCATCGCCACAATCAGTTCTGGCGCATCATGGGTGCGCTATTGGCCCAGCCCTTCTACGAAATGGATTACGCGGCGCGCTGGCCGCATCTTCAGGCCGCCGGCATTGCGGTCTGGGACGTGTATGCCACTTGCGAGCGCGAAGGCAGTCTGGACAGCGATATCCGTCTCGGCGTGGCGAACGACTTTTCCGTGCTCAAGACGCTGGCGCCGGATCTGAAACGCATCTGCTTCAACGGACAGACGGCGGCAAAATTCCAGCGCCTGCTCGTCGGGCTGGGCTATGAGGTGTGCGTGCTGCCGTCCAGCAGCCCGGCCTACACGCTGGCGCTGGAAAGGAAATTGGCCGTGTGGCAACAGGTGCTGCGCACCTAGCGTTTGGAAGACGGGCCGGGCACGGTCTTGGCCATCGTGAAAAGGCTTAGCATGGCGCCATGCCTCAACTGATCCGACTGCATCCGGCCGCGCCTGCCAAGCCGGCCGAACATGAACCCTGCAACGGCTGCGGCGTCTGTTGCGCCGGCGAACCCTGTCCGCTCGGCGTGCTGGTCAGCCGGCGCCGGCACGGTGCGTGCAAGGCGCTGGTGTGGCAGGACGAGCGCAATGTGTATCGCTGCGGCCTGATCGAGCGTCCGCAACGACATCTGCCGCTCGGCCTGCGCTGGCTGGCGCCGCTGTTGCGACGCGCGGCCTATCGTTATATCGCGGCAGGCCGTGGCTGCGATTGCAGTTGGACCGTCGAGCCTCGCGCCGGGGAAGACTAGGCGCGTTATTGCCGCGGCCCGGCTCGGCGTCGCTGCCACAACAGATACAGCATGAAGGCGACGATGCCCAGATTCAGAACCAGCAGGACGAAATGCAATACGTTGGGGTGGCGAAGCAGGCCGAGCGCCTCGAACGGCACATAGAAGGCGCCGCTGGCGGCCGCCAGCGCTTCGGCCCAGGTACGCTCGTAGAAGAGGCCGTAAGCCTCAATCAGGCGTAGCAGCGAATAGGCGAAGGCACCGAAGGCCAGCAGGAGCAGGCGCGAGTCGTGAAGGTTGGCGGCCGCCTTGATGAAAATGCTGGGATAGTGCGCGGCCGGATTCAGATGAGTGTGGTGCACCAGACGCAAGGCGAACTCGGCCACATCCTTGTGCAGCAGGAGCAGCAGCCCGGAAGCCGCCGCGATGGCGAGAACGCCCTTGGCGGCTTCGAGCAGGGCGACGGCCCGCACCGCCTCGCGCTGTTTGCTGGTGTGGGCGCTCATTGGGTGCGGCGTGTCGGCGCCGCCCGGCTTTGCCCTGGCAGAGGCGGAGCCGGGCGGCCGCTCAGTTTCCACCGCTGTTATCGACCCGGTAGCAGCGCTTCTGGCCCGGCGGCGGACTGTCCGACCAGTGGCCGTTGCACAGCTTGTTGTTCAGGATTTCGCGACAGATCAAACCGGTCAAGCCCTTGTCGCATTCGGCGGCGGCACGCTCCTCGTAGAGCTGATCGATGCTCTTTGCCGTCTGCGCCGGCGGCGCGACGGGTGCCGGTGCAGAAGCGGCGGCGGCCGGCTTGGGATCGCACAGGCCGGGGTAGGCGCGCCGGGCGATCTCGCCGGCCTGCTTCGCCGTGACATTGGCCTCCTTACGCACCTTCTGCGTCGCGCCTTGACAGGTGGATGGTGTGGGGCCTTGCTGCAGACGTCCGACCAGTTGCCTGAGCTCGGTTTCATTCAGCGTCGCTGGAGCCGCCGGCGCGGTTGTGCCGGGAAGGGGCGGCAGCGGCGCCGGTGTCGCTGTACTGGGGGCGGGAAGCGGCGGCTCGATTGCCGGCGTGGGCTCCGGCGCTGTCGGCGGCGGCGCGACAGGTGTGGCCGCAGGGGCAGTAGCCGGGGGCACTTGCACTGCGGGCGCTTCGGCCGCCGGCTTGTGACGCGTGAGCAGCCAGGTCGCGCCGAGCGCTACAAGACATGCGAGCACGATGAGGCCGAGCCAGAGCGCATTCCGGTTCCGCGCCCTGTCGTCCTGCGCCGCAGGCTCGGGCAGAGCGCCTGCCGCCGGCGCTGCGGCTGCCTTGACGGCGCTGGCAGCGGGCGCTGCACTTTGCAGAGTCGGAGTCGGAGTCGGAGTCGGAGTCGGAGTCGGAGTTGGAGCAGGAGCAGGAGCAGGAGCAGGAGCAGGAGCAGGAGCAGGAGCAGGAGCAGGAGCTGGTGGCGTCGCCGGCTCGCGGCGTATGAGCTCCGCGCCGCACTTGGCGCAGAACTTTGCCGTATCCCGATTTTCATTGCCGCATTTCGTGCAGAACATGGTTTTCCCCGATGTGATGGTGGGTCAGCGGATGCGATAAAGCGGAAGCTCGCCCAAGCCGATGTCGAGGTGTATTTCATCCTCCGACACGACGACGAGATTGAGCTTGTCCCGCCCTGAGCTGGCCTTGGCGACGATGCGATTGCCGTTTACCTCATAGATAACGCCGGATTTCCTTCCATCCAGCATCATCGAGTCCGGCGTGAATTCGGCATCTATCTTGCTGCCGCCCGGCGTGCTCGTCCATTGGCCCATGATGGCCTGGGCCGGGCTGCTCTGGAACAGGCCGGTGAACACTTCCGCCAGTTTCCAGACCGAGCCGCTCTCGGCCTGAGTCCGGTTGCCGCTCGTCATCTGTCGTTCCGCGACCCGGCCTTCGTCCGGCGATAGCAGGCGCCAGTCCGTGGAGCCGGTCTTGTCGAGATAGACGGTGGCGGTGTGCTCTGTTTCGCCGAACATATCGGGGAGCAGGGCGCGGGCACTTTCTGTCGCTGTCCAGGCGGCAGGATTTTCGTAGCCGTAGCTGAGATCGCCGCGCGCCAGCCGTCGATCGCCCTGTTGCAGAAGCGGCGCGTAGCGCATGGCGGTGACCGTAATGCCGTCGGCAAAACACAGACGGCGGTCATGCACCGCCTTCTTGAGCTCCGGCGTCCGGACGTAGCGAAGGCGCTCCTGGCTGAAGAAGCCGCTGCCCGTCGTTACGTGGTCTGGCGCGGCATACAGGCCGGCGTCGACCAGCACCTGCAGCCAGTTCTGGGTGCGCTGGTCCCAGGGCGACACATAGGCCGGGTCGGCCCCATAGTCGAAGTTGCTGAGGCAGGTGCGGCTTTCCTGGAAAGTCTTGTCCGCGTTCAGTAGCCGGGCCAGCGCCGACCCGGTTGGCGGTTCCGATTCCGACAGCAGGAAGAATGCGGCGCCGCCTGTCAGCAGCAGGCAGAGCAGGCCGATGCCGCCGAACAGCAGCGCCCGCTTGGGCGCGCGTTTGGGAGCCGGAGGCGAATAGGCGGGCGCCGCCTGCGCTGCGGCGACAGGATGGCCGCAGGCATCACAGAAGGCAGTCTCGGCGGGCAGCGAATTCCCGCAACGCGTACAGAACCTGGTCATGGCGATTCGGCGCGACGCTTTACTTGAGCTTGTGGCCGCAGTGGCCGCAGAACACGTCGTCGGGGCCGACACCCTGCTGGCAGGACGGGCAAGCCGAAGTCGCGGCGGCCGCCGGCGGGGTGGGGGCCGCTGCTGCGCCGGTCTGTGCCGCGACCTGGGCGCGGGCATTTTCCATGCTGGTGCGTGCTTTTTCCTGCGCGTCGCGAATCCGGTCCTCGATGTGGCCGGTCTTCAGGCCTTCGGCAACCACGCTGAAAATCCGGCAGTAGCCGGCAATAGTCAGCAGCATGGGCAGCACCGAGGCGGCGATTGTCAGCAAGCTGCCGCCGAACATGGCTGCGGCTGCATAGCCGGAGGCGCTGCCGCCCATCAGGCCCATCATGCCAAAGGACCCCATGCCACCGGCGCCGCTGCCGAGCACGGGGAGAGACAGCGCGCTGGTGGCGCTGAAGCCGAGGAACAGCGCACCGAAGATGATGCCGGCGACAATGCTGACCAGCAGGCCCAGCAGCAGCGTCTGCACGATGACGGACAGCAGGCGTTTCTGCGCAATGGCGACCAGCAGACTGACGGCCTGCAGCAGCGTGTTGCCGTTCCAGATGGCCGGGCCCGTCAGCGCGGTGACGTAGATGGCCGAGTACAGCGCAACGCCCATAACGAAAATGCCGACCGGAAACACCAGCGTGTACAGCACCGGGCCGAGGCCGGGAATCTTGCACAGCAGCAGCAGGACGAGCAGGGCCAGCGCCAGGCCGAGCAGGATTGCAAGCAGCAGAAGATAAACGCCGATCAGTCGCGGCAGCGTCACCAGCGCGGTCATCAGCGCGTTGCTGATCGACGGCTGCTCGCGCTGCTGCATCTGCGCATTGAGGATGAAGCCGGTGGCGGAAGCGCCGGTGAGTCCGATCAGCAGGGCGACCAGCCCGCCGCAGAAGCCCAGGACGGCGGCGACGCCGCTGTGTCCGTTCATGAGGAAGCGGGCGGTGATGAAGGAGGTCAGGGCGAACATGAGGCCCGCGCCGACCAGCGTGATCAGCAGGCACACAAAGGCCCTGCGATTGCCGAGCGCATCCAGCGCGTTCAGCAGCCCCTTGGATTTTTCAAACTGTCCGGCAATGGCACTCATGTTTCCCCCCTTGAGAAATGATGCTGGCGATACGAACTACAACGATGTTGGTTTCCGATCAAGGCCGGGCGCCACCGGGATGTTTTTATGTTCCTGGCATGGCGACCCCGCCATGCATCCTACGAAAAGAAAGCCGGTTTGTGAATAGGTTGATTTTTGCCGGGTTTCGCCCCGGGTCGCCGCCGCATTTCAGACCGCTTCTCCGTTCGTTATGAATCGCAACGGGCGCGCGTGGCGCCGGGGTTATGATGAGCGGGTAGGCCATTCCTGAGAACTTACGGAGAAGAGCACAGCATGGAAGTTCAATTCCTCGGCGCGGCCGGCACGGTCACCGGTTCCAAATACCTGGTCCGCGTCGGCGGCAAGAAAATCCTCGTCGATTGCGGCCTGTTCCAGGGTTACAAGCAGCTGCGCTTGCGCAATCGTGCCGTGCTGCCGATCCGGCCGGAAGACATCGACGCCGTCGTTCTGACCCACGCTCATCTTGACCACAGCGGCTATCTGCCGGTGCTGGTGCGCGACGGCTTCGACGGGCCGGTGTTCAGCACCAAGGCGACGCACGCGCTGTGCGGCGTGCTCTTGCCCGATAGCGGGCGTCTGCAGGAGGAGGAGGCCGAGTTCGCCAATCGTCATGGTTTCTCCAAGCACAAGCCGGCCTTGCCACTCTATACGGAGCAGGATGCGTTCCGGGCACTGGGCCGTTTTTCGTCCGTGGATTTTGGCGAAGACCTGGATTGCGGCGACGGTATCAGCCTGCGCCTGACGCCGGCCGGCCACATGCTGGGCGCGGCCTCGGTGCGCATCGAGCACAAGGGGCGCTCGATTCTCTTCAGCGGCGACGTCGGCCGCCCTAACGATGCCATGCTGTATCCGCCGGCTCCGCTGGAAGGCGCCGATTATCTGGTGGTGGAGTCGACCTACGGCAATCGTCGCCACGATACGCAGGATCCACTGGATGTGCTCGAGGGCGTGTTCAAGCGTACCTTCGCGCGCCACGGCATCGTCATCATTCCGTCCTTCGCCGTTGGCCGCGCGCAGACGCTGATGTACCTGATCCACCAGCTCAAGCAGGCCGGGCGTATGCCCACGCATGTGCCGGTCTACCTCAACAGCCCGATGGCCATCGACGCCACCCGGGTGTATCTCAAGCATCACGAATTCCATCGCCTGAGCCCGCAGCAATGCGAGGAGATCGTCGCCGGCGTGCATGCCGTCGCCACGCCGGAAGAATCGCGGCGCCTCAACGACAAGATTCACGGGCCGGCGGTGATCATCGCCGGTAGCGGTATGGCCACCGGCGGCCGCGTACTGCACCATATCAAGGCCTTCGGGCCGGACGAGCGCAATACCATCCTGTTCGCCGGTTTCCAGGCGGGTGGTACGCGCGGCGCCGACATGGTGGCCGGTGCAGAAGCAGTGAAGATCCACGGCGACTACATTCCCATCCGCGCCGAAGTCCGCAATATCGATAGCCTGTCCGGCCACGCCGACTACGTCGAGATGCTGGACTGGCTGCGCAGCGCGAAGGTCAAGCCGCGCCGCGTGTTCGTCACCCACGGCGAAGCGTCGGCGGCCGACGCCATGCGTCTGCATATCGAAGAGCAGCTCGGCTGGCCGGCGGAAGTGCCGGAGCACATGCAGTCGATCTCGCTGGATTGAGCCTGCAGTCCGGCGCCTCGGGCGGGGCGCGGGACCTTTGTCCTGTCAAGCCTGGTCGGCTTCGGCTGCCTGGGCGCGGCCCTGGTGATTGAGCTTGCGGCGGATGCCCTGGACCAGATCGTCGACATAGGTGAACAGCACCGGGATCACCAGCAGACTCAGGAAGGTCGAGGTGATCAGGCCGCCGATGACGACGATGGCCATCGGTGAGCGGAAGCTCGGATCGACGCCCAGACCCAGCGCGATCGGCATCATGCCGGCGGCCATGGCGATGGTGGTCATGATGATGGGGCGGGCCCGCTTGTGGCAGGCATCGAGCAGGGCGTCCCAGCGATTCAGGCCGCGATCGCGGCGCGCGACGATGGCGTACTCGATCAGCAGGATCGAGTTCTTGGTGGCGATGCCCATGAGCATGATGAGGCCAATCATCGACGGCATCGACAAGGCCGTGTGCGTGACGAAGAGCGCGAAGAAGGCGCCCGGAATCGACAGCACCAGCGCCGCCAGAATCGTCACCGGTTGCACGAAGTCGTGGAACAGCAGTACCAGCACGATGTAGATGCAGAGCACGCCGGTGAACATGGCCAGACCGAAGCTGGCGAAGAGTTCCGCCATCGCCTCAGCGTCGCCAACGGTGGTCTGGATCACGCCGGGCGGCAGCTTCTTCAGGCTCGGCAGCGCCTTGGCCTGTTTCTCGACTTCGCCCAGCGGTTGCTGATTCAGCTCGATGTCGAAGTTGATATTGCGCTGGCGGTCGTAACGGCTGATTTCGGCCGGGCCGCTGTCGATATTCAGCGCGGCGATATTGGCGAGCTGCACCGGCCCGCGCGTGCCCGGCACGGTCAGTCGAGACAGCAGGGCGAGATCGGTACGCGCCTCAGGCGGCAGCTTGACGACGATGGGCACCTGCCGCTCGGACAGATTCAGCTTGGGCAGGAACTGATCGTAGTCGCCGCTCGTCGCAATGCGCAGCGTGTCGGCAATGGCCACCGAGGTGACGCCGAGGTTGGCGGCTTCGGCGAAATCGGGCCGCACGATGATTTCCGGGCGCACCAGGCTGGCCGACGAAGTCACGCCGCCGATGCCGGGCAGGGTGCGCAGCTCGCGCTCGACCTGGTGCGCATGTTCGGACAGCACATTGCCGTCGTCGCCGGCCAGCACCAGCACGTATTTTTCGTTCGAGCCGCCGAGACCGACCTTGATGCGCACGCCGGGAATCGCTTCCAGCGACTTGCGCAACTGCGCCTCGACCTGCTGCTTGCTGACGCCGCCGCGCTCGCTGCGATGGGTCATATTGATGGTCAGCACCGCCTTGTTGACCTGGGCGGCACCGGCCGGCGCAAAGGGATCGCCGCCGGCGTTGCCGCCGCCGATCGCCGTGTAGATCAGCTTGATGTAGGGGTTCTTCTCGACGATGTGACGCGCCTCTTCGGCGGCCGCATGCGTCTGCTTGAAGTTGCTGCCCGGCGGCAGCGTCAGCGTGACCTGCGTTTGCGAGAGATCGTCGGGCGGAATGAAGCCCGTGGGCAGGAAGCCGACCAGCACAAAGGACACGATGAGGAAGCCCAGCGCCGCCAGCGTTGTGCGCACACGGTGATGCAGACAGGCCTGCACCCAGCGCATGTACATCGCCATCCAGCCCGGCTCCTTGTGTTCGGCGCCGGTGGCCTTGAGGATGTAGGCAGCCATCATGGGCGTCAGCATGCGTGCCACCACCAGCGAGAAGAATACGGCGATGGCGGCGGTCCAGCCGAACTGGACGAAGAACTTGCCCGGCACGCCGCTCATGAAGGCGGTCGGCAGGAACACGGCGATCAGCGTGAAGGTCGTTGCGATCACGGCCAGTCCGATTTCGTCGGCCGCTTCCATGGCCGCCTGATACGGCGTCTTGCCCATGCGCAAGTGGCGCATGATGTTCTCGATTTCCACGATCGCATCGTCGACCAGAATGCCGATGACCAGCGACAGCGACAGCAGCGTCACGACGTTGATCGTGAAGCCGAACAGATACATGAAGCCGAAGGCCGGGATTACCGACAGCGGCAGGGCGGCGGCGGAGACGAAGGTGGCGCGCCAGTCGCGCAGGAACAGCCACACCACCAGCACGGCGAGCGCGGCGCCCTCGTAGAGCAGGTACATCGAGCCGTGGTAGTTCTCGGTCACCGGATCGACGAAGTTGAACGCTTCGGTAATCTCGATCTCCGGATGGTCGTGGCGCAGTTCGTCGAGCGCCTTGACGACGCCGTGAGCGACCTCGACCTCGCCGGCGCCGCGCGTGCGCGTGATCTCGAAGCCGACCACCGGCTTGCCGTTGAGAATGGCGGCCGTGCGCTGCTCGCCCACGGTGTCGGTGACGTTGGCGACTTGGTCGAGGCGGATGCGGCGGCCGTCGGACAGCGGAATCTGCATGGCGGCAAGCTCGGCGGCGGTCTGCACCGTGCCGAGCGTGCGCACGGATTGTTCGGCATCGCCGATATCGGTACGACCGCCGGAGGCTTCGCGCTGCACCTGGCGCAGCTGTCGCGACACGTCCGCGGCGGTGGCGTTGAGCGCCTGCAGGCGCAGCGGATCCAGTTCGACGCGGATCTCGCGCGTCACGCCGCCGACGCGGGCGACAGCGCCAACGCCCTTGACGTTGAGCAGGCGGCGCGAAATCGTGTTGTCCACGAACCAGGACAGCTCCTCGTCGCCCATCTTGTCCGAGGCGATGGTGTAGGTGAGGATGGGCAGGCCCGACAGCTCCATCTTGGAGATGATGGGATCGCGCAGATCGCCCGGCAGGTCGGCGCGCACGCGGCTGACGGCGTCGCGCACGTCGTTGACCGCCTCCATGGTGTTCTTCTCGAG
>JAGWTC010000024.1 GCA_028869135.1 Rhodocyclaceae bacterium
GCCCCACCTTCTCCAGTAGACCCGCAGCGGTCAGGCGCGTCAGAACGACCCGAGGCGCACTGATGGCGTCCAGATCGCTGGCGCGCAGTAGCCCCTTCTGGCTGGCCAGATCGAGGACGCGTTGATTGTGGGTACTGGAGAGCATGGGTAGAGTATGTTCCATATTTTCGTCCAAAGCAACAATTCGACGAAAAATAGGAACATACGACGAGAATTCTCGACCTGTAGGTGCGTCGGCCAACCTCGCCCCTCTCCTCTCAGGCGGCAAGTGGGTGCCCCCGCTGTTCTTTAACATCAATGCCCCTGTCGACCGGGTATCGACATGGGCGTAGGTGATGCATCTCCCAGAGGAAGATCTCCTCGATGCTGAAGCGGATGACGTCACCATTTGCGATTCGGTAGAAAGGAATGCCGAGCCGCAGGCGTTCCTGATTCTGGTGAATCCAGTAACCGGGCAAGCCAGTGATGTCGACCACATCCTTGGCGGAGTAGAAAACCCGGTCACGGCGCTCCGGCCGCTTCAGCATCATCTGCTCGATGGCGTCTTCACGTGCTGTGGGAGATGATTCGGACAACGGGCGTCCGGCAGGGGATTTCCAAGTGACCCGAGCCTTGCGCTCGAAGGCTTCAACCTCCATCAGAAGGTAACGGACAGATCTGTTGAGGTGCCAGGCGGGCGGGCCGATTCCTTCCGAGCGCCACTTTTGCAGCGTCTTGGGTGAGAGATTCCACCTCGAGGACAACTGGTTTTTATCGAGGACCGGATACGTGATGACTGGCTCATCCGGGCTGGGCGCAACGCCCTGCTTGTTGGCATCAACCTTGGGCTTCATTGCGCGCCTCCGTCAGCGCGGCCTCGGCCGCTTCAAGACTGCCGTACTGCGCGATGAGTGCGAAGGCCTCGCTCAAGTAGTACCGCTTTGGTTCGGGGGCGGCGGGCGCGGGAGATTCGACAACGGGCTGCGCTTCGTTCAAGGATGGCAGCGGCACTTCGTGGGCCATGCCCTGGCGGATCGCCTGCTCATAGGTGACGATCTCATCGACTGGATAGCGGATGGCCTTTGAGAGCTTGATGTACGGCGGGCCGCGTTCTTCGCTGCGCCAGCGTTGCAGGGTCTTGATGCTGACGTTCCACCGACGTGCGAGCTCCGTTTCGGTGAAGGCGGGTTCGGTTTGCATGGCATTTCCTTTCGTCGTTCGTGCCGGGCATTACGGCGACAAACGAGAGGAAAGCCAAGTTGCAGCCCCCAGATTCCCTGGCAGTTGCGGTAACTGCGAGTGCCAATCGGCCTCTCTGAACTTACAATCATGGGCATGTGCGGTTGCGCGAAATCCTTCCCCGGAATCGCGCGAGGGTCTCAAGGCTTCCGACCGGGGCTGAGAGACTGCTGATATGTGGGTTTGGTTTTCTGTTAAACTACACCACCAGTTTTAACAAAGGCCGCTCATTGCTGTGCCTGGAAGCATATCTGTGCTGCAATGGCACGGTTATGCTTCCAAAAGATGGCGGCACAGATATGCTTCCATAGTTATTCCGCTCAAGAAAAAGGCCCCTGTGGGGCCTTTTTCTTTGTGTAGTTCGGTTGTATTTGGCGGTTCTTGAGTGCTAGCCAGCTGCCTTCTACCTGTTCTCTTCGTGAGCGTTAAAAACTTGTTGAGCGTAGGTTTCCAATAGCGCTTCACAGTGCTTGAGCTGCTTCTCGGCCTCTGCAGCCAAGGTGGCTTCGTAGAAATCGAGTTTGCGAATCTTCTCTAGCCAAGTCTGTTGTTTCTTGAGGTCGATGTCGTTCTCTTCGAGCTCGGCGTACGAGAAGTTGTTTGCCGCTGCCTCCCTGGCCAACTCAGCTTCCAGGCCAGCGCAGCGCTCAATGAACTCTTTGTATTCCGCATCTCGGTCAGCGCGGAAACGGGCGACGACCTTTTCTTCCTGAGCGCGATCCAAGGCGATGGTTTCGAGAATGACGGATTCACCGTCCATCTCTCGAATGTCTTTCTCGATGATTTTGAGCTGGCGTGCGTGCTCATCCGTGCGCGGTAAAAGGCATACACCGTTTTGTAGATAGACGGCGCCGAGACTCTTCAGGTGCCGCCACAGGGCGATGCGCTTCTTGGCCGGCTCCGGGGGAACCTTGTACGTCAAAAGTAGCCACTTGCCAGTATCCATGTGCCCTATAATACTGTAACGATCGTTACATTTCAAATGAAACCATGCGATATGGTTGCTTGCTAGGAAACCGCTATATCAAGGTTTGCGCGACGAGCATCTGCGTTGCCACGCTGACTGCTTGTACGACATACGAGTCGCGACCAATAGATCCGGTTGCTCAACACCGAGCTTTCGAGGCGAGATCTCTTGATAGCGCCGAAGCGCGCCAGGCGCTCGAAGATGGACTGGGCCATACGGTCAGCGCTTGGCCACTTGCGGCTTGGCAATTTACTTACCTAGCGATGCTTGCCGCCCACTTCAATCCGGATGTGGCTGTTGCCACGGCTGAACGACGTAGTGCGGAAGCCGGTATGACCTTGGCGGGGCAGCGCCCAAATCCGCCCGCTTCTGGCCTCATTCAGAAGAACCAGGATATCGCTGCCGGCACGTCGCCGTGGACTTATGGTTTTTTGCTCGAGGTACCGATCGAAATCGCAGGTAAGCGTGGCTATCGCATCGAGGAAAGCCAGCAGCGCCTCAATGCTGCCGCCTGGCGTGAAGCGGATGTACGTTGGCAGGTTCGCAGCCGCGTAAGAGCGTCCATGCTGAATGCCTACCCAAGCGACGTGATCGTCAACCGACTCCAATCCATTCAGGAAGAATTAGTTGCCGCAATGGACAAGCGCCTGACGGCAGGCTACATATCTCGTCCTGATTTGACCCAAGCCCGCCTCGCACTCAATCAGGCACGGCTTCTTTCGACAGAGGCAAGGAAACAGCAAGCGGAGGGGCGGGCTCGCCTGGCATCCTCGATCGGTGTCAGCGCGGCTGCGCTGGAAGGCGTAGTAATCGAATTTACGTCGTTCGAGGGGCTCCCCTCAATAGAGACGTTGCCCGAAACAGAAGCGCGCCGGCAGGCCTTACTCAATCGCCCGGACGTGCTTGCTGCATTGGCTGATTACGAAGCGAGCCAGTCTGCGCTCCAACTGGAGATCGCCAAGCAATATCCGGACGTATCGATCGGGCCCGGCTACACCTGGGAAGAAGGTGCGACCAAGTGGTCAATCGGCCTGTCACTGGTATTGCCTCTGTTGAACCAGAACCAGGGCGGGATTGCAGTCGCGCAAGCCAAGCGAGAGCAAATGGCCGCCACTTTCAATGCAGTACAAGCTAGGGCCATCGGTGAGGTTGAGCAGGCGATTGCCGCTTATCGTCACGGGCTCCAAACGTATGAAACAGCCAAGGACATCGCGCGGCAGCAACTGGCCGGCGAACGGACGGCTACTACGGCATTCAAGGCCGGCCAGATCGACCGTACTGAATGGTTGAGCGCGAGATACCTCGCCGCCGCCGCTGAAAAATCTCGCGTTGATGCGTTGGTTCAGGTGCAGACCGCCTTGGGCCATTTGGAAGATGCGCTACGCCGCCCGCTTGTCGACGAGGCGAATGAACGGCCGTTGAGCCAAGCTCGGGCCCTGGGAGAAACACCATGAAAAAAACAAGGCTCGCACTCGTCATTGGCGGTGTCGGCATCGCCGTTGCTGTCTTCTATTTCGCACGTTCGATTGATGGGGACGAAAAGAATGAAGCCCCTACCGCAGCTCATACGAACGCCGAGCCTGGCGTCGCGCTGGATGCCGATGCCGCGAAGCGTGCCGGGATAGAAACTCGGAAGCTGCAGATCGGCAACTATGACCCCGGCGTTACCGCAATTGCGACTGCATTGCCGATTAAGGATTTGGCAGATGTCGCCAGTGGCATCGCTGCCGCAAAGGCCCAAGCGCAGAAAGCTGCGGCGGTACTTGAGTCTTCCCGTAAAGAGTATCAGCGCCTCCAGACCCTGCATGCCGATGACCGCAATGTCTCGGATAGAACGCTGCAGGCGGCGGAGGCTGTCTGGCGAGGGGACGAGGCAAACGCGCGGGCTGCCAACGTCACATACGCCGCGACCTTGGCCAGCGCGCAGCGCAAATGGGGCAATGTCCTGAGCAAAGCCATTGCCGAAAACGGCCCCTTGTTCCGGAGGCTGATGGAGGGTAAAGAGGTCTTGGTTCGGGTCGCAGCGCCGTCCGGTATTCGTCTCACCGCGCCGCCAGCAACCGTCAAGGTGTTCAGCGACGACAGGAACTGGCTGCCCGCCAAGCTGGTATCGGCTTCATCCCAGACCGATCCCCAGGTACAGGGAATGGCCTACTACTACACGGTCGAGGACGACGGCGTCATTCCCGGCATGACTTTGTCCGCCGAGTTGCCGACGGGTGCGGAACAAGCCGGCGTTGTATTGCCGGATGCTGCCGTCGTGTGGTGGCAGGGCAAACCCTGGTTCTACCAAAGCGTTGCCGAGAATCGCTTCGAGCGACGGGAGCTGGTCGGTGCGAAGCAGACCTCGCAAGGCTGGTTCGCCACAGTGCCCGATCTCCCCACCGTCTTGCAAGGTGCGCAGAGTCTGCTATCGGAAGACCTGCGCAATCAAATCAAGATGAGCGGTGACGACTGATGAGCCGTTCAAGGGCTTCCGGACCTGTTGCAGCAGTCACAGGCTTTTGCCTGCGCTTCCGTGGTGCCGTCGTCGCCCTGATGGTACTGTTGGCGACCTACGGCCTCTATGCCTTCGATAAGGCGCGATACGACGTCTTTCCGGAGTTCGCACCACCACAAGTGACGATCCAGACCGAGGCCATGGGGCTCGCGCCCGAGCAGGTCGAAGTGCTAGTGACGCAACCCATCGAGAACGCCATCAACGGCGTGCCGGGAATAGCGACGCTGCGTTCGCAATCGATACAGGGCTTATCCGTCATCACGGCCACCTTCGATCCGAAGAGCGATATCTACCGCGACCGACAAAACCTCGCCGAGCGGCTGAGTGCCCTAGCCGCTCAGTTACCGACGGGCGTTCAGGTGCCGACCTTGTCTCCGCTGACTTCATCCGTGAGCATGATGTTGGCCATCGGTTTGACGTCTGAATCTCGCTCACTCATGGATGTACGCACCGCTGCGGATTGGCTGGTCAAGCCGCGACTTCTGGCTGTACCCGGTGTGGCGAAGGTGTCGGTGTTCGGCGGCGATACCCGGGAACTGCAGATTCAACTCAAGCGTCAGCAAATGCTGAGATACGGCTTGTCCTTAAACGAGGTACTGGATGCCGCCCGCCGCGCGTCCGGTGTCCGCGGTGCTGGCTTCATTGACAACGCCAACCAGCGCATCGTGATCCAAACCTTCGGCCAATCGATCAGGGCACAGACGCTTGGGCAAACCGTGGTGCGGCAGCGAGACGGTATCAATCTCACCCTGGCCGATGTGGCTAACGTAAGGGAAGCCCCGGAAGCTCCCATCGGTGCAGCGCTGCAAGACGGCCAGCCGGCCGTTCAGCTCGTGATTTCAGAACAGTATGGCGGCGACACGATGGCGACGACGGAAGCCCTTGAGCGCGTCTTGACGGACTTGCGGCCAGTGCTGGAGGCGGAAAAGATCAGCCTTCATGCCGACACGTTCCGCCCGGCGAATTTCATTGCCGTCGCCACCCATAACGTCAAGGTTTCGCTGGCGATCGGCGCTGTGCTCGTCGTCATCGTCGTAGCGCTATTCCTGGCGAACTGGCGCACCTCGTTGATCGCGCTATCGGCGATTCCTCTGTCACTGATCGCCGCTGTGACGATCATGGTGGAGTCTGATATCAGCCTGAACACCATGACCTTGGGCGGGTTGGCGATCGCCATCGGCCTTCTGGTTGACGATGCCATCATCGTGGTCGAGAACGTCTATCGACGGCTGCAGAAAAATCACAAGGCGGCTGAACCACGTGCGGCTTTGGATGTGATCAGCGGCGCCGTCTTTGAGGTACGCAGTGCAGTGGTTTACGCCACCCTGGCCATTGCCTTGGTATTTCTTCCGGTGCTGACGCTCCCAGGTTTGGGCGGCCGCCTGTTTGCGCCCTTGGCCGGTGCCTATTTGCTGGCAACGCTGGCTTCGCTGGTCGTGGCTGTCACCGTGACACCCGCCTTATGCATGATCTTGCTGCCTCGCGGGGATCTGCCCGAGCATGAGTCGCCGCTTGCGAGGCGGCTGAAGCGCCATTACCAGAAAGGGCTTCAGCACGTCGAGACGCACTTTCGATGGTCGATTGCCGGCGTGGCGCTATTGGCTTTCGTTACCATTGCCTCGCTTCCATTCTTGAGCAGCAATTTTTTGCCGGAGCTCAAGGAAGGGCACTACATCCTGCATATTTCCTCGGTGCCGGGAACCTCGCTGCAAGAGTCATTACGCGTCGGCCAACTGATATCC
Source organism: Rhodocyclaceae bacterium (assembly GCA_028869135.1). Lineage (GTDB taxonomy): Bacteria > Pseudomonadota > Gammaproteobacteria > Burkholderiales > Rhodocyclaceae. Next base: position 6,428 of record JAGWTC010000024.1, read on the forward strand.
GAGCGGCTGAAGCAATTGCCATTTGTGCGTCTCACCGCGCAGCGTACGGGCCGCGCCGAAAAAAGCGACGACACCTGGGGCACCCATTACAGCGAGTTCGATGTTGATTTGAAGTCTGTTTCGACCGGCGAGGAAGTTGAAAAGGCCGAAGAGTCGATTCGTGATGCACTCAAAGATCTACCCGGAATCAACTTTGCGGTTAAGACCTTCCTGACGGAGCGTGTTGAGGAAACCCTTTCGGGCTATACGGCGGCTGTCGTGATCAATGTGTATGGCCAGGATTTGGATACCCTGGATGCCAAAGCCCGGCAGGTGGCATCCATACTTGGACAGGTTTCCGGCGCTACGGATGTCCAGATCCAGTCTCCACCAGGTACGCCGGAAATCGGCGTGAGGCTGAGGCCTGAGGCATTGTCGCGCTGGGGCTTCGCGCCCGTAGAGGTGTTGGAGGCTATTCAGACCGCCTTTCAGGGCACAGTCGTCGGCCAGGTCTATGACGGGAATCGGGTGTTCAACGTCAATGTCATACAAGCGCCCCAGGAACGTCGAAGCATTGCGGATGTGATGGCCATGACGGTGAAAAACCACGCCGGGGTATACGTTCGCCTAGACCAGCTAGCGGACGTTTTTGCGACGTCGGGACGTTATGCAGTGCTTCATGTGGGCGCACGTCGTGTTCAGGCCATCACGAGCAATGTGCAGGGCCGGGATGTCGGCTCATTTGTCGTCGAAGCAAAACGCCGCATCGCCCAGGATATGCCGCCTGCTCCGGGCTATTACGTCGAATTCAGCGGCGCGGCGGAGGCACAGGCTGCAGCTACGCGCGACCTCATCATTCATTCGTTGGTCGCTGCTGCTGCGATAGTGTTGATGTTGTGGATCGTGCTGCGCAGGCTACGGAATGTAGGCTTGGTACTGCTCAACTTGCCGTTCGCGATGACGGGCGGGTTGATCGCAGTCATGCTCACCGGCGGCAATCTGACCTTGGGTTCCACGGTCGGCTTTGTCACACTATTCGGGATCACACTACGGAACTCCGTAATGCTGCTGTCTCATTACGAATACCTGGTCGTGATCGACGGCATGGAATGGACTGCACAGACGGCCTGGGAAGGCGCCTCTGAACGTTTGGTCCCCATCATGATGACGGCGTTGGCAACGGGTCTGGGGCTGCTGCCACTCGCACTTGGGAGCGGTGATCCAGGGCGGGAGATTGAGGGACCGATGGCCCTGGTGATTCTGGGCGGGCTCCTTACATCTACCGTACTTAACCTGCTTGCCATGCCTAGCCTGGCTTGGCGCTATGCGCGGTTCGAGACTGAAACCTAGACTCTGACATTGGATTTCCAATCTTATAACTTCGGCCACTTCACGACCTTCAGCTTTGCGTTCTTCGGGAAGATACCCGCGCGCTCAGTTACCTCTGCGGCGGATAGTCCTTCGGCTTTGGCTTGCTCAAGAAATTCGCGTTGTAGCTTTCTCTTCTTGGCAAGAAGGTTCTTCCCTTTGGCTTTACCGGCAGCAGGCATTCGAAATACCTTCTTGGTCGGAGACGTTAATCAGATTTTAGGGTAAGGTTTTTAGCGCTTTAACCAGGCAGCCACAACGGCTTGAACGTCCGGGTCGGAAATTCCCTTCGTGGGGACGCAGACAGCGAATTGTTCTCGCAGACGCTGAGAAATGGTTTCCCACTCATCATCTATCGTCAGCCTGAATCGCCCCGGAATGGCTAAATACTCCGCAGCCTAAATATCAGGCAATCAACGGGGGGGGAAGTGAGTAATAAGCGATATCCGGAAGAGTTCAAGATTGAGGCCGTGCAGCAAGTGACGGGACGAGGGTGTGCTTCCGAAATCACGTGACACAGATATGCCCCATTCCTGGTGCCTAGGTGTCCGACCCGCGATCTGCACTATCGCCGTAACGCCAGCAAAAGAACGCCGGCCGCTACCATTGCGATACCAGTCCAGTCTCGCAAGGATGGCCGTTCTCCCAGAAACGCAAATGCGAAAACGGCGACCAACACCAGACTGAGCTTGTCGATCGGCGCAACCTTGGCGGCATCGCCGAGCTTGAGTGCGCGAAAGTAGCAAACCCAGGATGCGCCGGTCGCCAGACCGGAGAGCAGCAGGAAGCCCCAGGTCTTGGTGGACAGGCCAAACGGATTACTCCATTTCCCTGTGGCGGCAACAAAGATCGATAAGGCCACGATCACTACTGCAGTACGGATTAGCGTGGCCAAGTCGGAGTCCACGCCTTGGATACCAACCTTCGCAAAGATTGCGGTAAGTGCCGCAAAAACTGCAGACAATAGTGCCCAGTGAATCCAGGCGTTGGCGCTGGTCATGTCGAGTCTCCTAACTTGCTACGTTTGACTGGATTACCGGCTCTGGCTTTGTCATGCGCATACATACCTCCAAGCCGGTTTGGGTTGCCTCGTCGGTATAGGCGAGTTGGATATCCATTCCAATTCGCGTACAGATCGTTTTCACGATCGAGAGCCCCAAGCCTGAACCGAGTTCGTTAGAGCCGAGAATTCTATAGAAAGGATCAAACACTCTATCTCGTTCCGATAGTGGGATACCCGCTCCGGAATCTCTAATGCGCAGTGCGATCTCACTATCGGCGATATTCAACACCAGATCGATACGGCCACCTTTTGGTGTGTAGCGGATGGCGTTATCGACCAGGTTTTTAATCAGCGTAATCATGTCCAATTCGTTCACCGGAATTTCGGCGTCTTGTTCTCCCTCGATTCCAATATTGATTTGTTTCGCGTCGGCTAATGGCATGAGGTCTTCCAGCACACGTCGATAGATGCCTTGGATAGATATCGGTGACTTCGGTGATTCGGTCCCCGCCTGCGCTCTGGCAAAGCTCAGGAGTTGATCCAACAGATTCCGGCTCCGGTCAATCCCCTGGCGTAGAACTACGAGCCGTTCGCTCGCCAAGCTAGACATTTCTGCTTCCTCCAGCCGTTCTGCTTGTAGCGAGAGCGCCGTTAGTGGCGACCGTAGTTCGTGCGCTGCATCTGCGACAAATTGCCGCTGAGACTCCATCGATGCCTCTACACGTGCAAGCAGCCGATTGATCGCCACGGCGAAAGGCCTTACTTCGATCGGGAGGTATCGGTCGTCCACAGGGTGCAGCGCCTGCTCGGCACGCTGGTCAATTTCTTTGGTGAGTTCGGCAATGGGGCGGAACATCTTGCGAACCAGATTGGCGACGAGCAGCAACAAGACCGGTACGAGGATCAGGAAAGGCGTCACAGTGCGCAGCGCGCTATCGCGAGCAATTTCGTTGCGGAGCCCGGCTTCCTGGGATACGGCTATGCGTTCACCGGTGAGCGTAGTTTTGACCAGAATTCGGAACGCCTCACCATTGACCATTAGCGTTTGCAGCCCTTCTGGAAGTGTGACGGGTAGCGGAAGCGTCCCGCCTTCATCCACACCTAATGGAGATGGATTGGTCTCGCCCAAGGGCTGAACGATTACGCGCGCTTCTTCATCGGCTCCTTTGGGGCGGACATCGGCGGTCCACTGCGGCGGTGACAGGCGTTGTTGACTTAATAACTGCGCCACTTGGCGCAGAACATCATCCTGCAATTCGTGCGCTTCGTCGAAGGCGGACAAGAACGAAAAGATGCCGGCAACGATAGCCACCACAAGAATGGCCAGCGATACGACGATGGACAGTCTGAGTTGAAGCGATTCATTCAGGCGCTTTTTGAGACCATCCATCCGGCACCCCTGACGTTTTTAATGACTTCGTTACCCAATTTGCGTCGAAGGGCGTGAATCAGGAAGTCGATGGCATTGCTCTCCACTTCCTCCCCCCAGCCGTAGATGCGATCCTCCAGTTCTCTGCGGGAGAGAATCGCCCCTGGGCGAACCAGCAGGGCTTGCAGCATCGAGAACTCACGGTTGGATAGTTGCAATGCGGGGCCGGTGTTGACACTGGCTTCTTTCGTGGCCGGATCGAGAGATACGACGCCATTGCTGAGCACAGGTGTGGCAGTGCCTCCCCTGCGGCGTAGCACGGCGCGCATCCGGGCAAGCAGCTCCGCAATCTGAAAAGGCTTGGTCACATAGTCGTCAGCGCCCCCATCCAGTCCGCGCAGGCGATCGTTCAATCCATCCCGCGCAGTAATGATGAGTAAGGGAATCGATTCGTCCTTTGCGCGAATGCCCGTTAGCACTTCAAGGCCATCCTTGCCGGGCAAGCCTAAATCGAGCAACACCAGGTCATAGTGCTGGCCAGCCAATGTCGTCAGCGCGGTCTTCCCATCCTTTACCCAGTCGGCAGCGTAGGATGCATCTCGCAATGCGCCCTGGATTTCCTCGCCGATCATGCGATCGTCTTCGACCAGCAGAACCCGCATTTCCCCTCCGTGGATCGTTGCTCAGTGCGCTGCCTGGGCCGCGCGCTGCCTGAATAGTAGGATCGCAGCCACCATGAAGGCCAGCAGTGCAATCGACGCCGAATAACGGCTTAAGGCTAAGCCTCCCGAGCTAAGTGGTTTGTCCAGAAAATCGCCGACCACGGCGCCTAGCGGGCGGGTGAGGATAAATGCCGCCCAGAATAACAGCGTGCGAGACACTTCAGTCCGGTAGTAGGCCACCATGGTCAACACAAGCAGGCCGGTAAACATCATGGCCGCACCTGTATAGCCCAAGCCTGCCGTATCCGCTGTCCAATCGCCCAACGCTGTCCCCAGCGTCTGCGAGAACATGATCGTTAACCAGTAAAAGGCTTCCGCCTTGGGCGAGTTGATCGTATTCACCGACACAGAGCCAAGCGTTCGATGCCAGACGAACAGCGAACCGAGCAGCAAGGCTAGCAACAAGCTCGAACCGCCAGCGTACCCGATTCCGAGCGAGCGATCTGCAAAGTCGGCCAGCGTTGTGCCGACCGTGGTGGTGGCAACGATGGTGGCCCAGTACAGGGGGGGCTGGAATGATTTGGCCTTGATCTGTGCGACGACGGCAACCAGGAAGATTGCTGCGAAGATGCCTGTGCCAACAAGGTAGCCCAGATTCATGGACATTGAGACGGCATCGCCGCCGGTTTCGCCGAGCGTAGTGGCTGCAATCTTAATGAGCCAGAAACCAAGCGTAACTTCGGGGACTTTGGCCAGGGCTTTTTCGGTCGATGTTTGCATAGTGTTTAACCTTTGCTCATACCTTGCCTTGTAGCCTATCGAAGGCTTTTAGCAGATCGGCCGTTGCCGTCTTGCAACTTGCCTGGTTCGGCTTATTGGCGCGCAGTGCGCCCAGTGCGTTGTCGATGGCTTTGTCCAGCAGGTGCCAGTCACCGGCGGCACGGGGTTTCAATCCGGCCTCGGCGTCGTCCCAGACGACCTCCAAATCCTTGATACGGTTTTTGGCTGCGGACAGATCGCCTGTATCCACGAGGGTGGCTACATCGCTGGCGATGCTGCGAAACGCTGATAGATCGCCGAGCTTAGAGACACTAATGCCCTGCGACGACAAGGCATTCTGGACCGGTGCAGTAACAGTCCCTGCAGCACCTGGAGTAGCCGGCTTAGAACAGCCGACCGTAAATGCTAACAATGCCGAAACAGACAATAGGGTGAAGGGGCGCACACTAGCGTGTTGGGCAGACATGGTTTCTCCTTGATGGCGATATGAGGATTACTCGATTGCTTGACTGGATCGCACAGCATCCATTTCGAATTGCGCAACGGCGACCAGAATGACGATCACAGAGAGGAAAATGGCGCTGGTTAGCATGGCGCCAAGGCCGAGGCCGCCGTATGTCTTGGCCTGTGTCAGCAAGTCGCCGAGTGATGCGCCGAACGGCCGGGTCAGGATGTACCCGACCCAGAAGGTCAGCACCGCTCCGCCCCCAAAGCGCCAAGCGGCATAGGTCGCACCGATCAATGCTCCGAAGACGAGTGCGCCCCGGGTAAAACCCAGCCCCAATGCCTCGGTCGCCAAATCGCCGGCAGCGGTACCCAGCGCAAATGTGCAGAGAATGGCTGCCCAATAGAACAGTTCTCGACGGCGTGTCACGATGTCGTGAATGGACAGCGTGCGTTCGGCGCGATACCAAATGAAGAAAATTGTGGCAAGCGTCACGGCAAATGCTGCGGTGCTGACATACAGGCTCACGCCAAGGCCATCAGTCAGCAAGTCGGTGATCTGCGTGCCGACGATGCTGACCAATACCACCGTGAACCAGTAAATCCAAGGGACATAGCGGCGAGCACGCAGCTGAATAAACAAGGCGGCCGCCAATAGGGTTGCCATGACAGCGCTTGTGACGCCTGCCCCCCAGCCAACGTTAACCGCCAGGAAGTCTGCTCCGGTTTCGCCCACTGTGGTGGACATGATCTTGATGATCCAGAACGACAAAGTAACTTCCGGGACTTTGTTGAGCCAGTTTGAGTAACTGGCTGTAGGGATGGTGATCAACGGTGTCCTCCTTCCAGTGCGTGGTCTGGTACGGAGTGTGATCCCCCAGATTTAGATGAGACATAGGACTGTTGGACACCGATATCCGGCTTTAGCCAAACATCATTGATGTAGTGTTGCGGAGAAAGCGGTTATGGTTGAAGATTCGGCAAGCGGTTCTGATATGCTTCCCGGCTTAGCGCTGGCCAGTTTGCTCAGCCAAGCAAATTGATGCACAACGGCCTGTTTGTGTTTCCACGCTGCGGTATGGGTATGGATCCAGTAACAATGTCTGTGATGGGATGCGCAGACGTGCCGTAATGGCATGTGGCGCTCCCGGAGGATGGCGGCGCCGGCGGCTGGTTTGCCGAACCGAAGCTTCCGCAGGCTTGGTAACAATCGCTTCATCCTCGACTGCTACCCTTGCCCGATAATGGCGGGCAGCAGTTTCCGGCGGTTCAGTATCGCCACTCTGTTTTCCCATTCAAAACAACCCGGCCTGGAATGCGGGCCCCGGGCTTTGCGACGCCCGGATAAGGGGAGGTCATGACTTTTCGCATCAGTTCGCGCCTGTCGGGCTTTGTGCTCGGCAGCCTGTGCGTATTTGTCGGCAGTTTGCCGATGGCAGCGTTTGCGGCAGAACAGCCGGAATACGAAGACTGGAACGCCAAGTTCCAGGCAACCTATGTCTGGCAAAGGAAAGACAGCTTCAGTGCTGCCTATTCGGACGCCCACAGCCTCTCTCAGGATCGGGAGAAAAGCTATTCGTTTACGGCGACGGCCTCTCTGGGCATTCGCCCGTGGGTAGGCGGGGAGCTGTATTTCAATCCGGAGGCGGCCCAGGGCGTTCCCCTTTCCGGCCTTACGGGTCTGGCCGGCTTCACCAATGGTGAAATGGCGCGGACCTCCGGTCCGATGCTCAAGCTCTATCGCGCCCGTCTGTTCCTGCGTCAAACCTGGGATCAGGGGGGTGAACGCGAGGCCGTGGCGTCGGAGGCCAATCAACTGGCGGGCTCGGTCGCCAGACAACGCATGGTGCTCACCGTCGGCAATCTGTCGGTGCTGGATATCTTCGACAACAACGAGTACAACCACGACCCTCGCACGCAGTTCCTGAACTGGGCGCTGATGACCCACGGCTCCTACGATTACGCCGCCGACGCGCGTGGTTACTCCTGGGGCGCGGCGCTGGAGTGGTATCACGACGACTGGGCATTCCGCATCGGCCGTTTTGCCCAACCGAAAGAGCCGAACATGCTGGCGCTCGACCCCGACATCTTCCGGCACTACGGCGATCAAATCGAAGTCGAGCATGCCCACGAAATAAACGGGCAGCCAGGCAAGCTGCGTTTCCTGGCATTCCATAATCGAACGAAGATGTCCCGCTATCAGGATGCCCTGAATTTTGCGGCGATCAACGGCGGTACTCCGGACATCAATCAGGTGCGGTATGGCGAGCAGTCGAAAGTCGGCTTCGGCATCAATCTGGAGCAGGCGCTGTCGAACGATGTCGGCATGTTCGCGCGCGCCAGTCTGGCCGACGGCAAGACCGAAACCTATGCCTTCACGGAAATCGACAGATCGATCTCCGGCGGTATCCTGGTCAAGGGAGGGTCCTGGGGGCGAGGCATGGACAAGGTGGGCCTCGGCATTGCCAGAAACGGTCTGTCCAGGGCGCACCGCGACTATCTGGCCAGCGGCGGTATGGGGTTCTTTCTTGGCGACGGAAAGCTGAACTATCGTCCCGAGACGATTTTCGAGACATTCTATAGCTGGTCCGTCGCCAGGAGCAGCCAGCTTTCCTTTGATTGGCAGTACATCCAGAACCCCGCTTACAACGCGGATCGCGGGCCGGTCAACATGTTCGCCGTTCGGCTGCACTCGGAGTTCTGATTCAGACAAGGCCGCCGCTGCCGGGCTGGGCCGTCATGTCTTAGGGAGCGCGAGCCAGGCAGGGAGCGAATATTCCGGCAACAGGACCGGGCGATGGAGCATGTGCTTTCAATGACTGGTATGGTTACGGTTTCAGTCACCCCAGAGGCCTGCGTGCCGTTCTGACTTGAAGGCCTCGATACATGGCACAGGCACTTGCACCCCAAGCGTTGCGACTTTACCGGGATTGCGGCGCCAAGGCGCGCAGCTATCTTGAGCTGCCCTTCGGCAAGCCTGGGCGCACCCTGAAGAAGTCGGTGTACGGGGAGAAGTTTCTCTATCGCGAAGTTGCCGTCCTGTCCGGGGACGTTCGTCTGCGCAAGCTGGGGCCGCCGGGCTCGCAGGCCGCCGAGGATGCGGATGCGGTTTTCCATGCCGCGACCTGGATGCCGGCGGCGCTGGAGCGCCTGCGCGCAACGGGTTTCTACAGCATGGCGCGCCAGCTCGAAGAGCCCCTGGTCAGCAGTTTCAATCTCGGTCTCTTTACTTCAGGCGCGGTGCTGATCGGGCAGCTCGCCTATCTGCTGTGGTTGAACGAGCTGGGCGTGCGGGCGCCGGAACATGCGCCGGCCGCGCCCGATCTCGATCTTGCCTTGCCCGAGCATGCCGCCTTGTCCGATGCGCAGCTCGCTTTTCTCAATAAGTGCATCAAGACGAAGAATTCCCGTCTGCATGTGCATTTCGAGATCGCCGATTACTCGCGCTACCTCAAGGACCGCGTGAAACTGCCCTACGAGGCCTTGTTGAAGCGCCACTGTTTCATGTCCAATCTGCACTATCTGACGCGCTCGGCGCAGCCGGCGCTGGCGCTCGTCGGCGACTATTGCGTCCCGGTCAGCCTGCCGTCGCCGGGGCGGGTGTATTGGCAAAAGCTGTACTGGAGCCGTATGCCGGACAACCCGCGCGCGGAGATCGACCGGCAGGAAGCGCGAGTGCTCGGCCGGGCCATTCAGCGCAGCATGCCTCACGAGTTGCGCAAGGCGATGGAGGACATGCCGCCGCAATGGCAACGGCAATTCTCCATCGATCCGCGAGTTGGTCCGCTGGTTGCGGCGGAAGTGGATACGCTGAGCATTTCCTGAGTCGAGCGCCCAGCGGCGTTTTCAGCCGCCTCCGACGCGTTGTTTCACCCAGTTTGCAAATGCGGCGATGGCCACGGGCAGCGGCTTCAGCGTCAGCTCTTCCGCATCCAGCATGCCGGTCTGCCCGGCCAGTTGTTCCAGGCTGCAGCCCCGGCCCAGCATGAGCATGCGCGTATGCAGGTCCTGACGGCGCGTTACGCTGACCTGTCGATCCAGATAGCTGAGACGCTTGTTGCGTAGATCGACATAGGCGAGCGGGTAGTGACTGCTCAGCTTGTGCCAGAGCGCGTTGGCACCGGTCGATTGACGCGCGCCGCTGAGCAGGCAGTTGCCCGCATCGAGCCACCAGCGATAGATGACGCCGGCGATACCGAGGCGCTGGTATGCCAGCGCAAATCGGGCGTGCGGCGCGCGCAGAAAGGGGTCGGCGCGGCGGTCGAGTTCGATCAGGCGGTTGAATACGACATAGCCGGCAAGGCAGCCGTGTTGGCGGTCTTCGACATAAACGTAATGTTCGCCGTCGGCTTCGCGGTAGCGGAAAGTCAGTCCGCGATAGTTGATCAGGAGGATGGACAGGTTGTAGAGCGGATCGCCCAGACGATGGAGTCTGGCATGCAGCGCTTTCAGCTCTTTGTCGATGCCCGAGTGATCGAGATCGACATCGATGCGCAGTTCGGTGGCGTCGGCATGCCATGGCGGAACGGGAAAAGGAATCAGCAGGCTGTGCATGAAATAACTCCAGTCAGGAAAAGAGGCAGGTAAGGGAACAGGATTCAGCAGGGTTGCGGGCCGGCCCACCACCCGCTCATGAGCCGCGCCGGCGGCGTGCGGGCGCAGACGCGCGCGCTGGCTTCCCAGGCTTCGAGCTGGACGATCAGGCCGGCATAAATGCCGTAGCCTTCGCCGGCTTGCAGTTCGGCGCCGCTGTACAGGCTTTCGCCGGCCTTGATGGCGCCCAGGGCGCGGATGTCGTCGCGCGCCCGGATACCCCAGCCGGCTTCCAGATGGCCGTTGCAAGCGATGCCGGCGCCGGCCTGAATGCCGTTGCCAGCCTTCAGGTCGCCTAGGCAGGCGATGTCGCCGCCGACGAACAGGCTTTTTCCGCAGCGCATGCCGGCACCGGCTATCAGCTCCCGGCCGACATGGATGTTGCCGTCCACGCGCATTGCGCCCTTGCAGCGCAGATCCCATTCGGCGCGCAGATCGCCGCCGCAACTGAGCGCTGCTTCGACTTCGATGCCCCAGGCGACGCGCGCATCGCCACTCACATCGAGGCGGCCGTCGCAGCGGACACCGCCGTCGCTGCGCAGATCTGCGCCGACAACGATGTCGCCGTCGCAACGAATGCCGCCGCCGGCGACGAGATCGCGGCCGCTGCGGATCAGGGCGCCGGCCTCGATGCCGCCGCGCACCTCGATGGTGCCGGCGAAGACAATCGCTTCGGCATCGAGGCTGTCCACGCGCAGCACGGCGTCGGTCGGGCCGAACTGATCCAGCAGCCAGCAGGCGTCATTGATGCGACCGTCGCGTACCAGCGCGTCGAGCAGCGCCTGATAGTTGCCGCCGTTCTGGTGGGTGCGCAGGAACCAGCGGAAGCCGTCGGTGCAGGGCCGTTTGGCCTTGATGAAGTCGCGGCTCAGATCCATGGCAGTTCCGATGCGAGCAGCAGCGCGGCTGCGCATGCGCCGGCTGCCGCCAGCGTGAAGCGTCCGGGCAAGGTATAGCGCGTCGCATGGCGGCGGCGCGCCCGGCGTTGTGTCGTTGGTGTCGGTCGGCGCCTGTGCCCGCGGGCATGGGTCAGGCCCATGGCGGCGGTCGTGGAGCGGCCGCGCAGATGCGTCTGGGTGTGCATGTCGTTCTTCCAAAAGCGCAGCCGGGCCGATAAACGGCCGGCCGCTATCGCGCCTGGCTTAGGCCCGGCGATAAGGAGTTGCGCTAATGGAGGAGGGTGGTATCGCCGGGCTTAAGTATCTGCGTCCGGCTGGCAGGTGGTCATGTCCGTCAGTCGGAGCGCGTGCGCGCGCAGCCCGGCCATTGCGACCTGGCGGGCGAAGAAGATGCTGACGAGTTGATCGAGCGCTACCATGCGGCTGAAGTTAGGCGATTCGCGCGCGCATGTCAAGGCTGTGCCGTATGCGCGCCGCCGCCGAGCCGAGGACGCGGACATGTCCTACAGCCGAAGCGCACGCAAGCGGAAATACTGCGCAGGGTGCGCGTACCCATCCTGCATGCCGCCGTCCACGCGAGATGGCAGGCCGTCGGACTGTATGCTTCAATGAATCAGCGGACCGAGCCCCGCCGCTCCGGCAGCGGGTATTTCAAAGAACAGGAGTCAACGATGACCTATCCCAACAGCCAGAGCGCATCGTTTCTTGCGGCCGACATGATCGAGGAGCTGCTGAGCATGCTTGCGCTGACGATACCCGCCGTCGACAAGTCCGTCGAAAGCGGCGCGGCGGGCGCAGCCAGTTTCGACAAGCTTGTCCGTCACCGCAAGCTGCGTCTGGTCGAGACGGCATCCGGCGGCAATATCGTCGCCGAGAAGGCCGAACGCCCCGACAAGGCGGGCGCTCCGTCCATCGAATTCAGCCGCCCGCCGGCGCAGGGCAAGAACGACTGCCTGCGCATCCTCGTCGGCAACAGTCTGGTGACGGTCGGCGCCCTCATGCAGCGCCACGACATGCTGGACATGCGCACGCCGGAGTTCCAGTTTCTCGGGCACGTCATGAACGCCGTGCTCAACGGCAATGCCTTCCACATTCCTGCCGGATACATACCCACGGCAAGTTTCGACGGGCTGGTCCTCAACGCAAAACTGAACGGCATGCCACTCTTCGCCGAAGGCACGCTGCCCGGCTTCATGGAACTCGGCGATGCGCTGGCGCTGTTGCAGTGGCTGCTGCGCTATCTGCGCGGCGAGCGCGGCTATGTGTCGGGTGGCGACGCGGGCTGACGTCGAAGCGCCGCCCGGCCCTCCCGAAATGGCAAGGCCCGCCGTTGTGCGGGCCTTGCCATTTCCGCGTTTCAAGGCTTTCGTCGCCGGAGTAAACTCGCATGCATTATCTTTACCGCCGTTTGCCGCGCGCCGGTCGGAGCTTTGCATGCACATCGTGACCATGATCCTGACATTCTTCCTCGCCGTGGTCGTGAGCGCGTTCGTGGCGCGGCTGCTGCCGGGGAGAATACCGCTGCCGCTGCTGCAGATCGGTATCGGCGCCGTGTTGTCGATGTTCGGCCTGGGCGTCAATTTCGATTCCCACCTGTTCTTGCTGCTCTTCATTCCGCCACTGCTTTTTCTCGACGGCTGGCGCATCCCCAAGGGCGCCTTCTTCAGCGACTGGGGCTCTATTCTGACGCTGGCCATCGGGCTGGTGGTGTTTACCGTCATCGGCCTCGGCTACTTCATCGACTGGCTGGTTCCGGCCATGCCGCTGGCCGTCGCTTTCGCCCTGGCCGCGATTCTGTCGCCGACCGATCCGGTGGCGGTCGCCACCGTCACGGCCAACGCCCCTTTGCCCTCGCGGCTGATGCACATTCTTGAAGGCGAAGCCCTGCTCAACGACGCGACCGGCCTGGTGTGCTTCAGCTTTGCCGTCGCGGCGGTGCTGACCGGCGGCTTCTCGTTCGGCCATGCGGCGCTGAGCTTCCTGTTCGTCGGCGGCGGCGGCGTGGTGGTCGGCGTGCTTGTGCCGTGGAGCATAGGCTGGCTGAACCAGCAACTGGTGAAGCGCGCCGGCGAGGAGCCCGGCATCCAGATACTCATCAGTCTGCTGATTCCCTTTGCCGCCTATCTGGTGGCCGAGCGCATCGGTGTGTCCGGCATTCTGTCCGCGGCGGTGGCCGGGATTGCCATGCACTACAGCGAGCTGTCGGGGCGGCGCATGGCGGCCACGCGCATGCAGCGCGCCGCCGTCTGGGACACGGTGCAACTGGTGCTGAACGGCATCATCTTTGTCCTGCTCGGCGAGCAGTTGCCGCGCATGCTCGCCCGCCTGCCCGAAGTGGCAGCCTCGCTGCATGTGCATAGCGCATGGCATCTCGGTCTGTATGCCATTGCCATAACGATCGCATTGTGGGTGCTGCGCTACGTCTGGGTATGGCTGATGTTCAGGGCGGTAGTTCTGTTTTCCGGATGGCGCGGCGCGTCGCGCGACATGCCGTCTTGGCGCCTGCTGATCGTGACGGCTGCGGCCGGCGTACGCGGCGCCATCACCCTGGCCGGCATTCTCACGTTGCCGTTTTTCCTGCCGGACCACAGCCCGTTTCCGGCCCGGGATGCGGCCATTTTCCTGTCCATGGCCGTCATTCTTCTGTCGCTGGCGGGTGCCAGCATCTGCCTGCCGCTGCTTGCGCGAGGGCTGACGCTGGGAATGTCTCCGGTTGCAATGCACAAGCGAACCGCGGCGGCGCGCATCGCCGCCGCCGAGGCGGCAGTGCGGACCATCGAGGTCCTGGGTACGCGCACCACGGGCAATGCCGAACTCGATGCCCTGCGCTCGGAGGCCAGCGCCTACCTGCTCGATCTCTATCGGCGCAGGCTCAGCTACGGTGACGCGTCCGGCGACAGCAGCAGCGACCGCTCGCGGCTGGCCGACGTCACGCGCAGCCTGCGTCTCAAGGCGCTGAGCGCGGAGCGGGACGAGTTGTATCGCCAGCGCCTGACGCACGGCATTGACGACGATGTGCTGCGGAGTCTGGTGCGCGAAATCGATCTGACCGAAGCCAGCCTGGCGAATCGGGAGGACTAGGCGGCGCCCTCATGCGCGGCGGACGAGGGCCGCATGGCGGAGGCGCCGCCCGGGCGGATCAGTATCCGTACCTGTCGTAATAGCGATCGTGATGGTGGTGGTGCCTGCGGGGCGGGCCGTACCAGCGATAGTCGCGCGGATAGTAGGCCGGAGAACCGTAATACACCGGCTGGGCGTAATACACCGGCCGCGGGCGCGGATAGTAGACCGGCATGTAGGCAGGCGGCTGCTGATAGTAGATGCCGACGTTGCTGTGCCTGTCACCCACGACCACGGCGCCACCGACGACCGCCTGGGCCTGGGCAAGACCTGCCCCGCACAAGCCGCCGAGCAGCATGGATGTGAAGAGTAGTTTTTTCATGTCTTCCTCCTGGGAAACAATATGCCCCTGCCTGCAGAAACGCACGAGCTGTCGTTCGGCTGACGCAGGATACAAAGCCTTACGTTCCCTGTCCGTTTGAAGAAATTTCAATGCCGTTCAGGAAGCCCGCTCCGGGCGCTGTGACTAGCGCCAGTAGCGATCCTCATGATGGCGGTACTCCCAGTCCGGGCGCGGATAGGGCGCGGGCCGGTAATACACGGGGGCCGCGACAGGCGGCGCGTAAGCCGGCGGCGCGGCGTAATACACGGGCTCCGGACGCGCGTAGTAAGCCGGTGCACCATAGCCTGCATTGACGTAGCGGGCATTGCCGTAGCGGGCGTTGCCGCGACGATAGCCGTCATTATTGTCGGTCAGGGCAGCGCCGGCGACGGCGCCGACGATTCCGCCCACGACGGCGCCGTTGCGACCGCCGACCGAATTGCCGATCAGGCCGCCCAGGCCGCCGCCGATGACGGCGCCGATGACCGCATCATCGGCCCGTGCGCTTGCAGTGCCCAGCGCACCTGCCAGAAGCATGGAAGCCAAGAGTATATTTTTCATCGCGTTCTCCACGGGGCAACCGGCCCCATGTCCCTAAAAACGCATGCCGCCGCGAGCCGCTGACGCCTTTACAAACCCTTACGCGGCCGGCCTTGCCGGGCGTCGCGCCGGGCCGCCGAAGCGCCTTACTGAAAGTCGCGGCTGCTGATGCTGAGACTGCCCAGGAGCTCGCTGTGATCGACCAGATACTGGGCCAGTACATGCACGACATCGCCGTCGCTGGCGTGCTGGACGACGCCGCGCACCCCCAGCAGTTGCGCGCCGAGCAACTCCTTGTGCTGGCGTTCGACCAGTTCTGCATGCACGATCACATTGGTCATGCCGGTTTCGTCCTCCAGCGTGACGAAGACGACGCCGGTGGCTGTGCCCGGGCGCTGACGTCCGGTGACGAGGCCGGCGCAGCGCGCCAGCTGCCTGTCGGGCAAGGCGCGCAGAGCGGCGGCCGACAGATAGCGATGCCGGTTCAGAGGCTGGCGCAGCAAGGCCATGGGATGACGTCCCAGCGTCAGGCTCATGCTGGCGTAGTCGGCGACGATATCCTCGGCTTCGCTGGGCGCGGGCAGCGCGGGCTGTTCCTCGCGCATGGGGAGCGCGCTCAGCAGGTCGCCTTGCACCGGCACCGCGGCGCTGGCCCAGGCCGCCTGCCGCCTGTGCCCGCTCAAGCCGGACAGCGCACTGGCGGCGACCAGCGCATCGAGATCCTTGCGTTGCAGCCCGGCGCGCGCCGAGAGATCGGCGACGTCGCGAAAAGCCTGTTGCCTTCTCGCCGCAACAACACGCTGCCCCGCATCGACACTGAGGCCGCCGACCCGATGCAGACCCAATCGGACAGCGGGTGTATCCCGCGCATGCCCTGCGTCGGCTTCCAGCGTGCTTTCCCAATCGCTGTGCGCCACATCCACCGGACGCACATCGACGCGATGACGGCGTGCATCCTGCAACAACTGCGATGCCGAATAGAAGCCCATGGGCAGCGAATTCAGCATGCCGACCAGAAAGGCCTCGGGGTAGTGGCGCTTGAGCCAGGCCGAGTCGTACACGAGCAAGGCGAAGCTGGCCGCGTGCGATTCGGGAAATCCGTAATCGCCGAAGCCTTCCATCTGGTGATAGATGCGTTCGAAGAAAGCCTCGCTGTAGTCGTTCTTCAGCATGCCGTCCCTGAGCTTGTCCCGGAACTTGCCGATGCCGCCCTTGCGTTTCCAGGCGGCCATGGAGCGGCGCAATTCATCGGCCTCGCCCGCGGTAAAGTCGGCG
Organism: Rhodocyclaceae bacterium; assembly: GCA_028869135.1. Lineage (GTDB taxonomy): Bacteria > Pseudomonadota > Gammaproteobacteria > Burkholderiales > Rhodocyclaceae. The sequence continues at coordinate 22,782 of JAGWTC010000024.1, forward strand.
GCGATCATGGCGATCTGCATCACCTGCTCCTGAAAGATGGGAATGCCCAGCGTGCGGCTGAGCGCCGTTGCCAGCTCGGGGCGCAGGTCGTCCGGCGTGTAATCCTTGATGCGCCGTTGCAATTCACGGCGCTGCAGATAGGGATGCACCATGTCGCCCTGGATGGGGCCGGGCCGCACGATGGCGACCTGGACCACGAGGTCGTAGTAGCTGCGCGGCAAGAGGCGTGGCAGCATGGACATCTGCGCGCGCGATTCGATCTGGAACACGCCCACCGTATCGGCCTTGCAGATCATGTCGTAGACCCGGGAATCTTCCTTGGGAATATTGTGAAACAGCAATTGCTCCTTGCGCTGCCACGAAACCCAGTCCAGCGATTTGCGGATGGCCGTCAGCATGCCCAGCGCCAGCACATCGACTTTCATGAGACCTAGGATGTCGATGTCGTCCTTGTCCCACTGGATGACATTGCGGTCGGCCATGGCAGCATTCTCGATCGGCACGAGCCGGTCGAGCCGGCCGCGGCTGATGACGAAGCCGCCGACGTGCTGCGACAAGTGGCGCGGCATGCCCTTCAATTGCGGCGCGAGCGCCAGCCATTTTTGAATGCGCGGACTTTGCGGGTCGAGGCCGACTTCGGCGAAGCGTTCCGGCCACTGCGCCGGCGTGTCCCACCAGGCCAGCGAGGCAGTCAGCGCGTTCAGCTTGTCGGCATCGATGCCCAGCGCGCGGCCCGCGTCGCGCAGGGCGGAGCGGCTGCGATAGCCGATGACGGTGGCGACCAGCGCGGTGCGCGAACGGCCGTACTTTTCGAACACATACTGGATGACCTCCTCGCGCCGCTGGTGCTCGAAATCGACGTCGATGTCCGGCGGCTCGCCGCGCTCGACCGAGACAAAGCGACCGAACAGCAGGTTGGCGCGCGTCGGGTCGACGGCGGTAATGCCGAGCGCATAGCACACGGCGGAGTTGGCGGCCGAACCGCGGCCCTGGCAGAGAATGCCGCGGCTGCGCGCGAATTTGACGATGTCGTAGACGGTCAGGAAATAGGCCTCGTATTCGACCTGGGCGATCAGCGCCAATTCCGTCTCGATCTGCGTGGCGACTTTTTCCGGCACGCCCTGCGGATACCTTTCGGCCAGGCCCTGAAGAGTTTCCTGCCGCAGATATTCGCCCGGCGTCATGCCTCTGGGAACGACCTCTTCCGGATACTCGTAGCGCAATTCCGTGAGCGAAAATTTGCACAGCGCGGCAATACGCACCGTCTCGGCGAGCAGGTCGTCCGGATACAGCCGCGCCAGTTGCAGGCGCGTGCGCAGGTGGCGTTCGCCGTTGGGGAACAGCAAATGACCGGCCTGATCGAGCGTGGTGTTGTGGCGCAGCGCCGTCAGCATGTCCTGCAGCGGCCGGCATTCGCGGCCGTGCATGTGCACATCGCCGGCGGCCACCAGCGGCAGGCCGCAGGCTTCTTCGAACCTGCGCAGATGCGCCAGGCGTTCGGCATCGTCGGCATCGAGATGGCGCTCGAAGGCGATCCAGGCCTCGCCGGGAAATCTTTCCGCCAGCCAGCGGCCATCCTCCTCCTGCGCGTCGCGCCCGGCGATCCATAGCGCAATGCAGCCCTTGCAACCCCAGGCCAGGTCGTTGCGGCTGAGGCGGTACTGCCCTTTTTCCGCATTGCGGCGGCCGAGCGTGATCAGCGCCGTCATGTTGCCGTAGCCGTCGCGATCCGTCGCCAGCAGCACCAGTCTCATGCCGTCGTTGAGCGTGATTTCGGTGCCGACAATCAGCTTGAAGTCGAGATCGGGGTTCCCGGTTTTCGCTTCGCGCACGGCCTCGAAGGCGCGCACGACCCCGGCGACCGAGCATTCGTCGGTAATCGCCAGCGCACGATAGCCAAGGCTGATGGCGCGGGCAATGAGCTCGCGCGAATGCGAGGCGCCGCGCAGAAAGCTGAAGTTGCTGAGGCAATGCAGCTCGGCGTAGTCGGGGAGTTGCGCCGGCAGCTCCGTCTTCACGAGAAGTAGCCGTGCAGAAACCAGCCGCCGCCTTTGTCGAAGTCGGCGCGGCATTCGCGGTAGATCCACAGCCAGCGCTGGTCCGGCGCCAGCGCGACGAAGTAGTCGCGACGCATGTCGCCGCTGGGGCGGCCGTCGCTATTGCTTTCGCCCGCATCCCACCAGCCCGACTCGATGCGCTCGGGGCCGGCGAGCAGGAGCAGCGGTTCGTTGCGGTGGTGCGGCCGGCCATGGCGTTCGGGCAAGGTCTGCGGGGCGTTGAGCAGATACAGGGGGCGTGCGGCCGGGACGATTCCGGCACTGCCGTTCTTTCCCTGCGCCGCATGCGCGCTCACGCATTCGGGCCTGTGGTCGGCAATCGGCGCATAGCCGTGCACGGCGGCCTCGCCGAGGCGTGCGCGCAAGCGCTCGATCAGGGCCGGCATGGCGGCGGCCTGGGCGCCGTCTTTCCCGAACAAGGGCTGGCTGTGTCCGGGCAGGGCCAGCACATTGTCGGCGACGAGGCGCAACGCCTCGACCTGCGTCGCCAGTTCGAGGCGCGGCAGGCGTTCGCGCAGGATGGCTTCGATGCGCGCGCCGTCGCGCAGGATTTCGGCAAAGCCCAAGGGCATGAGCGTCGCCTCGCGCTTGCGATGTTCGAGCATCAAGCTGCATTCGCGCACTCCGCCCTGGCGCGCCGTCAGCCATCCGGCGAGCGCCTGCACCAGGCGCCGGCTGGCGAAGAGCAGCGCTTCCGCATTGTCTACGGGCACCGGCAACTCAAGCCGTAAATCGAAGCGGGCGGGGAATGCAAACTCCTCGCGCAGATCGGGCACTTCGCCGTAGGCGCGGGCCAGCTCCCGCATCACCGCTGCGCCGATGCGCCGCGTCAATGCCGAGTGCGGCAGGCGGCGCGCCTCGCCCAAGGTGCTGAGGCCGAAGCTGTTGAGCCGCGTGATGCACTCGGCCGGCAGCTCGCTGCCGAGCGCGGAGAGGGAGAGGCTGTCGAGCGATCGCGACATTGCGGCGCGATCGAAGCGCATGCCGCTTTCTCCAGCCAGGGTCAGCCACAGCGCGCCCTGCGCCACCGGCGCCGCCGCGCTGCGCACGACGTAACCCTGCGCGTTCAGGCCGGTGACGATGGCGTCGTGCAGATGCTCGAAGCCGCCGAAGAGGCGCAGGCAGGAAGCGATTTCCAGGAGCAGGCCGGTATGCGGCACCACCCGGATGCGCGGCGTCCAGGTGCCGGCCCAGCAGGCCAGCGTGTCGAGCAAGGCCTGTTCGGCCTCGACGTCGCGCGGCAGGATGGCGATATCGGGCAGGAGCGAACGCGCCAGCGCCGGCTTCATCCAGGGCCGCACGCCGGCCTGCAGCGCGGCGACGTCGCAAGCGAGGATGCGATTCTGTTCGACGACGGCCTTACCCGGCGGCAAGGCCGGATGGATGTCGAGCGACAGTTGCGGCAGATGCAGGGCGAGCCAGAGGGGTTCCATGCGTGAACGATGTTGTGTGATGTGGGCGCCCATGCGATTTCCATGCAGCGGGGCGCGGTAATTCCAGATGCAGCGAAGCCGTCAGCGGCGGTCCGCGCCGCTTGAGAATGTCGACAGCCAGCGTGCCGCCATGTTCTGCCTGGGCCTGCACACGGAGGCGCAGCACGGCCGATGAGGATTCATGCGTCGCCCGGGTCGGACGCAGCAGAAAAGCGGCGGTGTGGCCCGCCGCTGCCGCGAGTTGCAGGCGCCGCACCGATTTGCTGTCGGCCTGCATGCTCCAGCACAGAACGGCGGCGGGGGCGTCACTGTTCAGCGCCTGTTCGGCGGCCCACAGTGCATTCAGTTCTTTCTTGTCGCGTCCCTGCTCGACGACCAGCAGGCGTTCGAGCGGCATGCCGGCGGCGGCCAGCGCGCCGGCATGCAAAGGATGCGGCGGCGCGATCAGGATCAGCCAGCCATCATCGGCGCAGAGTTGCTTGCAGGCCGGCAGCAGCAGCGAAAGTTCGCCTTGCCCTCCGCCGTCGCAGAGCAGTTCGGTCAGCGCGCCGCGCGGCCAGCCTCCGCCCGGCAGTTCGCGATCCAGCGCCGCAAATCCGCTTGCCACCGCCGGTAGCGCAGCATCGGCAAAGCGGTCGCCGCGCCAGATGTCGGAGCGGGCGAGCACGGTGGCGAGAGGGACGGCGTCCATGCGGAGGGGTGTGCAGGAAAGAGCGGGCTGAAATCCATCATGCTCAGTGGCGATCAGTGCGAATAGCGCCTGACCAGGCCCACCATGACGCCGAAGATTTCCAGCTCGCCCTGCGGCCGTATCACCGGATAGGCCGGGTTGTGCGGAATCAGGACGAAGCGGCTGCCTTCCAGGCCGAGCTCCTTGAGCGTGAATTCATTGTCGACGATGGCGACAACGAAGTCGCCCTTGCTGGCGCCGGTGCCGCGCTCGACCACGGCGATGTCGCCGCTGTGGATACCGGCATCTATCATCGAGTCGCCCTTGACCGGGATCATCACCGTGCGCGACGGCGTCTTGACGACGTAATCGTCGAGCATGAAGGGCTCGGCGCCGTTCTCGGCGGCGACCGGCATGCCCGCCGGCACCTTGCTGTCGGCCAGCGCGCGCTCAAAGAAACGCGAGCCCGGCATCCAGGCGTCGTCGTCGGGCGTGCGCTCGACGAAACCTTCGCCCTCCAGGCGCAGCAGCAACTTCTTGGCCGCCGTCTTGGAAGCGAAGCCCATTAGCTCGCAGACGCGCTGCAGCGAGGGAATGCGCTTGCTGTCGACGTAGTAGTCCTGCAGGCGCCCGAGGTAATCCCGGTCTTTTTCGTTCTCAGCCATGATTCACTCCGGGTGTTCAAACGTACACTTATTGTGGTGTACGTTTGAACACCCGTCAAGAGATTTTTCAGCAAGGAAAGCAGGGCTATCGCTTGAATAATGGATTAGCGCTAATGTATTATCCGGGCGTGAAATCCAAAGAGAAACCCGGGCTGGGCGAACTGCTCCGCTACGTCGGCGAACTTGTCGAGCAAGGCGCGGAGGAACATTACCGCGCCATGAACCTCAACTATCGCGCACGGTATACCCCCGTGCTGCGAGCGTTGGGCGCCGGGGCCGACACGGTAACGGACATCACGGCGCGGACTCATCTGACCCAGGGCGCCATTAGCCAAACCGTGGCGCTGCTTGAGGCTGACGGCCTGATCCAGCGGAACGCAGTTGACGATGGGCGCAAGAGCGGGATTCAGCTCACCAAGGAAGGCCGCACATTGGTCGGCAAGCTCACCGGGCACTGGGATGCGACATTCAAGGCAATTGCTCGTCTTGAGGATGAAATCGGCCATCCCCTGCTTCATGCGCTGGAAGCGACCGCCACGGCGCTCGAACGCGAAGGGTTTTCCGCCCGGCTGACGGCGGTCAAGACGAGAAAACGCAAAGGGGGCAAGGCAGATGCCAAGTGACTCATCGCCAAGGAACTGGTTTGCAGACGGCGGTCTGGCCTATGCGCGCTTTCGGCCGGCGTATCCGCCCCAGCTAGCCGCTTTTCTGGCCTCGGTGGCGCCAGATACGCGCTTGGCGGTGGACGTCGGTTGCGGGAACGGACAGCTAGCATGTCTTCTTGCCAGACACTTCAATAGGGTTGTCGGCATCGACCCGAGTGCCGACCAGATCGCAAATGCGCTTCAAGGCGAGAACCTCAGCTACCGATGCGCGCCGGCCGAAAAGCTTCCGGTGGCCGATAGCAGCGCAAGCCTGATTGTCGCGGCGCAGGCGGCGCATTGGTTTGATCTTCCTGTCTTCCATGGAGAAGTCCGCAGGGTCGGCAAGCCCGGTGCCGTCCTGGCTTTGATCGGCTATGGTGTGCTCAAACTGGAGCACCTTCTCGATAGCCGCTTCCATCGGTTCTATCGGGATGAAATCGGCCCCTACTGGCCGCCGCAACGCAAGCTGGTCGATAGCGCCTACGCGACCATGGCCTTTCCATTCGAGGAGCTGTCTGCGCCTCCGTTCCACATTCAGCAGGAGTGGAACCTGAGCGAGTTCCTGGGCTATCTTTCCACATGGTCAGCCGTGAGAGGCGCGCGAGAGGCCGGCCGCGAAGATGTGCTCCAGACATTTGCCAGGGATGTTTCGGGCATTTGGGGTGACCCGGACACCAAGCGCCCGATCGTTTGGCCCGTCAATATGCGGATAGGAAAGCGATGAGCGGCAATCCCTCTCTTGTTGTTGGCCATCGCCACAGCGAACAACTGCGGGTCGAACCAAGGCATAGCGTGCCGCAACTCGACAGCGCCTGGCCGGGCTTCCGGGATATGCCACCTGTGCTGGCAACGGCCATGATGATTGCCTTTATCGAGCAGACTTGCATCATGGGGCTGCGGCCGCTCCTTTCTCCCGGGCAACGCACGGTGGGCACCCATGTGGATATCAGCCACATGGCGGCGACGCCCATAGGCATGACCATCACTGCCGAAGTCGAGCTCGTTGCGATTGAAGGCCGGACGCTGAGCTACAAGGTCTCGTGCAGGGATGAGGCCGGGCTGATCGGCGAGGGCACACATCGGCGCACCATCATTGATTTCGACAGGTTCGTGCAGCGATTGCAGGAAAAGGCGAAGCTTCCCGGCTAGCCATGCCGGGGAGGGGCAAAGCAAGGGAGGACAAAACAAAACGGCCCGCTTGCGCGGGCCGTTGCTGCGGGGTAGCAAGGTATCAGAGGCCGCCCAGGTCCTGGATGGCGTCGACCACCATGCTGGTGCCCACCGCAATCAGCAGAATGTCGGAAGCGACACGCACATATTTGTGGCCTGCGGGAGGCGGCCCCAGGCGGGCAATCAGCGTTGCCGGCACCGGATAGTAGGCCACGGTGAGCGGCTGACCCATGGCCCATTTCCTGGCCTGGCCGGGCGGCAGGCAGCCATTGTTTTTCTTGGCCAGGCCAGGCGGGCAGTGCCCGGCGCGTACGTCCGGGCCGTAGTAGTCATGCACGGCCTGGCGTTGCGGGCCGCCGAAATACGCGCCGATATTGATATTCACATCGCCGCCGTGTCCTTCCTCGTATCGGTCGGGCTTGCCGCCCTTCTTGCCTTTGCCATGGCCGCCGTGGTCGTCGCCGCTCTGCTTGCCGCCGGCCCATGCGGGCTTGTCGGCGAAGGCGGGTGCGGACAGGGCTATCGTCAAGCCGGCCAGCAGGATATAGGTCAGGGGTATTCTCATGATCATCTCCTTCTTGCTGTTCGCCGCTGCAGCGGCATGGCGACATTAACGCATCAATTTGAACTGAGTGCGCCACTTGGTCTTGTATTCCGCCCAGTCATGGATAAAGTAGACGCATGAACCGGAGACTCGCATGAGAAAGCTGACCGTAGTGATTCGCGCCGAACTCGATATTCCCGACGATTGGGAGTTTGTCGAACATCCTTCCGGCATACGGGTACTGAAAATCGGCGACAACTTCGTCGATTTCGATATCGCGCCCCTGACCACCACCTCGTCCAGTCCCGATGCGATCTGGTCCGACAGCGATGTGGAGTTGGTCGAGGAAGTGCTGGAGCAGGTCAGCGGCCTCGATACCGATCTCGAACTCAGCTATCCGCAATAGCGCTAGCGTTTGCGCAGCAGCACGTTGAGCTGATCGACGATGGGCGCCCAGTCGGCGTCTTCGCGCAAGGCCTCGCCCAGAAACTGCGCCTGCTGCGGCGTCCAGAATGGCGCCTGATCGAGCTTGACCGACTCATCCAGCGGCGCATGTCCGGCAATGAAGCCATCGATGGACGGGTGGTCGCTGTCCAGCCCGAGTTGGCTGAAGAGTTCGGCCAGCGGGTGTATGGGGTCTTCCATTCGCGCTTTCCTTTCCATTGCGGGTGGCGCCTGAGGTCCGATGGCAGGTTTTTCAACGTCTGCCCCGAACGGGCGCCCATGTCATGCAGGGTGCATAGCGACCCTTCAGGATAGGCGCACAACAAGTGCGCGGTCAATGTCTGGCGTCGGGAAGCACCCGGGATTCACGGTCGGGGATACCTGTCGATATGCCCCTGCATCGGGTCGCAGTCACCAGGGCGCGCGGCAGGAAACGACTAATCGTTCGGCTTGAGGCCCAAAGAAAAAGGGGTTGATCCGCAAGGAATCAACCCCTCATCATGTTTGGCGCGCCCGAGACGATTCGAACGTCCGACCCTTGCCTTCGGAGGGCAATACTCTATCCAGCTGAGCTACGGGCGCGAAGGCGTGAAGGATAGCGGTTTTGTGGCGAGGAGTCCAACACGCATTGATCGGGATCAACCAGGGCGGGTTTATTCACTGTATTTATTCGCGAAGTCGATATAATCGTCCCGGTTTAGCTGCCCCAGTACAAATTCGAAACGCTTTCAAGGAACCCTAACCCCATGTCAGCCCCACAAAAATCGAAAGAAGGCCTGAGCAGCCTGCAAATCATATTTCTGGTCGTTGCCGGTTTTCTGCTGCTGGTCGCCATTGGCGTCGGCTTCTCCAAATCAACGGCTCCGAGCGAGGATTCTGCGGCTGACGAACGTATCGCGCCTGTCGCGAGCGTGGCAACCGAATCGGCTGCGGCCGCAACGGCGAATGCCGGCAAGCGTAGCGGCGAAGAGCTGTTCAACTCCGCCTGCGTTGCCTGCCACGGTGCCGGCGTGATGGGCGCACCCAAGGCGCATGACAAGGCCGCCTGGAGCGCACGCCTCGGCGGCAATCTCAAGGCGCTGGCCGCCAGCGCCGTCAAGGGCAAGAATGCGATGCCGCCCAAGGGTGGGGTAGGCGACGCGACCGAGGAAGAGCTGAGCAAGGCCATCGACTTCATGATGAAGTAAGCTGCATTGCACGCAGCAAAAAGCCGGCGCTTGCGCCGGCTTTTTCATGTCCGCCAGCCCTGGAAGCCGGGCATGAGCATCGCTAACCCTTCGAGGCCAGCAGCTCCTTGAAACGCGCCAGGCGCGCCCGGCCTTCCTCCTGGCCGACCGTGGTGGCGGTGCGCGGATTGTTGAGCTTGACGTCGCTGCCCATCTCGCCGATGAAGCGCGAGGGTTCGCAGTCGCGCCACTCCTTGCCCTGCTTGCGCTTTTCGCAATGTGTCAGCGTCAGGCTGTTGCGCGCGCGAGTGATGCCGACGTACATGAGACGGCGCTCCTCCTCGAGCTTGACCGGGTCCAGCGATTCGCGATGCGGCAGCATGCCTTCCTCGATGCCGACGAGAAACACATGGTGGAACTCCAGACCCTTGGAGGCGTGCAGCGTGGCGAGCTGAACCGCATCCTGCTCCTGATCCTGCTTGTCGAGCATGGTGATCAGCGCGATGGTCTGCGTCAGCTCGATCAGCGTCTTGCCTTCCTCGTCGCCCTTTCTGCCCAGCCAGCCGACGAAGTCCTGCACATTGGCCCACTTGCTTTCGGCCTCCTTGGGCTCGGCGTTCTCGAACAGCCACGTTTCGTAGCCGATGGCGCGCAGGAGATCGTTGAGCACGACCGAGGCCGGCTCTTTCTGCGCGCGCCATTCCATGCGATTGATGAAATCGCAGAACTCGCGCACCGAGGCGAGCGCCTTGGCGGCGACATGCTGCTCGGCGCCAGCTTCGCAGGCGGCGGCAAAGAGGCTGATATGACGCTGACCGGCGTAAGTGCCCAGCGCCTCGAGCGTGGCGCCGCCGATGCCGCGGCGGGGCGTGGTGATCGAGCGGATGAAAGCCGGATCTTCATCGCTGTTGGCGAGCATGCGCAGATAGCTGATCACGTCCTTGATCTCGCTGCGCTCGAAAAACGATTGACCGCCGGAGAGCTGGTAGGGAATGCGCTGGTTGCGCAGCGCTGCTTCAAAAGCGCGCGCCTGATGGTTGCCGCGATACAGGATCGCGTAATTGCTCCACTTGCCGCGGTGCTCGAACTTGTGCGTGAGCAGTCGCGTCGCTACCCATTCGGCTTCCTGGTCGCCGTCGCGGCAGACATTGACGCTGATCTCGGCACCGTGGCCGTTGTCCGACCACAGGCGCTTGTCGAAGACCTTGGGATTGTGCGCGATCAGGCTGTTGGCGGCCTGCAGGATGCGCGTGGTCGAACGATAGTTCTGCTCCAGCTTGATGACTTTCAGGGTCGGGTAGTCGGTCTGCAGCGCGCGGATATTCTCGATGTCGGCGCCGCGCCAGGCGTAGATCGACTGGTCGTCGTCGCCCACCGCCGTGAAGGAAGCGCGCGGTCCGGCCAGCAGTTTCATCAGCCGGTACTGGCAGGTGTTGGTGTCCTGGTATTCGTCGACGAGCAGATGGCGCAGGCGGTTCTGCCAACGCGACAGTACGTCGGGGTTGTTCTCGAACAGCACCACCGGGACGCGAATGAGGTCGTCAAAATCGACGGCTTGATAAGCCTGCAGCGTGCGCTGGTATTCGGCATAGCATTTGGCCGCGCCATGTTCGAGTTCGTCGGTTGCGGCCTTGGCGGCGGCCTCCGGGTCGAGCAGCGCGTTCTTCCACAGCGAGATGCGCGTCTGCACGGCGCGCACATGGCCCTTGTCGGCGGTGCTGCCGAGGATGTCCTGGAACAGTGCCGTGGTGTCGGCCGCGTCGAGAATCGAAAAGCCGGGCTTCAAGCCGCAGTGCTTGGCTTCCTGGCGCAAGAGGCGCGCGCCGAGCGAGTGGAAGGTGCTGACGGTCAGGCCGTTGGCGGCATTGCTGCCGAGCAGCTTTTCGACGCGCTCGTGCATCTCGCGCGCCGCCTTGTTGGTGAAGGTGATGGCGGCGATATTCTGCGAGGCGATATTGCACTCGCGCACGAGGTAGGCGATCTTGTGCGTAATGACGCCGGTCTTGCCGCTGCCCGCGCCTGCCAGCACGAGGAGAGGTGTGTCGAGATGGCGAACTGCTTCGCGTTGCTGGGGGTTTAACTCACGCACTGAATCAAAAGGGGGCGCATGGCGCCCCCGTATTTCCTGTCTAAAATCCTATTTGAGCTTGCCGCGGACCGGATTGACCTTGTCGGCTTCCTTGATGACGGCTTCGCCGCCGTTGCCGGTCAGATTGCCGCATTCGCAGGCGGAAGCGATGCGCGGCACGGAGCTGATCACGCCGTTGCAGATCGTGCATTCGTAGTAGATGTCGCCGCCGCTGGGCAGTGGGGCGCCGGGCACATGGTCCATCGGCGTAAAGCGGTAAATCTTGCGTAGGTCTATTTTCACAGCCTCTCCTCTGATATTTTCAGTGTGCCGCAAAACTGCGGCGCCCCCCATCTGCTGCGTTACGCGGTATACCCTGCGCTCACAATTCTCATGCAGCGCGGTACATTGCGCCTGCCGCCTTGCCGGCACCCTCATGTCCGCGTTACGTTTTTCAACACCCTGTCAGGTGACAGCGCTGGCCAAAACCCGGACAATGGGTCTGCCTGTCGTCCACCATCCATCCAAGCGTGCTCTCATGAACGGAAAACTCAAGGCGGCACTGGGCGTATTCCTTGTTGTGATCGCCCTTTGCGCGTATTTCATTGTCGCACAAAAGTCGACCGTGCCTGCACTGTCGCTGACGACCTACCAGGGCGAAAAGCTGGAACTGAATGGCCTGCGCGGCAAGGTGGTATTGGTTAACTTTTGGGCGACCAGTTGCACCACCTGCATCCACGAAATGCCGGCGCTGATTGCAACGCACAAGCAGTATGCGGCGCAGGGCTACGAGACGGTGGCGATCGCCATGGACTACGATACGCCGGGCTTCATTTCCGCCTATGCCCTCAAGAACGGTCTGCCCTTCAAGATCGTCCACGATGCCGATGGCAGTGCCGCCAAGGCTTTTGGCGACATTCGCCTGACCCCGACGACCTTCCTCGTCGACAAGCAGGGCAATATCGTCAAGCGCTACCTGGGTGAGCCCGATTTCGCCAGCCTGCATGCGGAAATCGAAACCCTGCTGAAGGCGCCGGCCTAGCCGCCCACAAAGCGTTTCAGCAGGCGCTGCGCCTGCTCGTCGGCGTGCATGAACCTGAGCCCGAGGCGGAAGCCTTCATGGGTCAGCACGGTGTGCAGGACCGTCGCCTGCAGCGTCAACTCCTGCGATGTTCCGTCCGGCGCGGGAAGCGGGAAGCTGGCGGTGCAGGTTTCCCCAGTCGGCGGATTGATGTCCGCGACCACGGCCAGCCCGCCGGTGCTGATGTCGAGCGCTCGCCCACCCACCGACTCGCGGGCAAAAATCAATCGCACCTTGCAAAACAGCGGGCGCCGTACAGACTGGCGCTTTTCATCGAAGGCATTATCGGTGAGTGAGGCGGCCTGAATCATGCGGCTTTAACTCCTGACGAGGTTGGTCCTGGCGTTGTCTGCGTTTGGATTGCGGCGGCCCGGGTATCGACGCGCCGCCGCATCTGTCTGCAGGATAGCCGCAGCGGGCGTGGAAATCCGGAAAACCGGAATTGCCGCATCAATGCCCTAGGCGCTGCCGAGCCCCAGGCCGAAATTGACGCCCACCAGCACCATGGCGCCGAAAATGGCGAACAGCGCCGCTGCGACGAAGCGCATCTTGGCGAGCGGAATGTAGCGCGCCAGGCGTTCGCCCAGCAGCACGGCGGGCACGTTGGCGGCCATCATGCCGAGCGTGGTGCCGACCACCACCTGACCCAGATTGGCGTACTGGGCACCCAGCGCTACCGTGGCGAATTGGGTCTTGTCGCCGATCTCGGCGATGAAGAAGGCGATCAGCGTGGTCAGGAAAGGGCCGAACCTGTCCGGCTTCTCCTCAGCGTCCAGCGTATCGGGGATCAGCGCCCAGGCGGCAAAGCCGAGGAAGGCCAGACCCAGCACCCAGCGCATCACGCTGCCGCTGACATTGGCCGCGACCCAGTCGCCGAGGCCGGCGGCGAGGAAGTGATTGGCGATCGTGGCGCAGAAGATGCCGGCGATGATGGGCCAATGCCTGCCCGAAAAACGGGAGGCGAGAAGAAAGGACAGGAGTTGGGTTTTGTCACCCATTTCAGCAAGGGCGACCATGCTGAACGATGCGAATAGAGCTTCCATGAGATTCCCGAGGGGCCGGCGCAGACGACATATGACTCGGCTGTCCTGCGCCAGCCCCACGCTGACGGACATCCAAGTCATAGGTCTCGCCAGGCCGGAAGCTCCGAACAAGCGGCTGCGTGCGTGCGCGGCGGCTTTTCAAACCTTCCCGATGCTGCCGACGCCATGGTCTTGCGACCAAGTCTGTTGACGTTCGGCTCCTCTTGCTGAGGCGGCTACTCCCCTAGGACAGGGCGGATTTTACCACGAGACGCGGCGCCGGGTCGGGCGGCGGGCCGGCGTTCGGCTGTGAACAGCGGTTTCAATGACAAATGACAAAGACTGCCGGCTTCCGCTCTCGGACAATGGAAATGCCACGTGGATCTTCTTGATATCCTTCTTAAGGCTTTCTTAATTTTGAGGAACTATGGTTGCGGAGTGAATAAATTGCGAACCCTGCCCATGCAAGAAAACACATCTCAGATTGCCGCAAAGCTGGCCCTGGCCGCGGCCTCGATGCTGCTCCTGGTGGCGCCGGCACTGGCCGAGCCGCTGGTGCTGCAAGCCGCGCAGGTGAAGTCGCTCGGCATTGAAACCGCAGCCATTGCCGATCTGGGCAATATTCAGGGCGGCCGTTTCCCTGCCCGGGTGCTGGTGCCCAACGACCAGGTTCGCGTCGTTGCCGCGCCGGTCGGCGGCATGATCGAAATGCTCGCGGTGGCGCCCGGCGATAGCGTCAAGCGCGGCCAACTGCTGGCCCGCCTGGCCAGCCCGCAGGCGCTGGAGTTGCAGCGGGATGTGTTGCAGTCGTCGAGCCAGGCGCAATTGCTCTCGCAGAATCTGAAGCGCGATGAAACGCTTTTCAGCGAAGGACTGATTCCGGAGTCGCGTCTGCAGGCGACCCGGGCTGCTGCCGCGCAGGCCGCGGCGCTGGCCAGCGAGCGCCGGCAGGGGCTGGGTCTGGCGGGCGTGACGCCGGGCAAGCTGGGCGGCCCTTTGCAACTGGCGGCGCCCATAGACGGCGTGGTTCTCGAACAGGGCGTGCAGACCGGCGAGCGCGTCGACAGCGCGGCGCTGATTTATCGCATCGCCCGCCTGTCGCCGCTGTGGCTTGAAATCCAGGCGCCGGTCGAGCTGGCCGCCACCCTGAAGCCGGGCGCGACGCTGCGGCTGGCCCAGGGCGACACGGAAGCGCGCCTGCTGGCCATCGGCCGCGCGATCGATCCCGCCAGTCAGACCGTCCTGCTGCGTGCGGAGGTGCGCCAGGGTGCGGAGAACCTGCGCCCCGGACAGATGGTCGAGGTCGTGCTGGCGGGGGCTGCCGAGCCGCGCCGCATTTCGGTGCCGGCGGCCGCGCTGGCGCGCCATGACAACAAGGAAATCATCTTCGTCGTCCTGAAGGAGGACACGCGCGAGCTGCGTGTCGAGGCGCGCACCGTCCGCGTCCTTGCGCAGGGCGGCAATAGCGTTCAGGTCGAAGGCCTGGACGCGCAGAGTCGCATCGTCGTCAAGGGCGCCTCGGCGCTGAAGGCGCTGATGGCCGGGGTGGGCCGACAGTAATGCTGGCCGGCCTGATCCGATTTTCGCTGACCCAGCGCCTGCTGGTGCTGGTGCTGACCGGCTTGCTGGTCGGCGCCGGCGTCTATGCCTTCCTCAATCTGCCGATCGACGCCTTTCCCGACGTGTCGAGCACCCAGGTCAAGATCATCCTGAAGGCGCCGGGCATGACGCCGGAGGAAGTCGAAACGCGACTGGCGGTGCCGGTCGAGCAGGAGATGCTGGGCATTCCGCATCAGAAGCTGATGCGCTCGACGTCCAAATACGCCTTGACCGACATCACCATCGACTTCGCCGACGGCACCGACATCTACTGGGCGCGCCAGCAAGTCAGCGAGCGCCTGGCGGCGGCGATGGACAACCTGCCCGCCGGTATCAGCGGCGGCATGGCGCCGATTACGACGCCGCTGGGCGAAATGTTCATGTTCACGATCGAGGGCGATCTGTCCCTGACCGAGAAGCGCACCTTGCTCGACTGGGTGATCCGGCCGCAGCTGCGCACCATCCCGGGCGTTGCCGACGTGAACAGTCTGGGCGGCGAGGTCCGCAGCTTCGAGGTCGTCCCCAACCCGCGCTTGCTGGCGGCGCGCGGCCTGGCGCTGGGCGATCTGCAGCGCGTGCTGGAACAGAACAATCGCAACGACGGCGCCGGGCGGCTCAACGACGGCGAGGAATCCTTGCTGGTGCGCGCCGAGGGCGCGGTTCGCACGCTCGACGACGTTCGCGCCATCGTGCTCGGCAATCGCGGCGGGCAGATCGTCCGCGTCGGCGATGTCGCCGAGGTGCGCTACGGCGCGCTGACGCGCTACGGCGTCGTCACCCGCAACGGTCGGGGCGAAGCGGTGGAAGGCCTGGTGCTGGGGCTGCGCGGCGCCAATGCACAAAGCGTGGTGGAAGGCGTCAAGGCCAAGCTCTCGGAAATCGCGCCGACCCTGCCCAAGGGCGTCACGATCGAGACCTTCTACGATCGCAGCAATCTGGTCGACCGCGCCGTCGGCACCGTATCCAAAGCCCTGGTCGAAGCCATCGTGCTGGTCGTGCTGCTGTTGCTGGCCTTTCTCGGCAACCTGCGCGCCGCTATCGTGGTGGCCCTGATGCTGCCGCTGTCGGCGCTCGCGACCTTCATCCTCATGCACAGCGTCGGGCTGTCCGCCAATCTGATGAGCCTGGGCGGACTCGCGATCGCGATCGGCATGCTCGTCGATGCGGCCGTGGTGGTGGTGGAGAACATCGAGAGCCAGTTCGCCCACGGGCAAAAGGGCCTGCCGACGCTGAACCTGATTTTCAGGGCGGCGCGAGACGTCGCGACGCCCGTCGCGTCCGGCATCGCCATCATCATTATCGTGTTCCTGCCGCTGCTGACGCTGGAGGGGCTCGAAGGAAAGATGTTCGGGCCGGTGGCGCTGACCATCGTGTTCGCGCTGTCGGCGTCGCTGATCCTGTCGCTCAGCGTGGTGCCCGTGCTCGCCTCCTTCCTGATCCAGCGCAAGGCGCATGCCGAGCCTTGGCTGGTGCGCAAATGCGCTGCGATTTACGACCGCGTGCTCGCCAGCGCCTTGAGCCAGAGCCGCAAGTTCGTGATGGCCGCGCTGATTGCGCTGGGCGCCGCGGTCGGCGCCTTCATGCTGCTCGGCAAAAGCTTCATGCCGACGATGGACGAGGGCGATCTCATTATGCAACTTGAGAAACTGCCTTCGATCGGTCTTGACGAAACGCTGGCGATCGACACGCGGGTGCAGCAGGCGCTGCTCGCGAATATTCCCGAAATCCGGGAAATCGTTTCGCGCGCCGGCGCCGACGAAATCGGCCTCGATCCGATGGGTCTCAACCAAACCGACACCTTCATGGTGCTCAAGCCGAGGGACACCTGGCGCAAGAATGACCCCGTCTGGCTCGCGGATCAGATACGCGAGGTCATGAAGAATTTCCCCGGCATCGGCTATGCGTTCACGCAGCCGATCGACATGCGCGTGTCGGAAATGCTGACGGGCGTGCGCGGCGATCTCGCCATCAAGGTGTTCGGCCCGGACCTGGCGACGCTCAATCGCCTTGCCGGTGAAATCGAATCGACAGTCAAGCAGGTTGCCGGCGCAGAAGATACGTTCACACTGAAGAACGACGGCGTCCAGTATCTGCGCATCAATGTCGACCGCCTCGCGGCAGGACGCTTCGGGGTGAACGTCGACGATATCCAGAACGATCTGAAGGCGCTGCTGGAAGGGCGCAAGGTCGGCGTGGTCATCGAGCAGGGGCGACGCGTGCCGCTGGTTCTGCGCGGCCCGCAGGATCTGCGCAATTCGCCGGCCGACTTCTCGGCCCTGCGCATCACGCTGCCCGGCGGCGGCAGCGTGCCGCTGGCCGAGCTTGCGCGCATCGAACGCATCGACGGCCCGGTCAAGGTGGATCGCGAAAACGCGCAGCGCTATGTGGTCGTGCAATCGAACGTGCGCGATCGCGATCTGGTCGGCTTCGTCGACGACGCCAAAGCCGCCGTGGCGAGCAAGGTGAGCTTGCCCGACGGCTATCGCATCGTCTGGGGCGGCCAGTTCGAAAACCAGCAGCGCGCCGCGGCGCGCCTGATGATCGTGGTGCCGATCGCGCTGCTGCTGATCTTCTTCCTGCTCTTCTCGACGTTCGGCTCGGTGCGCCAGGCCTTGCTGGTGCTGTCGAATATTCCCTTCGCGCTGATCGGCGGCGTCTTCGGTCTCCTGCTTTCCGGCGAGTATCTGTCGGTCCCCGCGTCCGTAGGCTTTATCGCCCTGCTCGGGATCGCGGTGTTGAACGGCGTCGTCATGGTGAGCTATTTCAACCAGTTGCTGGCCGCCGGCATGGCGCTGCAGGACGTGATTGTCGAAGGCG
>JAGWTC010000025.1 GCA_028869135.1 Rhodocyclaceae bacterium
TGGCCGCCTTGTCGAGTTCGGCATAGCCGACCGAGCCGCGGTCTTCGATCTGCATCTTGAAGCCGCCCACGGTACCCAGACCCATCACCGGTGGTGGCGGGAAGATGGCGATGAAGGCTTCCTGGATGGAGGCGAACTGCTGATTCAATGCTCCGGCAATGGCGCCGGCGGAGAGATCCTTGCTCTTGCGTTCATCGAAGGGCTTCAGCGTCACGAACACGATGCCGGCGCTGGAGCTGTTGGTGAAGCCGTTGATCGACAGACCCGGGAAGGCGACGGCGCTTTCCACACCCGGCTGCTTCAGGGCGATGTCGCCCATCTTGCGGATCACATCTTCGGTGCGATCAAGCGAGGCGCCATTGGGCAGCTGCGCAAAACCGACCAGATACTGTTTGTCCTGACCCGGCACGAAGCCGCCCGGCACGATCAGCGAGATGCCGACGGTGGCGGCCAGCAGCGCGACATACACGCCCATGGCCTTGGACTTGTGGCCGATGACCTTGGTGACGCCGGTGCTGTACTTGTCGGACGAACGGTTGAAGAAGCGGTTGAAGGCGGCGAAGAAGCGGCCGAGGTACTTGTCCATCAGCTTGGTCAGCCAGTCCTTCGGCTCGTCATGGCCCTTCAGCAGCATGGCGGCCAGCGCCGGCGACAGGGTCAGCGAGTTGAAGGCCGAGATCACCGTCGAAATGGCGATGGTCATGGCGAACTGCTTGTAGAACTGGCCGGTCAGGCCGGTCATGAAGGCCAGCGGCACGAACACGGCAACCAGGGTCAGGGCGATGGCGATGATCGGGCCCGACACTTCGCGCATGGCGCGATAGGTGGCGTCGCGCGGCGAGAGGCCGGCCTCGATATTGCGTTCGACGTTTTCGACCACCACGATGGCGTCGTCGACCACGATGCCGATCGCCAGCACCATGCCGAACAGCGACAGCGCATTTATCGAGTAACCGAAGCCCAGCATCAGCGAGAAGGTGCCGATGATGGAGACGGGCACGGCCAGCAGCGGGATGATGGAAGCGCGCCAGGTCTGCAGGAAGATGATCACCACCAGCACCACCAGGGCAATCGCTTCGAGCAGGGTGTGCACCACGGCTTCGATCGAGGCGCGCACGAACTGGGTCGGGTCGTACACGATGCTGTAACTCACCGAGGACGGGAATTCCTTGGACAGTTCCTTCATCGTTTCGCGCACATGCGTGGAAATGTCCAGCGCATTGGCGCCCGGCGCCTGGAAGATCGGGATGGCGACGGCCGGCTTGTTGTCGAGCAGCGAGCGCAGGCCGTATTCCGAAGCCGCCAGCTCGATGCGGGCGACGTCGCCGAGGCGCGTGATGCCGCCATCGGGCGAGGACTTCAGGATGATGTTGGCGAATTCGCCTTCGGTCTTGAGACGGCCCTGCGCGTTGACGTTGAGCTGCAGCGGCACATCCGGGCCGGTGGGCGAAGCGCCGATGGTGCCGGCGGCGACTTGAACATTCTGTTCGCGAATCGACTTGATCACGTCGCTGGCGGTCAGGCCGCGCTGCGACACCTTGTTCGGATCGAGCCACACGCGCATGGCGTAGTTGCCGGAACCGAACAGGCCGACTTCACCCACGCCCTGAATGCGCGCGAGTCTATCCTTGACGTTGATCACCGCGTAGTTGCGCAGATAGGTCATGTCGTAGCGGTCGTCCGGCGAGGTCAGGTGGACCACCATGGTCAGCGTCGGCGAGGACTTGAGCGTGGTCACGCCGAGACGCTGCACGTCTTCCGGCAGGCGCGGCAGCGCTTGCGAAACACGGTTCTGCACCAGCTGCTGGGCCTTGTCCGGATCGACGCCGAGCTGGAAGTTCACGGTGATGGTCAGGTTGCCGTCGCTGTTGGCTTGCGACTGCATGTAGAGCATGTTTTCGACGCCGTTGATCGACTCTTCCAGCGGCGCGGCCACGGTTTCGGCGATCACCTTGGGATTGGCGCCCGGGAACTGCGCACGCACCACGACCGAGGGCGGCACCACTTCCGGATATTCGGAAATGGGCAGCTTGAAGACCGACAGGATGCCGGCGAGTAACAGCAGCACCGACAGCACGCCCGCGAAGATCGGGCGGTCGATGAAGAATTTAGAGATATTCATTGGAGTTCTCTGTGAGTTTCTGTACGCGATCGATCAGCAGATCAGCCGGCCTTGGCCACTTGCTGCGGCTTCCTGGCGGCGGCGGCGGTGTTCAGCGCGTCTTCCATGTTCACGACCTGCGGCGAGACCGGCGCGCCGGGACGCACGCGCTGCAGGCCGTTAACGATGATGCGTTCGCCCGGTTGCAGGCCGGCATCGACGACGATCAGGCCGTTCTGCGCGGCGCCGGTCTGGATTTGGCGATACTCGGCCTTATTGTCCTTGTCGACGACGAGTACGAAGCGCTTGTCCTGGTCGGTGCCGATGGCCTTCTCGGCAATCAGCACTGCCTCGCGTTCATTCCCGCCACCGAGGCGAATGCGCGCATACAGGCCGGGGATCAGCGTGTTGTCCTTGTTGTCGAACACGGCGCGGACGCGGATCGTGCCGGAGGTGGTATCGATACGGTTGTCCACCGAGCTGATCGTGCCGTCGTGCGAATAGCCGCTCTCGTTGGCGAGACCCAGACTTACTGGCAACGCCAGTTCCTTCTTGCCCGCCGCTGCGGCGGCGCGGGCCGGGTTCACATACTTGAGGAAGCTCTGTTCATCCACATCGAAGGAAGCGTAGATCTTGTTCGACGACACCAGCGTGGTCAGCGCCGGGCCACTGTTGGCGGTGACGAGATTGCCGACGGTGACTTCGGCGCGCGACATGCGGCCATCAATCGGGGCGCGGATCTGCGAGTACTCGAGATTCAGCTTGGCGATCTTGAGATCGGCCTGGGCTACCTGCGCGGCGTTCTTCTTTTCCTCGAAGTAGCGCTTGGCAATGGCGTTCTCGGTTAACAAACGTTCACCGCGGGCCAGATCGGCGGCGGTGTAGTCGGCGCGGGCTTCGGCGGCGGACACTGCAGCTGCGTAGGGGCGCTGGTCGATGGTGAAGAGAATGTCGCCCTTCTTCACCAGAGCGCCGTCCTTGAAGTGGACCGCCGTCAGCACGCCGGTGACTTGCGGACGAATCTCGACGCGATCGATGGCTTCGAGGCGGCCGGAGAAGCTGTTCCAGTCGATGATCTTCTTGTTCAGCACTTCGGCGACGTCGACCGGCACGCCTTGCGCAGCCGCGGGCGGCGCATCGGCGTGCGCTTCCTTGCTGCCGGAGATGCCCCAGGCGCATGCGGTAATGACCAGCACGCCGGCCACGGCCAGCGACAGGGTGGTGCGCTTGTTCTTGAAATTCGGATACGAGATGTTCATGGCGGTTTCCTTGGGGAGATGTGAATTCAGTTGTTATGTGAGTTGTGCAGGTGGCGGCGCAGGAAGTCGGCGGCTTCCTCCAGCAGCGGCGTGTGTTCGTGCAACTCGGCGTGGCGCACGTTGAAACGCTGCACCTGCGTCGGCACGCCGGCGTTGATCAGCGCGGCTGCGTACTGTTCGCCTTCCTTGTGCAGCACGTCGCATTCGGCGGTCAGCATCAGCGCCGGCGGCAGACCGCGCAGGCGGCGCGATTCCAGCGGCGAGGCGTAGGGATGCAGGCGCTCCTGCGTGCGCGGCAGATACTTCGAGTAGCAGTCCGCGCAGGTTTCCGGCTTGAGGTCCGAACGCAGACGGTCGGCGTCGCCGAGCTTGGTCATGCTCGGATCGAGCATCGGCCCGATCAGCACCTGGGCGACGATCTCGGGTGCATTGCGGTCGCGCGCGATCAGCGCCAGCGCAGCGGCGATATTGCCGCCGGCGTCGTCGCCGGCGACGGCGATGCATTCCGGGTCGAGCTTCAGCTTCTTCGCGTTTTCCAGTAGCCACACCGATGCGGCGTAGGCATCCTCGGGTGCCGCCGGGAAAGGCCGCGTCGGCGCCAGCGAGTAGGCGACCGAGAGCACCGCGACATGGGCGTGCTCCGCGATGTAGCGCGCCGGCACTTCGGCGTCGTCGAGCGTACCGGCCACGAAGCCGCCGCCGTGGAAATACAGCACGGCCGGCAGCCTGGCCTTGTTTTCTTCCTGCGCCGCGGGACGGTACAGACGCGCCTGAACCCTGTCCACGAAGCCGCGGATCACGAGGTTCTCCACGCGCACGGCTTGAGCGGCAGCTTGCAGGGGCTGGATGAAGGCATTAACAAGGTCCATCGCAGGGTCTTATTCGTTCCAAATGGAAAGGAGATTCGGGGTAGCTGCATTTTGGGTGTTGATTTTTGGAAGATAAATACCTAGATTTCGATAACACTGTTCTTGCTGTGTGAACAATAATTCGGGTATCTTGACGTCGCCGAGCCCATGGTCTGGCCACGTTCCGGGCGGTGGGCTGAAACGGCAACTCATTGAAAGGTAATTAAAATGGACAGATTTCAGGCGATGCAGGTGTTCATGGGCGTGGTCGACGCCAACAGCTTCAGCCGTGCCGCCGACAACCTGAACCTGCCGCGTGCGACCGTGACGACGACGATCCAGGGGCTGGAAAACCACCTCAAGGTGCGACTCCTGAACCGCACCACGCGCAGCGTCAGCCTGACCCCTGACGGCGCTGCCTATTACGAACGTTGCGCCAGCATCCTGGCCGAGCTGGAGGAGACCGAAGCCGCCTTCAAGGACGTGGCGCAGCGCCCGCAAGGCCGCCTGCGCATCGACGTGCCCTCGACCATAGGCCGCCAGATCCTGATTCCGCGTCTGTGCGACTTCCGCACGCGCTATCCCGATATCGATCTCGTCATCGGCATGGGCGACCGACCCGTCGATCTGGTGCAGGAGGCGGTGGATTGCGTGATCCGCGGCGGCGAACTGGTCGACTCCACACTGGTGGCGCGCCGCATCGGTTCGCTATCCTTCATCACCTGCGCCGCGCCGAGCTATCTCGAACGTTACGGCGAACCGAAGACGCTCGAAGACCTGCAGCAGAACCACCACGCAGTGCACTATTTCTCCAGCCGTACCGGCCGCGTCATCGATTGGGACTACATGATCGACGGCGTGCGTACCGAGGTGAAGATCAAGGGCACGGTGGCGGTGAACGATGCCGAAGGCTATATGGCGCTGGCCTTGCAGGGTTTCGGCATGGTGCAGGCGACGCGCTTCATGGCGATTCCGCACATTGAGAAAGGCGAGCTGGTCGAGATTCTCAAGCAATGGAAGCCTGCGCCGCTGCCGATCTCCGTGCTCTATCCGCAGAACCGCCACCTGTCGCCCAAGGTACGCGCCTTCGCCGACTGGGCCGCGGAAATCTTCTCGCGCTGCCCCTTGCTCAACGGCCAGGATGCCGGCGACGCGAACTACACGAGCGAATGCACCTTCGTCGGCACCCAGGGCGGCAACACCGTGCGCGACATCCTCGAACAGCGCAACGTTGCCGAAAGCGTGCTTTGAGCCGGGCGTTTTTCAACACATCAACATGAACAGGAGCACGGTATGAGTCAGATTCAAGGATGGGCCTCATTCAAGCCCGGACAGGCATTGCAAGCGTATGCCTTCGATCCCGGCCCACTGCCTGCAGACGAGGTGGAGGTCGCCGTCGAATACTGCGGCGTCTGCCATTCCGATCTTTCCGTCATCAACAACGAATGGGGCATGTCCGGCTATCCTTTCGTGCCGGGTCATGAAGCCGTTGGTCGTGTGGTCGCCGTCGGTACGAATGTCAAAGGTTTGAAAGTCGGCCAGCGCGTCGGCGTGGGCTGGACCGCGAGCAGTTGCCTGCACTGCCCGTCGTGCATGGGCGGGGAGCAGCACCTGTGCGCTGCCTCGCAGCCGACCATCATCGGTCGCAACGGCGGCTTTGCCGAGCGCGTGCGCGCCCACTGGGCCTGGGCGATCCCCCTGCCCGATGCGCTCGACATGGCTTCCGCGGGCCCGCTGCTGTGCGGCGGCGTGACGGTGTTCTCGCCTTTCGTGCTGTACGGCATCAAGCCGACCGACCGCGTCGGTATCGTCGGCATTGGCGGTCTCGGCCACATGGCCGTCAAGTTCGCTCACGCCTGGGGTTGCGAGGTCACGGCCTTTACCTCCAGCGAATCGAAAGCTGTCGAGGCCGCCTCCCTGGGCGCGCATCACGTCGTGTCGAGTCGCAATCACGCCGACATCGCGCACATCGCCGGCACGCTCGATCTGCTGCTGGTCACGGTGAATGTGCCGCTGGACTGGACCGCCATGCTGCAGACCCTGCGACCCAAGGGCCGCATGCACGTCGTCGGCGCGGTGCTGGAACCGATGCCGATCCCCGCCTTCGAACTGATCGGCGGGCAGAAGAGCGTTTCCGGCTCGCCGACCGGCAGCCCGAACACCATTGCGACCATGCTGGAGTTCGCCGCGCGTCACCGGATCGCGCCGCAGGTTGAGCATTTTCCGATGAGTCGGGTGAACGATGCGCTGGCGCATCTCGAAGCCGGCAAGGCGCGTTACCGCATCGTGCTGGACGCGGATTTTCGCTGAGCATTGGCCCGCCCGCCCGCCCGCCCGCCTGGCTTAGTGCGCTATTCGGGCGGGCCGAGCAGGCGGAGGGTCTTCAGGGCGTGAGCTCCCAGTGGTCGGTCCAGTCGCCCTCTTCCGTGACCACCTTGCGCAGAATGCCGAATGCCTGCTGCAAGAGCTCGGATTCGCGGTCGCGCGAGTACACGAGGAAAACCGGGTAGGAGAACTCGGGCGCGTTGGGGACGACGCGAATGTGTCCCTCATGGAGGCCGCGCTTGGTGACGCGGGTGCGGAAGTAGCCGCTGCCGCCGCACTGGATGAGGTAGTGCATGGCCTGCGGGCCATGTGTGAACGACAGCACGTTGCGGGTTTTTTCCGGCAGCGCGGCGTCGTGCTCGCGGCGAAAATCCGGACCCCAGTCAACATAGATGTAAGGCTCGGGATTGCGCGTCGACTCGATCTGGATCAGCTTCTCTTCCATTACCTGCACCACCTGCATGCCGGCGCGATACTCGGGGCGATACACCAGCACGGCATCGAGCAGGCCGCGTTCCAGGCGCTGCTGCAGCATCTCGCTCTCGCCGATCACGACGCGAATGGCCGGGTTTGGCAATTCGCGGCGCAACTGCATCACCCACTGCAGTTGCAGCGGGTTGGACAGGGTGAATTCCGCGCCCAGGCGCAGCGTTTCCTCCGCACCGCTCGGCAAGGGCAGATCGCGCCTTGCCGCCTCCCACGTCTGCACCAGTTGCATCGCATAGGCGACGAAGCGCTCACCATCGTCGGTGAGCTTGGCGCCGGCTCGGTTGCGCACGAACAACGCGCAGCCGAGCTGGGTTTCGAGGTTATGCACGCGTGCCGTCACGGTAGTCTGCGTGACATGCAGATGCTCTGCCGCCGCGACGAAGCTGCCGGAGCGGGCGATCTGCAAGAACGTTCTGGCGAGTTCTATATCCATGTGCTGGGAGAGAGGGCGCGCGCGCGGCCAGCCGGCGCAACAACCCTTCCTTTCGTCTATCCTTAAGTGGGCGTTTACTTCAATCTTTTCGATATTAAATCGAATCAAATTTCATTATTCAGCGCTTTTACAAATATGCATACTGAATGCAACTTTAAACGGTGACGATCCGATTGTCGATATGACAACGTAGATCGTCCGCTCACGGAGGAATTTGCATGCCTGCGTCCGCCCCGGCTCTCGCACAGGATTTTCCGGTTGCCAACGATACGTTGCATCGCACTGTGGCCCAGCTTCTGGAAACAGCCGCGATCCGCATCAACGGCGACCAGCCTTGGGACATGCGTCTCAACGCACCGGATGTCCCCGAGCGGGCACTGCGCCACGGCAACCTCGGCCTTGGTGAAGCATATATGGACGGCGCCTGGGAAGCAGAGGCGCTGGACGAGTTCTTTGCGCGCCTGTTGCGTACAAGGCTGACGGATAACCTTCTGCCTTTGCGCATGTTGTGGCATGTCCTGCGATTCCGTCTCCTGAACCTGCAAGGCATCCGCCGGGCGCGCAAAGTCGGAGAGGTGCATTACGATCTTGGTAACGAGTTCTACGCCGCCATGCTCGATACGCGCATGACCTACACCTGCGGCTACTGGGAGAGCGCTGCCAATCTGGAGCAGGCGCAGGAGGCCAAGCTCGACATGATCTGCAGGAAGCTCAAGCTCCAGCCCGGCATGCGCGTGCTCGATATCGGCTGCGGCTGGGGCAGCTTCATGTCCTATGCCGCCGAGCACTATGGCGTCGAATGCGTGGGCGTTACCATCTCCAAGGAGCAGGCCGCCTGGGCGCAGGAACGTTACTCGCACCTGCCGCTCGAATTCCGCCTGCAGGACTACCGCGACGTGAACGAACGCTTCGATGCCATCGCCAGCGTGGGCATGTTCGAGCATGTCGGCCGCAGAAATTATCGTACCTACATGAAGGTGGCACATCGCTGCCTGAATGATGGCGGGCTTTTCCTGCTTCACACCATAGGCAAGAACATCCGTCGCAACACCCCCGACCCCTGGATAGACAAATACATTTTCCCCAACGGCGACCTGCCTTCGGCAGGACAGATCGGCGATGCAGTCGACGGCCTCTTTGTGGTGGAAGACCTGCATAACTTCGGCGCAGACTACGACAAGACCTTGATGGCCTGGCACGAGAATTTCGAAACGGCCTGGCCGCAGTTCGAGGCGCAGCTCGGCGAACGCTTCCGGCGTATGTGGCGCTATTATCTTTTATCTTGCGCGGGCGCGTTCCGGGCCCGCGACATCCAGCTTTGGCAGTGGGTCCTGTCAAAGGAGGGCGTACCGGACGGCTACCGCCGCTAGGTCGCACTCGTCGGCGGCAGGCCGACCCCCCAGCGCCTGCCGCAGGAAGAACGGAGAGGTTCCGTTCGCATGCAACACAAAGGAGACAAGCCATGAAAGTTGATGACGAATTCAAGGTCCAGGACAAGAGCGGCCATACCTTCATCGTCCAGAAGATAGGCAAGGGCATTACCTATCTGGATTTCGGCAATACCCATTTGCCGCATAATTTCGAAGGCTACAAGATCAAGTACTCGGACCACGTTGTCGAGCCCCAGTCCGACGGGTCGTTCAAGATCAAGGACGACGGCATGATCGTGCGCCGCGTAAGCTGATCGGTCCGGCTGCGACTGGATCGCAGCAGTTGTAGAGGTATTGCAGCAAACCAGGAGGTGCGTCCCCCCGCGCCGAATGGGAACAGCACTGCCGCCGTCAATCTTCCCGAATGCTGCAAGACGGCGGCACCTTAAAAGAGAAACGGGCGCCATGATTGCCGTGGCGCCCGTTTCCGCGTGTGCGCAGCGCGCTTCGACTGGACGCAACGCAATCCTCGCCTATGCTGGATGTTCATGCCCGCATGGGGCGCCGGAAAGCGGGCCGGGCAGTTTACGGAAACCCAGACAGGAGACAGGCATGTCGATCGAAAAAGTCCTCTACCGCGCTACAGCCAAAGCCACCGGCGGTCGCGACGGTCGCGCCGTCTCGTCGGACGGCGTGATCGATGTAAAACTGACAACGCCCAAAGCGCTCGGCGGCGGCGGCGGCGACGGCACCAATCCGGAACAGTTGTTTGCGGCCGGTTACTCCGCCTGCTTTCTCGGCGCCGTCAAATTCGTCGCCGGCAAGGAAAAAGTGCGGATTCCGGAAGATGCTTTCATCGAAGGCAACGTTGGCATCGGCCCGGTCCCGACCGGCTTTGCGATCGAAGTCGAACTCAGGATCTCGCTGCCCGGTCTGGACAGGGCGGTCGCCAGGGCGCTTGTCGACAAGGCGCACATCGTCTGTCCCTACTCGAATGCGACACGCGGAAATGTCGACGTGACGCTGACGCTGCTGTAGTGCCGGCCTGGTCGGGGCCGCAAACCCGTCCCGATCGGCCTGTGCGGAAAACGGCGCCGCCCTGGCATGCATATGGAATGCGGAACCTTCACTCCCAAGCGACGGTCCTTTGTTTCGTGTTGCCGACAATGGGCGCCGGCATCACGAATTCGAAAGGCGGGAATGCATGGCAATCAGTTGGGTGACGGTACTGTCGGCGGTACCCTGGAACGAGGTGATACGCAACGCGCCCAGGGTGGCCGAAGGCGCGAAGAAGCTGTGGGGGTCTACCGGGCGCAAGCGCGCTTCGGCCGGGAAAATCGTGTCCGATCCGGCCGTCAGGATCGAAGCACTCGAAGCGAGCGTGGAGGAACTGAGCCGGCAGATGCAGGCCTCGGCCGAGCTGATCAAGGCGCTGGCCGAGCAGAATGCGCAATTGATCCAGCGTATTGAGTCGAACCGTCGCCGCACGCTGGGACTGGCGGCGCTTGTGCTGCTCTTGCTGGCCGGACTGATTGCCCTGTCGCTGGGGATGAAATAGAAAACGGGAGCCGCAGCTCCCGTTGTTCCGGACAGGACAAACGCCCCCCGCGTCCGCGCCTCAGTAGCCGGCCTTGGCGTGCACCCTGGGCAGCGTGCCTTCGCTGGAGATCAGCGACCAGATCAGTTGCGCAACCGATTCGGTGGCGATCAGCGTGTGCCGGTTATTGCTGGACATCATCTTCTCGCGCAGCTCCTGGCGCACCTTGGCGTTGCCGGTCAGATCGAAGAGGATGTCGATCTTGTCGCCCTGGGCGATCAGCGCGTCGATGTCCTGCACCGGAATGCCCCTGGATTGGGCGAGTTTCTTGCCCGGGGTGTCGCCCATCTCGGAAACGGCAACGACGTGAGCGCCGTCGGCGTCGTGGTTCAACAGACCTTCAAGAAAAATCGATCCCACTCTACCCAGACCGACAATGGCAATGCTTTGCTGACTCATGTTTCCTCCTCGATGGATGGCGAAGCTTGTCGAAATTTTCCGGACTTGAAGCGGCAGGCGCAAAGCTATCTTGCCTGTGCAGGAATGAGGCTACTGGAAATGGGGCCGACTTAGGCAATGTGGCGTCAGATAGGCATGGCCGCTGCGGGGTGGCGTGCGATTTAGCCAACGTCCGGTGATTTGCGCAAGCATCGCTCCGGGCCGGGTGAGGGATAAAAAAGGGAGCCGAGGCTCCCTTGCGCGTTGTCGGAAAAGACGGCCCCGACCGTCTGGCTGCTCGTGCCACTGCCCGCCACCAGGTATGCAGCCGGCCTGGTCAAACCTGGGTCGGGGGCGTCAGGCCGCTGCGTTGCGGGGCCCAGATGCGTTCGCGCACATGCTCCTCGTGGAAACCGCTGCGGGCGAGTTTGACGAGATCGCTGGAGCTGATGAAGCCGACCACGGCCAGCGAAGTCTCGTCTGCCACCACGGGCAGGCATTTGAGCGTCTGCGCCGCCATGCGCCGGGCGATGGCCTGACAGGTCTCGCCGGGCAGGGCGAAGACCGGCGCGGTATCGCTGAACAGGGCCGCCAGAGGGTAGTCCGCCCCGTATTCCTGCATGGCCTTGTGCAGCAGCCGGTGGTCGAGCATGCCGACGAGCCGGTTGCCGGACACGATGGGGTAGCGGCGATGCGGCTGCGCAATTCCGAAGTGGTGCTCGGCGGCCTGCGCCAGCGTCAGCGAGGCGTCGACGCAGATCGGCGCATCGCTCATGACCTCGGCCACCGTCGCGTGCTCGTGCGGATCGACGCTGTATTCGCGGTGTACATGCAGGCCGCGGCGGGCGATGCGCTCGGTCATGATGGAGCGGCGCATCAGCAGTACCGTCAGCGCATGGGCGGTGCCGCAGGCCAGCAGCAGCGGCAGCAGCGCATTGAAGTCGCCGGTCAGGCCGACTGCGAACACGGTGGCGGTGAGCGGCACGCCCAGTGCGCCGGCAAGCATGGCGGCCATGCACACGAGCGGCCACAGCGCGGCGTCGGCGCCGGGAAAAAGCTGCGCCACCGCTGCGCCGATGCCGGCACCCATCATCAACAGTGGCGCCAGCACGCCGCCCGAGGTGCCCGAGGCAAGCGCGAGTACCCAGATGATCGCCTTGATGGCCACGATCGAGAGCACGACGCCAAGCGCCATGCGGTTGTGCAGCAGGCTGTCGATGACGTCGTAGCCGACGCCCAGCGCATGCGGCTGGAAATAGCCGCCGATGCCGACCGCCAGCCCGCCGATGGCCGGCCACCACATCCAGTGTACCGGCAGCTTGGCGAACACGTCTTCGATGCGGTACAGCGATGCCGACATCAGCGCCGCCGCAGCGCCGGCCAGAAGCCCGCAGAAGATGCACATCAGCAGCGCCGACAGGCTGGCCACGCCGGTCTGTAAAGGAAACATGGCGCCGCTGTCGATGAGGAAGGGGCGCACGAAGCCGGCGACCGTGCACGCGGCAATTACCGGCAGTAGGCTGCGCGGGCGCCACTCGAACAGCAACAGTTCGACCGCGAGCAGTACCGCTGCGAGCGGCGTGCCGAACACGGCCGTCATGCCGGCGGTTGCGCCGGCGACCAGCAGCGTTTTGCGCTCGCCGGCGGTCAGCGAAAACGCCTGCGCAATCATGGAGCCCAGCGCGCCGCCGATCATGATGATGGGGCCTTCCGCGCCGAAGGGGCCGCCGCTGCCGATGGCGATGCCGGAGGCCAGCGGCTTCAGTACGGCGACTTTGGGCGAGAGCAGGCTCTTGCGATAAAGGATCGCCTCGATCGCCTCGGGGATGCCGTGACCGCGAATTTTTTCGGAGCCGAAGCGCGCAATCAAACCGACCAGCAATCCGCCGATGACGGGTACGGCAATCACCAGAACGCCCAGTGTGTGCTCGGCCGGCGACCGGGCCTCCATCGAAAGTGTCTGGAAGAAAAACAGATTGGTAAAGAAGCGGATCAGCGTCAGCAGCACCCAGGCGCCGCCCGTGCTCAGCACGCCAATGCCGAGAGCGATGCCGCACAAGGCCAGCAGGCGGCGGTCGGCAGTAAAGTCGCGGCGGAGATGGATATGTTCTTGTGACATGTATTTTCCTGTTTGGGGTGGCGCCTAGTCGCGGTCGTTGAAGGCGGTGATGCGGGCAACGCGGAAGACGTCGGACAGCGACTGCAGCTCGTCGCGATGCCGCTGCGCCAGCCGGGTGAGGATGCGTTCTCCGGCGCCGGTCAGATGCACCTGCACCTGACGCTTGTCGTCGGGGTCGGCGCGGCGCGTCACGAGGCCCGCACTTTCGCAACGCGAGATCAGCGCAACCGTGCCGTGATGCTTGGCCTGCAGGCGCTCGGCCAATTCGCCGATATGCGCCCAGTTGCGCCCGCGGAACCCCTTGATCTGCAGCAGCAGTTGATACTGCAGCGGCGTGATGCCTGCGGCCTGTGCGGCATCCTCGCTGAAGCGCAGGAAACGTCGCAACTGGTAGCGGAATTCGGAAAGCGCCTCGAAGTCGGTTTTCTTCACGGGATTGCCGAAAATGAAAAGCCCGTGAATATATATCATATTGTGATACATGTCGAATGTAGGGCGGCGCTGGCGAGAGCGCCGTCAACCCCGGCCTGCCGGGCATTGTCCTGAAGATGTCCGCTTGCACATGCCTTCGGTGGCGCCGGGCGGGGGCTGCTGGTGACACGTGGATTCTCGTTGCAGATGCGTATATCGCGAGTCAGGCATACAATCGGGCCAACCCCTGCCGAAAACGATGCCGCAGATTGCCCGCCACATGAAGGGGGCAACCCGCGCGTAACGACGAGGAGCACGATGAAAGCCCCCCTGCCAAAGAATGAAGTGCTGCGCCTCGGCGTGCTGCATCGCTACGGCATTCTCGATACGCTGGCTGAGCAGTCCTACGACGACATTACCTTGCTGGCCTCGCATGTTTGCGGCACACCTATCGCCATCATTTCGCTGATCGACAGCGAGCGGCAATGGTTCAAATCCAGGGTCGGTCTCGATATCGACGAAACGCCACGTGACGTCGCGTTCTGCGCTCATGCCAT
The DNA here is from genome assembly GCA_028869135.1 of Rhodocyclaceae bacterium. Taxonomy (GTDB): domain Bacteria; phylum Pseudomonadota; class Gammaproteobacteria; order Burkholderiales; family Rhodocyclaceae. The sequence continues at coordinate 13,888 of JAGWTC010000025.1, forward strand.
CCTAGATCCGGATACCACTCTGGTCGTACCTGACGCGCAGGAGGATGCGCGCTTTGCCGACAATCCCCTGGTGACCGCGGACAACGGCATTCGCTTCTACGCCGGCGCGCCGTTGTTGTCTCCCTCCGGCGAAGCGCTGGGCACCGTTTGCGTGATCGACCACAAGCCGCGCATCTTGACTGAGGTCCAGCTCAAGGCGCTCAAGGCGCTGTCCCGCCAGGTCATTGCCCTGTTGGAAATGCGCCGCCTGGTTGGTGAGCTGGAAATGATCAGCACCACAGACGCCTTGACCGGCCTGCGCAACCGTCGCGCCTTCGACGAGAAGATGCTGAGCGAGCATCAACGTAGTGCGCGCAGCCACCAGCCTTTTTCGCTTCTGCTCCTTGATATTGACCACTTCAAGCGGTTCAACGACGACTTCGGCCATCAAGCGGGTGATGAGGCATTGGGCGAAGTTGCCCGCATCATGCAGTACACGGTGCGGAGTTACGACGTGGCAGCGCGTTACGGCGGCGAAGAGTTTGCGGTCATCCTGCCCGATACCGACAAGAACGGTGCGCTGGAAATGGCCGAACGTCTGCGTCGCGCCATCGAGCGCGCCGAGTGGCTGAACCGCAAGATCACGGTCAGCATCGGCGTATCGACCCTGAGCTACGGCCAATCCGTTCCGGTACTGATCGAGGCCGCCGACCGTGCGCTCTATACGGCCAAGGAGCAGGGGCGCAATCGCGTGGTGGATGCCGATGTCAGCTGATTCCGACGCAACGGTGATCGCAGCGACCAGACGCTGGTTGGAACGGGCGGTGATCGGTCTCAACCTTTGCCCATTTGCCAAAGCAGTCCACGTCAAAAACCAGATTCGCTACATCGTCAGTGCCTCGCAAACGCCGGATGATTTGCTCGCTGAGCTTGAAACCGAGCTGGCTCATCTCAATACGGCGAATCCGTCGCAACTCGACACCACCTTGCTGATCGTACCGGAGATGTTCGAGGATTTTCTCGATTTTCACTTCTTCCTGCCGGAGGCTGACGCTTTGCTGAAGCGCATGGGGCTGGAAGGCGTACTTCAGATCGCCAGTTTTCATCCCCGCTTCGAATTCGCCGGCAATGCGCCGGACGATATCGCCAATTGCACCAACCGCTCGCCTTACCCGGTGTTGCACCTGCTGCGCGAGGCCAGTCTGGACCGCGCCGTGGCCGCCTTTCCGGATGCGGCCGACATCTACGAGCGCAATATCGAGATACTGGAGCAGCTCGGGCGCGACGGCTGGGACGATCTGTGGAAGTGAAGCCGGTGCTGCGGCTTTAAAATTCACCTTTTTTCATGGAGCAGCAATGAGCAACACGCTTGAACCGCCGATCGAAATCCAGACCGGCCCGAACCCGACGCTGGCGGTGATCTGGATGCACGGCCTCGGTGCCGACGGCAGCGACTTCCCGCCCATCGTGCCGGAGCTGGGGCTGCCGGAAGACGCGGCGATCCGCTTCATCTTCCCGCATGCGCCGATGATGCCGGTAACCTGCAACAACGGCTACGTCATGCGCGCGTGGTTCGACATCCTGTCCATGGGCGGCGGCAAGCGCGACGTGAATGCCGACACCGTGATCGCCTCCGTCGAGCTGGTGCGCGGCCTCATCCGCAAGGAAAACGAGCGCGGCATCCCGAGCGAGCGCATCGTGCTGGCCGGTTTTTCGCAGGGCGGCGCGATGACCTATACGGTCGGCCTCACGCATCCAGAAACGCTGGGCGGCATGATGGTGCTGTCCGGCTACATCCCCACGCCGGAATGGGTGCAGCGCAACGCGCAGGCGGCCAATCGCCACACGCCGCTGTTCATTGCCCACGGCAGCTACGATGATGTGCTGCCAATTGCGCTCGGCGAGGCCGCCCGCGATCTGGCACAGACGCTCAACGACAAGGTCGAGTGGCATCGCTGGCCGATGCCGCACACGCTCTGCTACGAGGAGGTGCAGGCCATGGGCGAGTGGCTGCGGGCGCGTCTGCAAGCCTGATGTCCGACTGCTGGCAAGCCTGGTTCGACGGCTCGGCCCTGCCCAATCCGGGCAAGATGGGCGTCGGGCTGGTATTGCTGGCGCCCGACGGCAGCCAATGCGAGCGCGCCTTCGTCGCCCGCGAGCCCGGTTGCAACAACGAGGCGGAGCTGAACGCCTTGTGCGCGCTGCTCGAACTGGCTCGTGACAAGGGTGTGCGGCATCTGCAGATATATGGGGACAGCGACGTCGCGGTAAAATATGTCGCTGGCATTAAATCGACGGAAATTGAACGGTTGCGCAAACTGGTCGAACGCTCGCAGATACTGCTGGGCAACTTCGAAAGCGTCAGTCTGAGCTGGGTGCCCCGGCATCGCAATTCCGCAGCTGATGCCCTGTCGCGGGGGGCGCTGGGTTTGCCGCCAAAGCCGCCGCCACAACGCGGGCGCAAGGGACGCAAACAGAAGGCTCGCGAATGAGTCGCGAAGGTCTAAATGCGGACCCTCAGGTGTTTGTATTTGCCGCCGATAAATAAGACAATCAACAAGGATGCATGCTGCGCCGGCCAGTCGCCGCAGATGTGATGGCCGTGGAGGTGACGTGACCGACAGCAGTCCCGAGGCTCTGCGCAGGACCAACCGCATGTTGGTGGCGGCGGCCATCGGCTTGCTCTGCCTTGCCACGACGCTTGTCGTGTGGCTCCTGTGGCAGAGCTACCAGCGCTATACCGAAGCGGCAGCCGATACGGCACGGAACACGGCGCGCAGTCTCGAGCATTTTCTCAACGCGCACTTTCAGGAAAGCGAGCTGGCACTCGACAGCGCCGTGCAGGAGTATCGCCACGAACGCGAGACCCGGCAATTCGACCGGCAGCGTTTCGGCGCCTACCTGCACTCGCTCAAGCAGCGCTTGCCGAATGCGCTTTCAGTGCGCGGCACCGATCGCGACGGCAATGTCGTGTACGGCGAAACCGCATCCGCCGGCAAGCCGGTGAATATCGCCGACAAGCCGCATTTCATCCGGGTGCGGCGCGACATGCATCTGGTGCTGGGCGCGCCGCTGAAGTCGCGCGTCAGCGGCGACTGGCAGTTTTCCATCCTGAAGCCGCTGATCGGCCCCGACGGCGGCTTCGAAGGCGCCGTGTATGTCAATACGGCCAATCAGCGCATTGAGGACCTGTTCGACTCCATCCGCCTCGGCGATCACAGCCTGCTCATCCTGTTCGACGAGGAGCGGCGCATCATTGTGCGCGATCCGCCCCTGCCTCGCGAGAATGGCGACCAGTGGGTATCGGCGCCGGCAACCCTGGCGGCGCTGGCTGCTGGCAGGGACGAGGCAAGCTATCTGGCGATCAGCGCGCAGGACGGGCACGAACGCATGGTTGCCTATCGCAAGATCGGCAACTTCCCGGCCTACATTCTTGTCGGCATCGCGCGGGATACCTATCTGGCGCCGTGGTGGAAGGAATGCCTGCTGGGCATCGGCTTTCTGGTCATGCTCGCGGTCGGCAGCCTGCTGTTCGCCTTCAGCCTGCGCCGCTACATGGCGGCCAGCGTGCGCGTGGAAATGCTTGAGGAGCGGCAAGCCTCCCACGATCACCTGACGGCCATCGTGCGGGCGATCCCCGACCTGTTGTTCGAGGTGGATGTCGAAGGGCGCTACCTCGACTACAGCGCCATCAACGGCGAGCTGCAGGCGATTCCGCCCGACGAATACATCGGCCGCAAGGTGTCCGACGTGCTGCCGGCCGCCGCGGCATCGACGATGATGGCGGCGATTGCCGAGGCCAACGAGAAAGGCAGCTCCTACGGCGCGCAGATACACATCAAGGTGCCCCACGGCGAGCTCTGGTACGAGCTGTCGATTGCACGCAAGCAGGATCATCGCACCGACAAGCCCACCTTCATTGTCCTGTCGCGCGATGTTACGGAGCGCAGCCAGGCGCAGATGCGCATCGAGCAACTGGCGTTTTCCGACATGCTGACCGGCCTGGCCAACCGCCGCCTGTTTCTCGATCGTCTGCGCCAGAGCATGGCGGTCAGCGAGCGCGGCCACAGTTGCTGCGCCCTGCTGTTCCTCGACATCGACAAGTTCAAGACGCTCAACGACACGCTCGGCCATCATGTCGGCGACATTCTGCTGGTGCAGATCGCCGAGCGCCTGCGGCGTTCGGTGCGTGAGTACGACACCGTGGCGCGCCTCGGTGGCGACGAGTTCGTGGTCCTGCTGGAGCAGCTCGGGGAGCACGAGGCGGAAGCCGCGAAGCAGGCCCAGGCGGTGGCCGAGAAGATCGCAACCCAGCTTTCGCGCGAATACGATCTCGACGGTCACAAGTATCTGGGTACGAGCAGCATAGGCATTACGCTGTTCTGCGGGCAGGAGGTGAGCAGCGATGAGCTGCTGCGGCGCGCCGATCTCGCCATGTACCAGGCCAAGAGCGGCGGCCGCAGCGAGGTCTGCTTCTTCGATCCGCAGATGCAATCGAGCATCGCGGCGCGGCTTGAGCTCGAACTCGATCTCAAGCAGGCCATCATTCACGAAGAGTTCGTGCTGCACTTCCAGCCGCAGTTTGATCATGACGGCCGGCTGATCGGCGCCGAGGCGCTGGTTCGCTGGAACAGCCCGAAGCGCGGCATGGTTTCTCCCGCCGAATTCATCGACCTGGCCGAAGAGACCGGGCTGATCCTTCCCATCGGCCACTGGGTCATGCGCGAGGCCTGCGCCTGCCTGGAGGGCTGGCACCAGAATCCGCAGCTCGCGCATGTGGCGATCTCGGTCAACGTTAGCGCCAGACAGATCGCGCTGCCGACCTTCGCCGAGGAGGTGCAGGAGCTGCTGTCCTTCTACGATGTCGATGCGGCCCTCTTGAAGCTCGAAATCACGGAGTCGATGCTGGTGGACCGCATCGACGAGATCATCGTCAAGATCAACGAGCTGCGCGCCATCGGCATGCGTTTCTCGCTTGACGACTTCGGCACCGGCTATTCCTCGCTCAGTTATCTGAAGCGCCTGCCTTTCGATCAGGTCAAGATCGACCAGACTTTTGCCCGCGGTGCGCTCGAGAGCCATCACGATGCCGCCATCTGCCGCGCCATCATCGCGCTCGGACAGGCGCTCAGCCTCGATGTGATTGCCGAGGGCATCGAGACGGAAACGCAATGGGATTTCTTCAAGGCCGAAGGCTGTCGCTACGGGCAGGGTTATCTGTTCGGTCGTCCCATGCCGCAAGAGGAGTTCGAGGCCCGCTATGCTGCCGGCCCGCGCGGGCCGGCAGGCCCGGCCTGACCAGGCCGAAGCCAGGTCGGCCCGGCAAGGGGCGCCAGCATCGGCACGGACTGCCCGTGCCCGACTGCAGAAACGACCCCGACCGCTTTGTAACGGTCTATTGCCGAGCCTTGAAATTTTCGGCCCGGACGCCAAACTGAGCCTTATCGTCCGTCACGAACGGATCAGTATGGAGTTCGCCATGGTCAACCAGCCCCAACAATCCGCTTCGCTCAATTCCGTCGTCCGCAATTTCTATCTCAGCCTTTCCCTGCTCGTCTGCGCGATCGCCATCGCGCTGCACAGCACCGGCGCGCTGGCGGCCGACGCTTCCCTGCATCAGGTTTACGAAGCTGCGCAGAGCGGCGACTACAAAACTGCCCAGGGCATGATGGATCAGGTCTTGCGCGACCACCCGAACAGCGCCAAGGCGCATTTCGTCGAGGCGGAGCTGCTGGCCAAGCAAGGTCAGTTGTCCAGGTCCGAGACTGAGCTGCGGACCGCGGAGAAGCTCGATCCGTCGCAGTCCTTCGCCAAGCCGGCCGCGGTGCAGGAGCTGAAGAACCTGCTGGCGACGCCCGTGCATGCTGCGCTTCCCGCCGCCAGGGTCTCGGCGCCGGCCGCCCCGGGTATCCCGTGGGGCATGATCATGGCCGGCCTGGCGCTTGTGGGCGCCATTGTCTTTTTCCTGCGCTCGCGCAGTCAGGCCAATCAGACCTACGTTCCGGCGGGCGCCAGCGGCTATGCCTCGGGACCTTACGGGGGCACACCTCAATATGGGCCGACCGGCCCGGCCCCCATGGGCGGCGCGCCCGGCATGGGTTCGACCATACTCGGCGGTCTGGCCACCGGCGCCGCCGTCGGCGCCGGCATGGTTGCGGGCGAGGCGCTGATGCATCGCGTGTTCGACGGCAGCGGCAACCATGCCGCCAGCAACAACACCGCCTTTGGCAACGATCTGGGTCCGTCCTCCGACAATCTGCTCGACGACGCCGAGCGTCGCTACGACATGGGCGGCAACGATTTCGGCGTCAGTGACGCATCCTCCTGGGACGACAGTTCCGGCGGCAGCGACGACTGGAGTTGATATCCGGGCCGGACGATGTCCGGCTTTTCTTTCGCCGCCCATCTGCGCCGGGCTGTGGAAAAATGCGCCAGGAGCGCATTGTTTCCATGACCCTTCCCTCGGACACCTATCAACGTATCTATGCCGTCGTTGCACAAGTGCCGCGCGGCAAGGTCGCGACCTACGGGCAGATCGCCCGCATGGCCGACATGCCGCGCCATGCGCGTCTGGTCGGCTATGCGCTGCATGCGCTGGCAACCGTCAATCGTCTGCCCTGGCATCGTGTCGTCAATGCACAGGGCATGATCAGCGAGCGCGGCGACGGCGGTGCGGCGGCCCAGAAACAGCGCAGACGCCTGGAGCGCGAGGGCGTGCGCTTCAATGCGCGCGGCGTCATTCCCCTCAAGCAATACCTGTGGCAGCCGGACTGATTGTGCCTGCGCTATGATCCCGACAACAGCAACGAGCCGGAGAGGGGCATGCGTAAATGCGGATGGGGGGTGTTTGCGATTGTCGTGCTCTGCGGCGGCTGCTTCGACGGTACCGCCGGAGAATACGCGCAGCGCCTGGTGGGCAGTTGGCGCATGGCCGGCAAGGTCATGGGCAAGCCGGCCGACGGCATGCTGCACATCATGCGTGAAGGCGACTACATTCTCGATAACCGCGACAGCGCCCGCATCGCCCAGGTCGCGCCGTCCGGCGCTGGGCGCTGGTCCGTGCTGCGCGACCAGCTTGAGCTGATGGCGCAGGAGGCCAGCCCCATGAGCGGTGTCGGCCTGCAGCATGCGCAATCGTCACGCCGTTTGATCATCGTTTCCCTCGACCAGGACAGGCTGGTGACCAGCGATCCTGATTACGGCGTCAAGGTCGAATGGGTGCGCGTGAGCCCGCTTAACTGAACAAGGGAGAAAGCATGACCGAGCAATTCCTGAACTTGCAGCACAGTGAGTCGGTTGTCGCACAAATGTCGGCCACCATCTTTGTCGGCCTGGTTCAGGGCCAGGGATTGACTGAGGCCGACGAGGACCAGCTGGCGGCGCGCTCGGTCGTCATCGCTGTCAAACTGGCCAAGTACACCGAAAAGCTCGTCAAGAGCGACGAAGAGTGGATGCAGAAGGACGGCGCGTCATCGTACCTGCTCGGGTAAGCGGATTCTAGAAGTTTGCCTTGCCGAAGGTCGTGCGCAGAAAGTCCGAAAATGCCTTGATCGCCAGCGAAGCCTGGCGGTGCTGTGGGTAGACAGCGTAGATGGTCAGCGGCGGCGGCGCATAGCGATCCAGGATCGTCACGAGACTCTTGCTGCGCAAGGCTGCACCGGCGATGAAGGTCGGCAGCAGCGCGATGCCCAGGCCCGCGAGGGCTGCCGCACAGCCCACCTCCCCGTTGTTGGCGCGCAGCCGCCCCCTGACCGGAACGTGCAACAGCTTGCCGCCGTCCGGCTGCGAGAAGGTCCATTCCACATTGGCGCTGTGACCGTACAGCAGACAGTCGTGCTGCTTGAGGTCCAAGGGCGTCTGCGGCTTGCCGCGCTGCTTGAAATAGGCGGGGCTGGCGCAGGCGACCATCTGCACCGGCGCAATCTGTCGGGCGATCAGCGAGGAGTCGGCGAGCTGGCCGATGCGTATGGCCATGTCATAGCCCTCGCCGACGATATCCACCAGCCTGTCGTTGAGATCCATCTCGATATGAATCTCCGGGCATTGCGCCATGAAGCGGGCGACGGCCGCTCCCAGATGCAGGGTGCCGAAGGACACCGGCGCCGAAATGCGTAACGTGCCGCGCGGCGAGGCGTTGCGGCTGCCGATGAGCTGTTCCGTCTCGCCGACCTCCTCGATGATTTTCAGCGCGCGCTCGTAATACAGGTGTCCGGTGTCCGTCACGCTGAGCTTGCGGGTGGTGCGGACCAGCAGCCGCGCCCCCAGCCTTTCCTCCAGCGCCATGATGCGGCGGCTGATGAACTGCTTGGACAGGCCCAGCCTGTCGGCCGCCGCCGTGAAGCTCTGCGCATCCACGGCGCTGACGAAGATCTGCATGTCTTCCAACTGGCTCATGACCGGCCCCTTGATTGTCTCTTTCAGGTTGACGATGAAACGCATTGTAGGTGCTTTAATGATTTCATCGGCGACGTTAAAGTGTGTTCGTCGCCTGTGCCTGCAGAAACACCCCCAACCGATCTGCAGGCGACAACCCAACTTTTCGAAAGGAAGCCTCATGAACACCCACGCCAATAACACCGCCGCCGCGTACGCTGCTGCCGCAGGCCGGATTCTGCTGAGCACCCTGTTTCTGCTGTCGGGCGTCAGCAAGCTTGCGGCGCCTGCCGCCACCATCGGCTATATCGCATCGGCCGGTCTGCCTTTCCCCGAAATCGCCTACGCTGCGGCGGTATTCGTCGAAGTCGTGCTGGCCAGCGCGCTGATCGTCGGCTACCAGACCCGCCTCGCCGCCGCCGGCATAGCCGTCTTCAGTCTGGTGGCTGCCCTTGGCTTCCACGTCAACTTGGCCGATCAGAACCAGTTCATCCACTTCTTCAAGAACGTCGCCATTGCCGGCGGTCTGCTGCAGGTGGTGGCCTTCGGCGGCGGCAATGTGAGCCTGGATGCCTGGCGGGCTCGCAAGTCCCGCTGAGGCGAACGCCGGCCCGACACAACCATCATCTGAACCGTGACGGCCCCGCTTCCCTGCGGAAGCGGGGCCGATGGAAGGAGATCATCATGACCGCAACAAGCAACATCGAAATCCGCCGCGCCGCCGACCGCGGCGTTGCCGAGCACGGCTGGCTGAGTTCGCGCCACACGTTCTCGTTCGCGCACTACTACGATCCGGCCCAGGTTGGCTTCTCCGATCTGCTCGTGATCAACGACGACCGCGTGGCGTCGGGCACGGGTTTCGGCACCCATCCACACCGCGACATGGAAATCTTTTCCTATGTGCTGGAAGGCGCGCTGGAGCACAAGGACTCCATGGGCACCGGCTCGGTGATCCGTCCGGGTGACGTGCAATTGATGAGCGCAGGCACTGGCGTTGCGCATAGCGAATACAATCATTCGCAGACGGAAGGCGTGCATTTCCTGCAGATATGGCTGCTGCCCGATGCCAAAGGCGTGAAGCCGGAGTATCAGCAGACGAACTTCTCTGCCGAGGAAAAGCGCGGTCGCCTGCGCCCCATCATCACGCCGCAAGGCGAGGCAGGCAGCCTGCGTGTGCATCAGGACGTGCGAGTCTATGCCGGATTGTTCGACGGCGCTGAAACCACAACGCTTGAGCTGGCCAAGGGGCGCTATGCCTATGTGCATGTGGCGCGCGGCAGCGTCGAGGTGAACGGCCTGCGCCTCGATGAGGGCGACGGTCTCAAGCTGCGCGGAGTGGAAAAACTGACCTTTTCCGCCGGCGATGATGCCGAGGTGCTGGCTTTCAACCTGCGCCCGCACGAAACGCCGGACTTCCATTGATGTGTTCCCAACCTTGCCGGCCCGGATTCCGGGCTTGGCAAGGTGAAGGAAAGGTTTGCATTAAATTCGAAACCAGTGCATAGTGCGTTCTGCGATTTTCAAGTAAGTGTTGTTGTTGTCAGGTTCGGTAGTACCTCTGCATCACCTCGGTATACTCCCCCGCACCACCCCGCCGTCTTGAGATTCGCCCTGATTGGGGCTAATCCCCGCTTTTATTGTTTTTTTATAGGAAGTACAAGACATGGCAAACGGTACCGTTAAGTGGTTCAACGACGCTAAGGGCTTCGGTTTCATCACCCCGGAAGGCGGCGGCGATGACCTCTTCGCCCATTTCTCCGCAATCCAGTCGCAAGGTTTCAAGACCCTGCAAGAAGGCCAGCGCGTGTCCTTCGACATCACCACCGGCCCGAAGGGTCAGCAAGCTGCCAACATCCGCGCAGCTGACTAAGCATGACTCTGTAATGCGCTAGTCGCATTGCATAAAAAGCCCGGTTCCGACCGGGCTTTTTTACGCCCATGCCATAGGAAAACCCCTGCACAACCCTTCTGTTGCAAGGAAATAACTTTTTCGATTGGACGAATAAGTTTTCATAAAATAATCATTTGCCAAAGTTTTGAAACCCGTGCATAGTGATTCTCGAGATTTTCAAGTTGTGGTTTCTCTGGCTGGTCTCTGTGGTTCCACGGTACGTCCCCTGTAGCGCCGTCTTGAATCTCTGAGGGTCACCCCTCACTGTCATTATTTTTTTAGGAAGACAAGACATGGCAACAGGTACCGTTAAGTGGTTCAACGACGCTAAGGGCTTCGGCTTCATCACTCCGGACGGCGGCGGCGACGATCTCTTCGCTCACTTCTCCGCAATCCAGTCCAACGGCTTCAAGAGTCTGAAGGAAGGTCAGCGCGTGACGTTCGATATCGTCACCGGCCCCAAGGGTCAACAAGCTTCGAATATTCGCGCTGCCGAATAATCGAGGCCTTGCCCGATGAAAAAAGCCCGACTTCGGTCGGGCTTTTTGTTTTGTAAGTGACAGCAGCGGAGCCATGCCATCGGCATGGCGGACCAAAGTCATCCCCCTCCTTGGGAAGGGGGTTGGGAGGAGGGCCCACACACAGCGCATGCGGGATCGCGCGGAACACGCACTTCCCGCCAGCGCATTTCCATGCCGTCGAGCAGCAACAGACGGCCGGCAAGCGACTTGCCGCAGCCGATGATGAGCTTCATCGCTTCGGCGGCCTGCATGGTGCCGATAATGCCGGTCAGCGGCGCGAACACGCCCATGATGGCGCAACGCACTTCCTCGACATCCTCGCCTTCCGGAAACAGGCAGTGGTAGCACGGCGCTGCAGCGATGCGCGGGTCGAAGACTGATATCTGGCCGTCGAAGCGGATCGCCGCGCCGGAAACCAGCGGCTTTTTGAACTTCACACAGGCGCGATTGACGGCGTGACGCGTGGCGAAGTTGTCGCAGCAGTCGAGCACGACGTCGGCCATGGCGACTTCCTCGTCGAGGCGCGCCTGATCCAGCCGTTCTTCGAGCGGAATCACCACGCATTCGGGGTTCATGCTGGCGAGCGCCTTCCGGCCCGACAGCACTTTGGGCATGCCGACCGTATCGGCGCGGTGCAGGATCTGACGCTGCAGATTGGTCATGTCCACCGTGTCGTTGTCGGCAAGCGCGATGGTGCCGACGCCGGCAGCCGCCAGGTAAAGCGCCGCCGGAGAGCCCAGCCCGCCGGCGCCGATGATGAGCGCCCGCGCAGCCAGGAGCTTTTCCTGGCCTTCGACATCGATTTCCGGCAGCAGGATGTGCCGGCTGTAGCGGATGAGTTGATCGTCGTTCATTGCCTGTTCCGATATGGCGGGTCTTGAAGCAAAACGGGCACGCCCTCGCGGACGTGCCCGTCGCCGGCTTCAAGCCTGCATTGTCAACGCTTCATGATCTGCCACGCCTTGAGCAGCGTCACGGCCTGGTTGAGCTGGTAGTCGTCCTTGCCGCCGAATTCGAAGCGCGGCAGCGGCATGTCTTCCTCGTCGTTCTTCTTAGGCGTGGTCTTGTCGTTGGCCTTGCCGTTCTTGTCGGTCGGCTTGGTCAGCAGCTTGTCGGCCGGTGTTACGCGACCGTCGCCGTCCTTGTCGTTCTGGAGGTGATGTTCGAGATCGGCCTCGCGCAGCGACAGACGCGAGCTGGAGCCGTTGGCGCTTTCCTCGACCACGACGTCCGGCGTGATGCCCTTGGCCTGGATCGAGCGACCGCTCGGCGTGTAGTAGCGTGCCGTGGTCAGCTTGATCGCGGTGTTGGAGGAAATCGGCAGAATGGTCTGCACCGAGCCCTTGCCGAAAGTCTGCGTCCCGACGATCAGCGCGCGCTTGTGATCCTGCAGCGCACCGGAAACGATTTCGGATGCGGAGGCCGAGCCGCCATTGACGATGACCACCAGCGGCACGTTCTTCACGCCGGCGGGTAGGGCCTTGAGCGGATCATCCTTGCTCGGGCCGCCGCGCAGATAATCCTCGGGCGCTGCCAGATAGCGACGCTTGGCATCTTCGGTGCGACCGTCGGTGGAGACGACCAGCGTCTTGGACGGCAGGAAGGCCGCCGATACGCCGATGGCGCCGTTGAGCAGGCCGCCCGGGTCGTTGCGCAGGTCGAGCACCAGACCCTTGAGGCTTTCACCCTTGGCGTCCTTGTCGTACTGCTTGTAGAGCTTCTCCAGGTGCTTGGCCAGGTCGCTGACGGTTTCCTCCTGGAACTGGGTGATGCGCACATAGCCCACGCCGTCGTCGAGCAGCTTGGACTTGACGCTCTGCACCTTGATCTTCTCGCGCGTCAGCGTCACCACGATGGGCTTGGTCTCGCCCTTGCGCGCGATGGTCAGCGTGATCTGGGTCTTGGGCTTGCCGCGCATCTTCTTGACGGCGTCGCTCAGGGTCATGCCCTTGACCGGGGTGTCGTCGAGCTTGATGATCAGGTCGCCCGGCTTGATGCCGGCGCGGAAGGCAGGGGTGTCCTCGATCGGCGAGACGACCTTGACGAAGCCGTCTTCCATGCCGACTTCGATGCCGAGGCCGCCGAATTCGCCCTGGGTGCTGATCTGCAGATCCTTGAAGGACTCGGCGTCGAGGTAGGCTGAATGCGGGTCGAGGTTCGAGAGCATGCCGCTGATCGCGTAGGTGATCAGCTTCTTGTCGTCGATCGGTTCGACGTAGCCGGCCTTGATGGCGCCGAAGACGTCGGCCAGCGCGCGTAGTTCCTCAACCGGAAGACCGGTCGTTTCCTTCTGTGCGTTGGCGGAAAAATTGAGGCTGAGCAATACGCCGGTCACCAGACCGAACATGACCAGGCCGAACTTCTGCAGCTTGCTGCGCATTGAATGCTCCGTTTCGGGGAGGGGTAGGGGCGAGGGGGGCAGTATGACGAAAAAACAGGTAGAAGATATTGCAGCTTGTTTCAGCCTGAATCAGCGCAGCGTCACCCATTTGAGCGGGTCCAGAGCCTGCCCCTGGTGCCTGAGTTCAAAGTATAAACCCGATTCCGGGTTGCCACCGCTGTTGCCCACGCTGGCGACGGCCTCGCCGGCCTTGACCTTGTCGCCGGTCTGGCGGAAAAGGGATTCGTTATTGCCGTAGACGGTCAGGAAGCCGTCGCCGTGGTCGATGATCAGCAGATTGCCGAAGCCGCGCAGCCAGTCGGCGAACACTACCTGACCGGCCGCCACGCTCTTGACCTCGGCGCCTTCCTGGGCGCGCACGAACAGGCCCTTCCAACTGGTGCCCTCGGCCCGCTGGGCACCGAAGCGGTTGGTGATTTCGCCGCGCACCGGCAGGCGCAGCTTGCCGCGCAGGGCCGCGAATTCGCCGCTGAAACTGCTGTCCGGCTCGCGCTCGTTGCGCAACGCCGGCGCGGTCGAGCTTGGCTTTCCTGCCGTTGAAGGCGATCGCTGGGGCCTCGGCCGTGCGACCAGACGCGTCAGCCCCTCGATCAGCTTGGACAGGCGTTTCTCGTTCTGCTTCAGCGTCTCGATTTCCTTGCGCTGACCCTTGATCTTGTCGGCAATGCCGGCCAGCAGCACCTGACGCTGCTTTTGCTGCGCCAGCAGCGCCTGGCGCTGCTCCTGCTGCCGCTTTTCGTTTTCGGCCAACTTGTCGGTCTTGTCGCGCACGGCCTCGGCGAGCTTCTGCTTTTCGGCCAGCGCATCGCGCAGGTCGTCGACCATCTCGGCCTTGGCCTGCGAGAGCTGCTTGAGGTAGTAGTAGTCGCGCCCGAGCTGATTCGGGTCTTCCCCGGCCAGCAACAGCTTCATCGCGTCATTGTCGCCGCGCAGGTACTGGCGGTAGAGCAGTGCGCCGATATGCTTCTGCTGGCCGGCGATCTGCCGTTCGAGCCTGGCCGACTGGGCGTCCAGGCTGTCGAGCTCATGCCGCAACTCGGCGCGATTTCCCGCCAGCTCGCGCAGGTGTCGGTTGCTGGTGGAGATGGCCTGCTCGGTTTCCTTCAGGCTGTCGGCGGCTTCGGAGCGACGCGTCTCGCTCTTGGCCAGATCCTTGCGCAGGCTCTCGATGCGCCCCTGGAGTTCGCGCAGCTCGGTCTTCTTTTCCGTGCGGGCGTCCTGCGCCTGCGCACAGGAGAGGGCCGCAGCCAGCAGGGTGGCAAGAAGAGGGCGGGCGAACACGCCCTACTTGGCCTTGGCCTGGTTGGCGACTTCGTCGATGGCGGCCTGGATGGCGGCCTCGTCACCCAGGTAGTAATGCTTGATCGGCGTCAGATCGTCGTTGAGCTCGTAGACCAGCGGCTGGCCGGTCGGAATGTTGAGATCGACAATTTCCTGATCGGAAATATTGTCGAGATACTTGACCAGGGCGCGCAGGCTGTTGCCGTGGGCGACGATGAGCACACGCTTGCCGCTCTTGACCATGGGGGCAATGGTTTCGTGCCAGTAGGGCAGAAAGCGCGCCACGGTGTCCTTGAGGCATTCGCCGCGCGGGTAGTCGCTGGGGTTGATACCGGCGTAGCGCGGGTCCTTGACCAGTTGCAGCGCTTCGCCCATCGACAGCGGCGGCGGCGGCACATCGTAGCTGCGGCGCCAGATCTTGACCTGCTCATCGCCGAACTTTGCGGCCGTTTCCGTCTTGTTCAGGCCTTGCAGCGCGCCGTAGTGGCGCTCATTGAGGCGCCATGAATGCTCGGTGTGTATCCACAGCAGCTCCATTTCGTCCAGCGCCGTGTACATGGTGCGCAGGGCGCGGCGCAGCAGCGAAGAATAGGCAACGTCGAAGGTGAAGCCCGCATCGCGCAGCAGCCGGCCGGCATTGCGTGCCTCGGCAACGCCTTTTTCGGTCAGATCGACGTCGCACCAGCCGGCGAAACGGTTTTCGGCATTCCAGGTGGATTGGCCGTGACGCAGGAGAACGATTTTCTTCATGGCGGGCGAGGTATCGACGAGCCTTTTTGGGGCGGTTTGCGTAGGGTTCCTATTTTATAATACCGCCGCGTTTCGGACAGCATGGCAGACGGGTCCGATCGAACGGTTCCCCTTGTTTATTCCCGGACACGAATATGGAATTTCTTCTCAATAACCTCTTCTGGAGCGCACTGGTGGTCGTCAGCGGCGCGCTCTACCTCTGGAACCTGCTGCGCAGCGAAGGCGGCGATCTATCGCCGCAGGCGGCTGTGGGGCTGATCAATCGCGACAGCGGAATCGTCGTCGATGTTCGTGAGGCCGCCATCTACGGCGAGTCGCACATGGCCGGCGCCCGTAATATTCCCGTGGCGCAACTGGAATCCCGCCTGTCCGAGCTTGAAAAATTCAAAACCCGCCCCATCGTAGTGTGTGGAGCCGGCGGCGAAGCCGATCGCGCCGTCAGAATGCTCAGGAAGCAGGGCTTCGACAAGGCGGCCGGCCTGGCCGGCGGCCTGAAGGCCTGGAACGAAGCCGGTTTTCCGGTTGAACGCTGAAGAGAGTTGAGGATATCGAAGTGGCCAAGATCCTGATGTATGCGACGGGCGTGTGCCCCTACTGCATACGCGCCGAACAACTGCTGCGCCGCAAGGGCGTGGTGGACATCGAAAAGGTCCGCGTGGACCTCGATCCGGCGCGCCGCGAGGAAATGCAGGCGCGCACCAACGGCGCTCGCACCGTGCCGCAGATCTTCATCAACGACACCTATGTCGGAGGTTGCGACGAGCTGTATGCACTGGATCGCGCCGGCGGGCTCGATCCGCTGCTGGCCTCCACGCCGGCATGAACCTCAGGGCAAGCAGTCAGCTTGCCCTTTCCATATCCGCGCCAAGGTTGCGCGGGCCCTCATCGGACTGTAACCTTGGCAAATTAGGCTGACGGGCCGTCACATTTTCAATCACTTTCGGAACTCCCCGACATGAGTACTGCTGCGCAACCCATCTTCAATATCGAAAAGACCTACGTCCGCGACCTGTCGCTGGAAGTGCCCAATGCGCCGCATATCTTCATGGAGGGCGACACGCCCGAAGTCGAGATTCAGCTCCAGACCCAGGCGACACCTGTCGGCGAAGGCCTGTTCGAAAGCGTGGTCGGCGTCACCGTGACCGCCCGGATCGGCGAGAAGACCGTGTTCCTGGTCGAGGTCAAGCAGGCCGGCATCTTCCGCATCCAGCACGTTCCCGAGCAGGACCTTGACCCCATCCTCGCGATCGCTTGCCCCAATATTCTGTTCCCCTTCGCCCGCGAAGTCGTGGCCGACGCCGTCAACCGCGCCGGCTTCCCGCCGGTGCTGCTGGCCCCGGTCAATTTCGAGGCTGTCTATCAGCAGCGTCTGGCCGAGGCCCAAGCCGCAGCGCAATCCGCCATGGTGCAATAAGCATGAAGGCGCGCCTGCTACGCCCGCTCTTCTTCGCGATGCTGGCAGGCGCAGCGGCGTCCGCGCATGCACTGGACTATCGTTCCATCGCGGCGCCGGCCGTTCTCTACGATTCACCCTCGACCAAGGGTAAGGCACTCTACATCATCAACGCCGGCACGCCCGTCGAAGCCGTGGTCTCCATGCAAGGCTGGGTCAAGGTGCGCGACATGCAGGGCGGGCTGGCATGGGTGGAAAGCAAGCAGGTCTCGGAAAAGCGCATGGTCCAGGTGCGCGTGGATCGTGCGCCGGTCCTGGCCCAGGCTAACGACAAGGCGCCCCCAGTCTTCGAAGCCGAGCGCGACGTCGTGCTGGAGCTGCTCGAAAGCACCGGCACTGGCTGGGCCAAGGTCCGTCATCGCGACGGACAGGTCGGCTATGTGAAAACGCTCCAAGTCTGGGGGCTGTAATGCCGGGCTTGCGCGTTGCAGTGCTCGGCGCCGGGGCCTGGGGCACCGCCCTGGCCCTCGCATTATCGACCCGCCACGCGGTTTCGCTGTGGAGCCACGCGCCCGGCGAGCTGGCGGCGTTGGCGGCCGACCGCGAGAACAAGCAATTCCTGCCGGGTTTTCCCTTTCCGGCTTCCCTGAGCATCGAAGGCGACCTGCGTACGGTCGTTGCGGGCGCTGACCTGGCATTGATCGCCACGCCGCTGGCGGGTCTGCGCAGCACTGCCAAGGCCCTGGCCGAGGTCGCGCCTGCCCTGCCCTTCGTCTGGGTTTGCAAGGGGCTGGAAGCCGGCACCGGCCTCCTGCCGCATCAGGTCGTTGCCGAAGTGAATCATGCCACTTGCGGCGTGCTGACCGGCCCGAGTTTCGCCGCCGAAGTGGCGAAGAGTCTGCCGACAGCGATGACGCTGGCGTCGAGCGACGCCGCTTTTGCGGCGCGCATGGCGCAGGAACTGCACGGCAACCATTTGCGCATCTACGCCAGCGATGACGTCGTCGGCGCCGAGGTCGGCGGTGCGGTGAAGAATGTGCTGGCGATCGCCACCGGCATCTGCGACGGCCTCGGTCTCGGCAACAACGCGCGCGCCGCCCTGATCACGCGCGGCCTGGCGGAAATCACGCGCTTTGGCGAGGCGCTTGGCGCCCGCCGCGAGACGCTGATGGGACTGACCGGCGTCGGCGACCTCATCCTGACCTGCACCGGCGATCTTTCGCGCAACCGCCAGGTCGGCCTCGGATTGGCTTCCGGCAAGACGCTGGAGCAGGTGGTGGCCGCGCTCGGCCACGTCGCCGAGGGCGTGCCGGCCAGTCGCGAGGTGGCCAAGCGCGCCGCCGCGCTCGGCATCGACATGCCCATCACGGACGCGGTATGCGCCTTGCTCGATGGCCGGATCAAGCCTGCCGAGGCCGTGGCGCGCTTGATGAACCGCGACCCCAAGAGCGAATCGGCTTAAGCCTTTCTAGCCGCCGCCGGCGAAATCCAGCTGCCGCCAGGCCTCGTAGACCACGAGCGCCACGGTATTCGACAGATTGAGGCTGCGGTTGCCCGGCACCAGCGGCACGCGGATACGTTGTTCCGCTGGCAGCGCGTCCAGCATGGCTTGCGGCAGGCCTTTCGTTTCCGGCCCAAAAACAAAGGCGTCGCCCTCCCGGTAGCTCACCTTGTCGTGGCGCGTGCTGCCGCGCGTGGACAGCGCGAACAAGCGCGCGCCGTTCAATGCCTTGAGGCAATCCTCCCAGCTTTCATGAATACGCAGATCGGCGATCTCGCTGTAGTCCATGCCGGCGCGACGTAACTGCGCATCGCTGAGATCGAAGCCCAGCGGCTTGACCAGATGCAGGGTGCAGCCGGTATTTGCGGCAAGGCGAATGCTGTTGCCGGTGTTGGGAGGGATTTCCGGCTGGAAGAGGACGATGTGAAACATGCCGGCATTTTACCGGCTAGTCGCTTTGCCGCGAGCGCCGGGGCTTGAAGGACTAGTCTTTCAGAGCTCGTGCAATGACCCAGTTTTCGACATAGGTTGCGCCATGCCGTTTGAGCGTGCGCGCCAGTTCGTTGAGCGTCGCTCCAGTCGTCATTACGTCGTCGACCACGAGGATGCGACGGCCGGACAGGTCGGCATGGCATTCGAAGGCGTTGCGGATGTTCTTTTGCCTGTCCTTCCACGGCAAGCTGGCCTGTGCCGGCGCATCCTGCGGGCGGGTAACGGCGTGGAGCAGCAGCGGCAACCCAAGCGCTTTGGCCAGGGGGCGCGCCAGCTCGAGCGCCGGATTGAAGCCGCGCTCGCGCAAATGCGAAGGCGTGGAGGGCACGGCGACGACGGCATCGACGGCGGGAGCCGAATTCGCAAGCGTAAACAGCGAGGCGACGATCAGGCCTTGCCCGTACTTGTAGTGCTGCAGCAACCGATCCAGCGGATAGGCGTAGCGATAGCGCGCTGTGGTGGCGTCGAAATGCGGCGCTTGTTTCAGGCAGGCGCCGCAGGTCTGCCCTGCCGGTGACGGCAAGGCGCAGACCGGGCAATGGGCGCTGTCCAGCAGGGGCAGCTCGCCGAGGCAAGCCGCGCACAAGGCGGCGCGTTCGGCGCTGCCGCCGCAGAGCACGCAATGCTGAGGGAGCAGCGCGGCGAATATGCTACTGCTGCAACGCTGCGCGAGGCGCCGATAGTTTGACCAATTTGACAGCCGAATTGACAACATTTGCCCCTTCCACCACCATTCGGTCTTTGGATTGTACCGGCCTTACCCATGAACGCACCCGTAGAACAAAACCTCAATCAGGCGCAGCCGTCTTCGCTGCCTTCGTCACAATGGACCCGTCAGGCGATCGAGGAATTGTTTGCCCTTCCCTTCAATGACTTGATGTTCCGCGCCCAGCAAGTGCATCGCGAGCATTTCTCCGCCAACCAGGTGCAGCGTTCGACGCTCCTCTCGATCAAGACCGGTGGCTGCTCGGAAGACTGCGGCTATTGCTCGCAGGCGGCGCGCAACGACACCGGCCTCGAAAAGGAAGCGCTGCTCGAGATTCAAGAAGTGCTGAAGGCCGCGCAGGAAGCCAAGGACAAGGGTGCCAGCCGCTTCTGCATGGGCGCCGCCTGGCGCGGCCCCAAGGACCGCGATATCGACAAGGTCACCGAGATGGTCAAGCAGGTCAAGGCGCTGGGCCTGGAAACCTGCGTGACGCTGGGCATGCTGCGCGAAGGCCAGGCCGAGCGTCTGAAGGACGCCGGCCTCGACTACTACAACCACAATCTCGATACCGCGCCCGAGTTCTACGGTCAGATCATTTCCACCCACAGCCAGGCCGATCGCTTCGATACGCTGGCGAAAGTCCGCGATGCCGGCATCAAGGTCTGCTGCGGCGGCATCCTCGGCATGGGCGAGTCGCAGAAGGGCCGCGCCTCGCTGATCGCCGAGCTCGCCAACATGAACCCGCCGCCCGAGTCGGTGCCGATCAACAATCTCGTTCCGATTCCCGGTACGCCGCTGGAAAACGCCGAGCCCATCGATCCCTTCGACTTCGTGCGCACCATCGCCGTCGCCCGCATCACCATGCCGACGAGCTATGTGCGTTTGTCCGCCGGCCGTGAAGTGATGAACGACCAACTGCAAGCGCTGTGCTTCCTCGCCGGCGCCAACTCCATCTTCTACGGCGACAAGCTGCTGACCACCGGCAACAACGAAGAAGATCGCGACGCCGCGCTGTTCAATCGTCTTGGCATCACTGCAATCTGAATTTGCCGACGCCGCTTCGACCTATGACGAAGCGGCGGTGCTGGCGCGCGAGGTGCAGATGCGCCTCGCCGAACGTCTCGACTACGTCAAGCTGAGCCCGGCCCGCGTCGCCGACGTCGGCTGCGCCACCGGCGGCGGCGCGCGCGAATTGCAGCGCCGCTATCCCGAAGCCCAGACGCTGGCTGTCGACTACGCGCATGAAATGCTGCGCTTGGTGCAGGCCAGCGGCAACAGCCGCTCCTGGCTCGACAAGCTGATCAAGCGCAGCAATATGCCGCAGCCGGTACAGGCGGATGCCGCCGCCTTGCCGCTGCCCGCGACTTCGCTGCAATTGATCTGGTCCAATCTTGTCTTTCACTGGCTCGACGACACGGCGCCGGTATGGAGGGAGTTTGCGCGCGTGCTGGAGACCGGCGGTCTGCTGACCTTTTCCATGCTCGGGCCCGATACGGCCCGGGAACTGCGCGAGGCCGGCGCCGCCATCGGCGTCACTACGCCGGTGCGCCGCTTCTACGACATGCACGACATCGGCGACCAGCTTGTCGGCGCGGGCTTCGGCGATCCCGTCATGGACGTCGAGTACATCACCTTCACCTACAAGAGCGCGCGCACCTTTCTCGCCGATCAACGTCACCTCGGCGTGCGTAACGCGCTGCTCGGGCAGCTGGGCTACGCTGACTGGCGGCGCGTCATCCGTCAATGGGAAAGCATGCGCGGAGAGGCCGGCTTGCCGCTGACTTTCGAGGTCATCTATGGCAGCGCCTGGCGGGCCGAGCCGAAGAAGACAGCCGACGGACGCAGCATCGTCCAGTTCCACAAGGGCAGGCCAGGCTCCGGCACCGGATCGCAAGCGTGAAACTGGCCAAGCAGCGTGCACGAAAACTCAAGCCGCGAAGCGGCGTCGTGGCCTTGCTGAAGAAGGGCGGCGCCCATCAGCGCAAGGACAAACGCGCTTCACGGGCGCTGCACCACGCGCGTTTCAGGCGGCAGGCGGACGAGACCTAGCAACGGCTCGGATCGTCTCGCCAGCACTCGCCATTTCACGGATCGGCCGATTCAATCGCATGAATTGTCGATTGTATTTTCCCGACGTCTCAAAAGATGCATAATACATACATCTTTAATGCCGCGTCGCGCTCAATCGGGCAGCGTGGCGCCAACGTCAGGGATAACCGCCATGCTATGGGCCTCTAAGAAGAACCTTGTTGCCAGTCTTCAGGCAGAAAATTCGCAGCTGAACGCCAGATGCGAGGCATTGCAGACCGATATTGCCGCGGTCAAGGAAGCGCTTGCGCAAGAGCGGCAGCGAACCGCCCAGTTGCTCTCCCGCCAGAACATGATGGATGGGGTGGTGGCCAATCTGCCCAGCTTCAACCAATCGCTGCAGGGCATTCAGAACTCACTGCAAAGCCTGAGCGTCAATCTGCATGAAAACCGCTCCGCTGCGGCGGAAGTGGCGAATCAGGCCGATGCCAATCGCCAGAGCTTCGAGCGCACCACGCACAATCTGGAAACCATGTGCGAGCGTATCTCCACGGCGGGCAAGAGCGTCGGCGGCCTCGCGCAACGCGCCGGCGAGATCGGCGGCATCGTCCAGCTGATCAAGGAAATCGCTGACCAGACCAATCTGCTTGCCCTGAACGCGGCCATCGAAGCTGCGCGCGCCGGTGAAGCGGGCCGCGGTTTCGCGGTCGTGGCGGATGAAGTGCGGAAGCTGGCCGAGCGCACGGCCAAGGCAACGACGGAGATCGGCGGGCTGGTCTCGGGCATTCAGGCCGAAACCGCCGCCGCCAAGTCGGCCATGGATGTCGGCGCGACGGACGCCGCGCAGCACAGCCGCGAGAGCCAGGCGGCGACGCTGAGCATGCAACAGTTGCTGAAGCTGTCCGAAACGATGCAGGTGCATATCGCCGCGTCGTCGCGCATGGCCAATGTCGAGCTTGCCAATACCGAGGAAGTGGTGCTCAAGCTGGAGGTGTACAAGGTCCTGCTCGGCCTCTCGGATTTGCAGGGCAGCCAGCTGCCCGACGAAACGCAATGCAAGCTCGGCCAGTGGTACTACCAGGGCGAAGGCCAGCAGTCGTACTCCACTTCGCAGCGCTTCCGCGACATGGAGAAGCCCCATCGCGCAGTGCATGACCACGCGCGTCGTGCAGTCGACTCTTACCATGTCGGGAATTATGCCGGCGCGCTCGAGGCGCTCGCTGCGATGGAGAGGGCGAATCTGCTCGTGATGGAGGAGATGTCGTCGCTGACGTCGCGTGATCTCGCCTTCGCCGCATAAGGCCAGGGCAAGGCACGACTACGGCGGCCCGCGCCCGGCTTAGTAGCGCTGGCGCAGCCTGCGCCAGTAGTCGCGCACTCTCACCATCAGCAGGATGGACAACACGCCGGCGTAGATGGCGGGTTGCGTTGTGTCGAGCTTGACCATCCACCAGTAGTGCAGCACGGCGCACACAGACAATGGATAGACGAGCTGATGCAGACGCATCCAGGCCTTGCCGCCGATCGCCCTGAGCGCCGCCTGATTGGAGGTGGCGGCAAGCGGGATCAGGAGTACGAAGGTCAGCATGCCGATGGTGATGAAGGGACGCTTGAAGATGTCCTTGGCAATCTCGCTCCAGTCGTAGCTCTGGTCGAGGCCGAGATAGATATTGAAGTGCAGCAGCGCGTAGAAGAATGCAAACAAGCCCAGCATGCGCCTCAGCCGCACCAGCCAGTGCATGCCGGTGAGCTTGCGCAAAGGCGTGACGGTCAGGGTGATGAGGAGGAAGCGCAGCGCCCAGTCGCCGAGGTCGCGAATCACGGTTTCGACCGGATTGGCCCCCAGTACTTCGTCCGGCAACCCGAATGGATTTATGCGCAGCACGTCGGCGCAGAAGCCGGCGACCAGCCAGCCCAGCGGTAGCAGGCACAGCGCAAACAGCAGGGTCTTTACAAGGGCAATATCGCGCGGACTCGGGTTCTTCAGGTTCATCAGAAATTGATCTTGAGGTTCATGCCACTGTAGAGACTCGCCACCTGATCGGCATAGCCGTTGAACATCAGCGTCGGGCGTTTGAGCACGTCGCCGATGCGGCGCTCCTTGGCCTGGCTCCAGCGTGGGTGATCGACTTCCGGATTGACGTTGGAATAGAAGCCGTATTCGGTCGGGCCCGCCTTCATCCATGAGGTGCGCGGCTCCTTGTCGGTGAAGCGGATCCTGACGATGGACTTTGCGCCCTTGAAACCGTACTTCCACGGCACGACAAGGCGCATCGGAGCCCCGTTCTGGTTCGGCAGCGCTTCGCCGTAGAGACCGACCGCCATGATGGTCAGCGGATGCATCGCTTCATCGATACGCAGCCCTTCGATGTACGGCCAATCGAGTACGCGACGGCGTACGCCCGGCATATTATCGGGCTGCACCGCGGTGTAGAACTCGACGTATTTGGCGCTGCCCAGCGGTTCGACCTGCTTGAGCAAGGCGGCAAGCGGCAGGCCGATCCAGGGAATGACCATGCTCCAGCCTTCGACGCAGCGCATGCGATAGATGCGCTCTTCCAGCGGCGCGGCCTTGAGCACGTCGTCGATGCTCAGCGTCTTCGCCTGCTTGACCATGCCGTCGATAGTGACGGTCCAGGGCCGGGTCTGCAAAGCGTCGGCATAGCGGGACGGGTCGGCCTTGCTGGTGCCGAACTCGTAGTAATTGTTGTAGCGGCTGACATCCTGATAGCTGGTCAGGGATTCGTCGGCCGTCGAAAATGCGCTCTTTCTGGCCGTCGAGAAGGGCGGGGTCGGCTTGGGGGCGGCCAGGGCCGGGCTGCTCGCCAGCAGACCGGTGGCGCCCAGGCCGGCCATGCCGAACAAGCCTACGCCGGTCTTGATAAAGTCGCGGCGCCGCAAATAGAGGTCTTGCGACGTGATTTCGGAAGGAATGATGTCGTCCGGGCATTTGATCAGCATGGTTCGGCTCCTGGGCTAAGTTCGAACGAGACAGCCGCAAACCGGCAGTCTCGCATACTGACGTAGACGCAAATCGCCCGTCAAAAATTACAATTCGAGTCAGTCCATGTTGTCTCCGTTTGTTTCATGCCCAATGTCTATGCGCAGGCGGCCGCCGCCCTTGCCTGCCCCGATTCCGACCGCAAGCTTGCGCTGACCGCCGCGTTGCGCGAGGATTGGCTGGCCGGTCGCCTTGACGCCGAGCCCCGGACATTGGGGGTAACGGCGGGGCGACCCGAGCGGCCGGCGCTGGTGCCGCCGGCGCAGCTGCCGGCGCGCGGCGCGCATACGCCCGAAGGCCGGGCGGCGCTGATCCATGCGATCGCCCATATCGAATTCAATGCGATCAATCTGGCGCTCGATCACATCGTGCGTTTTCCCGGCTTCCCGCGCGATTACATCGACGACTGGATCAAGGTGGCCGCCGAAGAGGCGTATCACTTCGGCCTGGTGCGGGATCATCTGCATACCCTGGGTTATGCCTACGGCGATTTCGTCGCCCACGATGGCCTGTGGCAGATGACCGTGAAGACAGCGCACGACCCGCTCGCGCGCATGGCGCTGGTGCCCCGTCTGCTGGAGGCGCGCGGCCTGGACGCCACGCCGCCGATCCAGAAGAAGCTGCAAGGTATCGGCGACCAGGCGGCGGTCGCCATCCTCGACATTAT
>JAGWTC010000049.1 GCA_028869135.1 Rhodocyclaceae bacterium
GGCCAGCCGGCGGAGAGGAAGGCGAACAGAGGCAGGCCGGAGCCCGCCCAGCCGGAAAAGGGATGCAGGCTGGCATAGACCACCAGCGCGGTATAGGCGAAGGCGAGAATACGGGCGAGTGCGCTGGATCGGCCCGCGTGCATGGCCTATTCCGAACCGACGTGATGCGTATGCGCGGCCGCCTGGTGATGCAGCTCGGCATGCGGATCGAACATGTGGGTGGGACGCCCCACCCATTGCGGCAAAAGGGAGCCGGCGAACATGCCGGCAAACGAGACCACTAGGCCCACCATCTGCGGCGGGACCAGACTTTCGGCGCCGACCATGAACTCCACCAGCAGCCAGGACAGCACGCCGCCGAAGATGGCGGCGAGCGCGCCCTGCGTGGTGGCGCGCTGCCAGTAGATGCCCATGATCAGCGGCACGAAGGCGCCGGCCAGGGTGACCTTGTAGGCGTTCTCGACCATACCGAAAATGGTGGACGCGCTGTTCAGGGCGAAAGCCAGCACGATCATGGCGAAGCAGACGATGGTGACGCGCATCATCCACAGAAAACGATGATCGGTCATGCGTGGAAACAGGCCGCGCAGGATGTTCTCGGAGAACGCCACCGACGGCGCCAGCAAGGTCGCCGACGAGCAGCTCATGATGGCCGCCAGCACGGCGCCGAAAAACACCACCTGCGCCAGCAGCGGCGTGTGCTCCAGCACCAGCAACGGCAGCACGCGCTGATGATCGGTCTGGATCAGGGCGCCAAGCCCGACCGGATCGATCAGCGTGGCCGCATAGGCGATGAACATGGGCACGAAGGTGAAACAGAAGTAGATCGTGCCGCCGAGGATGGAGCCCCAGATGGCGATCTTCGCGGTCTTCGCCGAGGTGATGCGCTGGAACACGTCCTGCTGCGGGATCGAACCCAGCATCATGGTCAGCCCGAATCCGATGAAGGCCAGCCATTCGCGCAGATCGGGCGGCGGCAGGAATTCGAACTTGCCAGCCTGGCGCGCATGCTCGATGACCGGGGCAAAACCGCCGGTGCTGTCGCCGACGATATTGGCGATGTAGATCATGCCACCCATGATCAGGCCCATCTGCACGAAGTCGAGAATCGCCACCGACAGCATGCCGCCGAAGGTGGTGTAGGTCAGCACGATGAGCGTGCCGAGGATCATGCCGGTTTCCTCGGACATGGCGCCGCTGGTCAGCACCGAGAAAACCAGACCCAGCGCCTTGATCTGCGCCGCGACCCAGCCGAGATAGGCGGTGCAGATGCAGATCGTGGCCAGCACTTCCACCGTGCGGTTGTAGCGCAGACGGAAGTAGTCGCCCAGCGTCAGCACATTGAGCTTGTAGAGCTTGGTGCCGAAGATCAGGCCAGCGATGATCAGGCACAGGCTGGCGCCGAAAGGATCGGCGACGACGCCGTGCAGCCCTTCCTTGACGAAGGTGGCCGACACGCCGAACACCGCCTCGGCGCCGAACCAGGTGGCGAACACAGTGGCGGTGACGACGGGCAGCGGCAGATGGCGGCCAGCGACCGCGAAGTCCTTGGCGGTATGCACGCGCGTCGCCGCGTACAGGCCGATGCCGACCGAGATCAACAGATACAGCGCGACAAACCAGAGTAGCGAACTGTGCACGACGCCCCCTGTTGTCTTCAGAAGCGGGGAATCAGGAAGACCAGCGCCAATGCGAGCAGCGCGGCGGCAAGCAAGACATTGCTCCGCCGCTGCGCGGACTCCAGCTCGGCGATGCGTGCCTGCAAGGCGCTGTCGTCGCGGCTCAGGGCCTGATGCACGAGGCGCGGCAGTTCGGGCACCAGCCCGGCCCAGCGCGGCGCTTCCTTCTTCACGTTCTTGACGAAACCGCGCCAGCCGAGCTGTTCGTTCATCCAGCGTTCGAGGAAGGGCTTGGCTGTCTTCCACAGGTCGAGCTCGGGGTCGAGCTGGCGCCCCAGGCCTTCGATATTGAGCAGCGTCTTCTGCAACAGCACGAGCTGCGGCTGTATCTCGACATTGAAACGGCGCGAGGTCTGGAACAGGCGCAGCAGCACACGGCCGAAGGAGATATCGCCGAGCGGCTTGTCGAAGATGGGCTCGCACACGGTACGGATCGCCGCCTCGAACTCGTCGACGCGGGTGTCCCTGGGCGCCCAGCCGGACTCGATGTGCGCCTCGGCCACGCGCTTGTAGTCGCGGCGGAAGAAGGCGAGAAAATTCTGCGCCAGATAGTTCTTGTCGGTGTCGGTCAGCGTGCCCATGATGCCGAAGTCGAGCGCGATGTACTTGCCTTTGCTGCCGGCGCTCACGTCGACGAAGATATTGCCGGGGTGCATGTCGGCATGGAAGAAGCCGTCGCGGAACACCTGTGTGAAAAAAATCTCGACGCCGGCGCGCGCCAGCGCCGGAATATCCACGCCGGCCTCGCGCAGCGCATCGACCTGCGAGATCGGGACGCCGTGCATGCGCTCCATGACCATCACGGTATGCGTGCACCAGTTCCAGTACACCTCGGGCACCTTCAGGAGCTTCGAGTCGGTGAAGTTGCGACGCAACTGCGAACAGTTGGAAGCTTCGCGCATCAGATCCAGCTCGTCGTGCAGATACTTGTCGAACTCGGCCACCACCTCGCGCGGCTTGAGGCGCTTGCCGTCGGACCAGAGCCGCTCCAGCAGGCCGGCGAGGATTTGCAGCAGGGCAATGTCGTGGTCGATGATGGCGCCGATGCCGGGACGCAGAATCTTGACCGCGACCTCCTTGCCCGCCTGCCCGTCAACAGCCGGCAGGGTGGCGAAATGCACTTGCGCGACCGAGGCCGACGCCACCGGCTCGCGGGCAAAAGTGGTGAACACCTCGTCGGCGTGCATGCCGTAGGCAGCCTCGACGCAGGCCAGGGCCTGCTCGGGCGAGATCGGCGGCACGCGGTCCTGCAGCAGGGCCAGCTCATCGGCGATATCCTGAGGCAAGAGATCGCGGCGCGTCGACAGCACCTGGCCGAACTTGACGAAGATCGGCCCCAGATCCTCCAGCGCCATGCGCAGACGCACGGCGCGCGGCGCCGAAAGATTCCGCCAGAACTGCACGGCATTCGCCACCCGCATCAGGTAGCCCGAAGGCTCGTGCTCCAGAATCATCTGGTCGAGGCCATAGCGGCTGGCAACGCGGGCGATTTTGAGAAAACGGAACAGGCGCACGGACGGATCGGCTAGGTTGGGCTGCAAAACGGCGATTTTGCCCGGTTTCGGGGTGCGGGGAAAGCCCGACACGCCGCGCCCGGTATAATTCGCGGCTGACCTGAAAACGCTGGCCTTGCGCCGCTTACCTGCATTCCCGTACGCATTTATGTTCCTGGACCCTAAAGCCCACCTTGCCGATCTGCTGCGCGCCGCGCTGTTGAAGGTCGCGCCCGACCACGCCGACACGCCCGTTCTGATCGAGCGCCCCAAACAGGCCAGCCACGGCGACTACGCCGCCAATCTGGCCATGCAGCTGGCGCGCGCCATGAAGGCCAATCCGCGCCAGATCGCGGAAGGCCTGCTGCAGAACCTCCCGGCTTCGGAATGGCTGGTCAAGAGCGAAATTGCCGGTGCGGGCTTCATCAACTTCACGCTGGCAACCGCCGCCAAGACGCAGGTGGTCAAGTCGGTACTGGCCGCCGCTGACGCCTACGGGCGCTCCAATGCCGGCGCTGGCAGGAAGCTCCAGGTCGAATTCGTTTCCGCCAACCCGACCGGCCCGCTGCACGTGGGCCACGGTCGCGGCGCCGCCGTCGGCGACAGTCTGTGCCGCGTGCTCGCAGCCGCCGGCTGGGACGTGACGCGCGAGTTCTACTACAACGACGCCGGCGCCCAGATCGACAATCTGATGCGCTCGGTGCAACTGCGCTGCCTGGGCATCGGCCCGGACAGCCCGGAATGGCCCGAGGACGGCTACCGCGGCGAGTACATCGTCGACCTGGCCCGTGCCTTCATGGCCGAGGAAACCGTCGTCGCCGATGACAAGAGCTTCACCGGCAGCGGCGACCCGCACGACAGCGACGCCATCCGCAACTTCGCCGTGGCCTATCTGCGCCGCGAACAGGACAAGGATCTCAAGGCCTTCGGCGTGAGCTTCGACGTGTTCTCGCTCGAATCGGCGCTGTACACCGACGGCAAGGTCAAGGCCGTGGTCGAGCAGCTCAAGCACAACGGCTATACCTTCGAGCAGGACGATGCGCTGTGGCTGAAGACCACCGAGTTCGGCGACGACAAGGACCGCGTCATGCAGAAGGCCGGCGGCGGCTACACCTATTTCGTGCCCGACGTTGCCTATCACCTCGACAAGTGGCAGCGCGGCTTCACCAAGGTCATCAACGAACAGGGCGCCGACCACCACAGCACCATCACCCGCGTGCGCGCCGGCCTGCAGGCCTTGAACGCCGGCATCCCGCAAGGCTGGCCGGAATACGTGCTGCACCAGATGGTCATGGTCATGAAGAACGGCGAGGAGGTGAAGATATCCAAGCGCGCCGGCAGCTATGTGACCCTGCGCGACCTGATCGACGAAGTCGGCCGCGATGCGACGCGCTACTTCCTCGTCGCGCGCAGCCCGGATTCGCAGCTCGTGTTCGACATCGACCTGGCCAAATCGCAGAGCAACGAGAACCCGGTCTATTACATCCAGTACGCTCACGCGCGCATCTGCTCGGTGCTGCAGCAATGGGGAGGAGATGTCGCCGGCCTGACCGCGCACTCGCTGGATCCGCTCAACGACGAGCGCGGCCTCGCCCTGTGCGCCCGCCTGCAGGCCTGGCCGGAAACCGTGGCGACCGCCGCCGCCGAGTATGCACCGCACCAGATCGCCGTTTATCTGAAAGACCTTGCCGCCGAATTCCACGGGTGGTACAACGCCGAACGCATGCTGGTCGACGACGAAGCCGTCAAGCATGCCCGCCTCGCACTCGCCGCCGCCACGCGCATCGTCCTGCGCAACGGCCTCGACCTGCTGGGCGTTTCGGCACCGGAGAGCATGTAGAACATGAGCAAGACATTTCACTCGCAGCGCGGCAGCACCTTCGTCGGTCTTTTCGTCGGCCTGGTGCTGGGCGTCGTCATTGCGGCCGGCGTGGTGTGGTATCTGAACCGCAGCCACAGTCCCTTCCAGAACAAGGACAGCTCGCTGCACCCGGCCGAAAAACCGAAGGGCGGCACGCCTGCCGGCGCCGCCGAGAGCCTGCCCGCGAAGCCCGGCGACAAGCAGCGCTTTGATTTCTACAACATTCTGCCCGGCGGCCAGGATGCCGCGCCGGCGCCCAAGGCGGCGCCGCCGGAAGCCGCAGCCGACGCCCAAATTGTTAACGAACGTTACTTCCTGCAGGCCGGCGCTTTCCAGAAAAAGGACGAGGCCGACAACATGAAGGCCCAACTGGCGCTGCTCGGCGTCGACGCCACCATCTCCGAAGCGACGATCCAGGACAAGGGCAAGATGTATCGCGTGCGCAGCGGCCCTTACAACAAGGCCGACGAAATGAACCGCGTCCGTGCTCAAATGTCGCAGGGCGGCATCCAGGCAACTGTGGTCAAGATCAAGGAATAAGGCCGGCTGTCGCATTCGTCGTTGCGCTGACACTCTCACCTCAAGGATCGGGCATGAAACTCAAGTCGCTGCTGCAAACCTTCGCCGCCGTCGTCGTTCTGGGCTGGAGCGCTGTCGCCGCGGCCCAAATGCCCAAGGCCGGCGTCGATTACTCCATCTACGATGTGCCGCAACCGACCGATGCGCCGGCCGGCAAGATCGAAGTAACCGAGTTCTTCTTCTACACCTGCCCGCACTGCGCGGACATGGAGCCGCTGCTCGAAAAATGGGCCAAGGCACAACCCAAGGACGTGAGCCTG
This sequence comes from Rhodocyclaceae bacterium, assembly GCA_028869135.1. Classification (GTDB taxonomy): domain Bacteria; phylum Pseudomonadota; class Gammaproteobacteria; order Burkholderiales; family Rhodocyclaceae. The sequence continues at coordinate 5,873 of JAGWTC010000049.1, forward strand.
CGCCGCGTGCCGGTGCTGTTCCGCCCGCAGTTGGCGCCTTTCGCCAAGCTCTACTACACGCTGGAAGCCATGAATCTGCTCGACAGGCTGCAGGGCGAAGCCTTCATTGCAATTCATCAGCAGCGCGTCAACCTGGGCGATGAAAAAGCCCTGCTGGCCTGGGTTACCAGCAAGGGCGTGGATGCCGCCAAGTTCTCCGAGGTCTACAATTCCTTCTCGGTCAGCAGCAAGGTTTCGCGCGCCGATCAGATCACCCGCGCCCATAACATTCCCGGTACGCCGGCCATGGTCGTGAACGGCAAATACCTCGTGTCCCAGGGCGACCACGCCCGCCAACTGCAGGTTGTCGATTACCTGATCGCCAAGATTCGCGAAGAGCAGAAGAAGAAGTAAGTTCGCACGAGCCCGATGCAGCGCGTATTCATCACGGGCGCCTCGTCGGGCATAGGCGCCGCACTGGCCCGGCATTACGCGGCTCAAGGCGCCACGCTCGGCCTGGCGGCCCGGCGTATAGACGCCCTGCAGGCGCTGGTCGCCACGCTGCCGGGGCAACACCATCTCTACCCGCTGGACGTAAGCGACGCGGTCGCACTGGCGGCCGCCGGCAACGACTTCACCGCCACGGCCGGCGCACCCGACATCGTTATCGCCAATGCCGGCATCTCGGTCGGCACATTGACGGAGGAGGCCTCCGACAATGAGGCCTTCCGCCGCGTCCTGGAAACCAATGTGCTGGGCATGGTGCATACCTTCCAGCCTTTCGTTTCCGCCATGACGCGGCGCGGCAGCGGCCGCCTCGTCGGGATCGCCTCCGTCGCCGGCATACGCGGCCTGCCCGGCGCCGGCGCCTATTCGGCCTCGAAATCGGCCGCCATCACGTACCTTGAAAGTCTGCGCGTCGAGCTGCGCAGCAGCGGCGTTCGGGTCGTCACCATCGCGCCGGGCTATATCCGCACGCCCATGACCGACGCCAACGACTACGCCATGCCCTTCATGCTCGAAGTCGATGATGCAGCGCAGCGCTTCGCCAAAGCCATCGAAGCCGGCGTCTCCTACACGGTGATTCCCTGGCAAATGGGCATCGTCGCCAGGCTCATGCGCCTGCTGCCGAACAGCCTCTTCGACTGCCTCGCCGCCAAGGCGGGCCGCAAGCCCAGAAACTTGCCCCTCTGATCCTCCGCTCCGAGCCGCGCCGCTTTTGCTGCAGCGTCGCTCAAAACGCCTTATTCATGCATCAGCATTTCCTGTAAACGCAAGCAATCCAAGCGCTTGCATTAGCCGGGCCATTCCGGCAGCATCCCCGGTACAATATGCAGTTCCCAAGAGCACAGCTTCCAAGAGCTGACTAACAAAGCTCAACAATGGAGAGCCCGATATGAACGCCAACGAAAAATTCATCGCTGCCAGCGCGACCGTAGACTCCGCTGCTGTCCAGCCCCTGCCCAATTCCAGGAAAATTTACGTCGAAGGTTCGCGCAAGGACATTCAGGTACCGATGCGCGAAGTCACGCAGTCCGACACCCCGACCGACTTCGGCGGTGAAAAGAACCCGCCGATCTTCGTGTACGACTGCTCCGGCATCTACACCGATCCGAAGGCCAAGATCGACATCCGCACCGGCCTGCCGGCCATCCGCCAGGCATGGATCGAAGAGCGTGGCGACACCGAAGTGCTGGACGACCTGTCGTCCGAATTCGGCCGTGCCCGCGCCGACGACAAGGCCCTCGACGAGCTGCGCTTTCCCGGCCTGCACCGCAAGCCGCGCCGCGCCAAGGCCGGCGCCAACGTTTCGCAGATGTACTACGCCAAGAAGGGCATCGTCACGCCCGAGATGGAGTACGTCGCCATCCGCGAAAATCTGAACCGCAAGGTCTATCTGGAGTCGCTCAAGAACGCCAGCCCCAAGGGCGCGCTGATGAGCGAAAAGCTCGCCCGAATGATGTCGGCCCAGCACCCGGGCCAGAACTTCGGCGCTTCGCTGCCGGAAGAGATCACCCCCGAGTTCGTGCGTGACGAAGTGGCCCGCGGCCGCGCCATCATCCCGAACAACATCAATCACCCGGAATCCGAGCCGATGATCATCGGCCGCAACTTCCTCGTGAAGATCAACGGCAACATCGGCAACTCTGCCGTCACCTCCTCGATCTCGGAAGAAGTCGACAAGATGACCTGGGGTATCCGCTGGGGTTCGGACACCATCATGGATCTGTCCACCGGCAAGAACATTCACGAAACCCGTGAATGGATCATCCGCAACAGCCCGGTGCCGATCGGTACCGTGCCGATCTATCAGGCGCTCGAAAAGGTCAACGGCAAGGCCGAAGACCTGACCTGGGAAATTTTCAAGGACACCCTGATCGAACAAGCCGAACAAGGCGTCGACTACTTCACCATCCACGCCGGCGTGCTGCTGCGCTACGTGCCGATGACCGCCAACCGCATGACCGGCATCGTGTCGCGTGGTGGCTCCATCATGGCCAAGTGGTGTCTGGCTCACCACAAGGAAAACTTCCTCTATACGCACTTCGAGGAAATCTGCGAAATCATGAAGGCCTACGACGTGGCCTTCTCGCTCGGCGATGGCCTGCGTCCCGGCTCGATCTACGACGCCAACGACGAAGCTCAACTGGGTGAACTCAAAACCCTGGGCGAACTTACCGACATCGCCTGGAAGCACGACGTGCAGGTCATGATCGAGGGCCCGGGCCACGTCCCGCTGCACCTGATCAAGGAAAACATGGATCTGCAGCTCGACTGGTGCAAGGAAGCCCCGTTCTACACCCTCGGCCCGCTGACCACCGACATCGCGCCGGGCTACGACCACATCACCTCCGGCATCGGCGCCGCCACCATCGGCTGGTACGGCACTGCCATGCTTTGCTACGTGACGCCGAAGGAGCACCTGGGTCTGCCGAACAAGGACGACGTCAAGGAAGGCATCATCACCTACAAGCTGGCTGCCCACGCTGCCGACCTGGCCAAGGGTCACCCCGGCGCTCAGATCCGTGACAACGCACTGTCCAAGGCCCGTTTCGAGTTCCGCTGGGAAGACCAGTTCAACCTCGGCCTGGATCCGGACAAGGCCAAGTCGTTCCACGACGAAACCCTGCCCAAGGACTCCGCCAAGGTTGCTCACTTCTGCTCGATGTGCGGCCCGCACTTCTGCTCGATGAAGATCACGCAAGACGTGCGCGAATTCGCCGCCTCGCAGAATCTCGATGAGTCCAAGGCGCTGGAAGCCGGCATGCAAGCCAAGGCCATCGAGTTCGTCAAGTCCGGCGCCGAGATCTACAAG
>JAGWTC010000026.1 GCA_028869135.1 Rhodocyclaceae bacterium
CATTACCTCGGCGCGCGCGGCATCAAGTTCTTTATCCATCCGGGCTCGACGCTGCAGAAGAAGGCCGGCAAGTGGATCATGGCCGGCGAACTCATCGATACTTCGCGCCTCTTTGCGCGCACTGTTGGCCGCATCGAGCCGGAATGGCTGGAGCAGGTCGGCGCGCATCTGGTCCGGAAGCATGCCTACGAGCCGCATTGGGAAAAGAACTCGGGCCAGGTGGTGGCCTTCGAGCGCGCCACGCTGCACGGCATCCTGCTCTACGCGAAACGCCGCATCAACTACGGTTCGCGTGATCCCAAGCTGGCGCGCGAACTATTCATCCGCGGCGCGCTGGTCAATGGCCAGGTGCATGAGGACTACGTCAAGCGTGCGCGTTTCCTGCAGCACAACCAGAAGCTGATTCGCGACATCGAAGCATTGGAGCACAAGTCGCGGCGCCCCGACGTGTTGGTCGATGACGAACTGATCTACGCCTTCTACGACAGCAAGCTGCCGGCAGACGCGATTACCCTTGCCGCCTTCGATCACTGGCGCAAGGAGGCCGAGCAGAAGGAGCCCAAGCTGCTGTTCCTCGAAAAGGAACAGCTGATGCGTCACGAGGCGGAAGGCATCACCACCGATACCTTCCCGCCCAGCCTTGAAGTGCACGGCCAGAAGCTCAAGCTTTCCTATCATCACGATCCCGGCGCCAGCGACGACGGCGTGACCTTGTCGGTGCCGCTGGCTTCGCTCAACCAGATTCCTGCCAATCGCATCGAGTGGCTGGTGCCCGGCCTGTTGCGCGAGAAGATCGTGGCTTTGTTGAAGACCCTGCCGCAGAAGTTCCGCCATCGCCTGCAACCGCTGGATGGTTTTGCCGCGGAGTTCTGCGAAGCCGTGACCGAAACCACGGAGCCCTTGGTGCGGGCACTGACACGAGCGGTCGAAGAGAAGCTCGGCATGAAGCTGCCGCTCGACGCCTTCCGTACCGGCGAACTGCGTCCGCACCTGTTCATGAACTTCCGCCTGCAGGACGAGCACGGCGGCACGCTGGCGATGTCGCGTTCGCTGCCCGAGTTGCGCGCACAGTACGCCGACCGCGTCGAGCAGAGCTTCGCCAAGGCGGAGATCAAGGGCGAGAAGGGGAGCGACGCTCCAACCAACGAAGGCGAGCTGTCCGGCCTGACGAGCTGGAGCTTCGGCGCATTGCCGGAGCTACTCGAGGTCCGCGTCAACGGGCGCAATGTCGTCGGCTTCCCAGCCCTGGTGGACGAGGGCGAAAGCGTGGCCTTGCGGGCCATCGACAGCGAAGAAAAGGCCCAGTCGCTGCACCGTGCCGGCCTGCGCCGCCTGTTTACGCTCAACCTCAAGGAGCAGGTTAAGTTCATCGACAAGAGCCTGCCGGGCCTGCGCGACATGGCCATGCAGTTCATGCTGCTCGACAAGTCAGGCGGCACCGAGAAGGAGCTCAAGGAGCAGATTCTCGCCGTGACGCTGGAGCGCAGCTGCATGATGGACCCGCTGCCGACCACGCAGCCCGAGTTCGAGGCGCGCCGCGACTCGGCGCGCGGACGCATTACGCTGATCGCGCAGGAAGTCGCCAAACTGGTCGGCGCCGTTCTGACCGAGCAGGCCGGGTTGGCCAAGCGCCTGACCGCGATGAACAAGGCCTTTCCCGCCGCCTGCGCCGACATCAATGCACAACTCGCCGCCTTGCTGCCCAAGCACTTCATCGTGAATACGCCGTATGAGCGCCTGCAGCATTACCCGCGTTACCTCAAGGCAGCGGGTCTGCGGCTGGACAAGATTCGCGCCGACGCCACGCGCGACGCGCGGCAATTGGCCGACTGGCAATCGCTGGCGAAACCTTTCGAGCGCGAATGGATCAATCAGGCCAGAAGCGGCGTGGCGGATCCCGCCCTGGACGAGTTCCGCTGGCTGCTCGAAGAGCTGCGCGTGGCCTTGTTCGCACAGGAGCTGCGCACGCCGTCGCCCGTATCGGTGAAGCGCCTGCAGAAGATGTGGGAAGCGCGACCGCGTAACTGAAGGCTGATCAGCGCGGCCACAACAGGAGAATACGAATGCCCGAAGTCTTGCGTGCCTGCTTTCTTGCCAGCCGCGATCTGTTGCGCCCCGGCATGCTGTTTCAGGCCTTGTGGCCGCCTATCGTGTCGCTCTTCGCCTGGGCGCTGGCGGCGCGCGCCGTGTGGGCGCCTGCGCGCGAGCGCCTGCAGGGCGCTTTCCCCGACTGGTCGTGGCTGACCGAGGGCTGGCTCGCCGACTGGCTGGCGAACATTGTCCTGCTGATGGGCTTCGCGCCGCTGGTGTATTTCACTACCTTGATGCTGTTGGCTGCCTTTGCGCTGCCGCGCATGATGACTATCGTCGCCGACAGCGACTATCCCGACATCGTGCGTCAGGGCCGCGGCGCCTTCTGGGGCTGCATCGTGAATACGCTGGTTGCCGGCAGCCTGTTTGTCGTCGGCTGGTTGCTGACGCTGCCTTTCATCCTGATTCCCGGCGTGCTGCTGATCATGCCCTTCCTCTGGCTGGCCTGGATCAACCAGCGCACCTTCCGTTACGATGCGCTGGCCGAGCACGCCACGCCGCCGGAGCGGTCCCGCATTGTGCGCGAAGCGCGCGGGCCGTTCTACATGGCCGGCGCGGTCAGCGCGCTGGTGGCGCATATCCCCATCGTGAACTTTCTGGCGCCGGCTTGGACCGCGTTACTATTCGTGCATCTGTGCCTGATGCGGCTGCGCATGGAGCGAAGAGAGGGGACGGTGGTATGGGAGCAGTGATGAACGGGATCGAGGGCTTCGGCGCCCTGATCATCGGCGACGAGATCATGCGCGGCAAGCGGCGCGATGTGCACTTCGACAAGCTGCGCGAAGTGTTCGCGGCGCGGGGGCTCAAGCTGGACTGGGTACAGTTTCTCGGCGATGACCGCGCTTTGCTGATCAAGACCCTGCAGCGGACGCTGGCCGGCAAGGATGTCGTGTTCAGCTTCGGCGGCATCGGCGCGACGCCCGACGACCACACGCGTCAGGCGGCGGCTGCCGCGGCCGGTGTGCCGCTGGTGTTGCATCCCGAGGCCGCGCAATTGATCCGCGAGCGCATGGCCGAGACCGGGCAGGAACTCAGCGAGGGGCGCCTCAATATGGGCGTGTTTCCCGAAGGCAGCCGCATCGTGCCCAATACCTTTAATCGCATCCCCGGTTTCAGCTACGCCCACCATCATTTCTTTCCGGGTTTTCCGGTCATGGCTCACCCCATGCTGGAGTGGTGCCTGGAAACCTATTACGCCGACCGCTTCAACAGTCTGGTCGAGGCGGAAGCCGCGATGCGCGTCTGGGACGGTATCGAGGGCACGATGACGCCGCTGATGCAGGAGGCCGAGGTGCGCTTTCCCGGCATCAAGGTGTTCAGCCTGCCCTTCGTCGGCAGTGCCGAACTCAAGCGCCATGTTGAGCTTGGCGTGCGCGGCGAGCCGAGCCAGGTTGCGCCTGCCATGGACATGCTGCGCGCGGGTGTGGCGGCCTTGGGGTATCGCTTCGACGATCTGCCGGGCGACACGACAAAATAAAAATGCCCCGGCATGACGCCGGGGCACAAACTGACTCAACAGGATGAGGATGAGTCAGAGGAGGAGCAGTCGGGGCCGTCGCGGGACGGCAAAATTCTTTACTGGGCCTTCTTGCCTTTCGGCGCAGGCTTTGCAGTCGCGGCCAGATTGGCTTCGGCATAATCGCTGACCTGCCGGGCTGCCTTGTTCAGCGTTTCATAGACACTGGCGGTGGCGCCCAGCGCTGACCTGAAGGCGCCGACCGAGGCGCTGACGGCGGCGTCGGTGCCCGCCGGGGCATTTTTCACTAGCGCATCCAGCGAGGTGTCGATGGACTGGCTGGCTTCGGCAAGCTGGGCTTCGAAGACCTTGTTCAGTTCTTCGCGCGTGTTGTTGCCGATCTCATAAGCGCTGCGCGACCAGATCAGCGCCTTGTCGAAAGCCGGCTGCGCCAGCGTGCTCTGGAGCGCAAAGAAGTCCTGCGCATCCTTGGCGCCGAGCAGGGCCCGGGCCGAGCCAGCGCCATCCTCAAACAGGGTGCGGGCGGTATTCAGATTGAGTGCGGCCAGACGTTCGACGCCGGCGAAGGCGGTGTTGGCCAGCGTCAAAAGGCCATTGATCTGGGCCTTCTGGATATCGGCAAACTGCTCGGTCGTAAACGGGTTTGACATGGCGCTCTCCTTTGGATGCTGCAATGTTGCGATGCAGCATGAATCCATTATGGAGAGCCCTTGTGGCTCTGTCAAGGATTATTTTGTGCAATGCACAAAATATATCAAGTGTTTGTTTTTATTGTTTTTTGCTTTCCGGGTTGGCCGGAATGGTGATGCTGTTGCGCTGCGGCGGCGCGGGCTCCTGATTGCGCGGCTGGATGACGGCACGCACGCGGCCGTCGCTGCCGGCTGTCGGGCCGCTGCTGTTGTTGGTCACCGTATAGTTTTCGGTGCGCGCATCGTAGCGGATGAACTGGCCGCGCACCTCGTCCTCGCCGTTCTTGAGCCAGGCGCGCTTGTACAGGTCGGTACGGTCAATGCGATCCTCCCGCTCGATACGTTCGGCCTCACCTTCGACATATTCGCCGGTGTCGCGGCGCTGCTTGAAGTAGGCCAGACCGTTGGCGCCGCCGGTGGCAACGCTCTTCTGGAAACCGTCGGCATCCTGAGTGATGACCAGCCGGTCGGTCTTCAACTGCATGGTGCCCTTGGTCAGGATCACGCGCCCTTCAAGGGTGTGCACCTTGTTGGCGTCGTCCACCGTGATCTTGTCCGCCTCCAGTTGGGTCGGCTTGTTGCGGTCGGCCGTTTCCGCGAGCGCGGGGCCGGCGCAGGCCAGCACGAGCAGGAGAGTCAGAGATCGGATCATTTGGCTTATTTGGGTTGCGGTTCCATGGTTCCGTGAACGCGTCCGCCGAGAACGCTGATCTGGGTCTTGTTGTTGCTTTCCAGGCCGATGCCATGGATCACCGTGCCGCCTTGCGTGATGGTGACGGGGGCCTTGGTGCGGGCGATTTCGTCATCGGACAACACGGTCAGCGTGCTGGTGGTAAGCACGGTATCCGGGCGTTTCGGGTTTTGGTGCCGTACGCGCACATTGCTTTCGAGCTGAATCGTCTTGCCGCCCGAGTCGATCCAGGCCTTGTCGGCATCGATGAAAGTCTTCTGGTCGCGATGATAGGTCATGCGCGGCATGTCGGCTTCGGTCGAATCGTCGTCAGGATAGTGGCGCATTTCGCTTGCGGTCAGCGTCTGGTAAAGCTTGCCTTTCGGGTCGAAGCGTTTGATCGTGAAGTTGTCGACGATGTAGTCGGGATCATGGCGCGTCTTGCCCGAGACGACTGCCTCCTGCTGACTCGTTCGCTCCAGCCACAGCGTCAGCCCTGCCAGCAGAAGCAGCATCAGGACAGGAAAGAAGGTGGAGCTGTTGTATTTCACTTAGATAATTCTGGCGTGGAACAGGTCGTGCATGCTGAGGGCGCCGACGAGGGCGCCGTTTTCATCGACCACCGGCAATACGAAGGTTTTGTAGCGCTCCATCAGTTCGATCGCTTCTGCAGCCATCTTGTCGGGGCCTACGGTGCGCGGCCCGGCCGTCATCACGGTGGAGATGAGCGTGCGCTTGATATCGGTTTCATGTTCCAGCGTGCGGCGCAGATCGCCGTCGGTGTAAATGCCGGTGACCTTGTTGGCTGCATCGACGATGGTCGTCATGCCCATGCCTTTTCTACTCATCTCCAACAGGGCGTCGGCGATGGTGGCGGTGTCCGCCACCGTGGGAATCCGTTCGCCGGCGCGCATGACGTCGCGCACATGGGTCAGCAGGCGGCGGCCCAGCGAGCCGCCGGGGTGGGAGCGGGCAAAATCCTCGGCCTGGAAGTCATGCGCGTCGAGCAGCGCAACCGCGAGCGCGTCACCCAGCGCCAGCGCGGCCGTGGTGCTGGCGGTCGGGGCCAGTTGCAAGGGGCAGGCTTCTTCGGCGACGCGGGCGTCGAGGTGCACATCGGCGTCGCGCGCCAGCGGAGAACTTGCGTTGCCGGTAATGGCGATCAGCTTGCCGCCTTCGCGCTTCAGCATGGCGGAGATGGTCAGCAGCTCTTCGCTGCTGCCGGAGTTCGAGATCGCGATGACGATGTCTTGGCGCGCAATCATGCCCAGGTCGCCGTGGATGGCTTCGGCGGCGTGTACGAAATAGGCGGGGGTGCCGGTACTGGCCAGCGTGGCGGCGATCTTGCGGGCGATGTGGCCGGACTTGCCGATGCCTGAGACGATGACGCGGCCATGGCATTCGAGTATGAGCCGGACGGCGGCGACGAAGTCCTGCCCCAGGCCGTTGCCCAGACGTTCTGCCAGCGCCGTGACAGCTTCGGCCTCGATACGCAGGGTGCGACGCGCCATCTCGAGGATGTGTTCGGCGGGCGGGTGGGGCTTGCGGGATTGATTCATCGGCTATGCGGGCTCGGGGAGCAAAAAAATATCGATGCCGGGGCCGGCATCGCGAAAATCCCTATCAATATAGCGGCAGAATTATAACAAACCGATAGTGCCAGCCTTCCGCCACTCATGTCTTCGCATACCCTGCAACTCGCCCTGGTTCTGCTCGCTGCCGCCGTTTTCATGGTAGCGGTGTTTCGCTATCTGAACCTGCCGTCGATCCTGGGTTATCTGCTGGTCGGCATCGTGGTCGGCCCGCATGCGTTGAACGTCGGGGCGGACAGCGTCGGCGCGCGGCATCTGGCCGAGTTCGGCGTCGTGTTCCTGATGTTCTCGATCGGCCTTGAATTCTCGCTGGCGCGCCTGTATCGGATGAAGCGGCTGGTGTTCGGACTGGGCTTGGCCCAGGTGTTGGGGACCATGCTGCTGGCCGCGATGCTCGTCTGGCTCGCGGGCCTGCCCTGGTACTCGGGCTTTGCGCTGGGCGGTGCGCTGTCCATGTCGTCGACTGCGGTGCTGTCCAAGCTGCTGGCCGAACGTCTGGAGCTCGAATCGACGCACGGCCGCGAGGTCATGGGCGTGCTGCTGTTCCAGGATCTGGCGGTGGTGCCGCTGTTGATTCTGGTGCCGGCCCTGTCCAGCCCGGCCTCCGAGCTGGCCGAGAAACTGATGTGGGCGGGCTTCAAGGCGGCGATCGTGCTGACGGTGGTCGTCTTCCTCGGCCAGCGCCTGATGCGCGCCTGGTTCTTCATCGTCGCGCGCACCAAGTCGGCCGAGCTGTTCGTCCTCAATGTGCTGCTGATCACCCTCGGTCTGGCCTTCGTGACCGAGCTGGCCGGCCTGTCGCTTGCGCTCGGCGCCTTCCTCGCCGGCATGCTGATCTCCGAGACCGAATACCGCTATCAGGTAGAAGACGACATCAAGCCTTTTCGCGACGTGCTGCTCGGCTTGTTCTTCATCACCATCGGCACTTATCTGGATTTGCGCGTGGTCGCGGAAAACCTGTTGTGGGTGCTGGGCTTCCTTGCCCTGCTGATCGGCGCCAAGCTGGGCGTGACCTGGGGCCTGTCGCGCCTGTTCGGCGCCAGCTCGGGCACGGCCTTGCGCAGCGGCTTGTGGCTGTGCGCCGGCGGTGAGTTTGGTTTCGTGCTGATGGCGCAGATCAGCGAGTCCCAACTGCTGGCTCCGTCGCAGCTGCAGATCGTGCTGGCCGGACTGGTACTTTCTTTGCTGCTGGCACCCATCATCGTGCATTTCAGCGATCGCATCGTCATGCGCTTCGTCGCCGCCGAATGGCTGTCGCGTTCCATGCAGCTCACCACCCTGGCCGCCCAGACGCTGGAGGCCACCAAGCATGTGATCGTTTGCGGCTACGGACGGACCGGGCAGCATCTGGTGCGCTTCATGGAAAACGAGGACGTGACGATTGTGGCGCTCGACAACGATCCCGAGCGCGTCAGCGTTGCCGCCCAGAAAGGCGAGCCTGCCGTATTCGGTGACTGTTCCCGCCGCGAAACGCTGATTGCCGCTGGCATCATGCGGGCCGACGTGCTGGTGATCACCTTTGCCGATACCCATGTGGCAATGAAGATACTGCACCATGCGCACGCGCTGCACCCCGAGCTGCCCGTCGTCGTGCGCACCGCGGAGGAGTCCGATGTCGACAAGCTGGTGTCGGCGGGCGCGGCCGAGGTCGTGCCCGAGGCGCTGGAGTCCGGCATCATGCTGTCCACCCACGCGCTGGCGCTGCTCGGCGTGCCCATGTCCCGCGTCATCAAGCGTTTGCGCAGCACGCGCGAACAGCATTACACGGTACTCAGGGGCGCCTTCGTCGGCACGGCCTACGACGAAGGGCCGGCCATGCCCGAGGCCGAGCAGACCCGGCTGCACGCCGTGCGTTTGCCGGCAGAGGCGCATGCCTTGGGCAAATGCACTGCGGAGATCGATCTGGCCGCAACCGGCGCTGGCCTTTCCGGCGTGCGGCGCCACGGCGGCAAAGGGGTGGTCGGCCCGGATGAGCGCCTGCAGGTCGGCGATACCGTCCTGCTGATGGGCAGCGAGTCTGCAGTGATTGCGGCGGAAACGCTGTTGTTGACCGGCCAGTAAAAACCACCGGATCGAGAACAAAAAAGCCCGCGCAAGCGGGCCTTTTCAATCAGGTGAGGTTTGGCTCAGAAGACGTTCTTGCAGATCACATAAATGGAGCCATCGTCGACATAAGTCTGGGTCGTTGACGCCAGATCGGTAGGAACGTCGGTTGGTGCGGTGCCTTCCTTCATGCCGCGAACGTTGCCGGTCGCGGCACTGCCGTCGTCGAACTTGGCATCGACCGCCTGCGCGATCTTGCCCGGCAGACTGCCGGTGCAGACGACCAGCCCCTTGAGGCTCAGGCCGTTTACCTGGACACCCATGATGCCGCCGGCCGCATTGATCGGCTGGGCTTCGGCACCTGCCTTGGTGCTGGTGTCGCCGGTGATCAGGCCCGACAGGCGCAGGTGCGCCCAGAACTGGCGATTTTCCGAGTCGGCCGCGGTGGCGTTGTAGCCGGTGCCGGCTGTGCCGATGACATTATTGCTGTCGCCGTTCTTTGCGACGGTATTGCCCCAGCGCGTTTCCGCACCGTTGTCGTCGCCCGGCAGGCGCTTGTAGCGATCCTGATAGGCATACACCGCGACCGACACGCCGTTCATGTCGTTGGCGATATTCTTGATCTTGGCCTGGTTGATCAGTTCCTGGCCTTTCAACACGCCGCCGAGCAGCAGGCCGATAATGACCAGAACGATGGCGATTTCGATCAGCGTGAAACCGCGTTGCTGCTGTCGCATGGCGACTCTCCTTGATTGAGCCTGAGGGCTCTTTAATGGAAGTGGCAGAAAGGATAGCAGATGTGATCTTTCATCTCGCTCTCCGTCGCGCACTTTTCTTGCGCATTCGACAATTATGCAACAGGAATAAACCTCTTTCATCCAGCGCCTGTAAGGTGAAAGAAAGTTTTTGCCCTGGCAGGGTTGCGAATTTGCAAAATATGAATAATCGTTCCGGTTTTAGGGCGGGTCTAATTGTGTTGCGGGACGGTGCTTTTCCCGTCGAGCAATTCGTATAGCGGCGTAGAGCCGCGACCACGCAGCACGCTTTCGGTCGGCGCTGCGAAGATGAACTCCGCGTCCCCGAGAATGCGGCGGGTTTCGGGGTCGCACAGAATCTGGCTGGCGCCGGCCTCTTCGGTGATGCGGCTGGCCAGATTGACGGTATCTCCCCACAGATCGTAGACAAATTTGTGCTTGCCCAGGACGCCGGCGATGACAGGCCCGGTGGCAATGCCGATATGCAGTTCAAGCCCGATCGGGTTGACGTCCGCGTTGTTTCGCAACAGGGCGCGCATCTCGACCGCCAGCGCGGCCATGGCATGCACATGTCGGGCCGTTTCCAGATTGAGTCCACCTGCCACCATGTAGGCGTCGCCGATGGTCTTGATCTTTTCCAGACCGTGCCGCTCGGCCAGGTCGTCGAATGCCGAAAATACCCGATTGAGCAGCGAGAATACTTCGTGGGGCTGAAGATGGGCGGCCACCTGCGTGTAGCTGACGATATCGGCAAACATGACGCTGGCATAGTCGAAGCCGTCGGCGATGATGTCGTCTTCACTGTCCTTGAGGCGCGCCGCCACCGGCGCGGGCAGGATGTTGAGCAGCAGGCTCTCGGAGCGACGCTGTTCGCGGATGAGCTGCATATGGGCGTCGGCGAGGCGTGTGCTGACCTTTTCCTGTTCCAGAATCGAATAGCGCAGCAGAATGAAGATAATCGAGGCGACCGCGATGAAGTTGAGGGCGAAGAAGCCGATGCTGATGCGCATCGGTATGTCGGGCCCCTGGCTGATGAGCGGAACCAGGTCGCCGAGACCGGACAGCAGCGTCAATCCGACCCAGGCCAGAAACCAGCCCAGGGATTCCCGCGTGCCCAGGCAGACCATCGCGCCGAAGGGCCCGAGCAGGCCCCAGAGTATGACCCCGCTGGAATTGATGAAGTCGCCGATCGCCCATTGCAAGACAAAGGGCGCGAGCAGGAAGAGGCTCAACTGGATGGCGCGGAAGCGCGGGAAGTTGCCGGTGCGGATGTAGATGACCAGATTGCCGGTCAGCAGCAACTGGTAGACGAAGGGCAGGGTGCTGGACAGACTGGTGCCGAAGGCACCGTAGATGATCAGCCATAGCGCCGAGGTGATGCTGATGAGGCCGGTGGCGAAGACCAGCAGCGTCTTGTTGAGCCGCTCGCGTTCGTCGTCGTCGGGCCTGATCCCTGCCTGCCTGAGGCGTGCCAGGAAACCATCGGTGAGCGTCGTATTCATTGTGGCGTTCTGTGGCGGTTGCGTAGGGGCGATTGTTTCGTGCTGGGCGTGCGGGGCATGATTGCGGTCAGGGTAGTTTACCTGCCGTCACCATGCGGTTGAAGAGAACCGCGGCCGGCAGCCAGACGACGATATCGTCAAAGTCGTTCTGCACCGGTGCATGCATGACGAACCAGTCATCGTTGCTGCTGTCCGCGTCGCTGCCGTCTGCGTTGGCAAGCTCGTCTGCCGTGGTCGGCGCGGCATTCAGGCCGCCGGAGACGTTGAGTGCGCCGAACCCGTTGGGGCCGTGCGAGAGCAGAACCAGCGGCAGGCCGGTGGCGACGGTTTTTCGGGTGCCGCTGTCGGACGAATCGTAGACCGTGAGTGCGTTAGAACTGGTGGGGGTGCTGAGGGAAAAGCCCGTATTAACGTCGGCGAAGCGATTGAGCACCCGGTAATGCAGGCGGTTGCCCCAGGCGTCGGTGGCCTGCAGGCCGAGGTCGCTCCAGGGCAGGGCGCCTTCGGCGCTGTTGGCAGCAGAGCATTTCAAGGTAGCGGCAATCCTGTCTTCCTTGCCGTCGTTATTGATATCCGGGCACGGCAAATACGGCTTGCCGTCGGCGGCGGCGTGGGTCATGGCGTAGCCGAGCAGCGCCTCGCGGGCTTCGGCAAGCTGCTGCCGGGTGTCGTTGTAGTTCTTCTGCTCCATCTGCGCCGACAGCGGCATCAGCAGACCGCCGAGCAGCAGCGTCACGATGACCAGCGCGACGGCCAGTTCGACGAGGGTGAAGCCGCCGGTATCGCGCTTCATGGGCAAGGCTGGAGCGTGCATGGTTTGACAAGAAGCGTTTGGGGGCCAAACATCAGGAGGGCACCGTTCGAGGTTCTGGCGTAACCGACAGGCAGCGACCACCAGCCATTGCTGTTGATCCAGCCTGATGCAGCCGGGTCGATGGACAGGCTGCCGGGGTCCAGTTGCGCGGGAAAGTTGCCAGTCTGTGCATAGTAGTGCCGCAGGCCGTAGCGCGGCGGTTCCGTCCCTGGCGTTTGACCATTTACATTCGGCCCTGCTATTTCAGCCAGCACCCGCCTGGCCACCGGCGCGGTCAGCTCGGCGACGCTGACGCCTATCGCCCGGTCGTTGCCGTCGACCGGATTGGTGAAGAAGGCCAGGTCGCCGTCCGCATTGCCGCCGTCGAGATAGTCGGACGCGAGCGGCGGTGCCGCTGCGGTCGGGATCGGGCGGCCCTGATTGGCGAGCGGCGGGCCCGGGGCAATGATGATGGCGGCAAGATTGCCCTGCCCGTTCAGGGTGAGCTTGCCGACGCTGGCGCTATTGATCGGCGCCTGGCGAAAATTGGGCGCCAGCACATACCAGAGCTGTTCGCCGGTTCCATCCGCTTGCTGCGGCAGCGTGAGCGTGCGCCAGGGCAGGCGGCCGATATGCATGTCGGCATTAGTGCATGAACCCGCACTCCCTTCTGTGGAGAGCCCGATCCTGCTTATATCTTCGGGACAGGGCAGCCGGCCAGGCAGGCTATCGGTTGTCAGCGCGCTTGCGATCAGGGCTTCTTTCGCTTCCTGAAGCGCCTGCATGGTGCGGGCATCCTGCGCTGCCCGCGATCGGGTGCCGCTCAAGGTCTGCATCAGTCCTAAGATCAGGCCGACCGTCAACAGGCTGAGCAGGACCAGGATATAGCCGCCCTGCCGGCCGGGAAGACTAGCGCCGGCCCGCACCGACCGCTCCCGGCGCGACGACATCCTTGCGCTCATGCGTTTTGCGATTGATGGATTCGCCCACCTTGAGGCGGGCGCCTTCTGCATTGTCGAGCTTCAGCTCGGCCGCACCGGGACGACTTTTCTCCAGGCGTACGGCCTTGTCGGCGTCCGTCTGCAGGCGCCGATTGATCCATACGCTGTTGCGGCCGCTGCTGCGCTGGACCACACCGTCGAGCTGCAGGGTTTCGCCGTCCGGTTCGTCGCCGGTCTCGGGCTGGTTGAAGTCGCGCTGACGATCGAGTGCCTGGCGTTTTTCCGGCGTCAGGAACAGTCTGCCCAGCGAGGATTCCGGCTCGGCGCCGTGCGCAGCGGGCAGCGCGTACAGGCAGGCGATCAGGATCGGGCCGATGCGCTTCATTTATGCTCACCTTCGGGCGCCAGTGTGATCCAGTCCATCCGGCAATCGGCAAGGAGATTGGGATGTCGGCCGCCGCCAGCCTGCACTTCCGGCATGGTGTTGCGCTGCAGCTTGCAACTGTGCAAACGGACAAAGGCCGACGCTCCGGTCTGCACATCGCCGAGAAAGCGCAGCAGGTCGCCTTCATGCAGCAGCGGAATTTGCACCCGCACCGAGCTGCTCATGAAGCGATAGCCGGTGCCGGACTGATTCCCGGGCCATGGCTGGCGTGGCAGGATTTCGTATTCGAGCCCAAGCAGCTTGCGCTCGCGCTGGCTGTTGCGCATCAGCTCGACCCAGTCCAGACGCTGTTCCGCACCGATGATGCCGCGTGCGCGCAGCGTTTCATAGGCAGCGATCTTGGCACGGATGTCCTGTTCCTCGTTTTGCAACCGCTGCACGGCGTTGCGGCTGTTGGCGGCAGCCAGCTCGGCTGCCGCTGCTTGCCGTTCAGCGCCTTGTACGAGGTGGCGGGCAAAGAGCCCTGCCACCAGAGCGGTCAGCAAGGCCAACGCCAGCAGAAGCAGGGGCCAGCGCAGCAGGCGAAGTTCGGCGCGGAGCTGGTTCATGCGCCCACCTTGCGCCAGTAGCGAACCGAGAAGCGCAGCATTTCGCGGCCGGCATAGGCTTCGCTGCTGCCTTTGAGGGCTTTGCTCGAATCGGTGTCGAAAGGCTGCTGCAGGATGCGCGCATTGTCGCTGGCGTCGCGCCGGAGGTCGGCGACAAAGCGCTCAACGGTTTCGTTCTGTGCGCGCCGGTCGGGCCCCAGGCTGGCCGGCATTTGCAATTCGATATCCATCGCCAGCCAAAGCGTGCCGGAGGCAGGGTCGGTACCGGCCGCACTCGTGCTGTCCTCCGGGTTGGCAGCCAGGCGCCAGTCCAGCGATTGCAGCTCCAGCAAGGGATTCTTCTGCAGGGCCGCACTCAAGGGCTGCAGGGTGTCGGCCAGGTCCGGCGTGCCGGCTTGCAGGCTTTGCCATGCGTCGATCAACTGTCGCAGTTGTTCCGGGCTGATCGGAATCGACGGCAGCGATTGAACAAGGCTGTCATAGCGCTGCCGGCTTTGTTCGGTCGCCCGCACGGCTTCATCTTCGCGCTGGTGGTCGCGCCAGATCGAGAAGGTTGCGGCAATCGCAAAGAGGCAGGCCAGCGAGAACGCTGCCAGCGTGCCCTGCATGATCATGCGCCGCCAGCGCCAGCGACGATAGTTGAGGCGGGCCTCGTCGTTGCCGAACTGGACCGGCGTGCGCTGTCGGGCGAGCAGATGGACCAGCAGCGCATCGGTCGTGGAGTCCTCCTGCGGCGTGCGCAGTTGCCAGGCGCGCGCCACCTGAAACAGATCGCCGAAGCTGAAGCCGAGCTCGTCCGTATCGGCGCATGCCTGGCGCAGCAGCTCGAAGTGGGCGGGGTTTGCCAGACACAGGACCGGCACCTTGTTGCCGCGGGCGAGCAGACGCTGGCCGACCAGATATTGGTAGATGCGAACCGCTTCGCCATAGATATTGGTCGCCGCCTCCTCTATGTCTCCGCTGCTCAGCGGCTTGAGGCGCGAGAAGCGCAATTGCCCGTGTTCGAAATAGCTCTGACGCAGACCGCCGCCCCCGAGCGTGATGAGGATCAGGCGAGGCTCCGCGGTGGCGGCGGAGTTCAGGACGGCCGGCAACAGCAGGGCCGGTGAATGGATGCCGGCGACGGCCACGCCCGCATCGCGCATGGCGTTCAGCCAGGGATCAAGCGCCTGCGGTCGGGTCAGTGCCGCGAACAGAAAGTGTTCGTCGCGCCGTCCCTGCTTTTCGCGGCCGAGCGAACGCACCAGGCTGTACGGCGTGCCGAAGAAGTATTGATTGAGTTTGCGCCGAAGCAGTGCCTGACGGTCGCGGCCGGTGACGTGCGGCAGGGACTCCTGCTGAAATCCCTCGTCGGGCAGATCGACGAGAAGATGGAACAGCGTATCCAGCTTGCCGTCCAGCCATGCCCGGAAATCGGCCTGGCCGGCTTCGCTGACCGCGAAGTCGCGCTCCCTGTGCGTGCCATTGTTCTGCCACTGCCAGACCGACAGGCTTTGCGTGGTGAGAATGAGGGTTCGGCGTTCCGGCATGGAGACTCAGGTCTTCAACTGGGTGATCAGATCGTAGATCGGGCCGAGCACGGAAAGGATGACCCAGCCCAGCAGCAGACCGATGATCACGGTGAGCGCCGGTTCGATCAGCGTTTGCAGGCGTTCTATGGATTCGCGCACATCGCGGTTGTAGAAGTAGGACACGTTTTCCAGCGCCGTGTCGAGCTCGCCGCTGTTTTCTCCCACGCGCAGCATGCGTACGACCAGCGGGGGGAACATGCCCACGCTCTGGAAGGCCAGCGTGATGTTCTGCCCTTCCTCGATCAACTGGGCGGCGCGGTGGATGGCCTCGCGCACGACGGCATTGCCGGCGACGTCTTCGGTGATGCGCAACGTCTCGATGACGGAAATGCCCGAGGCATACATCATGGCAAAGGTGCCGGCGAAGCGTGACAGAACGATCTTGCGCAGGATTTCGCCGCCGATGGGCAGACGCAGCAGGATGGCGTGGAAACGATATCGCACCGCCGGCCGTGTGCGGACGGCGACGAACAGCGCAAACGCCGCGGCGATGGGCAAGCCCGCGAGCAGCGGCCAGTAGCCGGTGAAGATTTCCGAAACGGCCATGAGAAAGCGGGTCTGCATCGGAATTTCCTGGCCCATATTGCGAATGAAGGCGACCAGCTTGGGCACCAGGTAGATCATGATGAAGAAGATCACCGGAACAATGATCGCCAGCATGAAGCTCGGATACATCACCAGCTTCTTCGTGTGGGCGGCCAGTTCGTCCTGCCACTTCAGGTCTTCGAAAAGCTTGCGCAGCACTTCGGACAGATTGCCGCTTTCCTCGCCGGCATGCACGAGATTGCGGAACACTTCGTCGAAGGCTTGCGGATAGTCGCCCATGGCGGTCGAAAGCGTCTTTCCGCCTTCGATGCTTTCGATGAGGCCGGCCAGGATTTCGCGGAAACGGGGATGCTCGATGCTGTCGCGCAGATCGGCCAGGCCTTCGAGAATGGGGACGCCGGCCCGCAAGAGTTGTTCGAGATGGAAGCAGAAGTTGATCAGTTCCCGGCGCGGCACTTTGCCTCCGAAGAGCGCCCGGGACGCGATCGGCTGACCGTTGATGAAGTCGAGATCCATGCGCTTGAGGCGCATTTCCAGGTCGATCTCGTTGACGGCGTCCATGCGGCCGCTGATTCTGCGGCCGGCGGGATTGACCGCCTTGTAGGCGTAGATGGGCACGCCCTAGAACCTCTCCGTCAGGTCGATAACGCGGCCGACTTCCTCGATTGAGGTGGCGCCCTCCAGAATGCGGCGTACGGCGTCCTCGGCCAGGCTGCGGAAGCCCTTTGCATTGGCCGCATTGCGTATTTCGCGGGCGGTGGCGCGGCGGGCGATGAGCTCGTCGATGTCGCCATCCATGCGCAGCACTTCCATGATGGCGAGGCGGCCGCGATAACCGCGATGGTGGCAGTATTCGCAGGCGCCGGCGCGGTAAATCAGCGGTGCCGATCCTTCCTCGACGCCGAGAATGCGCGCCTCGGCCGGGCCGGCCTGATAGGAAATGCGGCAGTGCGGGCAAAGTCGGCGCACCAGCCGTTGCGCAATGACGCCGATGATATTGCCGGCCATGATGTCGGGCAGAACGCCGATGTCGAGCAGGCGCGGAATGGCGCCGATGGCGGAGTTCGTGTGCAGCGTCGAATAAACCTGGTGGCCGGTCATGGCGGCGCGGAAGGCCATGTCGGCCGTATCCTCGTCGCGGATTTCGCCGACCAGAATGACGTCCGGGTCCTGACGCATCATGGAGCGGATGCCGTTGGCGAAATCGAGCTTGGACACTTCGGAAACCGAGGTCTGGCGCACCATGGGCAGCGGATACTCGACCGGATCCTCCAGGGTCATGATGTTCACGCCCTCCTGGTTGATATGGCTGAGGATGGAGTAGAGCGTGGTGGTCTTGCCACTGCCGGTCGGGCCGGTCACGAGGATGATGCCTTCCGGTCGCGCCACCATTCGCTGCACCAGCGCGACCTGCGCATCGTCAAGGCCGAGCCCGTCCAGCGCGACGATGCCCTTTTGGCGGTCGAGGATGCGCAGGACGATGTTTTCGCCGTGGATGGTCGGCTGTGCGGCGACGCGGAAATCTATGCTGCGGCCGCTGATGTTGAGCGAGATGCGGCCGTCCTGCGGCGCGCGCGTCTCGGCGATGTTCATGCCGCTCATGACCTTGATGCGCACGGCCATCGCTGCCCAGTAGGATTTATGCAGCGCGCGGATCTGGCGCAGGATGCCGTCGGTGCGGTAGCGGATGCGCAGGAAGCTGTCTTCCGGTTCGAAGTGAATGTCGGAGGCGTCGGCCTTGACGGCATCCGTGAGCAGTGCATCGATCAGTCGCACGACCGGCTGACTGTACTCGTCGACCGTATTCGCCAGGGAGCGGTAGTCGATCTCGCCGGTTTCGATCTCGTGCAGAATGCCGTCGATGGAAAGCTCGTGACCGTAGTATTGGTCGATGGCGCGCGCGATATCCGATTCGCCGGCCAAAAGCGTATCGATCTCGATCTCGTGCGGCGCGATGCTGCGCACCTTGTCGATGGCGACGATATTGTTCGGATCGGAGATGGCGATCGTCAGGCGCCGCGCCTCGCGGTCGTAGTCGAGCGGGATGGCGCGATGACGGCGCGCGATGTCGAGCGGCACCATGCTCAAGGCTTCGGCGTCGACGATGACATGCGCAAGATCGACGGCGCGCTGCCCGAGCGATTCGCCCAGCGCGTCGCGCAGCGTGGCTTCCGAGACAAAGCCGAGCTGGATCAGCAGCTTGCCCAGCGGCAGGTTGGCGCGCATCTGCTCCAGCAGCACGATGCGCAACTGGTCTTCGCTGATCAACCCCTGGTTGATCAGGATCTGGCCGATGGGCCGCCGCTGCTGCGCCGCGGGCGAGCTCATGAACCGCCCGCCGCCTGCAGCTCGCGCAGGCGCTGCTGCACCTGTTCGCGGTTGAAGGCGCCGTTCTGAACGGTCGCCAGGCGCAGCGCTTCGGCGTAATACTGCGCGGCCGGTTTGCCCTGACGCAGATGATCGAGGCTGACGGCGAGATTGTAGGCGATGTCCGGGTTGCTGCTGTCGTTCTGATAGGCGAGGAAATAGGACTGCTGTGCGTCGCGCCAGCGCTGATCCTGGGCGTAAAGATTGCCGAGCGCGAAGTGCAGCGGCGCGACGCCCGGTTGTTCGGCGATCAGGGTTTTCAGGCGGCTTTCGGCGTTGCTGCTGCCGGAGCGCCCGCGCAGCCCGGCCAGCCCGGCGTGGGCATAGGGGTCGCGCGGGTCAGCTTCGAGTATGCGCAGGTAGTAGTCTTCAGCCAGGTCGGGCTGCTGGCGCTGCAACGCGATGGCAGCCAGGCCGTACATCGCGTCTACACTCTTGGGGTCGCTGGCCAGCATGCGCTCGTAGGCTTGCTGGGCCTGCGGAAGACGGCCCTGCTGCAATGCGCTGTAGCCCTGCTCCAGCAAAGGGCTGACGCGCGGCTGGCTGCGGGTGATGCGGACCGGGTCGGCAGCGGCGGGAGCGATGCTGTCGGCAGCCGGGGGAGGGGCGCTGCGCGCGATGGCTTCATGAACGACCGGTGCGGCGGCGGTTTGAGGCTCCAGCCGTGGCGACGCCTCAACTGCCGGTGCCTCAACTGCCGGTGCCGCCATTGCTGTCGGATGCGGTGCCGTCGCTGTCGGAGCAGCGCTGCTCGCTTCGAGGCTGCCACGTGGATGCATCTGCCACCAGACGTAAGTGCCTATGCCCACTGCCGCGAGCGTGGCAACGCAGACCAGCGCCAGCATGAAGGCCTTGTCTTCCGGTTTTTTCGGCGTCGCCTTGGCGGCAAATGCGTTGTGCACGGCCTGCCGCTGCGCCGTGTGGTCAGCGACGCGACGCGGGGCCGCAGGTTGCGTCTGCGGCACGTCGTCGCGCGGCGGCAATGGCGCCAGTTCGAGTGCGGCCGATGTCTCGTCCGCAAGGCTTGCGTGCGGCGGGTCGGCTGCGGTCGCCGGTACCGCAATCCCCTCTCCGGAAGACTGGCTGGCCGCGCGCTTGGTCTCTTCGGCCTTGCGCAGCGCGTCCATGAGCAGGCTCATCCCTAGTGCGCCCCGTCGCTGTTGCCCGTGAGGCCGAAAGGCAGGGCGCGCGGCGGCGGCGTGAACATGCCGTCGCCGGGCAGCGAACCCTTGAGCCTGCGGTAATCGCCGTTGACACTGGGATCGCGAATGACAACCGGGCGCAGGAAAATGACCAGCTCGGATTTGCCCACCAGGTTGTTACGGCTGGTGAAGATTTCGCCGAACAGAGGAATGGCGCCGGCGCCCGGAACGCGGCCGGTATTGTATTCGGCGCGTTCCTGCATCAGGCCGCCCAGCACTGCGATCTCGCCGTCCTCGACGCGCATCACGGACTCCATCTCGCGCGTCTTGATTTCAGGAATCTGGTTGGGGATGCGAGCGCCGGTGGCGTCGCGCAATTCCGGGCTGGGGTCGGGGACGTAGTTCGAGATGCTGGTGATGGAGGGGCGGACGTTCAGCGTGATCGAATTGCTGTCGCTGATCTGCGGCGTGACTGTCATGACCAGACCGACCGATACCGATTGCGGCGTGGTCGTGACGGCCTTGGTTGCCGTGGTGGTGAGGGTGCCTGCGGCCAGATCGGCCTTGACCGTGAAGTAGACCTTGTTCTCGACGACCTTGAGCAGGGCCGACTGATTGTTCAGCACAGACAGCCGCGGGCTGGACAGGACCTTCACGTTGCCGAACTGTTCGAGCAGGCTGAGCGCGATCTTGATGTCCAGCGGGTTTTTCTCGTTGATGTACGAGAGTTGAAACGGGGATGCCTGATTGACGGTATTCGTCGAGGTCGGAGATTTCAGCAGGAATCCCGAGCCGTCCGTCCGGGTCCGCGACCAGTCTATGCCCTGCTGGTAGCTGTCATTGAGGTCGACCTCGACGATGGTGGCCTCGATCATGACCTGGCGCCGCGCGCTGGCCGTCACCTGGTCGAGAAATTCCTGGATTTTCTCGTGCTGACGGCCGGTGGCGCGCACGGTGACAATACCGGTTTCGGCATTGACGATGACCGAGGCGGCCTCGCGGAAAGTGACGCGGCGCGTGACGGTGGTTTCGTCCTGCTGCAACTGCGCCGGATTGGGGCTGCCGGCAATGCCCTGCGGGACTGCGGCGCGCACCGCACGGCCGGCGGCGCTGGCGACTGCGCCGGTACCTGTCGTGCTCTGCTGGTCGGTGCGTTCGGTCACGGTTTCGCTCGATCCTTCCGGCAACAGCTTGTCGGTTTCGCGCAGCAGGTCCTTGATGTTCCGTTCCAGCGATTCCCAGAAGTGGTTGCTGACCTTGTTGTCCACCTTGGTCACGGAGACATTGCCGCTGGCCCCGCCGGCCGGCATCATGCCGCTGGCGCCGGCCGCGCCGCTGATGCCGCTGGTGATCTGCGAATTGGCGGATACCGTGGTCGTGGCGTCGCGGCTCATATTGACGTAATCGACCTTGTAGGTCCGCAGAAAGGGCGTGTCCGGCATGACGGCCAGATTGGGGCCGTCCAGCTCCCAGCGCATGTCGACCTGCTTGGCGATACGTGCCAGCAGTTGCTGCAAGGTCTGGTCGATGGCGTTCAACGTGACCGTGCCCTGGATGCCGGGATGGATGTCGATATTCACCTTGGCGTCGCGTGCCAGGGCAAACAGCAGCTCCTGCGCCTTGATGTTGTTCACGACAACACTATAGGTTTCCGTCTTGGCGGCGGGGCGGGGCTTGGGGACGATGGCGCTGGTCTGCACCGGCGCCGGAATCGAGTTGCGGAGGGGTTGGGCGGCGTCGGCTTCGCGCAGGTGGGCGCTGGAAGGGTTGGACGGCGGCGTGCTGCAGGCAACAAGCCCGCCGGCGAGCAGTCCGCTACCGATGAACCATGTGGCAAGACGGCGATATGACTGCATTCCATCCCTATCCGATTGTTATGTCTGTATCTGTCGCGCCGACTGCAGGCGTCGGCATCTTACCCCGCAAAGCCGGGCGAACCATCTTTTTTGCATATTTGGACGGTGCCCGTTGTTGCATCCTTCACCGCAACTTCTTCACCTGTCTCAGGTAAGGCTGGCTGTTCTGGATTTCGGTCGGCAACGCAGCCATGGCGCGCGAAGCCTGGGCATGACTTTCATATTCTCCAAATATGATGCCAAGGCGCGGCGTGTTGCCGCGCTTGCCCAAATAGGCGCGTGTCTGGTCGGCCGGCAACTGACTTTCCAACCTTTGCAGAAAGCTCTCGATCTGCTCGCCTTGTGCGGCATCCATGGCGCGCAACTGGATGAACCAGTGTTCGTCGTCGGCATGCTCCAGCCATGCTTGCCCTGCGGCAAGACGCTGCTCGGTGAGCGTGGCTGTGCGGGGTTCCGGCGGGGTTGCTGAGGGTGTTGGCGGCGGATTGGCCGCCGTGGCCGCTGGCACAGGCAGGGCGGCCGCTGCCGCGGGCGTGGCGGTAATCGAGTCGATCGAGGTGGTGGCGGGCTTGCCCTGCAACCACAAGAACAGCGCCAGCAGCAGGGCCAGGCAAGCGCCCCCGGCCAGAGCGAGCATCGCCTTGCGTCCGGATGGCGGCGCGGCGGCGACAGAAAAGTCGCAATCCTCGATGGCAGCCTTGGTTTCCTCGGGACCCACGTCGTGGCGGCCGGCGGCGTAGGCGGCCAGCAGCGACTTGTCGGCGAGGATATTGATGCGCCGGGTCAGTCCTTGTGCGGCGCCGGTAAGTTGGCCGATGGCGGTCGGGGAAAAAATCGAGGCTCCCTTGTAGCCGGCGGCGCGCAGGCGGAAGTCGATGTAATCGGCCGTTTCCTCGCGCCCGAGCGGGCCCAGGGTGAAGTTGTGGGTAATGCGTTCCTTGAGTTGGCGCATGTCGTGCCGCGCAAGAACGTCGTTGAGTTCGGGCTGGCCGAACATCACCAGTTGCAACAGCTTGTGATGATTGGTTTCGAGATTGGAGAGCAGGCGAATCTCCTCCAGCGTCTCGCGCGGCAT
This sequence comes from Rhodocyclaceae bacterium, assembly GCA_028869135.1. Taxonomy (GTDB): domain Bacteria; phylum Pseudomonadota; class Gammaproteobacteria; order Burkholderiales; family Rhodocyclaceae. The sequence continues at coordinate 22,104 of JAGWTC010000026.1, forward strand.
GACGTGCGCCTCGTCGATCAGTACCACCACCTGATGGCCCTTGGCGTAGAGCGCGATCAGGTGCTCCTGCAGCAGGCGGACGATCTGGGCGGAGCGGGTGGAGGGCGGAACGGGCAAATGCAGCTCGGCCGCCAGCGCATACAGAATGTCGTCGCGCGACAGGGAGGGGGTTGCCAGGTAGATGGTGACGACGTTGGCGGGAAGCCGTTCGAGCAGAACCCGGCACAGCATGGTCTTGCCGCTGCCTACTTCGCCGCTGACCTTGACGATGCCTTCGTCATGCGTGATGGCATAGATGAGTGCATCGAGAGTCGCGCCGCGATTGGCGCCGGCAAAGAAGAACTCCGTGTGTGGCGTGATGCGGAAAGGGGGTTCGCGCAGGCCGAAATGATCGAGGTACATGGCGTTCAGGCGCCAGCTGGCGATGGGCCCTTGCGCCGCGGGCGGCGCAAGGGCGTTGATGTGGACTGGTGGCGACAGGCGTGCAGCATGGATGGCCTCTGTGTCGGATAGTCTCTATTGGACGCCGGGGCCATGCCCGGCAGTCCATGGAAAATCGGCCAAAATTCCCGTCATACCGGCGCGGTCCGTCGCCGTTTCGCGACCGAATGATTTCGGGCGACGGGATCTAATCTGCTAAAATCCTGCCTTTATTCACATGCCCGCCGAATTCCCTGGCGGGAAAGCCAATCGAGTGTCCTCCGATCCGAGTTCTCCGCTGGTTCAGATCAATAATCTGAACTTCGCTTACGACAGCCGCCCCATTCTGACCGGGATCAATCTTGAGATTCCGCGCGGCAAGCTCGTCGCCATCATGGGCACCAGCGGTTGCGGCAAGACCACCTTGCTGCGCCTGATTGGCGGACAGCTGCGCGCTTCGGCCGGCAGTGTGACGGTGGACGGCCAGAACGTCGGCCAGCTTGGCAATGCCGAGCTTTTCAAATTGCGCCGCCGCATGGGCATGCTGTTCCAGTTCGGCGCCCTGTTCACCGATCTGTCGGTGTATGACAACGTCGCCTTCCCCCTGCGCGAAAACACCGACCTGCCCGAGGCGCTGATTTACGATCTGGTGCTGATGAAGCTGCACGCAGTCGGCCTGCGCGGCGCCCACCGCCTGATGCCCAACGAGCTGTCTGGCGGCATGGCGCGCCGGGTGGCGCTGGCGCGGGCGATTGCACTGGACCCCATGCTGATGATGTACGACGAGCCCTTTGCCGGCCTCGATCCGATCTCGCTGGCAATTACCGGCGAATTGATCCGCAAGCTCAACGACGCGCTGGGCGCGAGTTCGATCATGGTGACGCACGACGTGCCCGAGTCGCTGAAGATCGTCGATTACATCTATTTCATGGCGGGCGGCAAGATTGTGGCGCAAGGCACGCCGGACGACATTCGCAATTCGGCCGATCCTTTCGTGCACCAGTTTATCTGGGGCGAGTCGGACGGCCCGGTGCCTTTCCACTATCCGGCGCCGACTTATGCCGAAGAACTGATTCGTCGGGATGTCTCTCATGCTTGACGCCGTATTGGGTTCCCTGACCCGTCTGGGTAATCGCGTCACCAGCCGCGTGCAGCGGCTGGGCAAGGCCAGCCTGTTTCTGGCGGCAACGCTGCTCGGCTCAGGTACGGCCTGGCGCCGCTTCAGCCTCATCGTCCGCGAGCTTTATTTCACGGGCGTGCTGTCGCTCATCATCATCAGCGTGTCCGGCCTCTTCGTCGGCATGGTGCTGGGCCTGCAGCTCTACGAAACGCTGCAGCGCTTTGGCTCCGGCACCATGATCGGCGGCGTGGTGGCCCTGTCCCTGGTACGCGAGCTGGGGCCCGTGGTGGCTGCGTTGTTGTTCGCCAGTCGCGCCGGCTCGGCGATTACCGCCGAAATCGGCTTGATGCGCGCAACCGAGCAATTGTCGGCCATGGAAATGATGGCCGTGGACCCGGTCGCCCGGGTCGTGGCGCCGCGTTTCTGGTCCGGCGTGATTTCCATGCCCCTGCTGGCGGGCTTGTTTTCGGCCATCGGCATTTTCGGCGGCTATCTGATTGCGGTTGTCCTGATCGGGGTGGACGAAGGCACGTTCTGGTCGCAGATGCAGGACTCGGTGGACTTCCGCCTGGATATCGTCAACGGCGTCATCAAGAGCTGTGTTTTTGGCGTGATCGTCAGTTGGATTGCCGTTTTTGAAGGTTTTCATGCCGCGCCCTCGGCCGAGGGCGTTTCGGCAGCCACGACGCGGACCGTGGTGACATCGGCCCTGGCCATTCTGGCCGCCGACTTTATTTTGACCGCATTCATGTTCACGGGAGCGTAAAGTGAAACGCACGACACTCGATCTATGGGTCGGTTTTTTTGTCGCCATTGGCTTGGCCGCACTGTTGTTTCTGGCGCTCAAAGTGGGCAATCTGACCCAGAGCAGCCATGGGGAAACCTATGCCCTGCAAGCCCGATTTGGTAATATCGGAGGCCTGAAGGTTCGCGCGCCGGTCAAGAGCGCCGGCGTGGTGGTCGGTCGGGTCAGGGACATTCGTTTTGACCAGGAAAACTTTCTCGCCGTCGTGACGCTTGATGTCGACGCGAACTACAAGTTTCCACGCGATACGTTTGCGACCATCAATACCTCCGGCCTGCTCGGTGAGCAGTATGTGGGCTTTGAAGCGGGCGGAGACGATGTGATGTTGAAGTCCGGCGATACGATCAAGAAGACCCAGGACGCCATGGTTCTTGAAAAGCTGATCAGTCAGTTCATGTATAACAAGGCGTCCGAAGGCAAGTGACTGCAAGGGATGGAAATCCGAAAGGGGATGTTGTGAGGCATTCGTTTAACAAGCGTATTGGGCGGTTGGGTCTGGCAGCGTGTGCGGTGCTGGCCCTCTCGGGTTGCGCCACGTCCGGTAATCCCAAGGACCCCATGGAGGGGTTCAATCGCGCCATGTACAGCGTGCACGACGGCATCGACACCGTGTTGCTGAAGCCCGTTGCCACGGGCTATGACGCCGTTCTGCCTGATCCTGTGCAGACGAGCGTGACCAACTTCTTCTCCAATATCGGCGATCTCTTGATCTCGGTGAACAATCTGCTGCAGGGCAAGGTTGGGGATGGCGTTTCCGATCTTGGTCGTGTCGTGATGAATTCGACTTTCGGCGTTTTCGGCCTGTTTGATGTGGCTACCGATGCCGGCCTGCCCAAGCATGACGAGGACTTTGGTCAGACCTTTGGCCGTTGGGGCGTGGACGAAGGCGCTTACGTCTTCATTCCTCTCCTTGGCCCGCGCACGGCGCGCGATACCGTCGGCGTGGCCGTCGACCTCTGGGCCGACCCCATGAGCCGGATCGAAGACGTGCCGACGCGCAACAGCCTGTGGGCGCTGCGCGCGGTCAATACCCGCGCGAATCTTCTGCCGGCCGACAAGGTCATAGAAGAGGCGGCGCTGGACAAGTATTCCTATATCCGCGACGCCTATCTGCAGAATCGCCGAAACCTGGTGTACGACGGCAATCCGCCGGCTCGTTCGATGGACGAGTAATACAAGCAATTTGAGAGCGTAGGAGTTTCCATGAAGTGGTTGTTTGCTCTGTTGTCCGCAGTCTGTCTGTCCACCGGCGTTGCTGCCGCGGAGCCGGCGCCGGACGAGCTCGTCAAGACCGTGACGGACGAGGTCCTGACCATCGTCCGCAACGACAAGGACATTCAGGGCGGTAACGCCAGAAAGGCCGTTGCCCTGGTCGAAGTCAAGGTGCTGCCGCACTTCAACTTCACGCGCATGACGCAGTTGGCGGTCGGCCGCGAGTGGAAGAATGCCTCCCCGGCGCAGCAGAAGTCGCTGAGCGAGGAGTTCAAGATTCTGCTGGTTCGCACCTACTCCAAGGCACTGACCGAGTACCGCAACCAGACCATCGAATACAAGCCGTTTACGCTCAAGTCCGGCGAGACCGACGCCAAGGTGCGCACGCTGGTCAAGCAGCCGGGCAGCGCCAAGCCGATCGAGCTGGACTACTCGCTCGAGCAGCAGCCAACCGGCTGGAAGGTGTATGACATCGAGGTCGCCGGGGTCAGCCTGGTGACCAACTATCGCGACAGCTTTGCGACCGAAATCCGCAACAACGGCATTGACGGTCTGATCAAGGCCTTGCAGACCAAGAACGCCGGTCCGGACAAGAAGCCGGCTGCATGAGCACCGTCATTGAAATCGGCGGCGCGCTGACGCTGGACGGTGCCACCGCCGCCCTGCAACGCGGGTCCGTCGCGCTTGCCGCCTCCAGCGGCGACGCCGTTTTCGATCTCGGCCGGGTGGGCGCTGTCGACTCGTCCGCGCTGGCCGTGGTTTTTGCGTGGTTGCGCGAAGCGCATGTCGCCGGCCGCTCTCTTGTGTTTAGCCGCCCTCCGCAACAGCTGTTGAGCCTGGCTGCCGTCTATGGCGTCAGCGACATGCTGCCTCTGGCCTGATCCCTACTTACCTCTGGTTGTCGTGCAGTAAATGATTCCGGCGATCCGCATTCAACAGGTCGCCAAGCGCTACGGTTCCCTGCAGGCACTCGGGGGTGTTGACCTCGAGGTTGCCCAGGGCGAGTTCTTTGGCCTGCTCGGCCCGAATGGCGCCGGCAAGACCACACTGATTTCCTCGCTTGCCGGGCTGGTGCGCCCTGACAGCGGTACGCTTGAAGTCATGGGGCATGACGTTCAATCCGACTACCGTAATGCCCGCCGCAATCTTGGCGTGGTTCCGCAGGAAATTGTTTTCGACCCCTTCTTCTCCGTGCGCGAGACGCTGAAGTTCCAGTCCGGCTACTTCGGCATACGCGACAATGACGACTGGATCGACGAGATCCTCGCCAATCTCGACCTTACCAATAAGGCCCACGCCAATATGCGCACACTGTCCGGCGGCATGAAACGCCGCGTGATGGTGGCGCAGGCGCTGGTACACCGGCCGCCGGTGATCGTGCTCGACGAACCCACCGCCGGTGTGGACGTTGAGTTGCGCCAGACCCTGTGGCAATTCGTCCGTCGTCTCAACCAGGACGGCCATACCATCGTGCTGACGACGCATTATCTGGAAGAGGCCGAGAGCCTGTGCAGCCGGATCGCCATGCTCAAGGCCGGTCGTGTCGTGGCGCTCGACAGCACCGAAAATCTGCTCAGCAGTCATGCCAATCACGCCCTGCGTTTCCGTCTGGCGGAGGGCGATGTCCTGCCGCTGGTATTCGAGGGCCGGGCGACCCGCAGCGAAGAGGGCTGGGTGCTGCCCTTCGAGGACTACAGCGAGGTTGGCGCGCTGGTCGATACCTTGCGCAATGCCGGCTGCACCCTGCAGGACCTTGAGATCGGCAAGCCTGATCTGGAAGAAGTCTTCCTTGATGTCATGAAGGGGCAGGCCTCATGAGCGGCGGCTTCGTCACGTTGTTCTACAAGGAGTTGCTGCGTTTCTGGAAGGTTGCCTTCCAGACCGTGGCGGCGCCCGTGCTGACGGCCATGCTCTACCTGCTGATCTTCTCGCATGTGCTGGAAGCGCGCGTGCAGGTCTATGGCTCCCTGCGCTACACGGCTTTCCTCGTGCCCGGCCTGGTCATGATGTCTATCCTGCAGAACGCGTTTTCGAACTCCTCGTCCTCGCTGATCCAGTCGAAGGTCACGGGCAACATCATCTTCGTGCTGCTGCCGCCGATTTCCTATCGCGAGTTCTATGCCGCCTACGTGCTGGCGGCAATGGTCCGCGGCGTCATCGTCGGCGCCGGCGTACTGCTGGTGACGGCCTTTTTTACGCCGCTGCAGTTTGCCCATCCGCTCTGGATCTTCGCGTTTGCCCTGATCGCCGGCGGCGTCATGGGATCGCTGGGCGTGGTCGCCGGCATCTGGGCCGACAAGTTCGACCAGCTCGCCGCCTTTCAGAACTTCCTGATCATGCCGCTGACTTTCCTGTCCGGCGTGTTCTATTCGATACACTCCCTGCCGTCATTTTGGCAGGGCGTATCGCACTTCAATCCGGTTTTTTACATGATTGACGGTTTCCGCTACGGCTTCTTCGGCGTCTCCGACGTCGCGCCGTGGCAAAGCTTTGCGGTCGCTTTTGTCAGCCTGTTGGTGCTGGCCGCATTGACCCTGAATTTTCTGCGCCGTGGCTACAAACTAAGAGGTTAAAGATGCTGGATCCCAAACGTATCGAGGAATGGATTGCAGCCGAACTCAAGTGCGAGCAATTGCACGTGGACGGCGACGGTGCGCATTTTCAGGCGCTAATCGTGAGCAGCGAGTTCGCCGGCATGAACCGCGTCAAGCGCCAGCAGCGCATCAATGCGATTCTCAAGCCGCGCTTCGACTCGGGCGAGCTGCATGCCCTGTCCATGCAGACATTGACGCCCGAGGAGTGGGAGGCGGCGCGTGGATAAGCTGTTGATCGAAGGCGGCTATGCGCTGAACGGCGAGGCCGCCATTTCGGGCGCCAAGAACGCCGCGCTGCCCCTGCTGTGCGCGGCCCTGCTGACCCGGGAGCCGGTGACCTTTCACAATGTGCCGGCCCTGAACGACATCGCCACCATGTTGAAGCTGCTGGCGCAGATGGGTGTCAAGGTCGAGCAGGATGGTGAGCGCGTAACCTTGCAGGCCGACGCACTCGACAATCCTGTTGCGACCTATGAAATGGTCAAGACCATGCGCGCTTCCATCCTTGTGCTTGGACCTTTGGTGGCCCGTTTCGGCGACGCCAAGGTCAGCCTGCCCGGCGGCTGCGCCATCGGCGCGCGGCCGGTCGATCAGCACATCAAGGGTTTGCAGGCCATGGGCGCGGAAGTGACGGTCGAGCACGGTTACGTCCATGCCAAGGTGCCCAAGCTCAAGGGCGCTCGTCTCTTCACCGACATGGTGACCGTGACCGGTACCGAGAACCTCATGATGGCGGCCTGTCTTGCCGACGGCGACACCGTTATCGAAAACGCCGCGCGCGAACCCGAGGTCGTCGATCTGGCCAATTGCCTGGTCGCCATGGGCGCGCAGATTTCCGGTGCCGGCACCGATGTCATTCGCATCCGCGGCGTGACGAGCCTGCACGGCGCCACCCACAGCATCATGCCCGACCGCATCGAGACCGGCACCTATCTGTGCGCGGCGGCGGCCACCGGCGGCAATATCCGGCTGACGCGTACCTCGACGTCTTACCTCGATGTCGTCATCGACAAGCTGCTCGATGCCGGCTGCGACGTGATGCAGGAACGCGACGCCATCCGCCTCAAGGCGCCGGCCAAGTTGAAGGCCGTGAGCATCCGTACCGCGCCGTACCCGGCCTTCCCGACCGACATGCAGGCCCAGTTCATGGCCATCAATGCCGTGGCCGAAGGCACGGCCGTAATACGCGAGACGATCTTCGAGAATCGCTTCATGCACGCCGTCGAGCTCACGCGCCTCGGCGCCAAGATCGCGATCGACGGCAATACCGCCATCGTCACCGGCAATGGCCCGCTGCAGGGCGCGACGGTCATGGCGACCGATTTGCGTGCATCCGCCAGCCTGGTGATCGCCGGTCTGGTGGCGCAGGGAGAGACGCTGATCGAGCGCATCTACCATCTCGACCGAGGCTACGAGAAGCTGGAGCAGAAGCTCAATGCCCTGGGCGCACGGGTAAAGCGCGTCAACTGATTGGCCCTAAACGCAAAACGCCCGGCCGGATTTTTGTCCGTGCCGGGCGTTTTGCTTGCCGCGCCTGCCTTAAATCAGCGGCAGTTGATGCAGGGCCACGGTCAGCGCATTGATCTGCCTTTCCGTGAGTTGGGTCGCGGCAACCCGGGTGCGGCGCTGATAGAGCATGACCCCGTAGATGTCGGCCAATGCCCGCGCGTTCGGCCCGATGCTGAAGGGCTCGGCCTGTTCGTGGGCCAGCCAGTAATTGATGGCGTTGCCGATTTCTTCCAGGCTGTATTCGGTGCGGACTGCGTTCATCTTGAGAAAACCAGGTTACGGTCGCGTATTTTACGCGTCCCGGCTATTGTCGCCATAGGCACAAACACAAATCCGGGGTCTGATCGGACCTGTCGGCTGCGGTAAAATAGCGCTTTTGCCAAATAAAAGAACGCTGTGAGCGGAATCACCATTGCCCTGTCGAAGGGCCGCATCTTCGAGGAAACCTTGCCCCTGCTGGCTGCGGCCGGCATCGTGCCCAAGGAAAACCCGGAAGAGTCGCGCAAGCTGATCATCGAGACCAATCGCCCGGATGTTCGGGTGGTGATCGTGCGCGCCTCCGATACGCCGACCTACGTCCAGTACGGCGCCGCCGATCTCGGCATTGCCGGCAAGGACGTGCTGCTCGAACATGGCGGCGCCGGCCTCTACCAGCCGCTCGATCTCGAAATCGCCAAGTGCCGCTTGTGCGTGGCCGTGCCCAAGGGCTTCGACTACCAGGCCGCCGTCAAGAAGGGCGCCCGCCTGCGCGTGGCGACCAAGTACATCACCACGGCGCGCGAGCACTTTGCCGAAAAGGGCGTGCATGTCGATCTGATCAAGTTGTACGGCTCGATGGAGCTGGCCCCCCTGGTCGGCCTGGCCGACGCCATCGTCGACCTGGTGTCCTCCGGCGGTACGCTCAAGGCGAATAATCTCGAAGTTGCAGAGGAAATGATCGACATCTCCTCGCGGCTTGTCGTAAATCAAGCTGCTCTGAAGATGAAGCGCGATATCCTGCAACCGGTTATCGACGCCTTCGCCGGCGCCATTAAGAGTAAGTAAACACCATGATCCGCAAACTCGACTCCAAGAGCCCCGATTTCAACGCCACGCTGGATGCGCTGCTCGCCTTCGAGAGCGAAACCGACGACAACATCGAGCGCACCGTCGCCGAAGTTCTGGCCAATGTAAAGAAGCAGGGCGACGCCGCCGTGCTCGAATACACGCGTCGTTTCGATCGTCTCGATGCCGCCTCGATGGCCGCGCTGGAGCTGCCCAAGTCCGAACTCAAGGCCGCTTTCGAAGGTCTGCCCGAAGCGCAGAAGAAAGCGCTGCAAGACGCCGCCGCGCGCGTGACCAGCTACCACGAGCGCCAGAAGATGGAGTCCTGGGAATACACCGAGGCCAATGGCACCAAGCTGGGCCAGAAGGTGACGCCGCTCGATCGCGTCGGCCTCTATGTGCCGGGCGGCAAGGCGGCCTACCCGAGCTCGGTGCTGATGAATGCGCTGCCGGCCAAGGTCGCCGGCGTCGGCGAACTCATCATGGTCGTGCCGACCCCGGGTGGCGAAAAGAATCAGCTGGTGCTGGCTGCCGCGCATCTGGTCGGCGTCGATCGCGTCTTCACCATCGGCGGTTCGCAGGCCGTGGCCGCGCTTGCCTACGGCACCGAAACGATTCCCCAGGTCGACAAGATCGTCGGTCCCGGCAATGCCTATGTCGCCAGCGCCAAGCGCCGCGTCTTCGGCACCGTCGGCATCGACATGGTCGCCGGTCCGTCCGAAGTGCTGGTGATCGCCGACGGCAGCGCCAATCCCGACTGGGTGGCGATGGATCTGTTCGCGCAGGCCGAGCACGACGAACTCGCGCAGTCCATCCTGTTGTGCCCCGACGCCGCCTTCATCGAGAAGGTCGCCGCCAGCATCGAAAAAATTCTGCCGACCATGCCGCGCAAGGACGTGATCACCGCATCGATCACCGGCCGCGGCGCACTGATCCTGACCAAGGATTTGGACGAAGCTTGCGCCATCGCCAACAAGATCGCGCCGGAACACCTGGAGCTGTCGGTCGCCGATGCGCGTGCGCTGGTGCCGAAGATCCGCCACGCCGGCGCCATCTTCATCGGCAAGTACACCTCGGAATCGCTGGGCGACTACTGCGCCGGCCCCAACCATGTGCTGCCGACCTCGCGTAGCGCACGTTTTTCCAGCCCGCTGGGCGTCTATGACTTCCAGAAGCGCAGCAGCCTGATCGAAGTCTCGGAAGCCGGCTCGGCCTTCCTGGGCCCGATCGCCGCCACGCTGGCGCATGGTGAAGGCCTGACGGCGCACGCGCGTGCGGCAGAACTGCGCAACGAGTAACTGCTAAGTCTTACGCACTAAACGCCCTTCCTTGAGAAGGGCGTTTTTATTTGTGGGCGTTGCGCATCGCCGCGGAAAGCTCCATCTCGCCGCGCACGTCGAGCTCCGCCGCTGCGGTGTCGCGATCCCGGCCTTCGCGATTCTGGCTGAGCTTGGATTTGCCCTCTATGCGGGTAATTTCGATCTCGATGCCGACAATGGCCGCCAGCATGCGATCCAGATAGTCCGTCGGGGCATCGCCCATCTGCCACGGGGCATCCGGATTGGCGGCCGCTTCGTGTGTGCGGGTCAGTCGCGCGACCACCCCACGTACAAACCTCTCATTGTCATGGATGACGATTCTGCCGTGGACATGCACGACTTGATAGTTCCAGGTCGGAACTTGGCGATGGGCCTCGTGCTTGCTGGGGTACCAGTTCGGTGAAACGTAAGCTTCGGCCCCGCGAAAAATCACGAGTACATCGTCACCGGTTTTGGCTTCGGTCCAGACAGGATTCGCGCGAGCGACATGGGCAAGCAGGCGGCCGTGCTCGCCTGCGGTTGGTTCCAGCAGAAAGGGCAAGTGATTGGCGTCCAGCCCTTGCGGCCCCGTGGTGACCATTGTGCCGAGAGAGTGCTCGGCAATGATCCGATGCAATTCGGTGGGCCGTGTTTCTTCAAAATGCGGCGGCAGATACATGCGGCCCCTTTATTGGGCTAGATCAGAATTTCTTTGAGCGCCGTGACGAGCACGTCGCATTGCTCGTCCGTACCTATGGTGATGCGCAGGAACTGATCGATCCGCGCCGCCTTGAAGTGACGCACGATGATGCTGCGGCTGCGCAGGGCGGCGGCGAGCTCGGCGGCGTCCTTTTGCGGGTGGCGGGCAAAGATGAAGTTGGCGGCCGATGGCAGCACTTCGAAGCCTAGCGCCTGCATTTCCTTGGTTAGCGTTTCCCGGCTCTTGACGACGGCTGCGCAGGTTTGATCGAAATAGGCCTTGTCCTCCATTGCCGCAGTTGCGCCGGCGATGGCGAAGCTGTCCAGCGGGTAGGAGTTGAAGCTGTCCTTGATGCGTTCCAGCGCCTCGATCAGTTCGGGGTGGCCGACGGCGAAACCGACGCGCAGACCGGCCAGCGAACGCGACTTGGAGAAGGTGTGCACGACCAGCAGGTTGGGATACTTGGCGGTCAGCGGAATTGCCGTCGCGCCGCCGAAGTCGATATAGGCCTCATCGACAACGACGACGGAGTCCGGGTTGGCGGCGACGATTTCCTCGATGGCGGCGAGCGGCAGCAGCATGCCGGTCGGGGCGTTCGGGTTGGGGAAGATGATGCCGCCGTTGGGCGTCTTGTAGTCCTCGACGCGGATGCTGAAATCGTCGGCCAGCGGGACGGTACGGTAGTCGATCTCGTAGAGCCCGGCATAGACCGGATAGAAGCTGTAGGTAATGTCCGGGAAGAGCAGCGGCAGATCGTGCTTGAGCAGGCCGTGAAAGGCGTGCGCCAGAACCTCGTCCGAACCGTTGCCGACGAACACCTGCGCCGCGGCGACGCCGTGATGCGCGGCGATGGCGGCCTTGAGCTTTTCGCTGTGCGGGTCGGAATACAGGCGCAGCACGTCGCCGACGACGGCGGAAAGGGCCGCCAGCGCCCTGGGCGACGGCCCGTAGGGGTTCTCGTTGGTGTTCAGCTTGACCAGATTGGCGAGCTTGGGTTGCTCGCCGGGGACGTAAGGGGTCAGGCTGTGGACGACTTTGCTCCAGAAGCGGCTCATAATGCGTGAATTGGCAGGTTTTATGGCAGTACGGCCCCGAATCGCATGTCTGGTGCCGCTTCCAACGGTTTGTGCGGAGCAAAATGGTATCATGCGGGCATTGGGCCTTCGTGCCTGCGCCTTGACTTCCCACCGCCATGCGGCAAGCAGAAATTACACGCAATACCCTGGAAACCCAGATCACGGTTCGCCTCAATCTGGACGGCAGCGGAGCATCGAAGCTCCAGACCGGGATTGGCTTCCTCGATCACATGCTCGACCAGATCGCCCGCCACGGGTTGATCGACCTTGAGGTGGACGCCAAGGGCGACCTGCACATCGACGGCCACCACACGGTCGAGGACATCGGCATCACGATCGGCCAGGCGCTGGCCAAGGCCTGGGACGACAAGAAGGGCTTGCGCCGCTACGGCCACGCCTATGTGCCGCTGGACGAGGCTTTGTCGCGCGTGGTCATCGATCTCTCCGGCCGTCCCGGCCTGGAGTTCCATGTGCCTTTTACCCGCTCCATGATAGGCGAGCTGGATGTCGATCTCGTGTACGAGTTCTTCCAGGGCTTGGTCAATCATGCGGGGATGACGCTGCATATCGACAATCTGCGCGGCGTCAATTCGCACCATCAGGCCGAAACCGTGTTCAAGGCCTTCGGCAGGGCCCTGCGTATGGCGATCGAGGTCGATCCGCGCATGGCCGGTGTCATTCCTTCGACCAAGGGCTCGCTGTAATCCCTGAAACTCTACTGGCGTAGAAAATCATGAGTCGTACCGTCGCCGTCGTCGATTACGGCATGGGGAATCTTCGATCCGTAGCCAAGGCGCTCGAGCATGTGGCCCCGGATGCGAACGTGCAAGTTACTTCCGATGCGGCCGTCATTGCCGCGGCCGAGCGCGTGGTCATGCCGGGCCAGGGCGCCATGCCGGACTGCATGCGCGAGTTCACGGCGCGCGGGCTGCGCGAGGCGGTGCTCCAAGCGACCACCGAAAAGCCTTTTCTGGGGATTTGCGTCGGCGAGCAGATGCTGTTCGGGCATGCCGAAGAAGGCAATGTCCGCGGCCTGGATATCCTGCCCGGCAGCGTGCCGCGTTTCCCCAGGGATTTGCGCGATGCCGGCGGCATGCCGCTCAAGGTCCCGCACATGGGATGGAACGAAGTCGAGCAGACCCAGTCGCATCCTCTGTGGAAGGGGATTCCGGACGGCGCGCGCTTCTATTTCGTGCACAGCTACTTTGTGCAGCCGGCCGATCCGGCGCTGACGGCTGGCCGTACATACTATGGCATCCCCTTTACCAGCGCCGTCGCCCGCGCTAACATTTTCGCAACCCAGTTCCACCCCGAGAAGAGTGCGGAAGCCGGATTGCGATTGTTGAAGAATTTCATGTCCTGGCAACCCTGAGTTGCCGACCTCCTTTTTGCCAACGTTGTTGAACGACTATGCTGCTCATACCCGCGATTGACCTGAAAGACGGTCACTGTGTCCGCCTCAAGCAGGGCGATATGGACGACGCCACTGTTTTCTCGGAAGAGCCCGCCGCCATGGCGCGCCACTGGATCGAGCAGGGCGCCCGACGTCTGCACCTCGTCGATCTCAACGGCGCCTTCGCCGGCAAGCCGAAGAACGAGGCCGCCATCAAGGCGATCCTCCAGGAGGTCGGCAACGAGATTCCGGTGCAGCTCGGCGGCGGCATCCGCGACCTGGACACCATCGAACGCTGTCTCGACGACGGCATCAGCTACGTCATCATCGGGACTGCCGCGGTCAAGAACCCCGGCTTCCTGCACGATGCCTGCGGCGCCTTCCCTGGCCACATCATCGTCGGCCTCGACGCCAAGGACGGCAAGGTCGCCGTCGACGGCTGGTCCAAGCTGACCGGCCACGACGTCATCGATCTCGGCAAGAAGTTCGAGGACTACGGCGTCGAAAGCATCATTTACACCGACATCGGCCGCGACGGCATGCTGAACGGCGTGAATATCGAGGCGACCGTGAAGCTCGCCCAGGCGTTGCGCATTCCGGTCATCGCCAGCGGCGGCATCGGCAGCATCGACGACATCACCAAGCTCTGCGCCGTCGAGGCCGAAGGCATCGAGGGCGCAATCACTGGTCGCGCCATTTACGAAGGCAAGCTCGATTTCGCCAAGGCGCAGGCCGAAGCGGACAAGCTGTCGGGCAAGTAGCCAAATTTATGCTCGCTAAACGCATCATCCCCTGTCTCGACGTCAATGCCGGGCGGGTGGTCAAGGGCGTGAACTTCGTCGAACTGCGCGACGCCGGCGATCCGGTGGAGATCGCCCGCCGCTATGACGAGCAGGGCGCCGATGAAATCACCTTTCTCGACATTACCGCCAGCTCCGACGATCGCGAAACCATTTTCCATATCGTCGAAAAGGTCGCCGAGCAGGTCTTCATTCCGCTGACCGTCGGCGGCGGCGTACGCGCCGTCGAGGATGTGCGCCGCCTGCTCAATGCCGGCGCCGACAAGGTCAGCATGAACACGGCCGCGGTGAACAATCCGCAACTCGTCTTCGACGCCTCCGACAAGGTCGGCAGTCAATGCATCGTCGTCGCCATCGACGCCAAGCAGACCGGCCCTGAAAAGTGGGAGGTCTTCACTCACGGCGGCCGCAAGAATGTCGGTCTCGACGTCATCGAATGGGCGAAGAAGGTCGCCGAACTCGGCGCCGGCGAAATCCTGCTGACCAGCATGGATCGCGACGGCGCCAAGAACGGATTCGACCTTGAGTTGACGCGGCGCGTGTCCGAGGCGGTGAGCATTCCCGTTATCGCCAGCGGCGGCGTCGGCAATCTGCAGCACCTTGTGGACGGCGTAAAGCAAGGCAAGGCCGACGCCGTGCTGGCCGCGAGCATCTTTCACTACGGCGAATACACCGTGAAGCAGGCCAAGGAGTTCATGCGCGCGCAAGGCGTCGAGGTGAGACTGTGAGCCAGTATCCGGCGTGGGTCGATGAGATCGAGTGGGACGCGCAAGGCCTGATTCCGGCGATTGCGCAGGATGCCGAAACCGGCGATGTGCTGATGTTCGCGTGGATGAACCGCG
>JAGWTC010000061.1 GCA_028869135.1 Rhodocyclaceae bacterium
AAAAGGATGTCGTCTGGGAACGCATCCTGGCCGAGGGTTATCCGCGCAGGAATAGCTGAGCAAGCTGCGGCTAAGTCGAGAGTTCCGACTCTCGACTCTAAACGCTAAACGCCAGCTAAAAAATTACCAGCGGATTTCCGGCCGCCCCTGCTGATGCAGGAAAGCGTTGGCCCGTGAAAACGGCTTGCTGCCGAAAAATCCCCGGCGCGCCGACAGGGGGCTCGGATGCGCCGACGCTATCACCAGGTGTTGCGTCCCGATCAGGCCGCGCTTGGCCTGCGCGTGAGCCCCCCACAAGATGAAAACACGCGGTTGCGCCGAACGTCCCAGCGCGCCGATGACGAGATCGGTCACCGCATGCCAGCCGAAATCCTTGTGCGAACCGGCGTCGCCCTTGTTCACCGTGAGGCTGGTGTTGAGCAACAGGACGCCCTGATCGGCCCATTTCGTGAGGTCGCCGCTTTCGAGATGGGCGCCGACATCCTCGGCGAGCTCCTTGGCGATATTGCGCAGTGAACGCGGCGGCGGCATGCCTTCCGGAACCGAAAACGACAAACCCATGGCCTGCGGCAGCAGACGCCCATGGCAGGCGTCCTCGCCGTGGTAGGGATCCTGCCCGAGGATAACGACCGACACCGCATCCGGCGGCATTGCCAGCGCCCGGTAGCGCAAGGCGCGCTCGGGATACACGACGCCGACGGCTTCGGCAGCGGCCACGCGCGCCTCCGCTGCGACCACGGCGTCATACAGGCCGGCATCGCAGAAATCCAGCCAGCGGCGGGGAAACTCACTCATGGTTCTTTTCCATAGACAGCAAAACGCCCAAGGCTTCGTGGACGCAGATCGCCGCATAGGCGTCGTTGGCGGCATAGAGCATCTGCAATTCGCTGAGTTGCGCCAGCGACCAGTTCGAGGTCGACAAGCGCTTCGACTTGCTGAAGCGCTGACCGAACAGAATCGCGATCGCGCCCTTGGCGCCGACCGAGTTCTTGTAGCCCAGCTGCCTGAAATTGCGGTCGAGGTCGACCAGGTTCTGCGGATGAATGCCGAACTTGTGCGCCAGCTGGCTGGTGTCGTTGGCCAGCCCGAAGCCGACCTTGGCGATGGCGGCGTCATGCAACAGCGTCGCCACCGCCGCCTGCGCCTCACGCGAACGCGTCTGGAACAGCCAGGCCCGCTCGCGCGTGGCGAACTGGACCAGATGCGGGCCGTCCGAGACCTGGCCCTTGTGAAAGGTCGGTTTGGATTCCGTATCGAAGCCCAGGCAAGCCACAGCCCTCAGCTCCTCCATCGCCACCGCAATCTGCTCGGCCGTCCGCACCAGGCTCACAGCGTCGAGCTGCAGCGCAGGGAATGCCGGCATGGCGGCAATCGAGTCTTTATCGGGAGCGAACAGCGCGGTTTTCATGCTTTTACTGTGCCACAACCGTCCGTCGGCCAATCCCGGTGAAACAGGGTCGGAATCCGCTCTTTCCGACCGACACATTGCTGTCATATCCCTTGTCCATATTGCCGGGTTAGCCGCACCGCGGCGATATAACCTGCCCTTTGGACACCCATGAACGACCTGACCGAGTTTCACGCCGGCGATCTCGACGAGATCAGCACCAATCCTTCCGCCAACGCGCACTTTGCCGACGTGTTGAGCGTCGCAC
>JAGWTC010000006.1 GCA_028869135.1 Rhodocyclaceae bacterium
GCCGCCACCTGGCTGCGCTCGGCCAGCTTGCGCACCTCGGCGGCCACCACGGCAAAGCCCTTGCCGTGCTCGCCGGCACGGGCGGCCTCGATGGCCGCGTTCAGCGCCAGCAGGTTGGTCTGGTAGGCAATGTCGTCGATGATGCCGATCTTGTCGGCGATTTGCTTCATTGCATCAACCGTTTCCTTCACGGCAGCACCGCCGTCAGTGGCCTGGTCGGCTGCCGAGGTAGCCATGCCATCGGTGACCTTGGCGTTTTCGGTATTCTGGTTGATCGAGGCCGTCATCTGTTCGATCGAGGCCGTGGTTTCCTCAACCGAGGCGGCCTGCTCTGAAGACGATTGTGACAACGATTGTGCGGTAGCGGAGACCTGACCAGCGGCGTTATTCAGGGCATCCGACGCCACATTCACTTCGCTGATGATTTGTGTGAGCTTGCTGATCATGGCCTGCATCGACTGCATCAGAACGCCAACTTCATCATTGCTGTTAGATTCGACCTTGACGGTCAGGTTGCCCTCTGCCAGCTCGCTGGCTGCTGCCGCAGCGGCAGAAACCGGAACAGTGATCGAGCGGGTAATCCAGTAGGCAACGCCAAGACCGAACAGGATGGCGGCCACCGAGAGCATGAGCATGAGGTTGCGCGCCGCTTGGTATTCGTCCGCCGCACGCTTGCCGGCTGCGTCCATCAGTTCTGCCTGAAAGTCGGTCAGGTTATTGACGCGCTGGCGGTAAGCACCGGCGGCCTTCTGGAAATCACCGATGATGTAATTGGCGGCTTCCGCATGCTTGTCTTCATCGACGAGTTTGATGACTTGATTCTGCGCGGCAATGTAAGCCTCGCGCGCTTCCAGAATCTGTTTCATCATCTCGATGCCTTTCGGCTGGGTCAGCTTCGGTTGCAGGGTTTCCCATGCCTTGCCAATATTGGCACGCGCGGCCATGATGCTGGCCTTGGCATTTTCCCTGCCTTCCTTCGAGGTGGCCAGGGTCAAGTCACGTGCGCCAATGCCGATCTGGTTAACACCTGCCAGGCCCTGCTCAAGCAGCGAGACCTTGACCCACTTGTCGTTGATGATGTCCTCGACAACAGAGTTGACCGAGGCGAGGCGGGTGACGCCGATAAAGGCGATCACGCCGAGCAGGACGAGGACCAAGCCGAAGCCGAGCCCGAGGCGCATGCCGATTTTCAGGTTCTTGAACATGTCTCTTTTCCTTCTTGGAGAGTAAACGATGGGTTGTGAATTATTCGAAAGCGGTGAAGCGAAACGTTGCAACTGTTGGGTTGGAAGTCATGGTGTTGTCTCAGCGGGTTTCAGCCTCAGTAGCGGGGTGGCTGCTTGCATGGGTGATGATGGGGTGACGACGATCTTCGCTCTGGCTGGCAAGCTGGGTGAGGGCTTGCACGTCAAGAATCAGGGCAACTTCGCCGCTACCGAGAATGGTTGAGCCGCCAATCCCCCGCAGGTGTTTGAACAGGTTGCCAAGGGGCTTGATCACGGTCTGGAATTCGCCGAGCAACTGGTCGACCACAATGCCAGCCTTGTGGCCGCCGGCGGAAATGACAACGATGTTTTCGCGCTTGGGGGGGGTGCCTTCGACATCAAAAAACTCGCGCAGACGGATGAAGGGGAGCACTTCGCCGCGCAGATTGATCATGTGGCCGCGTGTTGTGTCCTCCTGCAGTTCGAGGCATTCGACCACATTGCTTAACGGGATGACATAAGCGGCATTGTCAACCGCGGTCAGGAAGCCATCAATGATGGCAAGCGTGAGCGGCAGGCGAATGATGAAGCGCGAGCCGACACCCAGTCGGGTTTGCACTTCGACCGTGCCGCGTAATGCCTGGATGTTGCGTTTGACCACATCCATGCCGACACCCCGTCCCGACAGGTTGCTCACCTTGTCGGCTGTCGAAAAACCGGCTTCGAAAATGAGGTTGCAGATTTCCTGCTCACTCAGCACCTGGCCGGGCTGGATGATGCCTCGTTCGATTGCCTTGGCTTGAATTCTCTCTGCATTGAGGCCGCCACCGTCGTCGACCACCTCGATGACGATGCTGCCAGAATCGTGGAAGGCATTGAGTTCGACACGACCTTTGGCCGGCTTGCCGGCCGCTTCGCGCACGTTGGCGGGCTCAATGCCATGATCCATGGCATTGCGCACCAGGTGCATGAGCGGGTCGCCGATCTTCTCGACCACCGACTTGTCGAGTTCGGTCTCGGCGCCGGTGATGATCAGGTCGATGTCCTTGCCGAGTTCCTTGGCGGTATCGCGTACCACCCGGTTGAAGCGATTGAATGTCTCGCCGATTTGCACCATGCGCAGTTGCAGGGCTGAATCGCGGATGTCTTCCACCAGGCGCGACAGCACAGAAGTCGCCTCGACCAGATTGCTGCGCCCGCTCTTTTGCGCGAGCAGATTGGCGCTTGCCCCGGCAATCACCAGTTCGCCAACCAAATCAATCAACTGATCGAGTTTGTCTGCCTGTACACGAATCAGACGGGATTCTGAAGTCTTCTTTTCGGCAACCTGTTTCTGCTTGATGGCGGCGGCTTCGACAATCTCCGGTTGCACCATCTTGTTGTCGACGAAAATCTCGCCCAAGGCCGGAATATTCTGGTCAGTGACCTCGGCGATCTTGGCGGCAGCGGTTTGGCGGCGCAGGCCTTCGTCCAGCTCTTCCTGTGTCAGCGCACCCGACTTGATGAGGATCTCGCCCAGGCGCATGTTTTCTTCAGGCAGGCGTTCAATCAGATCCAGATAGTCACTGATGCGGCTGTTGGGCGGCAGGATGTGCAGGTCACACTCGTCACGGCAGAAAGAAAACACATTCTCGATTTGTTCTTTGCTGGCGTGCGAACGCAAGGCGATGGCAAAGCTGAGATAGCAGCATTCTGGGTCCATCTCCTCGGCATGCGGCATGGCATCGGTGAGGGTGGTCAGGTGTACGATTTCGCCCAGATTGAGCAGGTAGCGCAGAAAGGCGAGGGGCTCCATCCCCATTTTCAGTACATCCCGGCCGAAGCGGATCGAGATATGCCAGCAATCGCTGCCAGACGACTCGCCACCCGAGCGCTCGACGGTACCGATACTCGGTTCCAGCATGCCGGCAGTCTCTTCCTCTGCTTCCTCTGCCGTTTCGGTGCCATCGGTCAGGGCATGCAGCCTTGCGGCAGTGATTTCTCCCGCTGCTGCAATCGTGGGGTCCTCGTCCATATAGCCCTGGTCTACGCGGTCCAGCATGGCGCCGATGTGATCACAGCCTTCGAGCAGGGCGGTGATCAATTCGTTGCTGAGCAGGATTTCCCCGTTGCGCAGCTTGTCGAGCAGGTTTTCCAGGATGTGGGTGAATTTCTCGATATGTTGCAGCTCCACGACACCGGAAGCACCCTTGATGGTGTGGGCGGAGCGGAAGATCGAATTGATGGTGTCGCTGTCCTGATCGCCTTGTTCCATGCGCAGCAGGCCATCTTCCATGGCTGTCAGCTGTTCGCGGGCTTCCTGGGCAAAGACGCTGAAGAGTTCTTCCATGCGGAAATCCTCGAGTGGGTGCCGATCAGTGATCGGCAGGGATGAGTACGGGGTCGCCGAAGAAGGCGTCCATGTTGTAGAAGTCGATGACCTCGTGTGCTTCCGGGCTGTGGGCAACGATGCGCATGGTGCGGCCGAGGCGCTGGCTTTCACGCTTGGCCATGACCAGCAGCTGGAAGCCTGCCGTATCCATCTCGCTGATATGCGAGAGGTCAATCTCCAGAATCGAGGCTGATTGCAGACCGCCCAAAAGCTGAGCCTTGATTTCGGCAGCGTTGTAGATGGTCATCGTGCCTTCCAGCACCATTCTCCGGAAGCTGTCAGTGTTGGGTTGCGCAGTGAATTCGGACATATGTCTTTCTCCCGGGCTAGAACAGTTCGACCTTGGGGCCGTCGGCATCGACGCTGGCCTTGCGCCCATCGCTGAGTGCGTTGTGATGTTTGTCACGCTGAGAACTCATGACATAGCTGCTGTAGATTTCATCGAGATGGACGGATAGCGGCTGGATCTGAAAGTCGGGGTTGTCCAACGCAGCAAGACGCTCGGCCAGCATGGCGGTGTGACTGTCAAGGCGATCGAGTGCGTTGATGACGAGTTCAATCTGCTGGCGTGTGACATCCTGAAACTGCACACTGGCCAGGGCATCCATGAACATTGAGGTGAGTTGCTGGCTGGACACCAAAACACTGTCGAGTATGTCGGATTCGTGCTTCATCATCGCCTGATAGTTGCTGCCAAGCTGATTGAGTTGGTTGGAGAACTCGCTCAGTGCTTGATGTTCCTCATCGACGTTGACGGTTTTCAGCTTGTCCTGGAACTGCGACTCAATCGAGCTGGCCACAGCCAGGATGCCCTGGTTGATCTGGCTCACGGCCTGGTCTGTCTGTGCGGAAAGTTCGCGCACTTCGTCAGCAACCACGGCAAAGCCGCGCCCGGCCTCGCCGGCCCGCGCCGCTTCGATGGCCGCATTCAGTGCCAGCAGATTGGTCTGGCTGGAAATGCTCTTGATCAAATCAACCAGCTTGATGAGCGAGCGCGCTTCCTGAACCACCTGTGTAATGCGCTTCTGATCTGTTTGAACCTCGCTGATGCGCTGGTCGATGTAGCTGTCCATGCGCGTGATCATTTTGCGATTGCCATCGATTTGATGCTCGGATGAGGAAATCAAATCAGTCGTTTCATGCGCGCTGGTGTCAATGAATTTGCTCAGCCGCGTCATGACCTCGTCGATGCCCTGCAAACGAGAGGTGATGTCGAAAGCGGCTTTTTCCGTCTCGACAATAATGGTTTCGAGCTGGCCGCGCACAACGTTATTGAAGGTTGTCACCTGCTTGAGTTCGCGACTGACTTCCTCAATTGCCATCACTTGCCGGTCATCACCCAGCACGCGCTTGGCGTCACGTTTCGATAATTCAGCCAGCCACCTGCGTAATATCATTAGGCTCACCAGCCGTTGCACGAGGAAGGCGGTGAGCGCAATTAGAACGATACCAAGCGCCTCGCCCATACCACGGGGCAGGCCCATCATGGGCATGAAGTCTTCGTGGTACCAGTCATTCAAGAAATACACGACTACGCTGGCTCCGACCCCGACGGCAAGGGGAATCAGCGAGGCACGCTTGAGAAGTTTGACGTGATTTTTCAAGGGCATTACCTGAGAACCAGCTTGATGGTGTTGAGCAACTCATCTGCAGTCGCCGGCTTCACCAACCAACCCGATGCGCCTGCAGCCTTGGCTTCAGCACGCTTTGATTGTTGTGACTCGGTGGTCAGGAACAGGATGGGCATGAATTTGTAGGCGGGCAGCTTGCGCACCTCTTTAATGAATTCAATGCCGTTCATGCCGGGCATGTTGAGGTCGGTAATGAGCAGATCGACTTTGACACCGCCCTGGAATTTCTTGAGTCCATCCTCTGCGTTGCTGGCCTTTTCGACGGCATAGCCAGACTTGCTGAGGATGTTGGAAATGGACAGGAGGATGGTGCCGGAATCGTCCACCAGCATGATGGTTTTCACGGTTCTAAGTCCTTTTTGTTGTTGATGGGGTATGGGGATGCATTATGGCGTTGCTGTGATTGCCTGATCAAATTTAACACCCAATTCATTCTAGCCACTGATATGTCAGTCGGGGTGAATAATCTCAAAAAATGATAGTTGATTTTGCAATAAGACTGATGTTGCATCAATCACTTGATCTTGAACAGGTGTTCTTGAAAAGTATTGAATTTGAAATGAATGTTTGCACATTGAATGCCATTGGCTAGGTGACTGTTGTACCAATACAGGGTCGGTAGTGTCGGCATCAAAATTCGCATGATCATCCCTTAATCGGCACTCACCACACGGTTGCGCCCCGAGTCCTTGGCGCGGTAGAGCGCTTCATCGGCGCGTGCCAGCAGTTCTTTAACGGTTTCATCGGGGCGGGGTTGGGCAACCCCGATACTGACTGTCATGGCAATCGACGGATCAGCCCCGCGGGCGTATGGGGTGTTGGCCACAACGGTACGAACGCGCTCAGCCAGCCCCATCGCATCTGCCATTGAGCCTGTATGGGCAACGATGATGAACTCCTCGCCACCGATTCGGCCAAGCAGATCGTTCTTGCGCAGCATGGTTTCTATGGTTCGACAGAAGTGAATCAAAATCTCGTCACCCACGAGGTGCCCGTATTTATCGTTTACCGACTTGAAGAAATCGATGTCAAGTGCCAGTATGCAGGACGCTGGTGCCGAGTTACTCAGGGCAGCCTGCAAGTGCTGCAGGATGGCGCGGCGATTTAGGGTTTGCGTCAGTTCATCGATTTCAGCTTGTATGGTGAGGCTTTCTTCAAGCGCCACATGGCTTGCGATATCCACCAGAGATACAATGGCTTGGCGCCTGTCGGCCCCACCAAACGGCGTCACACGTGTGCTCAGATGCAAAAGTTCGCCACTTCGGCTCAGCATGCGGTCATGCTCTTTGCTTTGTGGCTCGCCGGTGGCCAGGCTTTGTAGCGTTGCACACTGGCCTGGATGAACAGGCGTCCCTTCGGGTGTGAGGTGCACACTGTCATGCAGCGATTTTCCGATCAAATCGGCCTCACTCCAGCCTAGCAAGCGCTGCGCCTCAGCATTCATCCACTGCACCTGGCAGCGTGAATCGACCATGATCAGGGCGTGGCCAGCCTCTTTCGCAATCGTGCTCAAGGCAGCCTGCTTGTCTTCCAGTTCCTGCTTGTAGTATTCGTTTCGGAGTCGGGAGCGGTGCCACAGCAGCAGGATGGGCACACTGACTAACAGAATCAATGCAATTCTGCGCACTGCAGATTCGATTGCGGATACCAGGCTGGCCGAGCAAGACTGGTTTTTGGTTTTTTCAGCAAATAGCCACTTGGCAGCCTGTATCGAGCTATTAGCGGCTTGAAACCAGACGAAGTGATAACACTCGCCCCCATGCTCGAACTGTCCGTTTCGACGGGCCGTAATGCCAGACCACAATTCGCTGTCCTGGACGCTCAGGCGTGCAGCAGGCTGAATCAGGTATTGCCAGTTGAGGTCAGGGCTTCCGCTAATCCAGCCTCCGGATTCGCTCATGATCACCACTTCGCCTTCATTCTCTGGCAGGGTCGCTTGCAGTTGCGCCAGCAGTTCGCCGGCAAAACTGTTCAACACGATCATGCCCTTGCGGCGTTGATCCAGCACGACAGGGACAACGGTTCGCAGTACCGGCTTGTAGGGTATTTCGATTCGATTGAATTCCACGTTCAGATCGAAGTCGGATATGAATACCTTGCCTGCAGCGAGTTGCAAACCGGCTTGCACGTAGGGCCGACTTGATTTGTCTTGCAAGCCTTGTGTGCGCAAGGACGACTCGCCATTTGTGTGTGCTCTATCGACTCGAATTTGCTCACGCCCGTCCTGATCGATATAGCGTGTTTGCTCATAGTCCTTGCGAAGCGCTGAAAGCGTGAGCAAGGCGTCTTCGGCGCGGGCTTTGTTGGCGGCTTGTGGATCTTGCAAATACAGCTTGAGTACGGGTGAATGGGCAATGAATTCCGCATCCCGTGCCAGCTTTTCCAAGGAAGTCTCAGCGGTGCGCTGCATTAGACCCAGATTGCGATTGATACGGTTATGCTGGATCGCTTGATCGGCCTGGTAAGTTTGATATTGAAAAACCCTATTTCTGCAACAACCAGCAACACCAACGCTGAAATTTGCAAAGTCAGGACAAAGTTCGGCATTTTTTGCGTCAGTGTAGGCACCATCAAACGTCCTGTGCAAAAGACGCTGCAGCCTCGGCGTTTTGCCATTGCTCACGAATGGCAATCACGTCTGGCATGATCGACAGAAACAGGTCGGTCAGGCGCGGATCGAAATGCGTGCCGGATTCATCGCGTATTGTCTCGATGACGCGCTCAATTGGCCATGCCTCCTTGTAGGGGCGATCCATCGTCAGGGCATCAAACACGTCGGCAATTGCGACGATGCGCGCCATTTCAGGAATGTCTTCACCTGAAAGCCCGCATGGGTAGCCACTGCCGTCCCAACGTTCATGGTGATAGCGCGCAATCGTTGCGGCCATTTGCAGGATCGGTGCCTTGCTACTGGCGAGAATGCGGTAGCCGATATTGGCGTGGGTCTGCATGACTTCCCACTCTTCAGCATCCAATTTGCCTGGCTTGTGCAGGATGTTATCGGGTATGCCGAGCTTGCCCAGATCATGCATGGGGGCAGCCAGCATCATCTGCGCAGTGGCGGCATCATCCCATCCTGCGGCTTGGGCAAGGCGGGCGCTGTAAGCGGCCATGCGCCAAATGTGCACGCCCGTGTCGGTATCCTTGAACTCACTCGCCGCCCCCAGCATCTTGATGGCATCGTGATAGCTTGTTTCAAGTGTGGCGGCACTGACCAAGGAGAGTTGGTTGCGCACACGCAGTTTGACAATGGGCGGCGATACCGGTTTGGTGATGAAGTCCACCGCGCCGGATTCGAAGGCACGCATTTCGTCGGTGACTTCGGATAGTGAGGTGACGAAAATCACCGGGATTGATGCCGTCATGGGGTCTGCCTTGAGTCGTCGGCACACTTCATAGCCGTCAATGTCGGGCATTTGCACATCCAGCAGGATCAGAACGGGTGCGTGTTTGCGCGCAAGTTCAATCGCCTCATGGCCGCTGCGACCGTATACCAGCGCGTGTTCGTCTGCCAGAATCTGGCGCATGGCAGCCAGATTGATGGGCTCGTCATCCACAACGAGAATGGGTTTAATCATTCTTTTCTCCCTGCTCCGCTGCACGCAACTTGGCAAGCAGATCAAGTGCGCTTTCTGTGGCGTGCTTGAAATCAAATGATTCGAGGTGCGCGCTGATGGGGGCAAGCGCCGCAAGAGGCAATTTGTGACTCAGTTTGGCAAGAATCTGTTCTGCTTCGTCAGGCGCATCGGTATCCAGTGCCGCCAACAGGCGCTTGAGCAGAGGCATCGCCTCCCGGGCGGAGGCGCCTGTGGGTAGGCCCTCTGAGGCTTGCCCGGTGGTTTTTTCTGCTTCTGCACGCTCTTGTGCCGAGCCTGCTTCAATCATGGCGGCGAGGGCTGCGATGGAGGCAGTAGTTCTTTCAAAAGCCAGCGAAAATTCATTCAGCAGATGGCTGGCAGTTGTTTCGGTTTTTGCCTGGGCTTCGATCTCAGCAGCGATACGCTGCACTTCGGTCAGGGCAAGATTACCGGCGGCACCCTTGACCTTATGCGCCAACTTTGACAGCGCGGCGTAATCGCCGGCTTCTTCAAGTGTCATGGCCTCGGCGGCTGCGGTGGCCGTGTCGTTGATGAAATGCTGCAGGAAGCGCAGATAGACATTGGTTTCTCGCCACACCTGCATGCCACTCGCAATATCAATACCCGGCAGATGGTTCGGCAGCCCGTACGCCTCTGCCACAGTCGTCTGCGCAGTGACAGGAAGGCTGACGGCGGTGGCAAAGGTCTGATCGCCGCCTTCAAGCCAGTACAGCATCTTGGCGAACAACTCATCCTGGCTGACCGGCTTGGGTATGAAGTCAACCATGCCGGCCTCAATGCAGCGGCGGCGATCTTCAACAAAAACATTGGCAGTGAGTGCAATCACGGGCAAGGATTCGCGACCGGGCAGACGGTGGATCTCCTGCGTGGCGTTAAAGCCATCCATGATCGGCATTTGAATATCCATCAGTACCAGCCGGTATTCACTCATAGCTGCCAGTGCCACGGCTTGGGCGCCGTTTTCGGCGCTGTCGATGATGAGTCCGGTGGGTTCCAGCAGTAGCTGAATTACTTCACGGTTGATCTCCACATCATCGGCCAGAAGTATGCGTGCGCCGGCATGGCGGGCGAGTGCAGATTCAATATCTTGAGGCGGGTGAGCGACGGCAGGCGGTTCCTGCGAGTGGCCGTGTTTCAGGTGTGCCGTGAACCAGAAGGTCGAGCCTTCGCCCTCGTTGCTAGTGCAGCCGACTTCGCCTCCCATGAGCCGGGCAAAGTGCCGGGTGATCGACAGCCCAAGCCCGGTGCCACCGTATTGGCGTGTGGTGGAGGCATCGGCTTGCTCAAACGCGCGGAACAGGCGTGTGAGCTTTTCCTGCGGGATGCCAATCCCGGTATCCGACACCTTGAAGCGCAGATACAGATCATCGTTGCTTTCCTCCAGCAACTCGACGGCAATGGTGACAGAACCTTGGTGAGTGAACTTGACTGCATTCGAAACGTAGTTGATCAGGGCTTGACGCAGACGGGTTGGGTCGCCGCGCAGGCTGCGTGGTACCCCATCTGCCTGCGTCTGCAAGGCCAGCCCCTTTTTGCCAGCAGTGGCAGTCATCATGGTGTACACATTGTCGAGCAGGGCGATCAGATCAAAATCGGTCTGTTCCAGTTCGAGGTGGCCGGCTTCGATCTTGGAAAGGTCAAGGATGTCGTTGATGAGGCTGAGCAGGTGCGCACCGGCGCCTTCCATTTTCTTCAGCTGGTCATGCTGCTCGCGGTTCAGGGCTGAGCGACGGAGGAGCTGAATGTGCCCGACGATGGCATTCATCGGCGTACGAATTTCATGGCTCATGTTAGCCAGGAACTCGCTCTTGGCAAGATTGGCGTGTTCTGCTTCCTGGCGTGCCAGTTCGAGTTCCTGGGTGCGTTGCAGCACCTTGGCTTCCAGCTCGCTGTTCAGCTTGGCGAGTGCTTCTTGAGCTGACTTGACATCAGTGATGTCCTGCTTGATCGCCAGGTAGTGAGTGATTGTGCCATCGGCCTCACGAACCGGCGAAATGTGTACAAACTCTGTGAGTTCGCTGCCGTCCTTGCGGCGATTGATGAACTCGCCTTTCCACGATTCACCGCGCGACAGATGGGCCCACATGTCTTCGTAGGTGGCTCTGGGTGTTTTGCCGGACTGGAGTACCCGTGGGTTCCTGTTGCGCACTTCGTCGAGCGTATAGCCGGTGGTGCGCTCGAAGCTCGGATTGGCGTATTCGATGCGTGCCTCGAGATTGGTAATGACGACGGTGTTGGTGCTTTGCTCTACGGCCTGAAGCAGGCGTGCCATTTGCTTTTTCTGCTGCGCAATTTCTGCCTCTCGCTCGAAACGTTCCAGGGCGAAACTGATATTCACGGCCATTTCCTGGAGCAGACTCTCAATAGCGTCATCGAAGGTGTCGGCATCGCGGGAATACAGACTGAATGCACCCACCACGCGGTTATTGCACTGCAAGGGCAGGGCCGCCGATGCCTGCCATTTGCGTTCCTCCATCCGCGAATGCCAGGGGCCGGTGCTTTCTTTCTGCAAGAAATTGTTGCACCAGACGGGGTGATTTTCCCTGACGGCTGTGCCAGTAGGGCCTTGACCATAGGGACTATAGGCGTCACTGGTGGCCTGCAGCCCATCCAGATAGCTCAAGCCTTCACCGGCACTGGCAACGGGTATGACCCGGCCATCCTCTTCAACCAGCCCCACCCAAGCCATCTGGATGCCACCGTAGATGACGGCATCCTCGCACACTTGCTTGAGGAGTTCATCCCGACTTTCGCAGCGCATGATGTGCTCGTTGCAATGGCTGAGTGCGGCATAAAATTGCGAAGCGCGCCGCAATCTTGCTTCAGCGTGCTTGAGCGCGGTGATGTCGGTCTGCGTACCCAAAAAGCGGAGTGGCTCGCCTGCTGCCGAATATTCAATCACGCGGCCGCGATTCATGACCCAGCAATAGTCACCATTTTTGCAGCGCATTCTGTATTCAGCCACATAGGCTTCGTCTTGCTGGCGAGAGGGTGACGCGAGGTAATCTGCAAGGTTGCTGCGGGCGAGCACGAGATCATCTGGATGAATCAGCGCGTCGACTGTTTCTCGGTTGTTGTCGATTTCGTGGGGGGCGTAACCCAGCATTTCCTTCCAGCGATTGGACAAAAAGAGACTGCCGCTCTTGAGGTTCATGTCCCAGGCACCATGATTGGCGCCCTCCAGTGCGTATTTCCAGCGCAGCTCGGCATCTCTGAGCGCGTGTTCGATGCGTCTGCGTTCTGTGATGTCTTCGATCACTGCAACCAGATATTCAATGGAGCCGTCTGCCTGTTTTACCAATCGAACATCGAGCTTCGCATTGATGGTCTGGCCGGCCTTTGTCAGAAATCGAACCTCCAGGCTATAGCCCTCTGAAGTGCCTGCCATGGCCGCCTCGTGATGTTCGCGGGTGATGACCCGATCATCAGGGTGGGGCAGGGATTCCCAGTTCTGCGCGGTCAATTCATCATGGCTGTAGCCAAGAATTTCGCATAGTTTCTGGTTGAATTGGAGCAGACGTTGGTTATTCGGCGCGATGATGGCCATGCCGGCGAAAGGAAGTTCGAAGAACTTCTGAACCAATTGTTCGCTTTTGTTTTTCTCTGCCAGCAGGCTGAGCTGAAAATTCTCGTCACGCTCTTGCCATAGTTTTTCCAGTACGAGAACGACGATCAATACCGCCACAAACAGTATGACTGACACCCACAGCATCATTGTCCATAGTGGCGCAAGCATCTCTTGGCGATCTAGCTTGGTGACAATCAGCCAGTGTGTGTCCTTGATCCCACGGTAGGCGGCTTGAATAACCTGATTGCGATAATCAATGCCGATGGTGGTGCCGGGTTTTTGTGCGCGTATCGCCACGGCGGCGGGCAGGTCTCTCTGAGCAGTGGGCAGCTTGAGGCGCAAGGCGGTATTTTTCTTGAAGCGCAATTCGTTCATGTAGACCGCATAACTGCCGATCTTGGTAACGAGCAGAGTTTCTCCACTTGGGCTGGCGACCGGCCAAGACTGCATCATCGGGAAGAGGGTTTCGTCCATGGTCTGGCGCAGCACGATGACGTTTTCTCTGCCGCTCTTTGACTCGCCGGCATGCCGGCTTTTCTTGTCAATCAGTGGCACGATCCAGTCTATTTGAACCGTGCCCGACTCGGCTGAAAGGAATGGCTCGGTGCGTACCGAGGTGCCTGTTTGAAAAGCCTTGCGAACGCCTGCCAGTAGTTCAGGCGTGGTTTCTTGTGCATCACCGTCCGAGAGCAGGACATTGGCTGTGCTGTCGAGCAGCATGATGCTCTTGTAGCCATATAACTCGCGCATGCGATTGAAGCGCTGCAGAATCAGTGCTGCATTGGCCCCCTGCGGGGCGCGTGCGAAGCGTTGGGCTTCTGCTGTCAAGTGTGAGTCGGACAACAGGATTTCGGCGTCGGCATGGCGTTCATGCAACCAGCTATCTACCTGGCCAGCCTTGAGTTCTGCAACCGCAGTGAGTGAGGCAAAGGTTTCTTGCTCTAGTTGCGGTAGCCGGATGAATGTCATCATGGCCACGATCAGTGGCACCAAGAGCAGCATGGCGAGGACGGGCAATGTGTGCTTGGGACGTGTTGCGCGGTCGTTCCAGGCTTGTCGCTGTCGCCAGCCGTAAACAGCTAGCGAGAGGAGAGGGGCGCTCACCAGCAAAATGCCGGTGATTGTCATGGTGTT
This sequence comes from Rhodocyclaceae bacterium, assembly GCA_028869135.1. Taxonomy (GTDB): domain Bacteria; phylum Pseudomonadota; class Gammaproteobacteria; order Burkholderiales; family Rhodocyclaceae. The sequence continues at coordinate 13,509 of JAGWTC010000006.1, forward strand.
GGATCCCAAAGCACCTTGTGCCGCGAGTGCAAATACCCCATAACATGCGGCGGCATTCCACGTAGCTGCCAGTAGAGAGAGGCGCACGATCCGGAAAAATTTGCTATTTACGGTCAAAATGAAAGCTGACTTGTTTGGTCGCGCCAATAAAGTTGCCTGAATTATATAATTTTAATCTTATTGAAACCGTTTCTATCAACCGATTTGCCTCGAGAGTACTGATAACTAGTTGAAAATAAAGAGTTGGTGATCGTTTTTTATGGGTGCGAATAGATGGCTTGATCTGAATAATATGATTATTCTACAAGTATGTGGCCGCTGAGCATTGTAGTCCTGCCGCCACTCCTCGATGAGCAGCCGGGCATGGCGCAACGACATGAACCAATGCGAGAAGAAAAAGCCGTATTTTTCGGATGAGTGGCTTTTTGTTCTGTTTATAAACATAGTTGATCAAGTATCGGGGAAGTTCGCTTCATGTCATACCTCGGCCGCACCGATCTATCTGCCAAGATGAAAAATGGCACCGAAGTTTTTCGGCTTCTTCTGACTGCGTATTTCAAGCCCTTGGTTGTGCCTCCAGCCGTGCTGCTTGCTCACGCAGCCCGACCAGGATAGGCTCAGCGACATTGGCCGGGAAGCCTGCCGGCAGAGTAGCTTGAACCTGGTCGATGACTTTTGGAGTTTGGCCCAAAACGCGCTGAATCACCTCTTCAAAATCCTGCCCCATGGCATTACGCTTCGCTAGCGCATTCCAGTGACGTCTCTGAATTTCATCGAGATGGTAGTGGCGATTTTTTGAGCGTATCGCCATCGCCAACTTTGCTTTCCTGTATGAAATCTGATGAGCGCCGTTACCGATAACGGGCCACGCAGAAAGCACGTCATATAGTGGGGTCAGCCTGTATTTCTCATCTCCGGGCAAGAGTTGAATGCTGAAGTTTTTCGCATGACCATCAGTCGCCGCTAGCATCCAAAACAGCAATTGCGCAGTCAGGAAAGCCTCACGGTCTTGTTTGGCCTCAACACTGCCGCGCAGTTGCTTGAGAATGGCATCGATGCCCGGCCCACCGTCGGACTCGTATTTTTGGGTGTGATTGACCCCAAACACTGGGCCTGTCCGAATTTTTGTGTAAACGGGTTTTCAAATCACATCTGAGGAATTCGCTCCTCGAACTGGATGGTAAAGCGAGTCAGCGCCGCTTTCCAATCCCGAATCGGCATCGTCCATTAATGGCAGGAAGAGGTCTGGCAGGATTATGCAGCGCCGATCATCGTGAACCACGGTGGAAGCCCCAAGGCCATCCTGGCTTCCTATGGCATGCTCCCCAAGGACAAACAACCACCTGGTAAACGCTATTCGACCATGAATGCCCGAGCAGAGACCGTTGGGCAATTACCCACCTATCGGCAAGCATGGTCACGCGCTCAACTTTGCCTAGTCCCCATGCGCAGCTTCTATGAGCCCAGTTATGAGTCAGGAAAGTCGATTCGCTGGCGTATTCGCCTGAATGATGAACGGCCATTTGCTGTGGCAGGCCTCTGGCGTGCATGGGATGAAGGCACTGCGGATGAGCGCTACTCCTTCACTCAGCTCACAATCAACGCCGACGCGCACCCGTTCATAAGTCGCTTTCATCCGGTAGATGACGAAAAGCGTTCCTTGGTCGTCATTACGCCGGACGCTTACGATGAATGGCTGAACTGCCGCAATCCTGAATTCGCGAGGGCTTTCCTGCAGCTCTACCCTGCCGACTTGATGCAAGGGGAGCCATCACCCGTGCCATCACGGCAAAAAAGCGAGAGCACGCAGGTATCGTTGTTCTAGCTGCAGGGTCGATCTGTACACAACTCACAGAAAGACTGAACAACCCTGTGGGTAAGCTATGGACAAGCCAGTTACCCCTTTCATCCGTATAGCCTTTTGAGAGGTGCCTGTTAATGAGGCACCTCTCAGCCTTCATGACGAAGGACTAGCTGGCCGCTGCCTATCCTGCCCCCACTCATCAGTAGGCTGATAGCACGGCCACTGAGCCCTCACGCAGCCAACCTTTCAACCTCCGTACAAGTCTTTCTCTTCCGTCCCTTGCCTGAATGCTCTGGAGGCTGACTCATGCCAAACGTCTTTGTCTTATTGCTGCTCTTTCGCTTCAGAAGCTGGCTAGCCTTCGCCATGTAACGCAAAGCAGCACGCAGCTGCTCACGTAGCCCAGTGTCGTAGCTGTTGATCTTGCCACCACACCTGTCGTATACGCCTTGCCACTTACTGCCCTTGTATAGGTTCCCGGCACTGACGCTCCCCATCCCATCCATGACAGTAGTCTCAAGGTAGTCACAGAGCTGCTTGGATCGGATGAAATCGCCATTGACCGTTCCGTCGTACGCTACTAGCAGATGTACATGCACACCCACGTAGTCGGCCTCCTCCATCCGCCAAACATACTCTTCCACACCGCTTAGAAGGCTGTTACCGCGTCGATTGTTGAAGAAGTGGCGTAGATGCTCTTGGACCAGTTCGGGCGTCACCTCGTCCCGATACTCCAACTTGTAGGTCAAGGTCAACGGCATGATTACGTAGCGCGACTTTGAACCGAATAACCGTTGCTCCCACACAAGCACCTTTGCGATACGACGTCGGACACTGTGCTCATGGTTCTTCAGCTTTCGCTTGAACTTGCTCCTGCTAACGAGCTGCCGAATCGTAGCAATCAAGACATTGAACACCTCACCGTAGCGCTTCCCAGTTTCCGGATCGACTTCAGTAGCGTTTCTACTGAAGGGGTAAATTCCAGGCAAGATGCCAATCTGCTTACAGGCATGGAAGAACACATCGACTCTTGGGCTATACACGTACTGCTCATCGAAGACATTCAGCATGCTCGCCATGAAGCAGAAGTAACGCTCCAGCGTCGGTAACAACACAATATTGCTTCGGCTGACGCTATCACGCATATCGAATGCAACCTGCTTGGTTCTCGCAATGTCCTTCACGAAGCGCTCAATCTTCGCCAAGACCGTTAGATTACCGAACTGCTGATGAATGATCGTCATCGTCTTACCGTCGATATCGGTACACTCTATGTTGGTCTCGTGATCAAGTTGCCAGTAGAGGTCCGATAGCTCTGCATCGTCATATTCCATGATGAATCCTTTGATCTGCATTGGATAAAGGCTTCATGTGCATGTCATTCGACTGACGATGATAGGGATGAGGATTGATTAATTTTTCCTTGAATTAATCTAATCTTTAATAAGTACTAAATCCTTTTCATATCGAAGCGAAATTCGACCCACACCGAAGCCACGTGAAACTGAGCTTTGCACTGGCATGTTATTGATTGCCACACACCTTGCAACACTCTGTCTTCACATACAAAGATGTGCAACGCAATAAAAATAACCAGCGTGCGTCCTTACACTCTCTGGCAGCAGTCCTCTCCATGATATTCGGCCGATAAAGTAGCCCCCCCCAATGCATCAGAGCCTGGTTTTGAGCTTCGACTGATGAATTCCTCATCAGCGTCGAAAAACCGTCCTGGGGGCCGATAATCAAGTGCGAGTGGAAGAAAAAGAGACAAGGTAGCCTGCGACTCTGCGACTGGTCGCAGAGTCGCAGCACTATGGTCCCCAATATGGACGAAAAAGCTTGGGGTGAGCTGCATCGAATTGCGTACGGAAGTCACGGGTGAGTTGCACACTGACCGGATGACCGTTGTACATGTGAGACGACCACTCCAGAATTCCAGCGTCGGCCAAGCTGGTGAGTGCTGCCATGAGCCGGTCCAATTTCCTAACCTGCTGCCCACCCCATGTACGTCGACACAAGAACTGAACGTCGAACACAAACTGAGACTGATACTGAGTTGGCTTGTTGTAGCAGTGCACCATGAATGACAGGATCGGAATCGCATCGCGTTGGTTCTCTTCCAGATGAACGCGACCGAAAAGCATGTGATAGCTATCTGCGCAGTCACGTACCGCGAGGATCGCTTGTCTTAAAGTCTCTAGCGATATCAAGTTTCCTGTATATCGCTCGTGGGCATGAAGGTTCGCCGCTACACGCGCAATATGCTGAGCACACCGAAGAGCGAACTCAGGAATTCGCCATAGTAGTCCGCGTTCGGAGGCCGCAATGATCAACCAATCCCGAGTTGCAATCCATTGCTGCTGAGCTTGGTCGTCGAACATCAACGTTTTCCGATTGATTGTACTGGCCTTGAGCTCCATCGCGTACGCTTCCGCTAGGCGATACATTCCGTCGAAATACCATGAACGCCCGTCGCTTGAAATAGCCTTTTCGCCGACCCTAATTTGAGCTGACTCATCTGCCATGCCAATCAACATACGCGGCATTTGTCCGCTCTCAACCAACTCCAAACCTCTAGTATTGATCAAGCGATCCATTCGGCCCGTCTGAATACCTAGATTCAAGCAGAGACTTTGCCAGTCCACGCTATACGACTGGCTACTACGGCGCCGCACCGTGAAAGCTTTGCCGTCGTAGCCTTGCGTAATAGGATCAAAGTTGTTCTGAAACTTCTTGAAGAACCAACTGGCCTCATCATGTGCCAGTGTTGTAGCCGGGCCCTCCTGGAACATCCCGAACTGAAGCGCCTCTTTCGTCACATTCATAACGACCAAGTTTGTCGCTAACTGCTTCGATTGGGGCTTTGATTGAAAAAGTATGTCGAGTTCATCCGTTAACGCTGTTATCTTTTCAGGTGATTTAACGTTTTGACGGATCTCCTGCTTTTTTGCTTTTACTTGCTCATTCCATACAGCAAGCTTGGCTTCATACCGTGTTGCGTCTGACTGGTCGCGCCGAAGAGCATCCATGACCTTCACATAGGGCTGCTTCAACGCATCGATTAGCTCCGACTTCCCTTCTGCTGATTTAAGAATCGACAGCCCATGTAGGGCAGGTGTCATAGGCTCATGGCCAGGGCATTGGACAACATACTGAAGGTGTACTCCAGATGAAATCCCGGCCAACACCGCTGGAATCACAACCGGAACGGGCACCCGCAATGACAGACTAAGCTCTTCTACTAGTTGCCCAGTCATGCGTGGAAGATTTCCTGTTGCACCGATACGCTCAGCATGCTCCAGATAATCTTTCGACAGCCCCCAACAGCCGTCTTCGGTACTACGAATTGATAGTGCGCCGAATCGAACCACATCCCACAGCACTGCACGACTCTTTTCGTTTGAATACATAGTGGCTCCAAAAAAAAATGGGCGTGACATAGCACGCCCATAGGAGGTTTAAACGGTCAGCGGGGATCCGATGGCGCTGATGGATCAGTCGGTTTCGCTTTCTTGGGAATAACACCCTGCTCTAGCAGCCAAGCATTGAAAGTACCAAGGCAGGCATCAAAGCCGTTTTCCTTAAGCTGCTTCCAAACTTTTTTGACAGCGTGCTGATCTTCGTGAATCGCCTTGATGATGTCGGGAAGCAAGGCGTCAAACTGCGCCCGCGACTTACTGCGTTTATCGCGTGGCAGACTCTTCAAAGCCTCACGCAGTTTCTTAATGTCATCGGGTTCCGAAGGGGTTGCGGCAGTATTGTTCATGCGGCAGCCTCCACACTACGAGTACGAGGCAGCGAGGCAATATAACTATCGACTTCACTCTCAATCCAGCGAACAGCACGCGCACCAACTCGCACCGGAACTGGGAAGGTTGGGTCGTATGCTGGATCAACCGGGTTAAGTTTTGCGTACAAAGCAGCACGACTAATCTTGATACGTTCTTGAACCTCGGCTCGAAGCAACAATGCAACCCGGAGTTGTGCTGCCAACTCCTTCGTCTGCCGAACGCTCGCAGCTTGCGCACGAGCCTCATCAAGAAAGGAGTTCATAAGGTTTTGGGACTTCTCTGACATCATCTAGCCTCCATTGGCTTGTTAAAGACAATCCAATTTCAGCAAGACTGGTCCCTTAAAACTAGAACGGGTTCTACTAGACGTGATACGTCTAGTAGAACCCGTAGTTCAGGGAGTCTCAGGTACAGCTAGAAAACTACGCTAGCCATTTTCCTTTGTCTTTATAAAGTCTTTTACGTCAGCCATCTGCGAACCAATCCACTCTTTTAGAAGACGCACCGCATTGTTCGGGCTGGCCGCCTTGTCTTCCGCCTTGGCCTTTGCTAGGTACTGAGGGGCTATAGCCTCTGCTGCTTTTTGGATTGTTGGCCACTTATCGCCCCCATCCAAAACCGGTTGCCTGACAAGACTAAAAACGAACTGTCTCAACTCCTCAATACCCTCATTTCTTTTGTTTCCGCCGCTTGCAGACCTCATCCGAAATGCTAACTGAGCAGCCATTCCTTGTTGCTTGTAGCGTTCAATACTCCAATTCGCTATACCGCCCCAGTAGTAAGCGTCGGTCATGTATGACCATGCTTTGACACGCCCACTGTGTCGACTCGCAAACTTCGCCCGGGTCAAAAAAACAACCGAGAGCAACAAAGGGCCCAATGGAGAAGTAAAGATCGCTTTTCGTTGAGCATCGGTAATCTCTTCCGACAAGATGGACTCGATAATTTCGTCACGATCAACGCGTTTTGGATCATCGACTACTTCAATAGCAGTCACGATTCCATGAAAGCTATCGCCTTCACTTGTGTTCGGGTTTAACTTGGAAAAGCAAATCTCCATATTTCGAAGCATGATCCCGTATCGATCACCCAAGTTCTCAAGGCTCAAAGGTTTCTTCAAGTTTCCTCCCACGTCCAAGATTTTGTCGTCCGATCGAGTTAAGCAGCCTTTGCCTTTAGCTGCTCTAGATAATCAGCCCAAAGTTGCATCATTTGCTTTCGCTCTTTGAGGAACTTGGTCCGGTTATACGCCGAGCCGAGAGCATCCGGTACCTTGTGCGCCAACTGATGCTCAATCACCTCCGGCTTTTGATCCAGTTCCTCATGCAAGATCGTTCGAGCCATTGCCCGAAATCCATGCCCAGTAATTTCTGTTTTGGTGTCGTACCCCATCCGACGCAACGCTGCATTTACCGCAGCCTCACTCATCGGTTGCTTAGGATCTCGCCCTGGGAAAACAAACTCCCGATCTCCTGACACCAAGGCCAGACTTCTCAGTATTTCCACCGCTTGAGTTGCCAGTGGAACAAGATGCTCAGTATTGGTTTTAGTCGCGATATAACGCCACTCCGCCTTTTCTAAGTCGATTTGTATCCACTTGGCCTTGCGTAGCTCACCAGGTCGCACAAAGAACAACGGGGCCAGTCTCAATGCAGCCTGGACCTGATAAGTTCCCCTGAAGGCATCAATAGCTCGCAGAAGAGCACCAACCTCTTTCGGATCAACAATCGAAGCAAAGTGCTTCGTTCTTTCCGTTGGTAATGCCCCTCTCAAATCGCCAGTGGGGTCGCGTGGGGCCCGTCCAGTAGCGACGGCATAGCGGAATATCTGGCCGATGTCCTGTTTGGCCTTGTGCGCGGTATGAACAGCGCCACGAGCAACGATTTTACGAAGCGCCATCAACACTTCGGGCGCGGTTATCTCTACGACCGTCCGCCGCCCCAACCAAGGAAAAATGTCATTCTCAAGGCGAGCCCTTGCCTTCTGCACTGTCGACTCAGTCCATTCGGAAGACTTCAGCTCCAGCCACTCCAGTGCGACCGCTGAAAAGCTGTTCGCCGCCTGAGCAAACCGGTTCGCCTTCTGGATTTGTTTATTTACGCCTGGGTCAACACCCTTAGCCAGGAGTTCGCGGGCCTCTTGGTGAAGCGCTCTCGCATCCGCTAGCCCTACATCAGGGTAACGACCTAGAGCGAGTTTCTTCTCTTTGCCAAGGTAACGGTACTTGTACCGCCAGAGCTTCCCACCCGACGGTGAAACCTCCAGATATAGGCCTCCGCTATCGGAATAGCGTTTAACTGTAGCTTCGGGTTTGAGCTTCTGTATTTGCAGGGCATTCAGCATTTGCAAGGCTTTGCGAGGAGTCTGGGGGCCTGCTTAATACTACCCCATCAAAAAGCCCCCGCAAAGGCCCCTGCCCGAGTTAGATTCCTTCGGAATTCTGTGGATTTTTTCGGACACCGAACCAACGAAAAAGCCCGCGGTTAAGCGGGCTTTTGGACTTCGCTGGATTTCTCCAGATACATTAATGGTGCTGCTGACCGGAATCGAACTGGTGACCTACTGATTACGAATCAGTTGCTCTACCGACTGAGCTACAGCAGCACTGCGGGCGGCATTATAACAACAATGCCCGCTCCCTAGGCGGCTTCCGCTAATCCGAATATCCATACCACTCGTCGCTTGCCGGTAGACTGGCCCGTCCCGGCTTTGCTTTACTCGGATCAATTGAAAGGAACACCCATGCGCCCAACCGTTTTCCGCGTTGTCCAACGCGGCTTTACCTTGATCGAACTGATGATCGTCATCGCGATCATCGGCATTCTGTCGGCTATCGCCGTGCCCATGTACAACCAATACATCCTTGAATCCAGAATGGTTGAAGCACCTGCAACTCTCGCGGATATTCGGGTTCGGGCCGAACAGTATTTCGCCGACAACCGCACCTATGTTGGATTTGCTGCCGATTGCGGCGTGCCCGCTGGCTCCGTTCGCTATTTCGCCTACACCTGCGCCAATCTGAGCCCAACCACTTACACCGCAACCGCGACGGCACAAAATACATTGGGAATGACAGGCGCCAGCTACACGATCGACCAGGCGAATGTGCGCACCTCGACGTATGTGGGCCAATTCGCAGCCGATGGCTGGATCAGCAACCCCACATGCTGGTCGAAGAAGAAAAACGCATGCTAAGCAAGCGCGCCCAATCGGGCTTCACACTCGTGGAGCTTTGCATCGTGATGGCCATCATGGCCATCTTGATGGCGCTCGGGATACGTCCGTATCGCGACTGGGTCGAAAACAACAAGATCCGCAACGCCGCCGAGTCGATCAGTAGCGGACTCATGCTGGCGCGCTCCGAAGCGGTTACACGCAATACGTCGGTAAATCTGACGTTGGCCGCCGGCACGAGCTCCGCGTGGACTGTAGGATGCACTGTCCCGGTGGCGGGGACGTGTCCGGCCGCCATACACAATCGCCAGGAGAGCGAGGGCTCATCCGGAGCGATTACCGTCCTATCTCCCGCCGGCCGCACCATCACCTTCAACAACCTCGGCCGAATGACGCTTCCGCTGGTGCCGGGCAGCATTGACATCAATATCGACAACACCAGCTTGCCGGCGGCAACCAGTAACGATCTACGTGTGAACGTGAGTGTCGGCGGGGGCATTCGCGTGTGCAACCCGAACGTCGTCGCTCCGGACGCCCGCGCCTGCTAAAGGATTCGACAATGCACCTCCCAAGCGGACACAGGCAATCGGGCATGGCCCTCGTCGAAAGCCTGATAGCTGTTCTGATTTTCGTGATCGGCATTCTCGGGTTGATGGGCTTGCAGGCCTCAATGACGAAAAATACGGTAGATGCTCGTTATCGTGTCGAAGCGGCTTATGTTGCGCAGAAGCGGATAGCAGAAATATGGGCAACGCCTTCCGCCATACGCGGAAATCTTGCGGAACAGAATGCTGACATAGCGGCCGAGTCCGGCTTGCCTGGCGGTGTTCGCGACACGCTGCGCGGCGCCCCCGAAGAGGGCTGCAATGGCAATCCGGATTGCTACGTCGTTGAGGTGCGCTGGACGCCGCCGGGCAGTGTTCAACACAAATACAGCATCGTCTCGCACATTCAGTAAGGCGAATCAGAATGCCCACACCCCCACGCCCCAGTAAACCGCACACACAGTCGGGTTTCGGCCTGACCGAAGTTCTTGTCGGCTTGATGATCGGTATGTTCACCATGCTGGCTGTCATGAATGTCATGGCGTCATTCGAAGGGCAAAAACGCACGACCAGCGGAACCGCCGATGCTCAGACCAATGGCAGCATTGCACTGTACACGCTGCAACGCAATATACAGGCGGCCGGCTTTGACCTGCCGACCTACAATGCAATCTTCCGCCCCTTGAACTGCACCCCCGAACCACTTATCGCCCAGGGAGCGATCAATATCGGGATCTACCCTGTGTTCATTACGGACGGAGGGGCTGGCGGCGCCAGCGATACGATCACCGTACTCGGTAGTTACAATAGCGCCCTCGTTCCGGGAGAAGATATCGGGCAAGCCACCAGCGGCGTACCTACCCGCATCACGGGCATAGCCGGGAGCGACGTCAGCCTCACCAACAACTACGCTTGCCGGGTCGGAGATATCGTCTTGACCATGCAATCGAGCCAGATCAGCCCCACGCCAGCCTGTACCCTGAAAACAGTTACGGCGTTGATCGGCACTACCCAGGTCACGCTGGACGACACGACAGGAATTAGCGTCGGGGACGGGCTGAGCTGCATGAGAGGCTGGACCCAGCGGGCATATAGCGTAGTCAATAACACGCTGCTGGAAAATGCAACGCCGATTGCTTCCGATATCGTCAGCCTGCAAGCCCAGTATGGTATTTCGGCGGTCGCCGCAGACAATCAGATCGCCAATTGGGTAGACGCCACGGGAGCCTGGGCAGCACCCTCGGTAGATGATCGCAAGCGCATCAAGGCCATCCGCCTTGCCGTCATTGCCCGCAGCAATCTGCTTGAGCGCGATCCTGTCAGCCAGGCTTGCAGCTCACTCAACACCCCCGCCCCCACGGGTGTTTGCGCCTGGGTAGGCACCGCAACCGACCCGGCCCCGAACCTGGCCCTGGACAATAACGCTGCCTGGACCCGCTACCGCTACCGGGTTTTCGAAACGATCATGCCCTTGCGAAACATCATCACGAATATGAACACGATATGAGCCATCCATCTGTTCGCATCCCTATCGATACGGGCCGCAGAAAACAACGTGGCGTTGTGCTCATGGTCACGTTGATCTCTCTGGTGATCTTGTTACTGGCAGCTACCGCACTGTTTCGCTCCGTCGATACCGCAACGCTGATCGCCGGCAATCTGTCCCTGAAACAATCGGCCCTGGCTGCCAGCGACAGGGGTGTGGTCAACGCGATCACCGTTCTCGCAGCCAAGCAGGTGCCGGGAACCACCGTCTGGCTTAACGACCCGCATCCACTCAACAACACGGATATCGCCGCTGCCTACTATTCGAGCATGGATCAGCCAGCGGGTATGAGGCTAATGGACGACAACATCAACAATACTGTGTGGCAAAACGGGGTCAGCTCCGCCGAAAGTACCGCGGATCGTGCCGGCAATACCAGTCGCTACATCATCCAGCGCATGTGCAAGACCGCCAATGTCTCGCCTACGCCGAATGACTGCATTCTCAATGCCATCAGCAACAACGACAGCAGCATGGCATCCGGAGGCCAGAAGGCCAAAAAGGCCTCGGCCAATGTCATGTACCGCATAACCGTGCGCGTCACGGGCCCCAAAAATACCGTCAGCTACAGCCAAGCCTTCGTCAACTAAGGAGCGCGACGATGAAACTCACTACGCATAAGCTACGCACCATCCTGGCAACGTTCGGACTGTTGCTGGCTAATTCGGCCGCGCTCGCAGCCGCACCGACCGCCCCGCTAAGCCTGGCCAACTCGCCACTGGCAAATTCCAGCACCACGGTGGTCAAGCCCAACATCATGTTTACGATCGACGACTCGGGCAGTATGTCCTGGGACTTCCTGCCGGACTATGTCGGCAGTGCGTCATACTCGACCAACAATAGCACCACTAACGCCGACAACGACCCGAGCCGTTACCACAACGCGAACTTCAACGGCGTCACCTACAACCCAACCGTCACATACACGCCGCCAACCTACTTCGACACAAGCGGCGCCCTGAACACGACCACCTACCCCTCGCAAACCGGCACATCCCTGGCCTCTGGCGCCAACGTCCTGAGCCCGCTGCCTAACTGGGAAAAGGTCAAGAATGACGCCTATAACATGAACAATACGGGCACGAGCGATCTGAGAACAATGGTCCCCGCCATCCAAAGCGTAAGCTGGACCATGCCCAGCTTCAAATATTCACTACCTTATTACTACACGTTCATTCCCGGCGAATACTGCACCACCCCGTATCTGACCACCTGTACGGCACAAACAGCGCCAAGCGACAGCTATCCTTATGCCGCCTATGTGCGCTGGTGCAACAACTCGAACGTCAATGCCAATACGACCAAATGCCAGGCCATGTTTCAAGGTAGCACCTACTACTTTGCGCGCTGGGCGGGCATGGGTAAATGGACGGCTACAATAAAAGTCACGGCGATCGCCCCCAGTCAGGCGGTGAGCGTCAAGATCAACGGCCTCTCCATTCTGTCCAGTGCGGTGACATCGCCGGCGACAAATACGGCCACCGATAGAACCGCACTGGCTTTGGCGATCGCCAACAGCATTGGCACCGTGGGGAGCAGCGGCAGCACGGGCTGCCTGACTTCGAGCAATAGTTGCCAATTCGTCGGGGTCTATGCCAGTGCGAACAGCGATACGGTAACCATTACTTCGCTTAGCACCGGCCTGGGAATGAACCTCAGCCTGTCGGCCGCCGGCGGCGGAACTTATACAGTGGGCAACTTTGCCATCTCGGGCACTCAGACGCCCGGTAGCAATGTGTTCGTCCCCATCGTCAATAATGCGAACTATGCGGCCTACAACTACCCCGGCACATCCGCCAAGGCAAGCTCGCGCACCGACTGCGCAGGTAACAGTTGTACGTATGTGGAGGAAATGACCAATTACGCCAACTGGTTCACCTACTACCGCTCACGCATGCAGGCGATGAAGACATCCGTCAGTCGAGCCTTCGCTCCGCTCAGCCAGAGCTATCGTGTCGGCTTCAACGCAATCAGCAACACCAGCACAGTCAACCCGGCTACCACGAATTCCAAAGGCAAATATATCTTCATGAATCCGGACGCCTTCCAGGGTGCGCAAAAGCACGCCTGGTATGACGCGCTTTTTAACAGCTATCCAAGCTCAAGCACCTATCTACGTTTGGCAGTCACAAAGATCGGCCGCTTTTATGCGAACCAATTTGGCAACAACCAGACAGACCCGGTGCAGTACTCATGCCAACAAAACTTCTCCATTCTGTCTACCGATGGCTACTGGAACGACACAACGCCCAAGCAGCTTAACGGCTCAACCTCCATCGGCAACATGGACGGTTCGGCCACCAACACGCTGCTTCCCATGAGGGAAGGCCCCGTCACCAGCGGCACGCTGGCCGATGCCACCATGTACTACTATGTGACCGACCTGCGTACAGCAGCCCTCAACAACTGCACCGGCTCGCTTGGATACGATGTCTGTGCAAACAACGTATTTCTCGGCGGCGGCGACAACAACCCGCAGCAGCACGTGACCCAATTCACCATGGGGCTCGGCGTGCCCGGAACTCTGCTCTTCCAGACCGATTACCAGACCGCCACCTCCGGGGATTTTTATTTGCTGAAAAAGGGACTCACCAGCCCCGTGACCGGCAACCCTGTCGTTTGGCCAGACCCCATCCTCAACACGGAAGAGGAGCGCATCGACGACCTCTGGCATGCGGCGGTCAATGGCCGTGGAACTTACTTCAGCGCCAAGGATCCCGACAGCATCGTGCAGGGCTTCACGAACACCCTGAACTCGATTGCCGCCAAGGTAGGCGCGGGATCTGCCGCCGCGACAAGTACCCTGAACCCGGTGGCGGGAGACAATACCGCCTATGTTGCGAGCTACACCACGATGAAATGGCAGGGCAATCTGGAAGCCCGCTCCATCAATCTTACGACCGGCGCTGTTAGCGAAACGGCCTCCTGGTGTGCCGAGAACGTTCTGCCAAGCAATTGCATATCACCCAGCACCATCGAGGCCGACAACAGCAACCAGGCTTTGAGCTATAACTGCGTGACGCCCAATGCAAGCTCCTGCAATGGCGGCACCATGCGCGTGGATGGAAGCTGTGCCGTACCAATTGCAACCACCTGTTCCGGGACAATGACCGCTCGCGTAAGTCCTCTCAGCGACACCCGGACCATTTACAAGGCCAATGCGGCCGGCACGGCGCTGGAGAGCTTCACCTACAGCAACCTAAGCCCAACGCAACAAGGTTACTTCGGCGAAGCCTACCTGACCGGAAAACTCAGCCAATTACCCGACTATTCCCCGACGCAAAAAGCACTGGCACTCGGAGTAAATTTCGTCAACTACATCCGCGGCCAGACCGGCTACGAAGACCGGGGCAGCAATGTAACCGATGGCCGTACAAAGCTCTATCGTTTCCGCGAGGCCGTACTGGGCGACATTACTGAATCCCAGCCTGTCTATTTGGGCAAACCTTTCTTCAACTATGCCGACAACGGCTACGCGGCATTCGTCACGGCGCAGACGAACCGTGCCAAAACGGTATTCGTGGGTGCCAACGACGGCATGTTGCATGCATTCAATGGCGATAATGGCCAGGAGCGCTGGGCCTTTGTACCCAGTGCCGTAATGCCTAACCTGTGGGCGCTCGCCGACCGCCAGTACCCCACCAATCACCGCAACTATGTGAATGGCCCGCCAACTATCGGTGATGTCTACGACGGGACGAATTGGCGCACCATTCTGGTAGGCGGCCTTAATGGCGGCGGTCGTTCCTACTACGCACTGGACGTCACCAACCCAGCCTCTCCGCAATTGCTGTGGGAGCTCAGCGCGAGCGATTTGCCCAACCTGGGTTACAGCTTCGGGCAACCCCGTATTGCCAAGCAGGCCAATGGCACCTGGGTCGTCATCTTCACTTCGGGTTACAACAACATCAATCCGGGCAATGGTGACGGCTATCTGTTCGTGCGCAACGCCATCACCGGAACAGAAGTCAAGACAATGTCGACGGCTGGCGCAGGCAGCATCAGTGTTCCAAGTGGTTTGGCCCGCATTTCGGTCTGGGCTGACGATGGGGATGTAAACAACACGGCCAAGTACGTTTATGGTGGCGACTTGCTGGGCAATGTCTGGCGTTTCGACACCAACAGCGCTGCAACGAACGGCATGCAGTTCGCGATTCTGCGCGACCCACTCAACAACCCACAGCCGATTACGGCCGCGCCCGAACTCGGTCTGATCAATAACAAGCGGATCATCTTCGTCGGTACCGGAAAATACCTGGAAATTGCGGACCTCACGGATACGCAGAAACAGAGCATTTACGCGATGAAGGACGACAACGCCGCCACGACTTTTGTCAACCCACGGGGCACGCTGGTGCAGCAAGTACTGACCCAGGACCAGACCGGCGCCTATCGATTTTCAAGCAACAACCCGGTGGATTGGTTCAATGGCCGTGGCTGGTATATTGACCTTCCCGACTCGGGCGAACGCGTCAACGTCAATCCCCAACTCGATTCCGGCACGCTGTTTGTACCGACCACCGTCCCATCGAATACCGCATGCTCACCTGGCGGCTACAGTTGGCTCAACTACCTTGACTACAAGAGCGGAACGGCGATCACTGGCTCAAACGGCTATGTCAGCCAGAAAACAAATGCACCGATTGTCGGCATCAACATCTTCTACCTGCCGTCCGGCAAGCGGGTGGTAGGCATCGTGACGGCCGACGGCCCGACCCCGAAACCACCAAGCAAGGAAATCCCACCTCCGCCGGGCGGCGGCGAATTTAACAGTTTCAACGTCATGTGGCGGGAAATCGTGCAGTAGGGAAGGGCTCCGCTCCGCAACAAGGCCAGCGTCAAGCTGGCTTTGTTTTTCCCGATTCGTTCAGCTTCATATCGTGTTTGCAACAGAGAAAAACAGTCTGCAATGTCTGCTGATATCGGTCAGCATACACGCGCTCGTCATTCTGTCTGTGCCTGCGTACGAAAATACGGGCATTGGCAAACCGGGGAGCGCCGCAGTGCTGAAGGCACACTTGAATCTGCCTCGCCAGGTGCGCCGTTCCGGATCGCACATTCCCGTACAACAGCAAAGGCTTCCAGATTCGCAAACGGAGGCGCCTCCCCCTCCCTCTAAACCAGAGAAGCAAGAAAGCCAGGGCCAGAACGAAGGCGACAATGAGCCGCCATTCGGGCTCCCCATTCCGGCGACCGCTCCTTATTTCAAAAGTACGGAGTTGAGTGAAAAACCGCAGGTTGTAGAAGACATCCCGCCGACCCTGAATCAGTCTTTACAGACGCAAGAGCCCGGCTATGCAATCCTCAGGCTGCACATCAATGAAGAAGGCCGTGTCGATGAGGCAATCGTCGAAGCCAGCGACCTCGGCGACAAGGATATTCAGAATATCCGCACGGCATTTCAGGGCATGAAATTCAAGCCGGGAAAAATCGGTCAGACCCAGGTCAAAACCGAGATGCGCATTCACGTGACCGTCGACGCAATCCGCAAACCCGGCGTCAGCCCCTGAGCAAGGTCAGTTCTGCAATTCCCGCGGCAAGGGAAAGGTGACGTGCTCCTCGATGCCGACGAGCGGAGAAACCGTGCCGGCGCCGAGGGCCTTGAGGCGGGCGATGACGCCGTCGACCAGAATTTCCGGGGCCGAGGCACCGGCCGTGATGCCGATGCGTGCGTCCTTTGCAATCCACGCCGGATCGATCTGTTCGGCGCCATCGACAAGGTAGGCGGGAATACCCAGGTTCTTGGCGACTTCGGCAAGGCGATTCGAGTTGGAGCTGTTCTTCGAGCCGACGACGATGACGACATCGCTTTCCTTGGCCAGGGTCTTGACTGCGTCCTGGCGGTTCTGCGTGGCGTAGCAGATGTCGTCCTTCTTCGGGCCGATGATGAAGGGGTAGCGGGTCTTGAGCGCGGCGACAATACCGGCCGCGTCGTCGACGGACAGCGTGGTCTGGGTCACATAGGCGAGTTGCATTGGGTCGCGGACTTCGAGTCTGGCGACATCTGCGACGCTTTCGACCAGATACATGCCGCCATTTGCCTGCCCCATCGTGCCCTCGACTTCGGGGTGCCCCTTGTGGCCGATCATCACGATCTCGCGGCCCTGATCGCGCATCTTGCCAACTTCGACATGCACCTTGGTAACCAGCGGACAGGTTGCATCGAATACATTGAGACCGCGCGCCTCGGCTTCGGCGCGCACCGCCTTCGATACGCCGTGCGCGCTGAAGATGACTGTGGCGCCGGCCGGCACCTCGTCGAGCTCCTCGACGAAAATCGCGCCCTTGGCCTTGAGACCGTCGACGACATATTTGTTGTGCACGACCTCATGGCGCACATAAATCGGCGCCCCGAATTTCTCAAGCGCACGCTCGACGATGGCGATCGCACGATCGACGCCGGCGCAGAAACCGCGAGGATTGGCAAGAATGATCTGTTGCATATCCAAATATCCTATTGCGAAGCCAAACTAGTCGCCCCTTTTCTCGGGAAAGGGGTCGGGGGAAAGGCTAATTTTTTGGTGTCATTGGGGTCACAAGACCCCAATGACATCCACTTCAAAGCGGACAGACTTGCCCGCCAGCGGATGGTTCAAATCGACGGTGACCGATTCCGCATTCACCTCGCGGATCAAGCCGCTGGCTTGCTGCCCCGGCTTGACCGCCATGGTGACGGCCTCGCCGACTTCCAATTTAGCTTCGGCCGGAAATTCGCTGCGCGCCACACGGCGCATCAAGCTGGAATTATGCGCGCCGAAGGCGGTAGGCGCCAAATCGAAGCTTTTTTGCCCCGGCGAGTCCATCCCGATCAGACAATCTTCCAATGGCGGTGCCAATTCCCCGGTACCCAGCTGAAACGTCGAAGGATGACTATCCATGGTGCTAACGAGCTCACGCCCGTCGCAGCTCAGGCGATAACGAAGCGTCACCAGACTGCCGGCCCGGATACATTCACCCATGCGACTTGCGGCCTTCCAGCAATTGCTGAAGTAGCATCAGGATCACGCCCAGCGTGATGGCGCTGTCGGCGAGATTGAAGGCGGGAAAGTGATAGCCGACGGCATGGAAATCCAGATAGTCGATGACGGCGCCGATACGCACGCGATCGATGACGTTGCCGATCGCGCCGCCGAGGATCAAGGCAAACGCCAGCGGCTGCAGGCGCTCATCCTGATGACGGCGGATCATGGCGATCAGCCAGATCGAAATGACGAAGGCCAGCCCCGTGAAGAACCAGCGCTGCCAGCCCCCCTGGTCCGCCAGAAAGCTGAAGGCGGCGCCGTGGTTGAGCACATGCACGAGGTTGAAGAAGGACGTGATGATCAGGCCTTCTCCGTAGGTGAAGCTCGCCACGATCATGAGCTTGACGAACTGATCGAGCACCACGACGAACACGCCGAGCCCCAGCCAGGCCAGCCAGCGCTTCGACCTACGCTTGTAGAACAACTCAGGCATGGTTGCGTTTTTCCCCGTCGCCGTAGAGATTGCTGGTGCAACGGGCGCACAGCGTGGCATGCGCCGCGTCATGGCCGACATCGGCGCGCCAGTGCCAGCAGCGTTCGCACTTCTGGTAGGTGGTCGGCACCGCGACAATCGCCTCGGCCGCAACATCGGCCGCCTTGACCAGCGTGGTCTTCGAACAGATCAGCACAAAGCGCAGGTCGTCGTCGAGCGAAGCCAGCGCATCGTACTTGGCGCCGCTGGCGCGGATTTCCACTTCCGCCTGCAGCGAAGCGCCGATCTTGCCTTCGGTGCGCAGATCCTCGAGCACCTTGGCGACATCGTTGCGCACTTCGCGAATCTGCTGCCACTTGTCGATCAGCGCCGCCTCGTCGCCCTGACCCGGCAGTGAGTGCCAGGTGCTGAGCATGACGCTTTCGAGCTTCTTGTCTCCGGCGTACGCCCAGATCTCCTCGGCCGTGAAAGCCAGGATCGGCGCCATCAATTTGGTCAGGGTTTGCGTGATGTGCCACAGCGCGGTTTGCGCCGAGCGACGCGCCAGCGAATCCTCGGCCGAGGTGTACAGGCGATCCTTGAGGATGTCGAGGTAGAAACTACCGAGATCGTCCGAGCAGAACAGCTGCAGGGCCTGCACGATGTGGTGGAATTCGTAGGTGTTGTAATCGGCTTCGCATTGCTCGGCCAGCTTGCGCGTGAAAGCCAGCGCGTAGCGGTCGATTTCAAGCCACTGCTCGACCGGCACCGCATGCTTGCCGATATCGAAATCGACGGTATTGGCGAGCAGGAAGCGCACGGTATTGCGCAGACGGCGATAGATCTCGACGACGCGATCGAGAATTTCCTTGGATGCCGCGAGCTCGCCCGAGTAGTCGGTATTCGCCACCCACAGCCGCAGGATTTCGGCGCCCAGCTTGTTGTTGATCTCGTCCGGCAGAATCGTATTGCCGAGCGACTTGCTCATCTTGCGGCCCTTCTCGTCCACGGTGAAGCCGTGGGTCAGAAGCGCCTTGTACGGCGCATGGCCGTCGATGGCGGCGCCGGTCAGCAGGGAGGAGTGGAACCAGCCGCGATGCTGGTCTGAGCCTTCCAGATACAGGTCGGCGCACGGGCCCTGCTCATGGCAATCGTTGTGCGAACCGCGCAGCACATGCCAGTGCGTGGTGCCCGAGTCGAACCAGACGTCCAGCGTATCGCTGATCTTGTCGTACTGCGCCGCCTCGGCGCCAAGGAGCTCGGCGGCATCCAGCTTGAACCAGGCCTCGATGCCGGCCTTCTCGACGCGCTGCGCGACCTCTTCCATCAGCGCGACCGTACGCGGATGCAGCTCGCCGGTTTCCTTGTGCAGGAAGAAGGGAATCGGCACGCCCCAGTTGCGCTGACGCGAGATGCACCAGTCGGGACGACCGGCGATCATGGCATGCAGGCGCGGCTTGCCCCAGGCGGGGTAGAAAGCCGTTTCCTCGATCGCCTTGAGCGCACGCTGACGCAGCGTCTCGCCCTCGACCGGCTGCACGTCCATGCCGACGAACCATTGCGCCGTGGCGCGATAGATGATCGGCGTCTTGTGCCGCCAGCAATGCATATAGCTGTGCGAAATGGTTTCGTGCTTGAGCAATGCGCCGACTTCGCGCAGCTTCTCGACGATGTTCGGATTCGCCTTCCAGATGAACTGGCCGCCGAAGAACTCAAGTCCCGGCACGTAGACGCCGTTGCCCTGAACGGGGTTGAGGATCTCGTCGAAGCTGCGGCCGTTGGCGCGCCAGGTGACAAAGTCGTCCGCGCCGTAGGCCGGCGCGCAGTGCACGATGCCGGTGCCGGCATCGACGCCGACATACTCGGCCAGATAGACCGGCGAGACACGATCGTAGAACGGATGCTTGAACTCGATGCCGCCGAGTTTTTCGCCCTTGGCGGTAGCGATCACCGTGCCCTGGAGCTTGTAGCGCTCCATGCAACCTTCGACCAGCTCGGCGGCGAGCACCAGCAGCTTGTCGCCGGCATCGACCAGCGCATAGTCGACTTCGGGATGGATGTTCAGTGCCTGGTTGGCGGGAATGGTCCACGGGGTCGTGGTCCAGATGACGATGTAGGCCGGCTTGGCCAGCGCGCTAAAACCAAAGGCCGCGGCCAGCTTGGCCGACTGCGCGTCATCGGCGGTACGGAAGGCCACGTCGATGGCGTCCGACTTCTTGTCTTCATATTCGACTTCCGCTTCGGCCAGCGCCGAGCCGCAATCGAAACACCAGTTGACCGGCTTCAGGCCCTTGAACACGAAACCGGCCTTGACGATCTCGGCCAGCGCGCGAATTTCGCCGGCTTCATTGGCGAAGTTCATGGTCAGGTAGGGATTGTCCCAATCGGCCAGTACGCCCAGGCGCACGAAGCCGGCCTTCTGCAGCTCGACCTGTTCCGCGGCGTAGGCGCGCGACAGTTCGCGCACCTTGTCGGCGGGCAGGTTCTTGCCGTGCGTCACTTCGATCTTGTGTTCGATCGGCAGGCCGTGGCAGTCCCAGCCTGGTACATAAGGCGCGTCGAAGCCGGCCAGCGTCTTGGAACGAACGATGATGTCCTTCAGCACCTTGTTGAGCGCGTGGCCCAGATGCAGCGCGCCGTTTGCATAGGGCGGGCCGTCGTGCAGGATGAATTTCGGGCGACCCTTCGCTGCCGCACGAATCTTCTTGTAGAGCTGGCGCTTTTGCCAGTCGGCCACCCAGCTCGGCTCGCGCTTGGCCAGATCGCCCCGCATCGGGAAGGGCGTGTCCGGCATGTTCAGGGTCTTGCGGTAGTCACTCATCGTTTTACTCGTCCAGCTCTTTGCGCCACTCGTCGGCGCCTCGAGCATTCAAAAAATAATTCCGGGTTTCCTCGACGTCGCGCGCGATCTGCGCCTTGAGCGCATCGAGGCTGGCGAACTTGGCTTCATCGCGCAGTCGATGATGGAAATTCACATGCACATGCGCGCCGTAGATGTCGCGGTCGAAATCCAGCAGATGCACCTCCAGTACAGGCGTGAGCCCTTCGGCAATGGTCGGCCTCACGCCGACGCTGGCGGCCCCGCAGAGCGTCTTGCCGAGTCCGTCCACCGTCACGGCATAAATGCCGGACAGGGGCAGGCGCGCACGTGCATGCTGAATGTTCGCGGTCGGATAGCCGAGCGTGCGGCCGATCTTGTCGCCGTGAATGACGCGCCCCGACATGAAGAAAGGGCGGCCGAGAAAATGCTCGGCGCGAATGAGATTGCCGCTTGCCAGCGCGGCGCGTATCGACGAGCTCGACACACGCTCGCCGTCCATCGCTATGGTATTCATAGCCTCGACCACGAAGCGATGTGTTCCCCCGGCCTGTTGCAGCAGCGCAAAATCGCCGCTGCGGCCCTTGCCGAAACGAAAATCGTCGCCGATCAGCAAGTGGCGCACGCCCAGACCGCGAACCAGCACCTGCTCGATGAACTCGTCGGCGGAGAGGCTTGCCAGCCTCGCATTGAAGCGGCAGACATAAACCTGATCGACGCCGCACTCGGCCAGCAGCTCCAGCTTTTCGCGCAGCCGGGTCAGGCGCGCCGGCGCCGACGCCGGCGCGAAATACTCGCGCGGATGCGGTTCGAAGGTCAGCACCGCAGCCGGCATGGCCACCTGCCTCGCCTTGGCGATCAGGCGTTCCAGCATGGCGCGATGGCCCAGATGCACGCCATCGAAATTGCCGATGGTGAGCACCGTCGCAAACTGCGCCTGATGGGGGATGCCGCGGTAGATGATCATGCCGGAAGGGGCTGAGGAAAATTCCTAATGAGAACCGGCGATTATATCAGCCGGCGCCCCTCAATTTCCCTCTGTCCAAGGGGATAAGAGGAGCCCCAGACGGTGTTTAAGCGCAGCTTCGCCGCCGCGCGGCGCGACCGAAGGGAATCCACGCGGCCCCACCCCCGGGAAGGGGGCTGGGGGATGGCTACAACTTCGCGATCTTGGACTTCGCCAGCGGCGGATTCTTGGCGAAATAGCGCTTGATGCCGCGCAGAATGGCCTCGGCCATCTTGTCCTGGTAATCCTCGTCGGTCAGCCGCGCTTCCTCCTCCGGATTGGAGATGAAAGCCGTCTCGATCAGGATGGACGGAATGTCCGGCGCCTTGAGCACGGCGAAGCCGGCCTGCTCGACCTCGCCCTTGTGCAGCGTATTGATGCCGCCGAGTTCGCCCAGCACCGATTTGCCGAGCTTGAGGCTGTCGTTGATGGTCGCCGTCTGCGACAGGTCGAGCAGCGTCCGCGCGAGGTAGGGATCCTTGACGCCGATATTCACGCCGCCGATCAGGTCGGCCGCGTTTTCCTTGTTCGCCAGCCAGCGCGCCGCGGTGCTCGAAGCGCCGTTCTCGGACAGGGCGAAAACGCTGGAGCCGCGCGCCGTCGGCTTGATGAAGGCATCGGCATGAACGGAGACGAACAAGTCGGCATTGACGCGGCGCGCCTTCTGCACGCGCTGACCGAGCGGCACGAAGAAGTCGCTGTCGCGCGTCAGCACCGTGCGCATGTTCTGCTCGGCGTCGATCTTGGCTTTAAGGCGCCTTGCGATCGACAGCGTCACCGTCTTTTCGTAGGTGCCGCGCTGACCAATGGCGCCCGGATCCTCGCCGCCGTGGCCGGGGTCGAGCACAATGGTGATCAGACGTGCGATGTCGAGCTTGTCGGCATCCTTGCCTTTGCCCTTCTCTGCGACCTTCTCCGTCTTCGACGGGGCCTTGCCCGCGGCTTGCTCGATCGCAGCCTCGGTGTTGTGCTCGCTGTCTTCGAGCAGGGACATCAAGGGATCGACCGGCTCGGTCGGATAGAGATCGAGCACCAGACGATGGCCGTACTCGCCGACCGGCTTGAGCGTGAAAATCTGCGGCTTGATCTCGGTCTTCAGCTCGATCACCAGGCGCACCACGCCCGGACGATTGCGCCCGGCGCGGATCAGTTTGATATAGGGGTCGGTTTCCGAAATCTTGCCCGGCAGCGACTGCAACACGGAATTGAATTCGACGCCCTCGATGTCGACGACGAGGCGCGGCGGATTGGCCACCATCATCTGCGTGTACTTGAGCTCGTCGCTGTACTCCAGCGTCACGCGCGTGTAGTCCCTGGCCGGCCAGACACGCACGCCCATGACGCTGCCCGAGCTTGCCGCAGCGGCGAAACCGGTGCGCGTGACCAACAGCGTCAGGGACGCCGCCGCCAGCTTCAGCGCATCGCGGCGCGATACGCCGCGCGGCAGATTCAATTCGTCGGGAATGTCCTTGTCGAGCTCGCTCAGCGTTCCGGCTTCGACAATGCGGAAGAGAGGCTGTTTAGACATGCGACCCCCTTTGCGCTGAACGCAGACAACTTCGCCTCGCGTGCGTCTCCGATGACGGAAAGGCAGACGCGCAGGTCCGGGCAAGGCAGGTAAGTGCCCGCTTTGTCGGGCCATTCGACCAGACATACGCCATCGCCCTGGAAATATTCGTCCAAGCCTGCATCGAGATACTCTTCCGGTTCGTTGAATCTATAGAAATCAAAGTGATACAAGTTTAAACCAGAAACCACATGAACTTCAACCAGAGTATAGGTCGGACTTTTAACTTTATTTGCATAACCCAGGGCGCGCAGCAGCCCGCGGACCAGTGTGGTTTTGCCGGCGCCGAGATCGCCTTCCAGCGTAATGACAAGTCCCGGATGCAGCGACGGCGCCAGCTCAGCGCCCAGGGCCAGCGTGGCCGCCTCGTCCGCGAGGCTCAAGCTTAAGGACGCATCCGCGTGAGGAAGCGGCGGGCTTGATGTCGTACCATTGGGCGCATGCATGCGGGAATTTCCGGAAAAATCGATTGGGTTCTATTGGCCGCGACCATCAAGACATGGGGCCGCGAGCTGGGCTTTGCCGACATCGGCATCACCCATGTCGACCTGTCGCACGCCGAAGCCGGCCTGCTGCAATGGCTGGCGGCCGGCTATCACGGCGAGATGGATTATATGGCACGCCATGGCCTCACCCGCGCGCGACCGGCTGAGCTGGTGCCGGGCACCGTCTCCGTAATCACGGCACGCCTCGATTATCGGCCCACCGAAAACATGGCAGCCGATGCCGGCGAGAATTTGAGCGACCCCGCGCGCGCCTATCTGTCGCGCTACGCGCTCGGCCGCGACTATCACAAGGTCCTGCGCAACAAGCTTCAGGCATTGGCCGACCGTATCAACGCCGAACTTGACCAAAGCAGCGACGGTAGCGAGTTCAAATACCGCGCCTTCACCGATTCGGCGCCGGTGATGGAAGTCGAGCTGGCCGCGATGAGCGGTCTCGGCTGGCGCGGCAAGCACACGCTCTTGCTCAATCGCGCTGCAGGCTCGTATTTCTTTCTCGGCGAGCTGTTCACCAATCTGCCGCTGCCGGCAGACGCACCGACCAGCAACCATTGCGGCACCTGCCAGGCCTGCATCGACATTTGCCCGACCCAGGCCTTTGTGACAACACCAGAGGGCCGGCATGTGCTCGATGCGCGGCGCTGTATTTCCTACCTGACCATCGAACTCAAGGGCGAGATTCCCGTCGAGTTGCGGCCGCTGATCGGCAATCGCGTCTACGGCTGCGACGACTGCCAGCTTGCCTGTCCATGGAACCGTTTTTCGCCGCTGACAAGGCAGGATGATTTCAAGGTGCGCCACGGGCTCGACCAGGCGACATTGGTCGAGTTGTTTGCGTGGACCGAGGAAGAGTTCAATCAGCGCCTGGCCGGCTCGGCCATACGCCGCATCGGCCATGAACGCTGGCTACGCAATCTGGCGGTTGGACTCGGCAATATTCCGGCCGATCACCCGGCCGCGGCAGCGGCAATTGCGGCGCTAGAAGCTCGGCAGACCGGCCCAAGCGCACTCGTGCGCGAGCATGTGGCATGGGCGCTGCAAAGGCTGAGGGCCTAAACTTTTTCGACCGGCCGCGAAGGATCGCTGCTCCACTCGCTCCACGAACCGGCATAGAGTTTAGAGCCCGTCAGTCCGGCCACCTCCATCG
This sequence comes from Rhodocyclaceae bacterium, assembly GCA_028869135.1. GTDB lineage: Bacteria > Pseudomonadota > Gammaproteobacteria > Burkholderiales > Rhodocyclaceae. The sequence continues at coordinate 38,844 of JAGWTC010000006.1, forward strand.
CCAGCAGATTGTGGCAGGCGGTGATGCCCGAGCCGCAAGAATGCACCACGGTAGAAGGATCGGCGCCGGCCAGTTGCGTCATGAATTCGGCACGCAGTTGTTCCGCCGGTTTGAAGTGCCCGTCGTCGGCGAGGTTATCGCGGAAGAAACGGTTTCTGGCGCCCGGAATATGGCCGCCGACCGCATCAAGCGCTTCACTCTCGCCGCGGAAACGATCGGCGCTGCGCGCATCCAGCAGAAACGCCGAGGATGCGCCAAGAAAGGCCAGCACATCCTGCGCCTTGACGACGGGCCCGGTTGCGATCAGGGGATAGGCGAGCGGCGGAAAGGTCTGCGGCTTCTGCGATAAAGGAAAACCGGCAGCCTGCCAGGCCTGGATGCCGCCATCGAGCACCGCGACAGGGCCGCGATGGCCGATCCAGCGCAGCATCCACCACAGACGGGCGGCGAACATGCCGCCGGCGTCATCATAGATGGCGACCGGCATATCGGGCGCCAGCCCCAGCGTGCCCAGCCGCATGGCGAAGATCTGAGGATCGGGCAAGGGATGGCGGCCATTGCTGCCTGTCGCCTCGCCCGAAAGATCATGGCCCAGATGCAGATACTGGGCGCCCGGAATATGGCCTTCGGCAAATGCCCGTGCCCCGGCGCAGGCATCGCGCAGATCGAAGCGGCAATCGAATATGTGGCGGCTTTTATCGTCGTGCAGCGCCCGGGCGGTGATCAAGGCCATGTCAGGCGGCCTTGATCCAGGACAGCGCGTCGTCGGCGTCGCTGTCGTCGAAAACCCGCATTTCCGTATTGACGAAGGCCTTGTTGAGCCAGGCGCTCCAGGTGATCCACTGGCTGTCCGTCACCACGGCGATGCGCCGGAAGGAGTTTGGATGGGCGCGGGAAAACTTGATCTCCTCCCACACCACATCAACAGTCACACCGAGCATTTCGCGCAGATCGAAATACAGATCGACCGGCCCCTCGAAACTGACCTTGTAATTGACCAGTTCCTCGAACTCGGCGTAATCCGCCAGCGTGAACTCGCCCAGCACGGCAACCGTGACCAGGGGTCCTTCGTGATCGATTGCAATCATCGCCTGCCATCCTCTTGAGAAGGTACACAGGCCCACTATAAACCAATCGGAGCGCCCGGCATGCATGGCTGCGTCATGAAAATGCCAATGCCATAAAGAAAAAGCGGGCGCCGGAATCCGGGGCCCGCTTTTCCGGTAAGCGCCGATCAGCGGCCGGGCAAAGCCTCGCTCATGACGCGGCGATAGAACTCGTGGAAATGCTGCATGCCGTCTTCCATCGGCGACTGATACGGGCCGACTTCATTGCGACCTTGCTTCCACAGGGAATGACGACCTCGGTCCATGCGCTCGCCGATCTCGTCGTCCTCTATCGCCGTTTCCATATAGGCGGCCTGCTCGGCGGCGACGAACTCGGGCTCGAACAGGGCGATATCTTCCGGATAGTAGAACTCGACGACATTGAGCGTCTTGTCGATGTCCTGGGGAATCAGCGTAGACACCACCAGCACGTGCGGATACCACTCGACCATGATGTTCGGATAGTAGGTCAGCCAGATCGCGCCGTGCGGCGGCAACTGGCCGTTGTAGTACTGCAGCACGGCCTTGTGCCAGCTCTCGTAGGCCTTCGACCCGGCCTTGGCGAGCGAGGTCACGCCGACGCGCTGCACCGAATACCAGTCGGAAAACTGCCAGGTCAGGTCGTCGCAGGTGACGAAATTGCCCAGGCCCGGATGGAAGGGCGCAACGTGATAGTCCTCCAGATAGACCTCGATGAAGGTCTTCCAGTTGTAGTTGCACTCGTGCATCTCGACGTGATGGAAGCGGTATCCCGTGAAATCCAGCTCCTTCGCCACCTGCATGCCGGCCAGGTCGGCATTGGCCGAGCGCGGGCCCTTGAACAGCAGGCCCTGCCAGTTCTCGAGCTTCTGCTTCGACAGGTTGAGACAGGGATTGGCCGGAAAGTGCGGCGCGCCGATCAGCTCGCCGCCGGCGTTGTAGGTCCAGCGATGGATCGGGCAGACGATATTCTCGGCGTTGCCGCTGCCCTGCAGCATAAGCGCCTGGCGGTGACGGCAGACGTTCGACATGTCGTAGCAGCCGTCGGGCTGTCGCGTCAGCATGCGGCCATGATCCAGTGCTTCGAGGGTGCGGTAGTCGTGGACGTTCGGCACCATCAGCTCGTGACCGACATAGCCCGGACCGGCATCGAAGATGAGCTTTTTCTCCAACTCGAAAAGCTTTTCGTCGAAATACCAAGATACGGGGAGCTGCGAGGCCGCCGGTGAGAGCAGCGCTGCGCGCGCGATGTCGGACATGATTCCCAACCTCCAAGAAGATGACCCGGAAACCGGAAAACCAGTATTAATGAACTGGTGCAACGGAAGGACCAAAAACCGCAACGCAGCAGCTTATTCAGGCCCTCCCACAGGGGGAGGTCGATTGTAGCCCAGCCCCGCAGCAAAGGCCAGACTTTTCAAGACTTTGGCCAGATCGGATCAATGCAGCCCGAGCATGCTCGCGTTCATGCTGCAAGGTCCGCCGGAATTGACCGCGCCCCCCGCATTGCGTTATTTTTACGGTCTTTGCTCACCCCTGTTGCCGCATTTCATGGCCAAGGCCGTCTCCCCTACCGCTACTACCGCCACGGCGAATTCGCCCGCCTCTTTCGAGGCTGCGCTTTCCGAGCTGGAAACCATCGTCAAATCGCTTGAACTCGGGTCCGGCAACGCCGCCGGCCTGCCGCTGGAAGAGTCGCTCGCAGCCTATCAGCGCGGCATGGCGCTGTTGCGTTACTGCCAGGATGCATTGGCCGCCGCGGAACAAAGAGTACAAGTCCTGGAAAAGGATGCGCTGCGCGATTTCACGCCGGCCTCAGAAGAATAAAAGTGAGTCTTTCCGCTACCCAAGATTTCGCCGCCTGGATGCAGGCGGTCCAGAGCCGCACCGAAACCGCGCTTGACCAGCGTCTGCCCGCCAGGAATATCGTGCCGGACAAGCTGCATGACGCCATGCGCTACGCCACCCTGGGCGGCGGCAAGCGCGTGCGCCCCTTGCTCACGCATGCCGCCGGCTGCATCTTCGCCGCGCCGGCGGAGGCGCTCGATGCCGCCTCCTGCGCGGTCGAGCTGATACACGCCTATTCGCTGGTGCACGATGACCTGCCGTGCATGGACGACGACTCCTTGCGTCGCGGCAAACCGACCGTACACATCGAATTCGACGAAGCCACCGCCATGCTCGCGGGCGATGCACTGCAATCCCTCGCCTTTCAGGTCATCGCTGCACCCGGGCTGGTGAACGACGGCGCGCGCCAGGTCGCCATGATCGAGCTGCTGGCGCAGGCCTCGGGGTCGCGCGGCATGGCCGGAGGCCAAGCCTTCGACCTGGCCTCCGTAGGCAAGCAGTTGACGCTGGCGGAGCTTGAGTTCATGCATATCCACAAGACCGGCGCGCTGATCCGCGCGGCCGTGCTGCTCGGCGCGCACTGCGGCAATGCCGACGACGCCGAGTTCTCCAGACTCTCGCATTACGCCAATCGCGTCGGCCTCATGTTCCAGGTCGTCGACGACATACTCGACGCCGAAGCTGACACCGCCACGCTGGGCAAGACTGCGGGCAAGGACGAAGCCAACAACAAGCCGACTTACGTGAGCCTGCTGGGCTTGAGCGAAGCCAAGGCGCTTGCCGCCGACATGCGCGGCGAAGCGCATGCCGCGCTGGCCGAATTCGGCCAGCGGGCACAACGCCTGCACGACCTCACCGACTTTATCGTCGCCCGCACTTTCTGAGTTCCGAGCCGCCCATAAAAATGTCACCCTTTACCTCGGAAACGCCGCTGCTCGACACGATCAACGATCCCGCCGATGTGCGCGCCCTGGGCCGCGACCAGTTGCCGCAACTGGCCGACGAACTGCGCTCCTTTCTGCTCGACTCGGTCGCCAAGACCGGCGGCCATCTGTCGTCGAATCTCGGCACGGTGGAGCTGACGATCGCGCTGCATTACGTCTACAACACACCTGAAGACCGGCTGGTCTGGGACGTGGGCCATCAAACCTACGGCCACAAGATCCTGACCGGCCGCCGCGCCGGCATGGCGCGGCTGCGCATGCAGGACGGCATCTCGGGCTTTCCGCGCCGCGCCGAGAGCGAATACGACACCTTCGGCGTCGGCCATTCCTCGACCTCGATTTCCGCCGCGCTGGGCATGGCGGTCGCCGCCAAGGCCAAGGGCGAAGACCGCAGCGTCGTCGCCATCATCGGCGACGGCGCCATGACGGCAGGCCAGGCTTTCGAAGCGCTCAATAATGCCGGCGTCATGGATGCGAATCTGCTCGTCATCCTCAACGACAACGACATGTCGATCTCCCAGCCAGTCGGCGCGTTGAACAAGTATCTCGCCCGCCTGCTTTCCGGCCGCACCTACAATGCCGCCCGTCGCGCCGGCGAGAAAGTGCTGTCCGGCATGCCGTCGATGCTCGAATTCGCCAACAAGGTGGAAGAGCACGTCAAGGGCCTGATCACGCCGGGCACGCTGTTCGAGGAAATGGGCTTCAACTACATCGGCCCGATCGACGGCCACGATGTCAGCGCCCTGGTTTCCATGCTGCAGAACCTGAAGAAGCTCAAGGGCCCGCAGTTTCTGCACGTCATCACGCGCAAGGGCCAGGGCTACAAGCTGGCCGAGAACGACCCCATCCTCTATCATGGCGTCGGCAAGTTCGACACGAAAGATGGCATCGTCGGCGGCTCATCCGGCAAATCGCCCGGCAAGCTCACCTACACGCAGGTCTTCAGCGACTGGCTGTGCGACATGGCCGCCAGCGACGCGCGCCTCATGGGCATCACGCCGGCGATGCGCGAAGGATCCGGCCTGGTCCGCTTCGCCGCCGAATATCCGGATCGTTATTTCGACGTCGCCATCGCCGAACAGCACGCGCTGACATTTGCCGGAGGCCTCGCCTGCGAGGGCCTGAAGCCGGTCGTCGCGATCTACTCGACCTTCCTGCAACGCGCCTACGATCAGTTGATCCACGATATCGCGCTGCAGAACCTGCCGGTGATGCTGGCCATCGACCGCGGCGGCCTCGTCGGCGCCGACGGCGGCACGCATAACGGCGCCTTCGACCTGTCCTTCCTGACCTGCATTCCGAACATGGTGGTGATGGCGCCAGCCGATGAAGCCGAATGCCGGCGCATGCTCACCACCGCCTACCGTATCGACGGCCCGACCGCTGTCCGCTATCCGCGCGGCAGCGGCCCCGGCACGGTGCCGGACCCGGCGCTGGATACGCTGCCGGTCGGCAAGGGCGAGATCCGGCGTCAGGGCAAGAGAGTCGCCATTCTGGCCTTCGGCAGCATGGTTGCGCCGGCGCTGCAGGCGGGTGAAACGCTGGACGCCACCGTCGCCAACATGCGCTTCATCAAGCCGCTCGACCATGATCTGGTGCGCGAACTGGCGCAAAGTCACGATCTGCTCGTCAGCGTCGAGGAGAACGCACTGATCGGCGGGGCCGGCTCCGAAGTCGCACGCTCGCTGGAGGACAGGGGCCTCAAGACGCCATTGCTGCGCCTCGGCTTGCCCGACGAGTTCATCGAACACGGCGACGCCCCCAACCTGCTGGCACAGCATGGACTTGATTCGGCAGGAATCGTCGCCACCATTAGCAAGGCCTTGAATTAAGGCCTCAAACCAGGGCCTTATAGGCTTTGGCTATCCGGCTAATAGTTGAGTAAATTTGTCGGGAATGCTACACTTTCACCATATTCAATCAGCGGGGCGGCCTTTATGCCCCGGCAGAGAGCCATCATGAACTCCAGGGACAACACCCTCTCCATCCCCGACGTCCAGGCCAGCGAAGACACCCGCCGCATGCCGATCAACCGCGTCGGCATCAAGGACATCCGCCACCCCGTCAAGGTGCTGGACAAGGACCGCGGCGTGCAGCACACCATCGCCAGCTTCAATATGTATGTCGGCCTGCCCCACAACTTCAAGGGCACCCACATGTCGCGCTTCGTCGAGATACTGAACTCGCACGACGCCGAAATTTCGGTCGAGAGCTTCGAGACCATGCTGCGCGAAATGGTGGTCAAGCTGGAAGCCCAGACCGGCCATCTGGAAATGAGCTTTCCCTTCTTCATCAACAAGACTGCCCCGGTCTCGGGCGTGAAGAGCCTGCTCGACTACGAAGTCACCCTGACCGGCGAAATCCTCGCCGGCGGCGTCTACAAGCAGACCACCAAGGTCGTGGTCCCGGTCACCAGCCTGTGCCCCTGCTCGAAGAAGATTTCCGAGCGAGGCGCTCACAACCAGCGCTCGCACGTCACCGTCACCGTCGAAACCAGCGAATTCGTGTGGATCGAGGAACTGGTGCAACTGGCCGAAGCACAGGCTTCCTGCGAGCTCTACGGCCTGTTGAAGCGCCCGGACGAGAAGTACGTCACCGAACGCGCCTACGACAATCCGAAGTTCGTCGAGGATCTGGTCCGCGACGTCGCGGGCGCGCTTAACGCCGAGTCGCGCGTACTGGCCTATGTGGTTGAATCCGAGAACTTCGAATCAATTCACAATCATTCGGCCTATGCCCTGATCGAGCACGACAAGCGTAACGACTGACCTCGGAATCGCGCAATAAAAAAGGGAGCCTAGGCTCCCTTTTTTATTCAGGCGGTTCCCGGTCGTAAAGCGGTAATCATGCCCGGTGACAACCAGCGCTTTCCGTCGGCACCGGCCACCATGAGCTCCACCGGAGGATGCCTGGCGTACCACTCGGGCGCTGCCGTCGGACCGCGTACCATGAGCGCAGCTCCCCAGCCATTGACCTCTTCGATGCCGCGCGCCAGCAAGGCGACGCCGTGCACGCCCTGAGTGGGCCAGCCGGTGCGCGGGTCGAGCACGTGATGCAGAAGACGCCCCTCGTGCATGAAGCCGCGCTCATAGTCGCCGGAGGAGGCCACGACTGCACGTCCCTCAAGCTCCGCCACGCCAAATAGTTGCGACGGATTGAGCGGATCACGAATGCCAACGCGCCACGGGCGACCATGCTGGCTGCCCATCGTCAACACATCGCCGCCACCGTTCACCAGCGCATCGGCGACGCCCGCGCGCTCGATCTCCTGTAAGCCGGCCTGAAGAATCGGCAACTTGGCGATACCGCCGAGGTCAAGGCGCATGCCGGGGCGGGCAAGATAGGCGGTACCGGCATTTGCATCGAGATGCAGATCGCCGGCATTGACCAGCGCAAGCTCGCGCTTGATTTCAGCAGTGGCGGGCACCTCATGACGCTCGGCTTCGAAATGCCAACCGCGCAATGCGCCGACCGTGACATCGAACATGCCGCCGCTGTCGCGATAAAGGCGTTGCGCTTGCTGCAACACGCTCATGACTTGCGGTGCGACGCGCACCGGATGCTGCCCTGCGGCAGCTCCGATACGCGCCACGTCGCTATCGTCGCGATAACGGCTCATCAACCCTTCCAGACGTCGCATTTCGGAAAATGCCCGCTCCATGGCGCCACGCGCAATGGAAGCGTCCATACCCTGCCCGACCGGCACCGCGATATCCACACGCGTTCCCATCAGAACGCTGCTTGCCCGTTCGAGCCCCGGCGTCGAACTCATTGCCAGGGCACGCGAGGGATGCGCAAGGTAAGGCAGCGCGCCGAGCAGCGGCAATGCCAGCACGAAACGCCGCCGGCTCAGCCCGACCTGCGACACGGAAGGAAAAGAATCACCGTTCATCACAACACATCCTTTACTGCCTTAAACCGATTGATCCGCCATGTAATCCACGGCAGCCTTCACTTCATCATCGGTGAGCGCCGCATTGCCGCCGCGTGCCGGCATCATGCCCTTGGCACCCGTGAAGCCTTCCATGGCGTGCTTGTACAACACATCCTTGCCTTGAGCGATGCGCGGACCCCAGTCGGCCTTGTCGCCCGGCTTGGGTGCGCCGGCCACGCCAGCAGCGTGGCACATGGAGCAGGTCTTGCCGAACACGCCCTTGCCGACGGTGTTTTCGGCGACAGGTGCAGGAGCGGCAGGTGCAGGTGCAGCGGACTCAGCGGGGGCAGACTGGCTGGCTTGCGGAGCCGCCGGCGCTTCGCTCTTGCCGCAAGCGGCAAGCGTCAGGGCGACGGCGCCAAGCATGGCGACCATGGAGAGATTCTTCTTGTACATGCGTATTTCCTTTCTGTGTATCGGTTCTGAAAATCGGGACATAAAGATCAGGGGGGCAGTTCCATCCTCATACCCGGCGGGGCACAGCGTTTCCGGATAACGGGGATGTCCTAGTTTAGTTGCTTTTTTGATACAGGGTTTGACGTGTATCAACACGCAGAAAATTCAAGGGTGCTACGATGCCTGAAAAGATGTACCAGCTTTACACCTTTCTTACAGGCACCATGGCGACTCGCCCGATCCCGATCTGCTGTTTGCTTCCGCCGGCCCGGCGGGCTGCAATGGTGTCGCCTCCAGATATTTCACTTTGCAGAATCAATCGGTCGCCCTCGTTCAAAGCGGCGGTCGCTTCGGTAATTTTCACCCTCACCAGCTTATGATTGCGTCGTTCGGACGCGAGCTTTTGCTTTTCCCATCTTGAAAGGAGAACACAATGAGCGACAAGAAGGAAAACCCAGGTCAAGACTCCGTTAACGTCAGCCGCCGCCACTTCATCGGCACCACCGCAGTAGCCGGTCTGGCAGTTGGCGTGGCTGCATGCAACGACAAATCCGCCGCCCCCGCGGCGTCCGCCGGATCGTCCGCACATGCCGGAGCGGACGTGGGCAAGTACGAAGTGGCACCGGGCCAGCTTGACGAATACTATTCCTTCTCCTCAGGCGGGCACTCTGGAGAAATGCGAATTTACGGTCTGCCGTCCGGCCGCCTGTTCAAGCGCATTCCGGTCTTCAACATGGATTGCCTCGTTGGCTGGGGCATCACCAACGAATCGAAAAAAATCATCGGCACCAAGGCCGATGGCAGCCTCAAGTACCACACGGGCGACACGCACCACGTGCATCCTTCGTACAAGGATGGCACCTACGACGGCCGCTATATCTTCGTGAACGACAAGATCCATGGCCGTCTGGCGCGCATTCGCATGGATACGATGGAAACCGACAAGATCACCGAGCTGCCCCTGGTGCAAGGCTTCCACGGCGTGTTCCCCGACAAGCGCGACCCTGTGGATCAGGCCATCAACTACACGACCCGCGTGTTCTGCGGCGCCGAGTTCAGCATTCCGCTGGACAACAACGGCAAGAACATGAATGACACGAAGGACTACCGTTCCATCTTCAGCTGCGTCGATGCCGAAACCATGGCCGTGCGCTGGCAAGTGCTGATCGACGGCAACTGCGATCTCGTGGCCACCTCGTATGACGGCAAGCTCGCCTGCACCAACCAGTACAACACCGAGAACGGCGCGCATTATGAAGACATGATGACCGTCGAGCAGGACGCCTGCCTGTTCTTCAACGTCGCCCGCATCGAAGAGGCCGTCAAGGCCGGCAAGTTCAAGACCTACGGCGGCTCCAAGGTACCCGTGGTCGATGGCACCAAGGCGAGCAATGCCGATCCCAAGACCGCACTGACCTGCTATGTGCCGATTCCCAAGAACCCGCACGGCGTGAACGCCAGCCCGGACGGCAAATACTACGCCTGCTCCGGCAAGCTGTCGCCGACTGCATCCCTGATCGAGCATGCGCTGGTGCTGAAGTGGTTTGACGGCGAACTCAAGAATCCACGCGACGCCGTGGTGGCCGAACCCGAAATCGGCCTGGGCCCGCTGCATACCGGCTTCGACGGCCGCGGCAATGCCTACACCACGCTGTTCCTGGACAGCCAGATCGTCAAGTGGAACGTGGAAGCCGCCATCAAGTCCTACAAGGGCGACAAGTCGGCCAAACCGGTGGTCGATCGCATCGACGTGCAGTACCAGCCGGGCCACGGCTTCACCTCCATGGGCGAAACCAAGGATGCCGACGGCAAGTACTTCCTGTCGGACAACAAGTTCTCCAAGGACCGCTTCCTGCCCGTGGGTCCGCTGCACCCCGAGACGGCGCAGCTGATCGACATCAGCGGCGACAAGATGAAACTGGTGGCCGACCACGCGGTGTACTCCGAGCCGCACGACTCCATCATCATCCCGCGCAGCCTGGTCCGCACGCGTCAGGTGTACGACATCAACGACTTCCCGAACGCCGTCAAGGACGCAAAGGATTGCCGTGTCGAACGCAAGGGCAAGAAGGTCACGGTGTACCTGACCTCCCAGGCACCGACCTTCGGCCTGCGCGAGTGGACCGTCAAGCGCGGCGACGAGGTGACCATCATCCTCACCAACCTCGACAAGGTGGAAGATCTGACGCACGGTTTCGCGATTCCGAAGTACGACATCCAGTTCATCGTGAATCCGCAGGAAACCAAGTCGGTGACTTTCATTGCCGACAAGCCTGGCGTCTACTGGTGCTACTGCACCAATTTCTGCCACGCGCTGCACCTTGAAATGCGTTCACGCATGCTGGTCGAGGCCTGAACACCCTGACCTGGCAGCGCAGCCGTCGGGCTGCGCTGCCCATTTTCTGGATACACCATGCCTTCGTCAATACGCTGCGTCCTGTCAACTTTATGGGCGACGATAGTCTTTACACTGGCGAGTGCTGCATCTCCCATCTACGCGGCGGGATCCGGCACCTATGAAGCCGAGCTGCCACCGCAGTTGGCAACAACACCCGACATGTGCTCGCTGCTGCCCTGTGCCGAGGTCTTTCCCGGCGCCGGCCACTTTTCGCAGCGCAAGGGCCAGCCCCCCTATGTAGAGGCCTACGATAACGACACCCCGCAGAAGAAGCTGCTGGGTTATGTGATGCTCTCCACCGACATCACCGACACGCCCGCCTATTCGGGCAAGCCGGTGGTCACGCTGATCGGCATGGACACACGGGGGCGCTTCACCGGCCTCAAGGTACTCAAGCATTCCGAACCGATTCTGCTGCTCGGCATTCCCGAATCGGCACTGATCAACTTCAACAAGCAGTACGTCGGCAAGTCGGTTACCGACACCATCGAGGTCGGCCCTTCGCGCCCCGATGAAAACGTCGTCGGCGTGGATGCCATTTCCGGCGCCACTGTCACCGTCATCTCGCAAAACCAGGTGATTACAACCTCCGGCGCCGCCGTGGCGCGCCAGACCGGCATCATCGCGCCGACCGTGCGCGAGCCCGCGCGTTTCGCCGTTGCCGGCAAGACCTACGACTGGTCGCAACTCGTCGGCATGGGCGCCGTGCAACGCCTCATCGTCAAACCGGAACAGGTGGGGTTGCCGCACTCATCCGAGCCCTTTATCGAGCTGTGGTTCGGCGACCTCAACCAACCGGACGTCGGCCGCAGTCTGCTCGGCGTCAATGGCTTCGAAACTCTGCGTTCGCGTCTGAAGGAAGGCGAGAACGCGATCTTCGTGATCAAGACCGCGGGCGTCGAATCGTTCAAGGGTTCCGGCTTCGTGCGCGGCGGCATCTTCGATCGCGTGCAGGTCAAGCAGGGCGCGGACTCGTTCACCTTCCGCGACCTCGACTCCTACAATCTCTACGGCCTCGAAGCCGCCGGCGCTCCCCGCTACATGGAATCGGCCATCTTCGTAATCCGTTCCAAGGCGTTCTCGGCTGCCTATCCCTGGCGCTTCGCTTTTCTCGGCAATCGCGTGGATGAGGCCACCGGCCACCGCAGTTTCGCGGTATTCGAATCCAAGTACTGGCTGCCCGCCAGCATGCTCGAAGGTGGGCGCCCCAAAGTTGACGAGCCCGATGCCCCCTGGGTGCGGGTGTGGAAATCACAGGCGCTGAAGATCGTACTGTTCAGTTTGCTGCTGGTCGCGGTCGCGGTGGTATATGCCTTCCGCGAACGACTCACGCGCATGGCCACACACAAGAACAAGTGGCCGGTAAATATCTTCAAGTACAGCTTCTGGGGCATCAGCATCGGTCTGGTCGGCTTCGGCCTCATGGCCCAGCCCTCCATCACGCAAGTGCTGACCTGGTTCCATTCACTGCTGTTCCAGTGGACCTGGTCACTGTTCCTGTCGGATCCGTTCGTCTTCCTGTTCTGGATCTTCATCATCGTCACCACCTTCCTGTTCGGCCGAGGCCTGTTCTGCGGCTGGATGTGCCCGTTCGGCTCGCTCTCCGAAGCAATCTACAAGGTGGCGCGCATGGTCGGCCTGAAGCGCTTCCAGACGGCCCTGCCGCAGAAGTGGCACGACCGGCTGAAGTGGCTCAAATACATCATCTTCTTCGGCCTGCTTACCGTTTCGATGTTCTCCATGGGCCTCGCTGAAAAGCTGGCCGAAGTCGAACCGTTCAAAACCACCTTCCTCGTCGGCATCAGCAATCGCGCCTGGCCTTACGGACTGTTCGTGGCCTTCCTGCTCGGCCTGTCGATCTTCATCGAACGGCCCTTCTGCAAGTACCTGTGCCCGCTCGGCGCATCGCTCGCCATCCCCAGCACCTTCCGCTGGTACGGACTCAAGCGCAAGCAGGATTGCAACGCCTGCCATGCCTGCGCTGTCGGCTGCGGCGCGCAGGCCATCGACGAGGACGGCCGCATCGATCACCGCGAATGCCTGCATTGCCTCGACTGCATGATCCTGTACTCCGACACCGGCGGCTGCCCGCCGCTCGCACGCGAACGCAAGCGTCGCGAAAAGGACGGCCTCGAAATGACGCCTATCGGCGATAACGGCTATTTCATTCCCCTCTATCCGGCAACGGTGGCGGACCAGATCATGCCCAAGGCGGTCAAGGGTCCGGATCCGCGCATGCCGACCGACCAGACGCTGCCGGCCCACAAGCACGACGTCGGCTTCGTCGAATGGGTGCTGCTGGAGTTGCGCGACCACCTGTGGCCGTGGAGCAAGGACGGCTGGCGCAGTCAGCGCCCCCTGCAGATCGCCGGAATTTCCCTCGCCTTGGCGGTGACGATAGCCTGGCTGATGACGGCCATGGGCAGCCTGTCCTCTGGCGCGATCATCGGCTGGTGGTTCGGCTGGAGCGTCTATGAGGTGCTGATCCGCCTGTCCGGCCGGCGCTATGTGAAGGACGGCCCATGGTGGCGAGACCACTATCGCGTCGCCGGTGTCATGGACATGCTGAGCTACGTTGCCTTCAAGAACCTGCTGATCGGCGCCGCCCTGTTCCTGGTACTGAAGGCGCTGGGGCTGTTCATCCCATGATGGATGGCTTGTCGCGACTGGCGCTTGCCCTGGCGTTCAGCCTCGCAACAGCTTGCCAGGCAGCCACCGTCGCCGTGGCACCCGGCGACGACCTGGCCAAGGCCGTGAAGGCGGCCGCGCCGGGAGATGTGCTGGAAATAGCACGTGGCTACTACCAGGCCAATCTGCTGATCGACAAACCGCTGACCTTGCGCGGCTTGGGCCGGCCCACCATCAGCGGCGGCAACCAGCACGACACCATCCGCGTGACCTCACCCGATGTGGTCATCGAAGGGCTCATCGTGCGCGACTCGGGCGGCAGCCTGCAGGAACAGAACGCCGGCATCTATTTCAAGCCGGGCTCGGACAGGGCCATCGTGCGCGATTGCGATCTGACCTACAACCTGTTCGGTCTGTGGGTGGAAAAGTCCAACGATGTGCTGATCGAGCACAATGTGATTACCGGCAAACGCGACTACAGCTCGGCGCGACGCGGCAACGGTGTACAGCTCTACAATTCCCAGCGCGCCCGCATCCTCAACAACAACATCAGCTTCGTGCGCGACGCCCTCTATGTAGACATATCGCACCATGCGGTGTTTCAAGGCAACAAACTGCACCACAGCCGTTACGGCACGCACTACATGAACTCCTACTACAACCTGTGGGAGGACAACGATACCTACTACAACCGCGGCGGTCTGGCGCTGATGGAAGTGCGGAATCAGATCGTCCGCAATAACAGGGCCTGGGGCAACTCCGACCATGGCATCATGTTGCGCACGCTGCAGGACTCGGTGATCGAAAACAATGTGGTGGCGCGCAATGGCCGCGGCTTCTTTATCTACGATGTCGAGTACATGAAGCTGAGCAACAACCTGGTCATCGACAATGCCATCGGCGTGTACCTGTCGGCAGGCTCGACGCGCAACGAGGTGGAGGGCAACGACTTCATCGGCAATCGCGAACAGGTGCACTATGTCGGCACCCGCGACGAACCCTGGGGCACCAAACGTGGCAATCACTGGAGCAACTATGTGGGTTGGGATCGCGATGGCGACGGCATTGGCGATGTTCCCTACGAAGCCATCGACGTCGTGGATCGGCTGAGCTGGCGCTACCCCAGTCTCAAGCTTTTGCTGGCCAGCCCCGCGGTACAGGCGCTGCGCCTCATCAGTCGACAATTTCCGGTGCTGCGCGTACCGTCGGTGGTAGACCCGCATCCACGCATGCGACCTGGCAACCCAGAATGGAGAAAATGGCGTGACTAGCGTTTCATCGAATCCTGAGGCCATCGCCGACAGTGCGGTGGTTGCGCTGCGCGGCGTGCACAAGCACTACGGCGCGCTGCACGCTGTAGACGGCGTGGACCTCGACATACGCGAAGGCGAGATTTTCGGCCTCATCGGGCACAACGGCGCGGGCAAGAGCACGCTGTTCAAGATGATGCTGGGGCTGACGCCGGTCACGCGCGGCGACATTCTCGTGGCCGGTACCCGCGTGGATGGCCGGAACTTCCGTGCCGTGCGCCGCAGCATCGGCTATCTGCCCGAGAACGTGGTGCTCTACGACAATCTCGACGGACTGGAAACGCTAAACTTCTTTGCGCGCCTCAAAGGCGCGCCGCTGGCGCAATGCGCGCCCCTGCTGGAGCGCGTCGGCCTTTCCCACGCCGGCCAGCGCCCGGTGCGGGAGTACTCCAAGGGCATGCGTCAGCGTCTGGGATTCGCACAGGCGCTGCTCGGCTCGCCGCGCGTGCTGTTTCTCGACGAGCCAACCAACGGCCTTGACCCGCATGCCATCCGCGACTTCTACAAAACCCTGCGCGAACTCCAGGGCGAGGGGGTCACCGTGATCATCACCTCGCACATCCTGTCCGAACTGCAGGAGCGCGTAGACCGTCTCGCCATTCTGTCCGCAGGTCAGGTGCAGGCGGTGGGTAGCGTGCAGGCGCTGCGGGAGCGCACGCACGTCCCGCTCGTCTTCGAAATCGATCTCGCCGACAATGCCGGCCCGGCCGCCGTCGAGGCGCTAGCCGCCGCTATCGGCATCCAGGCCGAAGCGACCGCCACCGGCCTGCGCTTCCAATGCGCCCGCGAGCAGAAGATGGCCGTGCTGGCCGCGCTGACGCCGCTGGGTGACCGTGTCCATGACCTGCGCCTGCAGGAGCCTTCGCTGGAAGACATGTTCTTCGGCCTTTCGAACTGAGGTAGCCATGGAATTCACGCCCGTTTTCGCCGTTGCCGCCAAGGAGTTCCGCGACCGCATTCGCAATCGCTGGGTGCTTGCCGTCGCCCTGGTGTTCACCGTTTTCTCGCTGGTCATCGCCTATTTCGGCAGCGCCCAGCAAGGCCAGGTCGGCTTCCGCTCCATCGAGATCACCATCGCCAGTCTGGTCAGCCTCGTGATCTATCTGATTCCCCTGATCGCACTGCTGCTGGGTTTCGACGCCGTTGTCGGCGAACGTGAGCGCGGCTCCCTTGATCTGCTGCTGGCCCTGCCGATCACGCGCGGCGAGCTGCTCCTCGGCAAATACCTGGGGCTCGCGATGGCGCTTACGCTATCCACCCTGGCCGGTTTCGGTCTCGTGGCGGTCGTGCTGTGGCGCCATATGGGCGGCGGCGCCCTGCTCCATTACGGCGGCTTCATGGCAAGCTCCGTGCTGCTGGGGCTCGCGTTCCTGAGCCTCGCCGTTCTTCTGTCGGTATTCGCGCGCGACCGCACGCGCGCCTCGGGACTCGCCATCACGGTCTGGTTTTTCTTCGTGCTCGTGTTCGATCTGCTGCTGCTCGGCCTGCTCGTCACCACCGGCGAATACTTCCCCGGCGACACGTTCTCCTGGTTGCTCATGCTCAACCCGGCCGACGTGTTTCGCATCCTCAACATCTTTTCACTTGACGACGTACGCACGCTTTACGGACTCGCCAGCGTCGTTCCGACCACACTGGGCAGTCCACTCGTCATGGGCGGCGTGATGCTGATCTGGATCGTACTGCCGCTCATTCTTGCCAAATGGAGATTCAAACCATGAACCGCTCGCCCATCGCATTCCGACGCACCCTGACCATTCTGCTCGCTGCCGCCCTGCTCGGCGCCTGCAGCGACAAGGCGGCGACAACGGCAGCGGTTGCGCCCGTCGAAATCGAACGCGGCACTGCCTGCTCGCTCGACGGCATGTTGCTGGCCGACTATCAGGGTCCCAAGGGGCAGATAATCTATGCCGACAAGCCCGCACCCGAATTCTTCTGCGACACCATGGAGCTGCTCAGCACCCTGCTCGCCGGCGAGCAGGTGCGGCCCGTGCGCATGGCCTATGTGCAAGACATGGCCAAGGCCGACTGGAACCACCCGGAGGGCTACTGGATCGATGCCAAGACGGCGTTGTATGTGATCGGCGGCAAGCGCCAGGGCTCGATGGGGCCGACGATCGCCACCTTTGCCGAAGAGGCAGCGGCTCAGAACTTCACCAAGGAATACGGCGGCAAGGTCATGCATTTTGCCGAGATCAAGCCGGACATGGTCGATCTGCGCGGCGGGGCCTCGCACGACATGCACATGTAGGACCCGCGCAGGTTTCCGGGGCAAAGGGCGCGACAGCGCCCTTTTTCTTGTCGGCGCCGCCAACCATCTCAAGCCATGAAGACGGCGTCAGGCCGAGTCTGCGCAAGGCAAAACAAAAGGGCGCCGCAGCGCCCTTTTGTTTTCGCGAAGACCGTTATCAGGCCTTCTTCGCCAGCTTTTCCTTGATGCGAGCCGACTTGCCGGAACGATCGCGCAGGTAGTACAGCTTGGCGCGACGAACGGCACCGCGACGCTTGACTTCGATGTCGGCGATCAGCGGGGAGTAGGTCTGGAAGGTACGCTCGACGCCTTCGCCCGAGGAAACCTTGCGCACGGTGAAGCTGGAGTTCAGGCCGCGGTTGCGCTTGCCGATCACCACGCCTTCGAACAGCTGGACGCGCTTGCGGGTGCCTTCAACGACGTTCACGCCGACGATGACGGTGTCGCCAGGGGCGAAGTCGGGAATGGTCTTGCCGAGACGAGCAATTTCTTCTTGCTCGAGTTGTTGAATCAGGTTCATTTGATACTCCAATGGTCAGTGGCTATTAGCCGTTTCGACAGAGCAAGGGGAACAACAGTCCGCTTGATGCCAACACTTTCTTTTTACTACGACTACTTACTACCCAGCTCCTGGCGAAACTCCTCCAGCAGCGTTGCTTCTTCCTTGCTCAGGGCCCGCGCTGCGAGCAGCTCGGGACGCCTTTGCCAAGTTCGCCCCAGCGCCTGTTTCAGGCGCCAGCGGCGGATTTTCTCATGGTTGCCGGACATCAGCACTTCCGGCACAGCCATGCCTGCATACGTTTCCGGACGCGTGTAATGCGCGCAGTCCAGAAGCCCGGCGACGAAGGAATCCTCCACCGCCGAATCGGCATCGTTCAAGGCCCCGGGCAACTGCCGCACGCAGGCGTCGATCAATGCCAGGGCGGGAATTTCGCCGCCCGATAAAACAAAATCACCGAGCGATATTTCCTCATCCACGCAACGTTCGATCAGGCGTTCATCCACTCCCTCGTAACGTCCGCAGAGCAGGATCGCTCCATCTTCCTTCGCCAGCTCCAGCACACGCTGATGCGTAAGCGGCTTGCCTTGCGGCGAGAAGTAAATCACTTTCGCGCTACCGTTGCCGGCCTCGCCACGCTTCGCTTTCGCCGCCGCGATGGCTTTTTCCAGCGGTTCGACCAGCATCACCATGCCGGGTCCGCCGCCGTAAGGCCGGTCATCAACCGTCCTGTGGTTGTCCTCGGTGAAGTCGCGCGGATTCCAGCAACGGATATCCCACAACTTCCGATCCAGCGCCCGCCGAGTAATCCCTGCATCGGTCACTGCATCAAAAATCTCGGGGAACAGGGTGATGACGTCGAAGGCGAGCATTGCTCCAGCCACTCCTTACCAGTCCCGTTCCCAAGCCACGCGGATCGCCCCGGCAGCCTTGTCCACTTCCAGCACGACGTTGCCGACAAAAGGCAGCAAACGTTCTTGCTTGTGCTCGCCCTCGCCTTCCTGCACCACCAGAATGTCATTGGCGGCGGCGGAAATCAGGGAAACCACCTTGCCCAGGCTTTCGCCCTTTTCGTTGAGCACCTCAAGTCCGACCAGGTCATCCCAGTAGAACTCGTCGTCCTCAACTTCAGGCATTTCCTCGCGCGGCGCCCCGACATAGGCGCCTTGCAAGGCTTCCGCAGCGGTTCGGTCATCGACACCGGAGAGCTTGGCGATCAGACCCTTGCCATGCTCGCGCACTTCTTCCAGCTTGTACGCGCGCCATGTTTCGGGCGCCTGCTCGGGATCGACAGCCAACCACCACTGCGGCAATCCGCACCAAGCCGCCGGATCATCGGCGAAAGGGTGCAGCTTGAACCAACCGCGCACGCCATACGGAGCGACGAGACGCCCCAGCACGATCATGCGCGTATCAGCCAATGTGACTTAAGCAGCCTTCTTGTCGGCGAGTTGCTTGACCAGGCGAGCAGCGGTCGGCGACAGTTGGGCGCCGTTGCTCTGCCAGAAGGCCAGGCGTTCGGCGTTCACAACCAGGCCTTGGGCATTGCCCGAAGCAACCGGATTGTAGAAACCAACGCGCTCGATGAAACGACCATCGCGGCGATTGCGCGAGTCGGTCACGACGATGTTGAAGAAGGGGCGCTTCTTGGCGCCGCTGCGTGCAAGACGGATAACGACCATTTTTGGAACCTCGTTCCGGTGAAAATTCGGGGAAAGCCCGCGATTATAGGGGAAAAATCCGCGCGAATCAATGCTTAAGCGGTTTCCGCCGCAAATGTCCTTTGGCCGCGCTAGCCGCCTGTTTCCACGCGGTTTTCCGCCCGACCGAGCAAAATGCAGCAAGGATGGCGAAAAAGCCATGGCCACGGGCCGGCAGGCCGGGTTTCATGGGCCCGGACAAGGGAAATCCACTAGAATCCTTCGGTATCCAGAACCCGATCCAATCCGACGCGTGCCCCAAGACGATACACCGGCCGACACGCCAGCCATGAATGAAATACTCGACTGGCTGGGAAGCAAGAGCGAAGATCCGCTCGACGACCTCATCCCCCTGCGTCGACACCTGCGCGCTGTCGTTGCCATGCCGGTGCAACCGGGCGTTTTACTGCGCCTGCTCGACCTGTTCGAACCGCGCATCGCCCGCATCCACAAACTGGTTTTCCCGCTGCTGCTGGATGTCAGCACTCCGCTGCCCCGCAATCTGCGCATTCTGAGCCAAAGCCTCGTCGACCTGCACGGCCACCTTGCGGAAGGCTTTCTCAAGGTACTGCAACATGCCGTCGGCGAAGGCTTTCAGCGCCCCCGGCGGCGACGCGATACGCTGGCAGCGCGTGCGCTCACCAGCCTGCGCCGCCAGTACGAGCTGTCGCTGCGAGCAGCCAGCGGAACACCGCCGGGCTTCT
This sequence comes from Rhodocyclaceae bacterium, assembly GCA_028869135.1. Taxonomy (GTDB): domain Bacteria; phylum Pseudomonadota; class Gammaproteobacteria; order Burkholderiales; family Rhodocyclaceae. The sequence goes on from JAGWTC010000006.1 coordinate 58,541, forward strand.
GGAAACAACTCAACCAGCTCCTGCTCAGCCATCAGCAGTCGCCCGACAGCGACCTCGACAGCCCAACGCAACAGGGTCTGCGCCTGTTGCTGGCCGTCCATGCCGCACAGGCCGACACGTTAACCCCGCGAGAGCAGGAGTTTCTCTGGCGCCATGCCGAACATCTGGCGACTCAGGTCGAGATGGCAACCACCGCGCCCCGCAAGACCGAGTCCTGGCTCTGGGTGGATACGCACGACGAACGGGCGCCCACGCCGGCCAATCGCCGCGCCCCGCCCGCTGCCGATGGCCTTGTCTTCTATAGCTGCCGCACGCTCGGCAAGCTGACCCAGGCCAGCCTCGACAATCTCGCCGCGCCGCGCGCCTGGCGCAACGTTCTGCATCACGCGGCCAAACGCTGGCTCAGCCCGCCCCAGCGGCGCCACAATCGCCGTCGCGGCGGTTACCGCGTCGAGGTTTGCCCGCGCCTGTCCTCGCTCTGGGCCCTGCTGAACGGTGACCTCACCGGCAATGCCGCCGTACAGGCCATCAACGAGTGGCAGGTCATGAACGACAGCCCGGCCGGCTACGCTGCCATGCATATCTCCGGCGACATGCCGGGCCTGCTGGCCGGCTCGGTGCTCGGCATCCGGCGCAACGACAAGGAGCCGTGGAGCCTGTGCATCGTGCGCTGGGTGCGCAGCGAGAATCCGGAACATCTGGAAATGGGGCTGGAAGTGCTGGCGCCGCATGCGAAAGCCGTACGCATCGGTACGGCGTCGCGCCCGGAGGCGCCGATCCCGGCCTTGCTGCTGCCGCCGATTACCGGCATCGGTCGCGGCGAAACGCTGCTCACCGAGCGTGGCGCCTACGAAACCGGCACGATCGCGCTGATGCAGGAGGAGGCCGGCAAGCTGCAAGTCGCCGAATGCAAGCCGTTGCCACTGGTCACCCAGACCGCCAGCATAGAGCTGTTCGAGTTCGAGCGACTCCAGCACCCCGGCGGCTGACTACTCCGCCTGCGGCAGTTCGGCCACGATGTAGGCGCCGATGAGTATCACGGTCCAGGACAGATACAGCCACAACAGGAAAATCGGGACGGCCACAAACGTGCCATAGATCATGGCCTGCGCGGAAAAGTAGTGGACATAGATGCTGAGCAGCTTCTGTATCCCGAGCATGCAGCCACCGGTGAAGACGCCACCGAAGAGCGCATGCGACTTGGGAATCGAACGGTTCGGCACGCCCCAGTACAGCAGCCCGAACAAGGCCACCATGAAGGCGAACGGCAGGGCGCGCATCAGGAAGCCGGCCAGCCAGTCGCCCGGATCGCTGAGCAGGCCGAGCGATGTCGTAATCAGATAGGTGACGGCTACCAGCGCGATCCCGAACACCACCGGCCCCATCAGCAAGGCGGTGGCATGCAGGAGAATGCGTTTGTACAAGGGCCGCGGAATGCGTATGCGCCAGATCATGTTGAAGGTGCGCTCTATGGTCAGCATTTGCAGCATGGCCGTCACCGCGAGCGTCAGCGCGCCGATCCAGGTCAGGCGCACCGCCTTGCTGGCAAACTGAGTCACATACTTGGTGATGACGATGCCCGCCTTGTCGGGCAGCAGGTTTGCCAGCAGGAACTTCTGCACGGCGGCGCCGAGGCCGCTGCCGAAGGGCAGAATGGAAATCAGCGCAACGGCGCCGGCCACCATGGGCACCAGCCCGAGTACCGTCGTGAATGCGAGCGCAGCCGCGGTCTGGCCGCAGCGCTCGGTACGATAGCGATGAACGACGCGGCTTACCAGCCGGATTGGGGTGAGCAACATGCGCATATAATCGTTTGAAATCCGTTTACCGCAAAGTCGAAAAAGATGCAGGAAATCCTGGTGCTTTACTACAGTCATCACGGCGGCACGCGCCAACTGGCGCAGGCCATTGCCCGCGGAGTCGAGCAGGTCGAGGGCATGGCTGCGCGCCTGCGCACCGTGCCGCGCGTTTCCGCCGTGTGCGAAGCCACGGAGCCGGAAGTCCCCGTCGGCGGCGCGCCCTACGTCGAGCTGAACGATCTTTCCGAATGCGTCGGGCTCGCGCTGGGCAGCCCGGTACGCTTCGGCAATATGGCCGCCCCGATGAAGTATTTCTGGGATTCGACCGCTGCCGACTGGCTGGCCGGCACGCTCGCGGGCAAACCCGCGGCACTGTTTACGTCCGGCGCCAGCATGCATGGCGGGCAGGAAAGCACGCTGCTGTCGATGATGCTGCCGCTCATGCACCACGGCATGCTGATTGTCGGCCTGCCCTTCACCGAATCCGAACTGACGGCCACGCGCGAAGGCGGCGGACCTTACGGCGCCAGCCATGTCAGCGGCAGCGAAGGCCGCGCCGAATCCGGCGAAACCGAGCGCAAACTGGCGATTGCCCTGGGCCGCCGCCTGGCCGAAACTGCGAAGAAGCTGAGCGCATGAGCATGCTGAACAACACGCGTCTGCTGAATGCCGTCAGCAGCGTCAGTCTGGTTGCCCTGATTCTGCTGTGTACGGTCTGGGAGCTGTGGCTCGCACCCCTGCGTCCGGGCGGCTCGATGCTGGTGCTGAAGGTCGTGCCGCTGCTGTTCGCGCTTTTCGGCATCCTGCGCGGCAAGCGCTACACCTACCAGTGGATGTCGATGCTGATCCTGCTCTATTTCACCGAAGGCACGGTGCGCGCCACTTCGGATAGCGGCCTGTCGCAGCAACTGGCCATCGCCGAAACCTTCCTGACCGTGACCTTTTTCGTCAGCGCCATCTACTACGCCAGGGCGACGCGAGCCGCTCAGCCACGCCGCCCTGCCTGAGCGGTAAGACGTTCAGGCCTCAGCAGACGGCGGATTCTTGCGGCGCTGCGTGAATCGCCACACCAGCAGGGCATAGCCCGACGCGGCGTAGATCAGGAACAGGCCAAACAACACACCGGGCGTGTAGGAAGCGATCAGGACATAGAACAGCGCGATCGCCGGCACGACAATGAAGGGCACGCTCTTGCGCAAATTGATGTCCTTGCCGCTCCAGTAAGGCACGTTGCTGATCATGGTCAGGCCGGCGAACAGGGTCAGCGCGAATGCAAACCAGCGCACTTCCTCGCCCTGATAACCGAGATCGTTGAAGACCCAGAGAAGACCGCTGACGAGAGCCGCCGCGGCCGGACTGGGCAAGCCCTGGAAAAAGCGCTTGTCCACGATACCGACGTTGGTGTTAAAGCGCGCCAGACGCAGGGCGGCGCCGGCGCAGTAGACGAAGGCGGCGATCCAGCCCAGCTTGCCCATACCGCGCAACGCCCACTCGTAGATGATCAGCGCCGGCGCAGCGCCGAAGGACAACATGTCGCACAGGGAGTCCAGCTCGACGCCGAACTCGCTCTGCGTGTGCGTCATGCGCGCGACGCGGCCGTCCAGACCGTCAAGCACCATGGCGATGAAGATCGCAATGGCAGAATATTCCCAGTTCCCGTTCATCGCCTGGACGATGGCGTAGAAACCGGCGAACAGATTGGCCGTCGTAAACAGATTCGGCAGGATGTAAATCCCGCGGCGACGGCGTTCAGGCGTCAGCAGGGGCTTGCGTTGACCGATATCCGACATGGGCTGGACCTGGAAAATGGATGCTGGATTATACGCAGAGACTAAGGCGCGCTTACGGAAGTTCCGCCAATACCGTGGTGGTCGCGCTGACCTTGTCGCCGATCGTGACCTTGACGCGACTGCTGGTCGGCAGATAGACATCCACTCGCGAACCGAAGCGGATGAAGCCGTAGCGCTGGCCGCGGCTCAGCGCATCGCCGACCTTGACGTAGCAAAGGATGCGGCGCGCAATCAGACCGGCAACTTGCACGCAGGTCACATCGTGATTGCCGCTGCGGATATGCAGCGCATTGCGCTCGTTCTCGGTCGAGGCCTTGGCCAGATCGGCATTGACGAACTTGCCGGGGTGATACCACACGCCCTTGATCTCACCATCTACCGGGCTGCGGTTGGAGTGCACATTGAAAACGTTCATGAACACGCTGATCTTGAGCGTGTCGCGTTCGAGCCAGGGATCGCGCACCGGCTCGATGGCGACGATACGGCCGTCGGCGGGCGACAGCACCAGCTTTTCGCCTTGCGGAATCTCGCGCGGCGGATCGCGGAAAAACTGCACGCAGAAGGCGAAGAAAATCCAGACCGGCGCCGCCCAAGCCCAGCCGGCCAGCGCCGTGACGACGACAGCGACGGCGGCAACACCGATCATGATGGGCCAGCCTTCACGGGCAAGGATGGGATGCGGGTATGCGCTCATGGGACTCCGGTCTGTTCGTCTGGTTGTTATTGGACTACCGCAAAAAAAGGGCACAGCGCGCTGTGCCCTTTTTGATTCTACCGCAGCAGGCTTTCTCAGTTCTTGGACTGATCAACCAGCTTGTTCTTGCTGATCCACGGCATCATCGCGCGCAGCTGCGAACCGACCTTCTCGATCTGATGATCGGCAGTCAGGCGACGGCGGGCGGTCATTTCCGGGTAGTCGGTGCGGCCTTCCAGGATGAAGCGCTTGGCGTATTCACCGTTCTGGATGTTGGCCAGGCATTCCTTCATGGCGGCACGCGCTTCGCCGGCGATGACGCGCGGGCCGGTCACGTACTCGCCGTACTCGGCGTTGTTCGAGATCGAGTAGTTCATGGTGGCGATGCCGCCTTCGTACATCAGGTCGACGATCAGCTTGAGCTCGTGCAGGCACTCGAAGTAGGCCATTTCCGGCGCGTAGCCGGCATCAACCAGGGTTTCGAAACCGGCCTTGACCAGTTCGACGGCGCCGCCGCACAGCACGGCCTGTTCGCCGAACAGGTCGGTTTCGGTTTCTTCACGGAAGTTGGTTTCGATCACGCCGGCCTTGCCGCCGCCGTTGGCGGAAGCATAGGACAGGGCGATGTCCTTGGCCTTGCCGGACTTGTCCTGGTAAACAGCGATCAGGGTCGGCACGCCGCCGCCCTTGAGGTATTCGGAACGCACGGTGTGGCCCGGGCCCTTCGGCGCGATCATGATCACGTCGAGGTCTTCACGCGGGATCACCTGGTTGTAGTGCACGTTGAAGCCGTGGGCGAAAGCCAGAGCGGCGCCCTTCTTCATGTTCGGTGCGACGTCGGCCTTGTAGACGGCGGGAATATTTTCATCCGGCAGCAGCATCATGACGACATCGGCGTCCTTCACGGCCGCGGCGATTTCGGACACGGTGTGACCGGCGGCCTCGGCCTTGCTCCAGGAAGCGCCGCCCTTGCGCAGGGCGACGGTGACGTTCACGCCGGATTCCTTCAGGTTCAGGGCATGGGCGTGGCCTTGCGAACCGTAACCAACGATGGTGACCTTCTTGCCCTTGATCAGGGAGATGTCGGCGTCTTTGTCGTAATAGACTTTCATGTGTTTTTCCTTGGAATAACTAACGAGTAAGGGGTTCCAAGGGGGCTCAGCCCCCTTGCGTTTTAAATTGGGGCGACAGAATCCTCAAGGCTACGCCTTGAGGATTCTGTCGCCGCGACCCACGCCGCAAACGCCGGTCCGGACGGTTTCGAGGATCAGGTCGTTGTCGATCGCACCGATGAAGGCATCGAGCTTTACGCTGTCGCCGGTCAGCTCGACCAGATAAGTCGAATCAGTCACGTCGATGATATTGCCGCGGAAGATGTCCGCCATGCGCTTCATTTCCTCGCGGTCCTTGCCGACGGCGCGGACCTTGATGAGCATGAGCTCGCGCTCAACGTGTGCAGCCTCGGACAGATCCACGACCTTGATCACGTCGATCAGCTTGTTGAGCTGCTTGGTGATCTGCTCGATGACGTCGTCGGAACCGATGCTGACGATGGTCATGCGCGACATCGACGGATCTTCGGTCGGCGCGACGGTCAGGGATTCGATGTTGTAACCGCGCGCAGAGAACAGGCCGGAAATGCGGGCCAGCGCGCCCGCTTCGTTTTCGAGAAGAATGGAAATCAGATGGCGCATGATCTTAAAGGTCCTCAGCCAGAACCATTTCCGACAGCCCCTTGCCGTTGGCCACCATCGGGTACACGTTGGCAGTCGGATCGGTGAGGAAGTCGAGGAAGACGAGTTCGTTCTTGTGCTTGACGAAGGCTTCGCGCAGGGCGGGTTCGACGTCGGCCGGCTTGGTGATCTGCATGCCGACATGACCATAGGCCTCGGCCAGCTTCACGAAGTCGGGCAGCGCATCCACATAGGATTCGGAATAGCGGTTGCCATAGAACATTTCCTGCCACTGGCGCACCATGCCCAGATAGCGGTTGTTCAGGTTAACGATCTTGACCGGCAGACGGAACTGCTTGCAGGTCGACATCTCCTGAATGTTCATCTGGATCGAACCTTCGCCCGTCACGCAGGCGACCGGGGTCTTGGGGTTGGCGAAGATTGCGCCCATGGCGGCCGGCAGGCCGTAGCCCATGGTACCCAGACCGCCCGAGTTCAGCCAGCGACGCGGCTTGTCGAACTTGTAGTACTGGGCGGCCCACATCTGATGCTGGCCGACGTCGGACGTGACGATGGCTTCGCCGCCGGTGACCTCGTAGAGCTTCTCGATCACGTACTGGGGCATGATGATTTCCTTGCCCATCTTGTACTTCAAGCTGTCCTTCTTGCGCCAGCCGTCGATGTCCTTCCACCAGGAGGCGAGCGCCTTAGGCTCGACCTTGCCTTCGGAGGCCTTGAGCTGAGCGATCAGCTCGTCCAGCACTTCATTGAGATTGCCGACGATGGGCACGTCCACCTTGACGCGCTTGGCGATCGAGGACGGATCGATGTCGACGTGGATGATCTTGCGCGGCACCGAGGCAAAGTCCTCAGGATGGCCGATCACGCGGTCGTCGAAGCGCGCGCCGATGGCGAGCAGCACATCGGCGTGCTGCATGGCCATATTGGCTTCGTAGGTGCCGTGCATGCCCAGCATGCCGAGGTTCTGCTTGTCGGTCGCGGGGAAGCCGCCCAGGCCCATGAGGGTGTTGGTGACCGGCACTTCCAGCATGTGTGCGAGCTTGGTCAGGCGATCCGCAGTGTTCGACAGGATGATGCCGCCGCCAGCGTAGATCAGCGGGCGCTTGGCTTCCAGCAGCAACTGCACGGCCTTCTTGATCTGGCCGCTGTGACCCTTGGTCGCCGGATTATAGGAGCGGATGGTGACGCTCTTCGGATAGTCGAACTCGCACTTGTCGACGCCCAGGTCCTTCGGGACGTCGACAAGCACGGGGCCGGGGCGGCCGCTCTGGGCGATGTAGAAGGCCTTCTTGATGGTGACGGCCAGATCCTTGACGTCCTTCACGAGGAAGTTGTGCTTGACGCAGGGACGCGTGATGCCGACCGTGTCGCACTCCTGGAAGGCATCCTGACCGATCATGTGTGTCGGCGCCTGACCGGAAATCACGACCATGGGGATCGAGTCGGTGTAGGCCGTGGCGATGCCGGTGACGGCGTTGGTGACGCCGGGGCCGGAGGTGACCATGCACACGCCGACCTTGTGCGAGGAACGCGAATAAGCGTCGGCCGCATGGACGGCCGCCTGCTCATGGCGTACCAGGATGTGCTTGATCTTGTCCTGCTTGAAGAGCTCATCATAAATGTGCAGGACCGAGCCACCGGGGTAACCGAAGATATACTCGACCTTTTCTTCCTGCAGGCACCTGATTACAATTTCCGCGCCAGTCAATACCATTACGAATCCGCCTAAAGGGGTTTGTTTCGGGGAAAACCCGTAACCTTAATACCGAGAGCCCCTTCAGGTCAAGTTTCAGTCAGGACTTTTCTCGGTTTTCCCCATAACAAACAAGGACATTTCTTCTGGCCTCCCGCACGCAACTATCGGACTTCCTGGCCGAAGTCGAACGCCGCGCCTACAAACAGGCGCTGTACGCCGTGCGCAATGAGGAATCCGCATTGGATATCGTTCAGGACGCCATGATGAAGCTCGCCGAAAAATACGGCGACCGTCCGGCGGACGAGTATCCGATGCTGTTCCAGCGCATCCTGCAGAACACCATCCGGGACTTCTACCGCCGCAGCAAGGTGCGTTCGCTGTGGACCACGGTGCTGTCGGCCCTGAGCCCAAGCGACGACGAAGACAGCGATCCGCTGGAAACTATTGACGTCGCCGACCAGTCACAGACAGGAGTCAACCCGCAAAAGCGGCTCGAACAATCGCAAGTCCTTGCTTTAATTGAGAAAGAGATAGAAAGATTGCCGCCACGTCAACGCGAAGCCTTCCTCATGCGTTACTGGGAAGACATGGATATAGCCGAGACTGCTTTGGCCATGGGATGTTCGGAGGGTAGCGTCAAGACCCACTGCTCCCGGGCCACACATGCTTTGGCGAGTGCCCTTGCGGCACGGGGGATAAAGCTATGATGAACGAAGAACTGCAATTCGCACACAAGATCCGTCATGTTCTCTATGAGGGAACCGACACGCTCGATGCCAAGATCGCGACACGCCTGCACCAGGCGCGCACCGCCGCGCTCGGCCACCAGCGCCAGCCGGCCGCCCTGCTGAGCCTTGCCGGCATCGGCCATGTAACCGCAGATTTCTTCCGTAGCAGCCTGGCACCCACCGTGTTAGCCTTCGCCTTGGTTATCGGCGCTGCCGGTGCCCTGTACATCAATGACACGATGCGGGACAACGAAACCGAAGAGATCGACAGCGCACTGCTCTCCGACGAGCTGCCCATTAACGCCTACCTGGACGACGGTTTTCAAGCATGGGTCAACGCCGCATCGCCATCCTCGGACTGACAGCCGCGCTGCTCGTCACCCAGGTTACCGCTTTCGAATTTCCCTTGCTCAGACAGCCCTCCTGGCAGGAACTGAGCCCCCAGCAGAAGCAGTTCCTCGCCCCGCTCAGCTCTGAGTGGGATCAGATGGACGATGCCCGCCGCAGAAAGTGGATCGGCATCGCCGCCCGCTATCCGCATCTGACGCCGGAAGAGCAGACGCGTGTTCAAGGCCAGATGGGAGAATGGGCCAAGCTCACGCCGCAGCAAAAGCAGACGATACGCGCCAAGTACAAGGCCCTGCGCCAGGCACCGCCTGAGCAGCGTGCCACCATGCGCGAGCAATGGGAAAAATATCAGGAGCTGCCGGAAGAGGAAAGACAGCGCCTGCAGGCTGAAGCCGCGCGCAAAAAGGCCGAGGCCCAGCAGCAGGCAAAGGAAAAGTCCCGGCAGGCGACTTCAGTTCTTTCCGCCAAAACCTTGCGGCCCGGCATGCCGACGATTCCCGTTCAGCAATTGCCAGCGCCGGTAACGACGCTGGCACCGGCGCCTGTCGCAACGCCTCCCGCGGCACCGGTGCCGGGCACCGCCGCACCGGCCGGCGAGGCGCCTTTGGCGCCGGCCGAAACGGCACCTGCCACCGCGCCGCAACCCTGATGGGCACGTCCGCCGAAGTGCCCGGCCTGCGCCGCCGGCTCGCCAGCATGGCCTACGAGTGCCTGCTTTTGCTGGGCGTGCTTTCCGTTACCTTCATGGTGCCGCACCTTGTGCTGGGAATGGTCTTCAACATCGCGGCGCCGACCTGGCTCGTCGGCCTGAATTTCTTCGGCGTGATCGGTGCCTACTTTGTCTGGTACTGGTACAAGCACGGCCAGACACTGGCGATGCAGACCTGGAAAATGCAGCTCATCCGCGCCGATGGCGGCAAGCCGTCACTGCATCAGCTCATTCTGCGCTGCCTGCTCGCCCTGGCGATTCCCCTGCTCATGATCTACGTCATCCAGCTTGCGCTGGTCGGCATGCCTGTCGCGCGCTGGTATCCGTATCTGGGCGCCACGGTAAGCGTGCTGTGGGCTTTCTTTGATCGCGACCGACAGTTCCTGCACGACCGGCTCGTCGGCACCCGGATCGTCTTCCAGGGCACCTCTCAGCCGCGCTAGCCCGCCGCACTGCAGCAGGGCATCCCCGCTATCGTCGTTCCGACCACCACAGCATCACCGACGCCGTCAGGACGAACAGCGCACTGGGGGTAATGGCGGAGACAAAGGGCGCCCAGTCGTTGAGCATGCCGAGGCTGGAAAAAAGCCCGTTCAGCATGTTGAAGATGACGCCCAGCATGATGCCGGCGAACACCTTGATGCCGACAGCGCCCATGCGATCCTGCAGATAGGCGAAGGGCAGCGCCAGCGCCATCATCACCAGACAGGCGAGCGGATAGATCAGCTTTTTCCAGAGTGCGATCTCGTAGCGGTCGGTCTTTTGCTGATTGGCGCTCAGATGTTCGATGTAGCGGTAGAGACGATCGATCGACATGCGCTCCGGATTCACCATCAGCACCGACAGGATGTCGGGGTTGAGGCTCGATTGCCAGCTCAGGTCCGGCAAGTGCTCGATGCTCGCGCCATCCCCCCTGAGCGTGGTCCGGGCGACATTGCGGAGCGCCCAGATATCGGGCGCCCTGAACTCTCCGCTCTCCGCCTCGCTGATGGTCTGCAATTCGAAGTTTTGATCGAACTGGTAGATACGGACACCGCGCAGGCCGCCTTCCGACGTGGTTTCGCGGATATTCACAAAAGCCTTGTCGTCCTTGACCCAGAGGCCGGTGCGGAACTCCTGCGCCACCAGTTGGCTCATGGCCGTGAGGCGCACCTGTTGCGCCGTCTTTTCGGCCACCGGCGCCAAGACTTCGCCAATCAGAAAAGTTGCGAGCACAAAGGGAATGCCGATCTTCACCAAGGCCCGCAGGAAGGCCGGGGTCGCCGCCCCCGAGGTGCGCAGCACGGTGATTTCGGAATGACGCGCCAACTGAGTCAAGGCATACAGCGAGCCGATCAGCACCGCGACCGGGAACAGCTCGTAGGCACGCCCCGGCACCAGCAGCAACACATACAACAGAGCGTGCTGCAACTGATACCCCCCCTTACCAATCGACTCGAACTCGTAAATCAGGTCGAAAAAGGAGAACAGCATCAGGAAGGCCGCCAGCACCAGAAGGGTTGCGCCGTAGATTTCGCGCGCCAGGTGGCGCTCGAAGATTTTCATCACTGCCACAAGCGTCTCCACGAGAACAGTGAAAGACGTCGCCAGAACAGCAGCAGCAGCAGCAGCAGCATCGCGAGGTGCACCACCCACACGCCAAGCTCGAACGACAGCTTGCCGCGTGCGACCCAGGCCTGGCTCAGGCTGATGAGGTTGCTGTAGATCATGAAGGCAAGCACGGCGAAGATCAGATTGTTGGCGCGACCGGCGCGCGGATTCACGAAGGACAGGGGAATTGCCATAAGCGCCAGCACCGCAGCGGACACAGGGATGCCGATACGCCACAGGAGCTCGCCCCGATTGATTGGCGTCGGCTCGCTCAACAGGCGGTGCAGGGACAGGCCGCGCGGTGACTCCGTCAGGCCACGCGCCTCGCTGGTTTCCGTACGCAGGGCATAGCGCTCAAACTCCATGACGCGATATTCGGGCGTGCCGGGCATGCCCTCATAGCGATGTCCCCGTTCGAGTACCACGAAGCGGTCGCCGTTGGGTGCCTGCTCGACGTGCCCGTTGGCGGCCGCCATGATGCCGAGCCGGCCATGCTGAATCGAGTTGATGAACACGTTCTTGACCTGCCCGTTCTCCGACTTCGTGCCGCTCACGCCTTCGACGAAGAAAATCCGCTCGCCCGAGGAGGACTCGCGAAAAACCCCCGGCGAAACCTTTGACAGATCGTCACGCTGCTCCATGCGCTGGCGAAACTCGTTGCTCTTCGCGAGCGCCCACGGAGCCAGATACATGGACAAGGCCAGAATGACCAGAATGATGCCACCCCCAAAGCGCAGCACCGGACCGATCCAGTCCTTGAGCGACAAGCCGCAGGACAGCCAGACCACCATTTCCGAGTCGCGATACATGCGCGACAAGGTCATCAGTACGGCGACGAAAAGCGTCAACGACAACAACACGGGCAGATAGCTCAGTGCGCCGAATCCGAGCAACGCCAGCACCGCCTCGGGCGCCACGCTCCCGCCGGCGGCCTGACCCAGCAGACGGATGAGCTGCGTGGTCATCAGAATGGAAAACAGGGCCACAAAGACCACCAGCGCAGTCTGGCCGAATTCGCGCTGAACGGCGCGGCGGAAAATCATCGTTGTTTTGGCTTTTCAGGCAAAAATGAGGATAATTCGTGAAGACAACCAAGTTTTTAAACTTTTCGTGTCCGGTGCGACGGCGACAAACACTGATCGACGCCGAACCGCCTTGTCAGCAGCGGCAGCCTGCGTCGGGAAACCGTATCGGGTAGGCGCCGTACAAGCGACCAAGAAGCAGCCGGAAAAACCTGGAGAAGCGCATGGAATTTAGCATAAAAAGCGGCAGCCCCGAAAAACAGCGCAGCGCCTGCGTCGTCGTCGGCGTGTACGAGCCGCGCAAGCTGTCGGTGCCTGCCGAGATCATCGACAACGCATCGCACCAATTCTTGTCCGACATCATTCGCCGCGGCGACATGGAGGGCAAGGCCGGCAGCACGCTGCTGTTGCACAACGTGCCCGGCACGCTGGCCGACCGCGTGCTGCTGGTAGGCCTCGGCAAGGAAAAGGAGTTCCGCGAAAAGGAGTATCGCAACGCCATCGCCACCGCCGTGCGCACGCTCAACGAAACCGGCGGCTTTGACGGCACCGTTTACCTTACCGAACTCAATCTCAAGAAACGCGACGCTGGCTGGCGCATCCGCCAGGCTGCGCTGGTCGCGCTCGACACGCTGTATCGCTTCGACCAGTTGAAGTCGAAAAAGAACGAAGTACGCCGCCCACTGCGCAAGCTGACCTTCTGCGTCGGTCGCCGCAGCGAACTCAAGGATGCCGAGCAGGCGCTGATCGACGGTCAGGCCATCGCTGCCGGCATGAGCATGGCCAAGGATCTCGGCAACCTGCCGAGCAACTTCTGCACCCCGTCGCATCTTGCTGCCACCGCCAAGGCGTTGGCCGACGAATACAAGATGAAACTCGACGTGTTCGAGCGCGCCGACATGGAAAAACTGGGCATGAACACCCTGCTCTCCGTCGCCAAGGGCTCGCACGAACCGCCGAAATTCATCGTCCTGCAATATCTGAACGGCAGGAAGGACGAAAAGCCTATCGTGCTGGTCGGTAAGGGCATCACCTTCGACACTGGCGGCATTTCGCTCAAGCCCGCCGCCGAGATGGACGAGATGAAGTACGACATGGGCGGAGCGGCCAGCGTGCTGGGCACGATCAAGGCCGCGGCGCAGATGGCGCTGCCGATCAATCTCATCGTCGCCATTCCGACCACCGAGAATATGCCGGGTGGAGGCGCGACCAAGCCGGGCGACATCGTCACCTCGATGTCGGGGCAGACCGTGGAAATCCTCAATACCGATGCCGAAGGCCGCCTTGTATTGTGCGACGCGCTGACCTACGTGGAACGCTTTGAGCCGCAGTGCGTGGTCGACGTGGCCACACTCACGGGCGCCTGCGTGATTGCGCTCGGCCACGTCGCCTCGGGCCTGTTCTCCAACAACGACAGCCTCGCCCGCGAGCTGCTCGACGCCGGACAGGACTCCAGCGACCGCGCCTGGCATATGCCGCTGTGGGACGACTATCAGGAGCAACTGAAGAGCAATTTCGCCGACATGGCGAATATCGGCGGCCGCCCGGCCGGCAGCATTACTGCCGCCTGCTTCCTCGCCCGCTACACCGGCAAGTACGACTGGGCCCACCTCGACATCGCCGGCACCGCATGGCGCTCCGGCAAGGACAAGGGCGCCACCGGGCGTCCCGTGCCGCTGCTGACGCACTTCCTGATGGGGCGCGCCGGCCGGGTTTAAGATTGCGCCGATGACGAAGATATTTTTCTATCACGGCATGCATGATCGACTGCCCTACGCGCTGCGCCTGATCAGCGGCGCGTGGGCGCAGAAGAAGGCGATCACGATCTATGCGCCGGATCGCGGACTTGCCCTGCAGCTCGACAACCTGCTGTGGACGCAGCACTCGACGGGCTTCATTCCGCACTGCATGGGAGATTCGTCGCTGGCGGCGGAAACGCCGGTTCTGATCGTGCGCAATGAAGAGGAACTCTCGCGCAGCACGCAAGACCAACGCCTGCTGAACCTCAGCGACGAACTGCCGCCGGGCTTTGCCCGTTTCGAGAGTCTGGTCGAAGTCGTCAGCCAGGAAGACGATGTGCGCAATAGCGGGCGGGAGCGCGTCAAGTTCTATCGTGAACGCGGCTACGAAGTGCAGTTCAAGGATATTGCGAGCGAACAAGCATGAGCGACGAGAACCCGAATCAAGCCACCTCGCTGCTGTCTCAGGCCGATGCCCTGATGCGCCGCCATCGTCGCGTCTTCGTCGCGGGCGCCGAATCAGCGCCGAAGCCGGTCGGCCCCGTGGGCCCGGCCGAAGTCGACAGCGGCGATGTTCCGGTTCTGACGGAGGTGGTCGAGGCCGACCAGTTGATCGGGGCCGCAAGCCGCGCCGCCGAGGATGAGATCACGGCGCGCATCCACGCTGCGGTCGGCGCCAACGACGCCGAACTGGCGCGCGCGCTGGAACGCTGGATCGCCACGCAATTGCCGCACGCGCTGTCGCAAGCGCTCGACAGCGTGGCCGAGCAGTTGAAGCTCGAACTCGCCGCGCGCCTGCGGGCCGAGCTGCTGACCCGACCCATGTTCGACCAGCAACCGCTGTTCAAGTCCGCAAAACCGCCGAAGTAGGTCGTCAGCCCTCATCGAAGCGCGCTTCCGCCTCGTTCTCTGGCGAAGAGGCCGAGGGGGAAGGCAGCCTTCACTCCCGTATAATTGCGGGTTCCCCCATTAGCCCTCCGCTGTAGATCATGGAACTCGCCAAGAGCTTCGAGCCGGCCGACATTGAGCGCCGCTGGTACCCCGCCTGGGAAACCGCCGGACATTTCAAGGCCGGCCTCGACACCAGCAATCCGAACGCCTTCTGCATCCTGCTGCCGCCGCCCAATGTCACGGGGACGCTGCACATGGGCCACGGCTTCAACCAGACCATCATGGACGCGCTCACTCGCTTCCATCGAATGAAGGGCGACAACACGCTGTGGCAGCCGGGGACCGACCACGCCGGCATCGCCACCCAGATCGTCGTCGAACGCCAGCTCGACGCGCAAGGCGTGTCGCGCCACGACCTCGGCCGTGAAAAATTCCTGGAAAAGGTGTGGGAGTGGAAGGAGTTCTCCGGTAACACCATCACCAAGCAGATGCGTCGCCTGGGCACCTCGCCCGACTGGTCACGCGAGCGCTTCACGATGGACTCCGGCCTTTCCAAGATCGTCACCGAGACCTTCGTTCGTCTCTACAACGAAGGCCTGATCTACCGCGGCAAGCGTCTCGTCAACTGGGATCCGGTGCTGCACACCGCAGTCAGCGACCTCGAAGTCGTGTCCGAGGAAGAGGACGGCTCGCTGTGGCACATCCGCTACCCGCTCGCCGACGGATCGGGCTCGCTGACCGTGGCCACCACGCGTCCGGAAACCATGCTCGGCGACACCGCCGTGATGGTGCACCCGGAAGACGAGCGTTACGCGCACCTGATCGGCAAGACCGTCAAGTTGCCGCTGTCCGATCGCGAGATTCCGATCATCGCCGACGACTATGTCGACCGCGAGTTCGGCACCGGCGTGGTCAAGGTCACCCCAGCACACGACTTCAACGACTACGCCGTCGGCCAGC
Organism: Rhodocyclaceae bacterium; assembly: GCA_028869135.1. Classification (GTDB taxonomy): domain Bacteria; phylum Pseudomonadota; class Gammaproteobacteria; order Burkholderiales; family Rhodocyclaceae. Next base: position 74,201 of record JAGWTC010000006.1, read on the forward strand.
GCCACAAGCTGCCGATGATCTGCATCCTCACGCTGGATGCCAAGATCAACGACGAAGCCCCGGCCCAGTACCGCGGCATGGACCGCTTTGTCGCCCGCAAGCAGATCGTCGCCGATCTCGAAGCCGCCGGCCTCCTGGTGCAGGTCGACAAGCACAAGTTGAAGGTGCCGCGCGGCGACCGTACCAATGTCGTGATCGAACCCATGCTCACCGACCAGTGGTTCGTCGCCATGACCAAGCCGGGCGCCAATGGCAAGAGCATCACCCAGCAGGCGCTGGATGTCGTCGCCTCCGGCGAAATCAAGTTCCACCCGGAAAACTGGGTCAATACCTACAACCAGTGGCTGAACAATATCCAGGACTGGTGCATCTCGCGTCAGCTGTGGTGGGGCCACCAGATTCCGGCCTGGTATGGCGACAACGGCAAGGTCTACGTCGCGCATGACCAAAGCGAAGCCGAAGCCATGGCGGCCAAGGACGGCTACACCGGCGCGCTGCGCCGCGACGACGATGTGCTCGACACCTGGTATTCGTCCGCGCTGTGGCCCTTCTCGACGCTGGACTGGACGCCCGAGTGGCCGGCCAAGTCGAACCCGGCGCTCGACCTCTATCTGCCCTCGACGGTTCTCGTCACCGGCTTCGACATCATCTTCTTCTGGGTGGCGCGCATGGTCATGATGACCAAGCACATCACCGGCAAGATCCCGTTCAAGGACGTGTATGTGCACGGCCTGATCCGCGATGCCGAAGGCCAGAAGATGTCGAAGTCCAAGGGCAATGTGCTCGATCCGATCGACCTGATCGACGGCATCGGCCTCGACGACCTCGTCGCCAAGCGCACCACGGGTCTCATGAACCCCAAGCAGGCCGAACAGATCGCCAAGCGCACCAAGAAGGAATTCCCGGAAGGCATTCCCGGGTTCGGCACCGATGCGCTGCGCTTCACCTTCCTCTCGCTCGCCTCGCCCGGCCGCGACATCAAGTTCGACATGCAGCGCTGCGAGGGCTATCGCAACTTCTGCAACAAGCTGTGGAACGCCACGCGTTTCGTACTGATGAACTGCGAAGGCCAGGACTGCGGCTTCGGCAAGCCCGGCCCCTGCGCCCCCGGCGATTGCGCACCCGACGGCTATCATCACTTCTCGCAAGCCGACCGCTGGATCGTGTCCGAGCTGCAGCGCGTTGAGAGCGAAGCGGCGCAGCACTTCGCCGACTACCGTTTCGACCTGCTCGCCAAGACAGTGTACGAATTCGTCTGGGATCAATACTGCGACTGGTACCTCGAGCTCGCCAAGGTGCAGATCCAGACCGGCAACGAAGCGACCCAGCGCGGCACCCGCCGCACCCTGCTGCGTGTGCTCGAAACCGTCCTGCGCCTCGCCCACCCGCTGATTCCCTTCATCACCGAAGAGCTGTGGCAGACCGTGGCGCCGATGACCGGCGTGGATGTCGCCGGTAAGTCCATCATGCTGCAGGCTTACCCCAGGTCGCAGCCGGAGAAGATCGATACGGCGGCCGAAGCCTGGATGACGCAGCTCAAGGAAATGGTGACGGCCTGCCGCAGCCTGCGCGGCGAGATGAGTATCTCCCCGGCCCAACGCGTGCCACTCGTGGCTGCGGGCAATATCGAAGTGCTCAAGGCCTATGCACCCTATGTGCAGGTGCTGGGCAAGCTCTCGGAAGTCACGGTTGCCGCCGAACTGCCGGAAACCGATGCGCCGGTGCAGATCGTCGGCGACTTCAAGCTGATGCTGAAGATCGAGATCGACGTCGCCGCCGAGAAGATTCGTCTGGCCAAGGAGCTTGAACGACTGGACGGCGAGATCGCCAAGTCCGAGGCGAAACTGTCGTCCCCCAACTTCGCCGGCAAGGCGCCCGAAGCCGTTGTTGCGCAGGAGCGGACTCGTCTGGCTGAGCGCAGCAGCCAACGCGAAAAGGTTGCCGCTCAATTGGCGAAGCTGAAGTAGCAAGGCAACTGCACCAAAACAAAAAGGGCATCCCGCGGGATGCCCTTTTTTCTTGGAAACTCCGCCTTAGCGGCGCTTGAGCAGGAACTCGAAGACCGCCGCGTCGTTCTGCTTGCTCGACAAGAGCTGATTGCCGGTCTGCACCGCAAAGGCGGCAAAGTCCTTGACCGAGCCGGCATCGGTCGCCAGCACGCGCAGCACCTGTCCGCTCGTCATCGTCGCCAGCGCCTTTTTGGCGCGCAGGATGGGCAAGGGACAAGTCAGACCGATGGCGTCGACCTCGGCGTGTACGGTGATGGCATCAGACATGGTTACCTCGATATCAAGTCGTTAGATGGCGATAAATTTCCGCCATGCGCATGGGCAATCTATAGGCATTCGGCACGACCTCGTAACGCGCCGGGCCGTAGAGGCGTGGCAGGTAGTCGGCACCCTGGCGGTCGATGGTGACGCAGAAGCTGCGAATGCCACGCTCGTGGGCCTCCTGCAGGGCGCGGCGGGTGTCCTCGATGCCATAGTCGTTGCGATACTCGTCGCCGAAGTCGTCGGGATAGCCGTCGGAGATCGTCACCAGCAGTTTGTGACGCGCGCCCTGCTCCTCCAGCAGCTTGGACAGATGACGCACCGCCACGCCCATGCGCGTGAAATCCTTGCCCTCGATGCCGGCGATCTTGGCGCGCACGCTGTCATCGTACTGTTCGTCGAAACGCTTGATCGGATAGATCTCGCAGCGCTTGTGGCCCCAGCCCGAGAAGCCGTAGATCGCGTAGTTGTCGTTGAGCAGCTCCAGCGCCTCGCACAGCAGGATCAGAGACTCGCGCTCGGCGTTGTTCACCCAGCCCTTGGTCGAGCCGCTCATGTCGACCATGAACATGACCGCCAGCGAACGCTCGTTGCGCACACGGCGACGGAACAGGCGATCAGAAGGCTCGCCGCCGTTTCTGTGATCGATGACACTTTCAATGACGGCGTCGATGTCCATCTCTTCGCCGTCGACCTGGCGCGAGAGCATCTTGTCCTCGCCCTTGATCATTTCAAGCTGGCGACGGATCTGCCAGATGTAGGCGCGGTACTTGTGCTTGACCTGATTCACATAGCCCGGATCGCCGGGCAGCACCGGCACTTCGTAAAGATGGCACCAGTCCTCTCGATAGGCGCCGCGCTTGAAGTCCCACTCGTCGTATTTGTAGTCGGGCTCGGGGAAGAGCTGCGGGCCGTGCCTGGCCTGCAGCATGGCCTCGTCGTTGCGCCGCACCGGATTTTTGCCCAGCGTGGCCGAGGTCGGCATGTCGCCCGGTTCAAGCTCTTCGGCCTCCTTGCCCTGCCCCACCGCCTCTCCGTCGTCGAACTCGGACGGGAAGGGTTCGAAATCCTCGTCCGCAGATCCCAGGCGCGGCTTGCCGTCGGTGCGTTTCTCGGCACGAATGTTCTTCATCGTCTGCGCGGGATCGATGCTGGCCGCGTGCGCCATGGGCGGAATATCGACGCCCTGGGCCAAGAAGGCGTCCAGCACAGCCAGGGTATCGGCCAGCGTGGCATCCGGGTGCGACAGGCGCGGCAATGCGGCCTCCAATGCCGCCGGCCAGGGGCCGCGCAGTTCGGCGATTTCGGCCACCAGACCGGGCAGGTCGCACAGCAGCTTGGCTTCCAGCCGCACCGCCTCAAGCGCCGCCAGCAGGCGCAAGGCGCGTTCGTCGTGGCTGTAGCGGAGCAGGGCGTTCTGCGTCACGGCCTCACCATCCTCGCCCGGGTCGGCATAGAACGTTCCGTAGCGCGTCTGCGCCCACAGCAGCGTGGCCATGACCTTGTAGAGCTTTCGGTTCGAGGCCGCATCGGGCAGCGCGGCCAGCTCATAGGGCAGGTACAGCGCCTTGGTATCGGTCCAGGCCCGGTCGCGCTCGTCTACGCGAATGTCGAGCGCCTCGCCCGAAATCGCCTGCAGGAAAATGCTGGTCCGGTGGATCACGTCTTCGAAACTGGCGACCGACTCGCTGTAGCGATAGCGCAGCAGGAAGTCGTCGAGGTCGCGCAGGAAGGCCTTGGCCGTCGGCACGTCCTCGCGATCCTTCATGTCGAGGCCGTTGAGCACCCAGATCTCGAAGCCGTCCTCATCCAGCCTTTCCAGTGCGGCCGGCGCCATCTGGGCCATGAACAGGGCCAGCTCGAAGCTGCTTTGCGCGGCGGCGTCGAGCCAGTGCAGCACGAGGTCCTGCTGCACACGCGGCAGTTTCTCCAGCCCCTGCACGCCGCGACGCATGCCTTCCGTATCGGGATGCCCCGGCAGCGCGCTCTCGAAGCGGACTTCGAGCTCGCTGGTGAAGAGACGCCGAACGGCGTTGCTGTTCATTTTCAGAAAACGGCGTTGACGAGATCTTGCAGGCTGGCCGTCATGTCCGGGTCGTCGGACAGCGAGCGCGCCACGGCGGCGGTACATGCCGCCTGCGGTTTGACGCCGGCGGCGATCAGTTGTGCGGCATGCACGAGCAGACGCGTACTGGCGCCCTCGTCGATGCCGGCGCCCTTGAGATTGCGCGTCATCTGGCCCAGCTTGACGAGCTTCTGCGCAATCTCCAGCGGCACCTTGCCCTCGGTGGCGACGATCCTGGCCTCCACCTCCAGCGCCGGATAGTCGAAATCAAAGGCGATGAAGCGCTGCCGCGTAGACGGCTTGATTTCCTTGAGTACGCTCTGATAGCCGGGGTTGTACGAAATCACCAGCATGAACTCGGGCGGGGCCTCGACCTGCTCGCCGTGCTTGTCGATATTCAGCACGCGGCGCGCGTCGGCCAGCGGGTGTATCACCACGGTGGTGTCCTTGCGCGCCTCGACGATTTCGTCGAGGTAGCAGATGGCTCCGGCGCGCACGGCGGCGGCCAATGGGCCATCGACCCAGACGGTTTCATCGCCGACGATCAGGTAGCGGCCGATCAGGTCGGCGGTGGTCAGATCGTCGTGACAGGAAACAGTCACCAGCGGGCGACCCAGCTTCCATGCCATGTGCTCGACGAAGCGCGTCTTGCCGCAGCCGGTCGGCCCCTTCAGCAGCACGGGCAGGCCGGCCTTGGCGGCCGCTTCGAACATTTCGATTTCATCGGCAACGGGCTGATAGAAGGGCTCGTCGTCGATGCGCATGAGCTGGGGCGTGATATGGCTTTGTTTGGTCATGGTATGAAGATGCCGGCGGAACGGCCGCTGTGGGCATGCTGGATTTTCAGGATTTTTCTTTGGCTTCCTCAGCCTGTTTCTGCTTCAGTTCGCGCAGGCGGGCATCCACCTGCGAGTGTTCGAAAAAGTCGCCGTCCGGCGCCCGCTGCGCCTGCATCAGTTGCTGGATCGCCGCCGTCAACTGGCCGCGCAGCATATAGCCCTCGGCCTGCGACTTGTACTGCTGCAACTGGTTTCCGGTCGCCGCGTAATTCTGCGCCTGCAGGAAGTAAAGCTGCGCATCGTTGGGCCAGAACTGCAGATCGTATTTTACCTGTCGCAGCGCCTCCCCATATTTCTGCATGCTCTGCAACTGGGCGATCAGCGCGTAGGAAGTGGGCCGATCCTGCGGGTGGCGTTTCAGCGACTGCCGTAGCGTCGACTCCGCCGCGGCGGAGTCGCCCTGACGCTGCTGTATCTGCGCTGCGAGCGTTTCGATCATGGGCGAATCGATCTTAAATTTGCGCAGGGCAAGCAAGGCCTCTGCCGCGCCGGCTGTATTGAGTGCCCGCAACTGCGCGTGGGCCAGCCCGTACCAGGCGGCTGCTTCGCTGCGATAATTTTTCTCGTGCAACGCCCCCTGGAACTCGGCCACGGCATCGCGTCCCTGCCCTTCGCCAGCGACGATCTTGGCCTGCACCAGACGCAGGGCGAGCGAGTCCGGCAGCGTACGTTTCGGCAAGGACTGGATGCGATTGTCCATGTCGGCAATCCGGTCGGTCGTCAGCGGGTGGGTACGCAGATAACCGGGCGCATTGCTTTCGTAGAGGCGACCGAAGCGCTGCAGACGCTCGAAGAAGTTCTCCATGCCGCGCACGTCGTAACCCGACTTGTCGAGCAGCTTCAGCCCCATGCGGTCGGCCTCGCGCTCGAAGTCGCGTGAATAGTTGAGCTGGTTCTGCATGCCGGCCGCGCCGATCGCGGCCATGCTGCCCATGCCAGCCTGCGTGTTGTTGCGCGCCGCCAGCACGGCCAGCACCATGGCCGCCATCATGGGAATCGATGTCAGGCTCTGCTTGTTGACCATGCGCGCCAGATGGTGCTGTGTGACGTGCGAAATTTCGTGGGCCAGCACGCCGGCCAGTTCGGATTCGGTTTCCGCTGCAGTGATCAGGCCCGTATGCACGCCGATATAGCCGCCGGGCATGGCAAAGGCGTTCAACGTGCGGTCGCGCAGGACAAAGAATTCGAAAGACGGGTGCGCTTCGCTGATATTGGCGGCGAGCCCCAGCCCCACCTGATTGATGTAGGCGGTAATTTCGGCGTCATCCAGGAATTCCGGCTGCATGCGGTATTCGTTGAGCACCGATTGGCCGATGCGCTGCTCCACCGCAGGCGGCAGATCGACCTGGGCCGCCTCGCCGAGATCGGGCAGGCTTTGCGTCAGGCCGGCGGGCGACACCAGCAGCATGGCCAGCGTGGCCGCTGCCGCGCGGCGACGAAAACGCAAAAACGACGGGGAGCAAGGGTGGCGCAGAGGCATAGCCGTTATGATAACGCCTTGCCTGGCCTGCATCGACACGGCCCTCCCTTATCTTTCCCAGGAACCGCCATGAGCTCAAACGCCTCTCCGCTCACCCATTTCGACACCGCCGGCCAGGCCCACATGGTCGACGTCGGCGCCAAGGACGACACGCAACGCGTGGCCCGCGCCGCCGGACGCATCGTCATGCAGCCGGAAACGCTGGCGCTGATTCAGGCTGGCGACGCCAAGAAGGGCGATGTCATCGGCATCGCACGCATCGCCGCGATCCAGGCCTCGAAACGCACCAGCGATCTGATTCCGCTCTGCCACCCGATTGCGCTCACGCGCGTCGCCGCCGAATTCCGCATCGACGCCGCCACAAATGCAGTCGAATGCGAAGTCACGGCGCAGACAAGCGGCAAGACGGGCGTGGAAATGGAGGCGCTGACCGCCGTCAGCGTCGGCCTCCTGACGATCTACGACATGTGCAAGGCCGTCGACCGCGGCATGCGCATCGAACAGATCCGTCTGCTCGAAAAGCTGGGCGGCAAATCGGGGCACTGGCAGGCTGAATAACCTTGGGTGGTTCGCGCAAAAGCCCGTCATAAATGTCAGAATAAAATGTCTGCGAACTTTAATCCGTGGACATTCAAAAAAACAATTTAGGAGACATTCATGCAATTGCGCACACTGCCGCTGGGCCTCGCCCTGCTTGCCGCTTCATGCCTGAGCCTGGCCCACGACCACAGCCATGGACACGGCCACTGGGGCTACGAGGAACACAAGGGCCCGCATCTGTGGGGCGAGCTCGATCCTGCCTTCACAACCTGCAAACACGGCAAGGAACAGTCGCCGATCAATATCACCGCCACCAAGAAGTCGGCCAAGCTGAAGCCCATCGCTTTCAATTACAAGGCCGGTGCTGCCGAGATCGTGAATAACGGCCATACCATTCAGATCAATCTTGCCGACGGTGGCTCAATCAAGCTTGGCGACGAGGAGTTCAAGCTGCTGCAATTCCACTTCCACACGCCCAGCGAGGAACAGGTCGACGGCCGCCACTTCCCCATGGTGGCGCACCTGGTGCACAAGAGCGCCGACGGCAAGCTGGCCGTGGTCGCGGTTTTACTTGAACTCGGCCAGGAGAACGCCGCACTGAGGGAAGCCTTCAGCGCCATGCCAGCCCAGGCCGGCGAGAAGCAGGACTTGGCAGCCGGCTTCAACACCGCCGATCTGCTGCCACAGGATCGCAGCTACTACGCCTTCCAGGGCTCGCTGACCACTCCGCCTTGCTCGGAAGGCGTGCGCTGGCAAGTGCTGCGGACTCCCGTGCAGATTTCTGTCGGCCAATTCGCCGCCTTCAAGGGACTGTATCCGATGAATGCGCGGCCGGTTCAGCCGCTGCATGGCCGTCGCGTGATGTCCACCCACTAAGTACGGGCGGGCAAACGCGGACAAGAAAAAGGAGGCCGCGGCCTCCTTTTTTCGCTTGCGGGCGGCGCTCAGGCCTTGCCGGTGCTGCCGAAACCGCCTGCACCGCGCTCGCTCTCGGTGAAGTCGTCTACGACATTGAAGCCGACCTGCAGCACCGGCACGATGACGAGCTGGGCGAGGCGGTCCATGGGGTTGAGCGTGAACATGTCATGACCGCGATTCCACGTCGAGACGAAAATTTCGCCCTGGTAATCGGAGTCGATCAAGCCGACGAGATTGCCGAGCACGATGCCGTGCTTGTGCCCGAGCCCCGAGCGCGGCAGGATCATGGCGGCCAGGCCCGGATCGGCGAGGTGGATCGCCATCCCGGTTGGCACCAGCACGGTCTGCCCCGGTGCGACTTTCATCGGCGTGTCGATGCAGGCGCGCAGGTCGAGGCCGGCCGAGCCCGGCGTCGCGTAATGCGGCGGCTGCTCTTTCAAACGAGGGTCGAGCAGTTTGACGTCGATCTGATGCATTACTTGACCTCCAGTAATCCGACAATGTGATTGACAATGCTGCGCGCGATGGTGAGCTTGTCGCCCGCCGGCAGCGGATAGACGCCGTTGTCGGCGAACAGGGTAACCTGGTTGCCGTCGCCGCCCAGTCCGTCCTGCACCAGATTGCCGACAACCAGCGGCAGCTTCTTGGCGCGGCGCTTGCCCTCGGCATATTCGGCCAGATCCTGGCTTTCGGCGGCAAAGCCGACGCAGAACGGCGGCTTGTCCATGCCCGCCACCTCGGCAAGGATATCCGGGTTCTTGGTGAGCTCGACGGTCAGGGTGTCAGCCTGCTTCTTGATCTTGTGCTGCACGGTCGCCACGGGACGATAGTCGGCCACCGCCGCCACGGCAATGAAGATGTCGGTCGGCAACTGCGCCAGCACGGCCTCGCGCATTTCCAGTGCGCTCTGCACATCGATGCGGCGCACGCCGTGCGGCGTGGGCTGGCTCGAAGGGCCGGCGACCACAGTCACCTCGGCGCCGGCTTCGGCACAGGCGCGCGCCAGCGAAAAGCCCATCTTGCCCGAGCTCGAATTGGTAATGCCGCGCACCGGATCGAGCGGTTCGAAGGTCGGGCCTGCGGTCAGCAGCACGCGGCGACCGGACAGCTTCTTGGGCTGGAAGAAATAGACCAGCGCGTCGAACAGCTCCTCAGGTTCAAGCATGCGCCCTTCGCCGATCTCGCCGCAAGCTTGCGCGCCCGAGGCCGGGCCCAGCACGCGAATGCCGTCGGCATGCAATTGCTCGACGTTACGCTGCGTGGCGGGGTTTTCCCACATCTGGCGATTCATCGCCGGCGCCACCAGCAGCGGACAGTCGCGCGCCAGACACAGCGTCGTCAGCAGATCGTCCGAACGGCCTTGCGCCAGACGCGCCATCGTGTCGGCGCTGGCCGGCGCGATGAGGATGGCGTCGGCGCCGCGCGACAGGTCGATGTGCGCCATGCCATTGGGCATGCGCGCATCCCACAGATCAGACCAGACAGCATGCCCGGTGATCGCCTGGAAAGTAGCCGAGCCGACAAAGTGGGCGCCGGCTTCAGTCAGCACGACATCGACGCGCGCGCCGGCCTTGACGAAGAGGCGCGCCAGTTCGGCCGCCTTGTACGCCGCGACGCCACCGGTGACGCCCAGCACAATCCGTTTTCCTGCGAGTAATGACATGGCAGAATGCCCGGAAAGACCGAATAGCCTATTGCGCGAACGTATGGCTGCGTTACGCGGTGCTCGCAATCCTCATGTACTAAAGTACATTCCGGTTGCTGCGCTCCGTGCGCCTTGCCCTCTGTCCGCTCGCGACGGCTCTTCAATCTTTCCTAAGTAAGGAAGATGGGGAGATTCTAACCGATGGCAATCACCGACTGGCCCGAACACGAACGTCCGCGCGAACGGCTGCTACGGCTGGGTGCGGCAGCCCTGTCCGATGCGGAACTGCTGGCCATCTTCCTGCGCGTCGGCGTCAGGGGCAAGAGCGCCGTTGATCTCGCGCGCGACCTGCTGCAGCACTTCGGCAATGACCTGACCCGCCTGGCCGAGGCGTCGATCAAGGATATCGCGGCGATCCCCGGCATGGGGCCCGCCAAGGGCGTGCAGTTGAAGGCGTCGCTGGAAATGGCGCGCCGCGCGCTGGCGACGCAGATGAACGGAAAAGACCTGCTGTCCTCGCCTGCGGCCGTGCGCGACTGGCTGACGCTAAAGCTGGCGGGCCTCGGCTATGAAGTCTTCGGCGCGCTGTGGCTGGACACCAAGAACCGCCTGATCGCCTGGGAAGAGCTGTTTCGCGGCACCTTGTCGCAAACCTCGGTGTTTCCGCGCGAAGTCGTCAAACGGGCGCTGGCCCACAACGCCGCCGCCGTGCTGCTCTGCCATAATCACCCCTCCGGCGTCGCCGAGCCTTCGCAGGCCGACGAACTGCTGACCCAGAATCTCAAGCAGGCCCTGGCCCTGGTCGATGTACGCGTACTCGATCACTTTATCGTGGCCGGTACGGCTCGGCCGCTGTCCTTTGCCGAACGCGGCCTGCTCTAGGCTCCGACAGGACTCCGGCCGATTTATCCCGGAAAGCAGAAAAAGGGCTTGATTTGCCGGTCAAACCCCGGTTATACTGCCGGGCTCTGCTGAAACCGAATTTTTGGAGCAACCGAATGTCTCGCGTCTGCCAAGTAACGGGCAAAGCCCCGATGGTTGGAAACAACGTTTCCCACGCCAACAACAAGACCAAGCGCCGCTTCCTGCCTAACCTGCAAAGCCGTCGTTTCTGGATCGAAAGCGAAAACCGCTGGGTGCGCCTGCGCGTTTCCACCGCTGGTCTGCGCACGATCGACAAGAACGGTATCGAATCCGTTCTGGCCGATATCCGCGCCCGCGGCGAAGCCGTTTAACTAAACCGCAAAGGGGCTTCCGCCCCTTTGGAATCCCCTACTAGTCAGGAGTACGATCATGGCCAAGGCCGGTCGCGAAAAGATCAAGCTGGAATCCACGGCCGGTACCGGCCACTTCTACACCACGACCAAGAACAAGCGCACCATGCCGGAAAAGATGGAGATCATGAAGTACGATCCCAAGGCGCGCAAGCACGTGGCGTACAAGGAAACGAAGCTCAAGTAAGCCAAGCTCGGTTTTCAGCCCAAACAAAAATGCCCGCAGATGCGGGCATTTTTGTTTGCCTTCCCCGGCCGGAATTACGCTCGCTGCCAACTCCGGCGCGCTGAATGTATCGGGAAGTGCAGGACAATTCCGCCGTCCCGCCCACCCGCCTGAGCGAAGCGGGTAGCCGTAGGGGCCCGGCAAACGCCGGGCGCGGGGCGCAGTTGCCCAGAAGACAGTTTCTTCGCAACGGCCTTGGGCAAACTCAGTGCGAACAGGGATTACGCCTCGCGGCACCGGCGGAGAGCCACTCAAGCGGTAACTTTATAACTGCGCAGGCGTTGCGAAAACTCCTGCAACTGCTTGACGCCGCTTTGCTCCGCATTGTGTATCCAGTCCTGCAACTGCTTCAGCAATTGCTCGTGGGTTGCGCTGGAGCGGGCCCATAGCGCTTCAAGCTCCGCACGCATCTCCACCAGCTTGGACAACCGTTCGCTTTTCGCCAGCACGGCTTCGGTATGGGCACAGCTCTCGCCCTGCATGTCGCCGAGCAGGCGCTTCAGCACCGCATGCCGGTTTGCCTCTTCGCGCAGATGCTGCAGCTCTTCGTGCGCAACCTGGCGCAGCGACTTCAGATACTTGGCGAGCACGTCGTAGCGGTGGGTGATCACCGCATTCAGCGTGGCGTGATCAACGTCGGTGCGAACGGTGCCGAGGCGCGGCTGCGGCGCGACTTTCTTGACGCGCGCCTGGCCCAGCATTTCGAGAATGCGAATGTAGGCCCAGCCAATATCGAACTCGTACCACTTGTTCGACAGCTTGGCCGAGGTCGCGAAAGTGTGGTGGTTGTTGTGCAATTCTTCGCCGCCGATCAGGATGCCGATGGGAATCAGATTGGTGCTCGCGTCGGCACAGGCGAAGTTGCGGTAACCCCAGAAATGGCCGAGACCATTGACCACGCCGGCGGCCCAGAAGGGAATCCAGATCATCTGCACGACCCAGATCACGGGGCCGGCGACGATGCCGAACATCAGCACGTCGAGCATCAGCATGAGGGCGATGCCGAGCTTCTGGTGCGGCGTATAGATATTGCGCTCAAGCCAGTCGTCCGGCGTGCCGGTGCCGTACTTCTCCAGCGTTTCGCGGTTGTAGGCTTCCTTGACGTAGAGAAAGACGCCGCCCCAGAGCACCTTGTGTATGCCGTGAATCTGCGGGCTGTGCGGATCCTCTTCAGTCTCGCACTTGGCGTGGTGCTTGCGGTGGATCGCGGCCCACTCCTTGGTGTTCATGCCCGTGGTCAGCCACAGCCAGAAGCGGAAGAAATGGCTGGGGACAGGCCCGAGTTCAAGCGCACGGTGCGCCTGATGGCGATGCAGGAAGATCGTGACAGCGGCAATCGTGACGTGGGTCATGCCCAAGGTCACCAGCACATAACCCCAGCCAGTGAGGTCGAACAAACCGGACAGCATAGCGCGACAGCAGCCTTTCAGAATACAGAAGCGAACCTTTTGATTTTACGCGAAAAGTCTTCTTTATTCTGATAAATATGAAATTAATTACTGCTTATCGGTCAAAGGCTTGGCTGAACTTTTGTCATATCCGGACGCCGACAGCAGACGCACTTCGCGCTGCGGGTAGGGGAAGCTGAAGCCAGCCTCGGCGAAGGCCGCCCAGATCGTCCGATTCAGGACGGAGCGAACCTGCTGCGCGTTGATGTCCTGGCTATCCAGCCAGTACTGCAGCTCGAAATTGATGCCGGAGTCGGCAAACGCCGTGCAGAATGCCTGCGGCGCGGGCAGCGTGGCAATCTGCGGGTGGTCCCGGGCGACCTTTTCGAGCAGGGCGATGACCTGTTCCGGATTGTCCTGATACGCCGCCTGCACAACAAGTGCATGACGCACACTGGTGTCACTGTAGGTCTCGTTCTGCACCGTCCCGCCGACCAGCAGCTCGTTCGGAATCAGCGCCTCGACGCCATTGCCGGCGCGCAGCACCGTGTAACGCGTGGTGATTCTGGCGACCTTGCCCTTGTCGGTGCCGACGGCAATGGTGTTGCCGATGCGGATGGATCGCTCCAGCAGAATGATGAAGCCCGATACATAGTTGCTGGCGATCTTTTGCAAACCAAAGCCGAGGCCGACGCCAAGCGCGCCGCCGAACACGGACAGGGCGGTGAGATCGATGCCCACCGCAGGCAGCGCGATCATGATGGCGAGCAGAATCAGGACCGCCTTGGCCAGACGCGAGAACGCCACCTGCAGATTGCTGTCGAGCCCGCTGGCATGCGAGAGGCGATTGTCGATCACATTGCCCAGCCACAGCGACATCAGCATGGCAACCGCAACGACCAGACCGCCTTGCAGAATCATCCACAAATTGAGATTTTGCTTGCCGGCCGAGAAACTGATCGCTTCCAGCAAGTCGATGACGGCCGGCAGCAGCCCCGTGATGTGCAACGCGACGACGCCCCAGGCGATGGTCGAAAAAGCCAGCTCGAAGTTGCGCATCCACGGCGACTGGCTGAAGGTCACGCGCAGCACGAAGAATACGAAACGGATGACGGCCAGGGACAGCAACAGCGGGATCGCCAGCGAAAACAGATTGACGTGCATGAAAGGGCGCAGGAACTCGCGCGCCAGAATCGCCAGCAGGGCGCCGCAGAGAGGCAGCACCAGCCGCTTGAGCCCGCTGTGACCGAGGCGCGCGGCGCGGCCCTTGCCCTCCATCAGGAGATCGTTGCCGCGCACGCTACGTTCCGCCACCTTGGCGACGACAAGGATGAGCAACAGGATCAGGGCCTGCCAAACCGTATCGGGGCTGCGGAAGTCGCGGATCAACTGGGCGAAGACACTGCTCAGGGCAACATCAAACATGTTTACTTTTCACTCGCTGGAAGGTCGATGAAAGGCTCAGCTTCGCGCTGATGGCGCCGCCAGTTTTTTAGATAGGCATGCGCCAGCGCATGATTGTCGCGCAGGATCAGCAGGTTTTCGGCATTCCGCGCCTGCGCCGACCAGGTGTAGTTATAGCTGCCGGTCAATACCGCCGGATGTTCGCCGGCGACATCGATCAGCATGACTTTGTTGTGGGCATTGGCATAACGGGTTTCCAGCCAGACCGGGATGCCGGCCGCGGCCAGTTGCGGCACCTGGCTGTTGTCGCCTTTCAGCGTCGTCGCGGCATCGGCCAGAATCTCGACCTTCACGCCGCGCTGATGCGCCTGCAGGAGCGCCTTCGCGATGTTGCGGCTGGTCAGGAGATAGGCCTGCACATGAATGCTGTGCCGGGCCTTGCCAAGCACGGCGATCAAGCCGCCTTCGACGTCGTCCCACGGGGAGAACAGCACCTCGGTGCTGCCCTCGGCCGGGAGCTCGATGGCAAGCGCCGCGCAGGCGCTCAACGTCAGCGCGCAGGCGGCGAGGAGTCGCCTCAAGCCTTGCGCTCCAGCACGGCTGCATAGAAACCGTCGGTGCCATGCACATGCGGCAGCAGACGCAGATCCTCACCGGTATCGAGGACGATGTTCTGCTGCGACAGCACCTCCGCCGCCGGCTTGCGCACAAAGTCCGGATGCGTCGCCAGAAAGGCGTCGACGACGGCGGCGTTTTCCTCGGGCAGGATGCTGCAGGTTGCATAGACCAGGCGCCCGCCGGCCTTCACCAGACGCGAAGCCGACGACAGAATGGACGCCTGTTTCTCCTGCAATTCGGCGATGGATTCCGGGGTCTGGCGCCACTTGAGATCGGGATTGCGGCGCAAGGTGCCAAGCCCCGAGCACGGCGCATCGACCAGCACGCGATCGAACTTGCCGGCCAGGCGCTTGACCTTCTGATCGTTCTCGCTGGCGATCACGCCGGGATGGACGTTGGACAGGCCGGAACGGGCCAGACGCGGTTTCAGCTTGGCCAGGCGCTTGTCCGATACGTCGAAGGCATACAAGCGCCCGGACGAACGCATCAGCGCGCCGAGCAGCAGCGTCTTGCCGCCGGCGCCGGCGCAGAAGTCCATGACCATCTCGCCGCGCTTGGGCTGCAGCAGGTGACCGAGCAACTGGCTGCCTTCGTCCTGCACTTCGATACTGCCGTCGAGGAACAGCGGATGCTTGGCGAGCGAAGGCTTCTTCTTCAAACGGATGCCCAGCGGCGCGTAGGGACAAGCTTCGGCTTCGATGCCCTCGGCGGAAAGTTGCTTCAGGACGGCCTCGCGCGAGGTCTTGACCGGATTGACGCGCAGGTCGAGCGGCGCCGGCTGGTTCATGCCGCGCACCAGCGCCAGCACGTCGGCCTCCGGCATCAGCGCGGCCAGACGGTCGGCCAGCCAATCGGGCAGGTCGGCCTGTTCGGCCAGGGTGCCCGCATCCAGCTTCACCTCGCGCAGCGCATCAAGCCACTTCACCTCATCGGCATCCAGCGCGCCGGCGAGCTGCTTCGTGTTGTAGCCCGCCACGCGCGTCAGCGACGCCAGCACCAGGCGCTGCGGCGTGATCCGTTCGCCGGAAGAGCCGGCGCACAGACGCTCCAGCGTGCGCTTGCGGCGCAGCACAGCGTAAGCCGTTTCGGCGATGAAGGCGCGATCGCGCGCACCGACTTCGCGATTGTTGCGGAAGTAGTGCGACAGCACCGCATCGGCCGGATACTCGAACGTCAGCAGCTCATGGACCACGTTGCGGGCGCCCTGCAGCAGGGCGGCGTTGATTTGCAGCGAACTCATTTTCATTTCCCTGGGGCTGGCGACCGACGGAATTGTCGATCACTTCTTCCCCGAATAATTGATGTCGCGGGCAACCATTTCGGTCACGCCGCCATTCCGGTCGGTATAGCGTATTTTCACAGGCAGGCGCTCCATGTCCCGCGCCAGCCAGACATCCACTCCCTCCGCGTCACCCCCCCGGTAGAACAGATGATAGGCCCGTATCGGCGCATCGTCGGCAGCGCGATTCAGCTCCAACTCCACATCCGGTTCGATGCTGAACACATAGCGCTCGAATTTGCGGCCGGTGGTGACCATCAAAGCAAGCTCCGGCCCGTCAAGAGGATACAGGGCGAACTGGTAGAGCATGGACAGGAGATCCTGCGCACCCGGCGGCAGCGGCACGACATCGCCATTGCTCAGCGTGAGCGTGCCGTGAGTCCAGTCGAACACGGAACGATACTCGCCACCCTTGCGATTATCCTGGAAAGTGTCCGGGTGCAGGCCGTCGGCATCGATATGGCCCACGCTGGTCTGCCCGAGGCGAACATCGGCGAACAGGGCCACGATACCGCTGGTTTCGATCATGCTCTTCAATTCGTAGCGATCGCCGTCAATCGTCCACTCATGCACCGCGCGCCCGACGATGAAGGCGCCCTCTCCCCTGGTCACGTCGAAACGCATGCGCCCGCTGCCCGGCAGGGCCCGTGCCGGCACCCTGCTGGCGTCGTCGTCCGCGCCGGGCGCAGCCGGCATGGCAGCGCCCGATGGTGCCGCCATGTCGTGCGAAGGCACACCGCTATCGAGCATGCCCGAAACGGCATCCGGGGCAGCGATGAAAGTCGGCTCCGACGACGCGGCCGGTCTCGGTATTTTCGGTTTGGGCGGCGTTTTCGGTTTGGGCGGCGGGTGTGGCTTGAGCGGCGCAGACGCCGGAGGCGGCAGGAGGCGCACACTCAAAGTTTGCTCCGCCTCGTCATCCGCGAGCCAGGACGACCAATAGCCCCGTCCGGCCAACAGCAGCGCGAGATGAATGCAAACCGAGATGACGACGGCCCAGCGCAACATGCGCATGGAGGACATGGCGAATCCTTCAGTGTACCCCTATCGGCAGGAACACCGCCGTGGCGACGTTCTGCACGACCCGGACCACGCTGCGATTGGTCTTGTCGGCGACCATGGAAGACAGCAGGTCGAGATTGCCGATCATTTTACCGAACTCGCGCTCGAAGCTCAGGTTGGCAACCGGATAGAGCTCGTTCGACAGCAGCAGGAGCTGGCCGTTGGCATCGCGGCTGTTGGCCAGTTTCCAGGCCGCGATCTCGATGTTGCGCGCGGCGTTGTAGAGACGCTGCGGATCGATATCGTCGTAGAGATAGAAATCGCGCCTCTCGTTGAAAGCCAGATGCACCATGCTGCCGATGCCGGCCACATAGGCGGCGACGCGATCTCCGCTGTAGTCGTCGCGCAGGCCGAGCACAATGGCGTCGGCGCCCTTGCGGTCGCCGAGCTCGGGCAGACGATAATTGTCCGAGGCAAAGATGCGGCCGATGGCCGACTCCATGTTCGGCTGGCCGGCGTTCCTCCATTCGCGCGGATTGCGCTTGTAGAGTTTTTCGGCCAGCACCTTCAGGCTGGCATCGACCTGGGCGCGATGCAGGTCGCACATCCGGTCGACATCCGCCTTGCCCAGTTGCGAAGGATCGAACTGCGAACTCTTGCTGCCACGCGGCGTGCTGCACCCCGCGAACAGGGCGCAGCATATGCTCAGGGCAAGAATGAGGGTACGACGCATGAAGGCATCATAATCACCGCCTATGCAGCCAAACGGTGGATCAGCCGGTCGATTTGGCGCTATTACGGTGCCTAATCCAGCCAAATACGGCCGGGAGCAGAGACACGATGACGATGCCGACAATCAGCAAGGAGAGATTGTTCTTGATCACCGGCACATTGCCGAACAGATAGCCGGCCACGCACAGGGACAGCACCCAGGCCGCAGCGCCGCCGACGTTGAAGGCGGTGAAGCGGGCATAGCTCATCCTGGCCATGCCGGCGACAAAGGGCACGAAGGTGCGGAACAGGGGCATGAAGCGCGAGATCACCACCGCCTTGCCGCCATGCCGAGCGTAGAAAATCTGGGTTGCCGCAATGGCGCTGGGCTTGATGAAGGGGACGCGGCCGGCCGCCACGATGCGCTCCCCGAAGACGCGCCCGATCGCGTAATTGACGGTATTGCCGAGGACTGCCGCCACCAGCAGCACGACGATGAGCAGGCCGAGATCCATGCCGCCTACGGCCGCCACGGCGCCTGCCACGAAGAGCAGAGAATCCCCGGGCAGGAAAGGCAGGACCACGAAGCCGGTCTCGCCGAAGATGATCAGGAACAGGATGGCGTAGATCCACAGGCCGTAGTTGGCGACCAGCAGGGTCAGGTGCTTGTCCAGGTGCAGGACGATGTCGATGAATTGGGTCAGGATTTCCATGGCTCAACATTCTAGAAAGAGGGCAGATTCTAAGGTGAAAGTGTTACGCCAGATATAATCCGTTGATGCCCATACGCCAGCTCCCCGACCTCCTGATCAGCCAGATTGCCGCCGGCGAGGTCGTCGAACGCCCCGCCTCCGTGCTCAAGGAGGTCCTCGAAAACAGCCTCGACGCCGGCGCCACGCGCATCGATGTTCAGCTCGAAGAAGGCGGCGTGCGCCTCCTGCGCATCACTGACGATGGCAGCGGCATCCCCAAGGACGAGCTGTCGCTGGCGCTGGCGCGCCATGCAACGAGCAAGATCGCCACGCTCGACGATCTCGAAGGCGTCGCCAGTTACGGCTTCCGCGGCGAGGCGCTGGCTTCGATCGCCTCGGTCGCCCGCGTCAGCCTGACGAGCCGCAGCGCCGATGCCGGCCATGCCTGGCGCCTCAGTTCCAATAGTGGCGGCGCCGGTCAGATCGAGCCCGCCGCCGGCACGCAGGGCACGGTGCTCGAAGTCGCCGACCTCTATTTCAATACGCCGGCGCGCCGCAAATTCCTCAAGACCGAAGGCACCGAATACGGCCATTGCGTCGATGTCTTCCAGCGCATGGCGCTGGCGCGTCCCGACGTCAGCTTCACGCTCAGCCACAACGGCAGCGTGCGCCAGCGCCTCGCCGCCACTTCGCCGGAGCAGCGCCTGAAGGACGTCCTGGGGCCTGAATTCGCCGGCCAGACCCGCGCCGTCGAGGAAAGCGCCGGCCCGCTGCGCCTGTCAGGGCTGGCCGCCCTGCCCGCCTATTCGCGCGCCAATCGCGATGCGCAGTTCTTCTACGTCAATGGCCGTTTCGTGCGCGACAAGGTGCTCGCGCATGCCGCGCGCGAAGCCTATGCGGACATTCTGCACGGCAGTCGCCATCCGGCTTATGTGCTCTTCCTCGAACTCGACCCGCGCGGCGTCGATGTCAATGTGCACCCCGCCAAGACCGAAGTGCGCTTCCGCGACAGCCGCGGCATTCACCAGTTCGTCTTCCATGTGTTGCAACGCGCGCTGGCCGCGCCTATCCAGGGAGCAAGCGAGGGAGCGGCAACGCCAAGCTTTCCACCGCCGCAAAACTACGCGCCTCCCCTACAGCATCAGACGACGCTGGCTGTCGCAGAACCGGCGACGCGCGCTTACCTCGACTTTGCGCGCAGCGCCTTTGCCGATGCGAGCACCGTCCTGGAAAGACCGCCACTGCCGGTCGCCGCGCCCGCCTACGCGACGACCGCGCTGCCGCACAGCCAAACCGCGCCGCCGCTGGGCTATGCCATCGCGCAGTTGCACGGCGTCTATGTGCTGGCGCAGAACGAGGCCGGGCTGGTGCTCGTCGACATGCATGCGGCGCACGAACGCATCCTCTACGAACGCATCAAGAATGTGCTCGACGCCGGCGCGCCGCCTTCGCAGCCGCTGCTGATCCCGGCGCTGATCCATGCCTCGGAGGGCGAAATCGCATGCGCCATGGAGCATGCGGACACGCTGCGCCAGCTTGGCTTCGAACTCGCCGCCGCCGGTCCGCAGGAGCTGATCGTGCGCGCCGTGCCCACCCTGCTCGCCAACGGCGACGTGCCGGCGCTGATCCGCGCCCTGCTCGGCGACCTGCGCGAGCAACCGGCCAGCCGCGTCATCGATGCGCGCCGCAACGAACTGCTCGCCACCATGGCCTGCCACGGCGCCGTACGCGCCAATCGCAGCCTGACCGTTCCCGAGATGAATGCCTTGCTGCGCGACATGGAGGCGACCGAGCGCGCCGACCAGTGCAACCACGGTCGGCCGACCTGGGCGCAGCTCAGCATGAAGGATCTCGACAAACTCTTCCTGCGAGGCCAATGATGAGCGGCCTGCCTCCGGCCATCTTCATCCTCGGCCCCACCGCCAGCGGCAAGACCGCCCTGGCGATGCAGTTGGCCGACCAGTTTCCGGTCGAGCTGATCAGCATCGACTCGGCCCAGGTCTTTCGCGACATGAACATCGGCACGGCCAAGCCCGATGCCGAGACGCTGGCGAAATACCCCCATCACCTGATCGACCTGATCAGCCCGGAGGAGCGTTATTCGGCCGCTCAGTTCTGTGCCGACGCCTTGCGCGTCATGGCCGAGATCACGGCGCGCGGCAGGGTACCCCTGCTCGTCGGCGGCACCATGCTTTACTACAAGGCGCTCATCGAAGGGCTGGCCGACCTGCCCAAGGCGGACGCCGACATTCGTGCGCAAATCGACGCCGAGGCGGCGATGCATGGCTGGCCACACATGCATGCGGAGCTGGCGAAGCTCGATCCGGATTCGGCCGCGCGACTGAAGCCCAACGACGCACAGCGCATCCAGCGCGCCCTCGAAGTCGTCCGCCTGACCGGCCGCCCCATGGCGGATATCTATGCCGAACAGACACGCACGCCTTTCCCCTACAGGAAACTGGCGATCGCACTGATGCCGACCGACCGCGCCTGGCTGCACGAGCGCATTGCGCTGCGCTTCGATCGCATGCTGGCGCACGGTCTGGTCGAGGAAACACGGGCCTTGCGCGCCAAGTATGCGCTTCGCGCCGATCTACCCTCGATGCGCAGTGTTGGATACAGGCAGGTATGGGAAATGCTGGAGGGCGAAATCCCCTCCCAAGAACTCCGGGATAGGGGTATATTCGCAACTCGCCAGT
Source organism: Rhodocyclaceae bacterium (assembly GCA_028869135.1). Lineage (GTDB taxonomy): Bacteria > Pseudomonadota > Gammaproteobacteria > Burkholderiales > Rhodocyclaceae. The sequence goes on from JAGWTC010000006.1 coordinate 95,251, forward strand.
TTGCCAAACGCCAGATCACCTGGCTGAACTCATTGCCCAATCTGGCCCTCTTCGATTGCATGAACCCTGCCCTGGCAGAGACAATAAACAGCAACGTAAACAGCTTCTTGCATACCGTCCCATGAGCTTGCCCATCGACGAGAGCGTCGAATCCTTCACCATCACCTTCCGGCGGGAAATCATTTTCTATCTGCGCCAGCTGATCAATGACAAGGATCCGGTCAGCGTCAGCTTCAGCGAAGGCCAGGACACCATTCTGACCATCCTGCTCGATGTCAACGAAGAGAAGGACCTTCTGTATTTCGACTGGGGCAGCACCGAAGAGGTCAACAAGCGCTTTCTGCAAAGCGACCGCAATTTCTTCGTCGCCATGCCGGGCGGCGTGCGCAACCAGTTTCTGTGCGGCCGTCCGCAAGCGGTGACCTACGAAGGCCGGCCAGCATTCGCCGTCAAGCTGCCGGAAAAATACGTGCGCCTGCAGCGCCGCGAATTCTTCCGTCTCGTCCTGCCGATGACCCAGCGCCCGACTTGCTTCGTCACCGTCGATGGAAAGACCATGGAGTTCTCCACCATCGACATCGGCATTGGCGGCGTCGGTCTGGAAGCAGCCGAACTGTTGTTCCCCTGCGAGCTGGGCACGGAGTTCTCGGATGTACGCATCGAATTCAAGGGCTTCGGCGAACTGCGCACCCCGCTGATCGTGCGTTATGCCGGCGACATCACCAAGGGCACCAAGCAGGTCAAGCGCCTCGGCTGCCACTTCACCCGTCTCAGCGCCGCCCAGGAAAATCTGGTGCAGAAGTTCATGGCGCACATCCAGAGAGAAGAGCGGGCCAAGCTGGGGTGACGTGAATTAACTGAATAAAAAAAAGGGACGCAACAGCGTCCCTTTTTTTATTCGCGGCAGGCGCTTAGCGAACGATGGTTTGATGCTGCCCCTCGGCGCGCGCCTCGATCTTGCCGAGAACGTAAACAGTCTCGCCCTGCTGGCGCAGGAACTCGGCGGCCTTGTCGGCATCCGCCGCGGCAATGATGACCGCCATGCCGATGCCGCAGTTGAAGACGCGGTGCATTTCGGCGTCCTCGACATTGCCGTTCTTTTGCAGCCACTGGAACAGCGGCGGCAGGGTCCAGCTCTTGCTGTCGATCACGGCAGTCACGTTCTCGGGCAGCACGCGCGGGATGTTCTCGGTCAGACCGCCGCCGGTGATGTGGGCCATGCCTTTGACCTTCATCGCCTGCATCAAGGCCAGCAAGGGCTTCACATAAATACGCGTCGGCGCCATCACGGCGTCGCGGAAGCTCTTGCCGTGGAAGTCGGCGTTCATGTCGGGGTTGGCGCGTTCGATGATCTTGCGGATCAGCGAATAGCCGTTGGAGTGGGCGCCGTTGGAGGCAAGGCCCAGCACCACGTCGCCGGGAACGATGTCCTGGCCGGTGATCAGTTGGGACTTCTCGACCGCGCCGACGGCGAAGCCGGCCAGGTCGTACTCGCCGTCCGGATACATGCTCGGCATTTCGGCGGTTTCACCGCCGATCAGGGTGCAGCCGGCCAGTTCGCAACCGTAGGCGATGCCCTTGATGACGTCGGCGGCGGTATCGATATTGAGACGGCCGCAACCGAAGTAGTCGAGGAAGAACAGCGGTTCGGCGCCCTGCACCAGGATGTCGTTGACGCTCATGGCGACGAGGTCCTGACCGATGGTGTCGTGCTTGTTCAGATGAAACGCCAGCTTCAGCTTGGTGCCAACGCCGTCGGTACCGGACACGAGCACCGGCTCCTTGTATTTTTTGGAAAGCTCGAACAGGGCGCCGAAACCGCCCAGCCCACCCATGACTTCGGGGCGCATGGTGCGCTTGGCAAAAGGCTTGATCCGCTCGACCAGGGCATCACCGGCTTCCATATCGACGCCGGCGTCGCGGTAGGTCATGGCGGTATTGGGATGGGCGGGGGTGCTCAAGTCGTTTCCTTTATTGAGTTCAGTCCGGCAGGCGGATAAAGTGTCGGTTTTTGCGCCGCCTTGCAGCGGCAAAACCGCCGGATAAGCGGCGCAACCCGAATTTTACCCGGATACCGGCACATATGTCCTCGGACCGCATTCAGACAGGATTGTGGATAGCCTTCGGCCTGGCCCTGCTGTGGCTGCTGTACCTGCTGTCGCCCATACTGGCGCCCTTCCTGCTCGCGGCCATCCTGGCCTACATCTGCAATCCGCTGGCGGAGCGCCTCGCTGCGCATGGCCTGCCGCGCGTGGTCGCCGTTCTGCTGATCATCGTCGCGCTGACGCTGGCCTTCGTCGGGCTGCTGCTCATCATCGTGCCGCTGCTGCAGGACGAGGCGATACGCATGATCGAGCGCGCCCCCGATGCCGTCGATGCCCTCAACAACCAGCTCGTCCCCTGGCTGCGCGAACATTTCGGTATTCGCCTCCGCCTCGACGCCGCCTCGCTGCGCAAGCTGATCAACGACAACCTCGCCAATCTTCAGGGCTTAGGCATGCATCTTCTGACCTCGCTGAAGATCGGTGGGGCCGTCATCATCGGCATCGTGACGACGCTGCTGCTGGTGCCCGTCGTGCTGTTTTACCTGCTGCTGGATTGGAACAAGCTGATCGCCCGCATCGACGCGGGCATTCCGCGCGACTGGCATGCCAAGACGGTTGCCATCACCCGCGACATCGACGCGGTGCTGTCCGAATTCCTGCGCGGCCAGCTATTGGTCATGCTCGCACTGGCCGCCTACTACAGCATTGCTCTCAGCATTGCCGGCCTGCCGTCGGCACTGCCGGTCGGCATCCTCACCGGCATGCTGATCTTTATTCCCTACCTCGGTTTCGGCCTCGGCTTTGTCCTTGCCCTGATGGTAGCCGCACTCCAGTTCGAAGGCTTTGCGCCCGTGGTTGCGGTGCTCGTCGTGTACGGCATCGGGCAACTCATCGAAAGTTTTCTGCTCACGCCCTATCTCGTCGGCGACCGCATCGGCCTGCATCCGCTGGCCGTGCTGTTCGCCCTGATGGCCTTCGGCCAGCTGTTCGGCTTCACCGGCGTGCTCATCGCGCTGCCGCTTTCCGCCGCGCTGCTGATCGGCCTGCGCGAAGTGCGCGCGCTCTACCTTGCCAGCCGCATCTATCGCGGCAAGACGCCGAACATAGAAACATGACCGCGGCTCACTTGCAACCCACCCGGCAGCAGGTTCTGCCGCATATCCGCCCGCAGCAGATTCCCAGTCTCGACAACTTCGTCGCCGGCAGCAACGGCGAGCTGCTGACGCTGCTGGCGCACTGCGCAGCCGGCCGCGAAACGCGCCCTGTCTACCTGTGGGGCAGCACCGGCAGCGGCCGCAGCCATCTGCTCGCCGCCGTCGCCAATCTGGGCGGCGCCGTCGTTTTGCCGGGCGGCGAAGTCCGCGGCGATTTCACGCCGCCCGACGGCAGCCTCGTCGTCGTCGACGACGTCGAACGCCTGTCGCCCGAGGCGCAGATCGCGCTGTTCCGCTGTTTCAACGACCAGCGCCCGCGCAATCTGCGCCTGCTGCTGTCCGGCGACACCGCGCCGCTGCACCTGCCCTGTCGCGAAGACCTGCGCACGCGCATCGGCCAGGCCCTGATCTACGAGGTCAAGCCGCTGACCGACAGCGAGAAGGCCAGCGCCCTGCTCTATCACGCCGCCCAGCGCGGCATGAAGGTCGAGGATCACCTCATCGACTACCTCCTGCGCCACGGCCGTCGCGACCTGCCCTCCCTGATGGCGATGCTCGACGCCCTCGACCAGCAATCGCTCGAACAGAAACGGCCCGTCACGCTGCCGCTGCTGCGCGAGATCATGCAAAACACCTAAACCTCCGCAAGGCTTCACCATGAAACTCGTACTCTTCGATCTCGACAACACCCTGCTCTCCGACGACAGCGACTTTCAGTGGGCGCAATTTCTCATCACCAAGGGCGTGCTCGACCGCGAAGTCTATGAGGCGCGCAACCAGCAGTTCTACGACCAGTACAAGGCCGGCACGCTGGACATCTTCGAGTTCCTCGACTTCCAGCTCGCACCGCTGTCCCGCCATGCGCGCGAAGTCCTCGACGCCTGGCATCGCGAATTCATGGCCACGGTGATCCGCCCGGTCATCACGCAAAAGGCCCGTGATCTGGTGAACCGGCATATCGCCGAAGACAGCGTCGTCGCCATCGTCACCGCCACCAACGTCTTCGTCACCAGCCCGATCGCCCGCGAATTCGGCATTCCGCACCTGATCGGCACCGTGCCGGCGCAGGAAAGCGGCCGTTTCACCGGCAAGCCGCGCGGTACGCCGGCCTTCCAGAAAGGCAAGATCGAACGCGTCGACGCCTGGCTCGAATCCATGGGCCTGTGGTGGGGCGCCTTCGAATCCACGCACTTCTACAGCGACTCGCGCAACGACCTGCCCTTGCTGGAGCTGGTCAGCCATCCGGTCGCCGTCGATCCGGACGACACGCTGAAGAAGCACGCCGAGGAAAAAGGCTGGCCGATTATTTCCCTGCGCTAGCCGCAATCGCATTAAGCCGAAGCGACGCAGCTCCGCAAGCTTCGGCAAGGCCCGGGCCGCCACGCCCGGGCGGGTTTGGGTACCCACTCCTGTATCATTGCGAGCTTCGCAGCTGTATAACCTAGTTAATTCCGCATGATCCGTAAGCTGTTGCGGCGCGTCTTCAAGAAGCCCGCCCGCGCTCCACACCACATCCCGACCAAGGCCGCCAAAGTGGCTGAGCTGCCGGTGTCCGTCCATGGCATTCGTCGCGAGCAGGTCTCCACGGCGGCGCGGCGCACCTGCGAGACGCTGCAAAAGGCCGGCTTCAAGGCCTATGTGGTCGGCGGCGCCGTGCGCGACCTGTTGATCGGCGCCGACCCCAAGGACTACGACGTCGCCACCGACGCAACGCCCGATCAAGTGCGCCAGCTGTTCCGCCGCTCGCGCATCATCGGCCGCCGCTTCCAGATCGTGCACGTGATGTTCGGCCAGGAGACCATCGAAGTCTCGACCTTCCGCGCCGCGCACGACAAGAACACCATCACCGACGAACACGGCCGCGTGCTGCACGACAATGTCTGGGGCACCCAGGCCGAGGACGCCGCGCGCCGCGACTTCACCGCCAACGCGCTCTACTACGACCCGCACAAGGAAGTCGTACTCGACTACCATCGCGGCGTCGACGATATCAAGAAGAAGACGCTGCGCATGATCGGCGATCCGCGTACGCGTTACCGCGAAGACCCGGTGCGCATGCTGCGCGCCGTGCGCCTGGCCGCCAAGCTCGGCATCAAGATCGACCCGGACACGGAAGCCCCGATCCGCGAGATGGCCGAGCTGCTGGAGAACGTCCCGGCCGCGCGCCTGTTCGACGAGATGCTGAAGCTCCTGACTTCGGGCCATGCCGTCGCCTGCATCAAGCGCCTGCGCGACGCGCACCTGCACCACGGCCTGCTGCCGCTGCTCGATGTGATTCTGGAGCAGCCCATGGGCGAGAAATTCGTCATGCTCTCGCTGGCCAACACCGATGCGCGCGTGCGCGCCGGCAAGACCACCTCGCCCGGCTTCCTGTTCGCCACGCTGCTCTGGCATGAAGTGCTGGCCAACTGGGAAATCCGCAAGAAACGCGGCGAGCTGCCGACCCCGGCGCTGTTCGAAGCCATGGACGAGATCCTCGACCAGCAGGCCGAGAAGCTCGCCATCACGCGTCGCATCGCCGGCGACATCAAGGACATCTGGTTGCTGCAGCCGCGCTTCGACAAGCGCTCGGGCCGCCAGCCCATGCGCCTGATCGACCAGCCGCGCTTCCGCGCCGCCTACGACTTCCTGCTGCTGCGCGCGCAGAGCGGCGAAGTGCCGATGGAGCTGGCCGACTGGTGGACCGCCTTCCACGACGCCGACTTCGCCGAACGCGAAACCATGCTGCTGCCGGATACGGACCCCAAGAAGAAGCGCCGCCGCCGGCGCAGCAACAGCAAGAAGGGCGCGGCACCCGAATCCTCCGGAGAAGCGGCTTGACCATTGCCTATGTGGCCCTCGGCGCCAATCTGGGCGACGCCGAGGGCAGTCTGCGCGCCGTCATGCGCGAACTGTCCTCCCTGCCCGGCGTGCGCCTGCTGAAAAGCTCCAGTCTCTACCGCACCGCGCCGGTCGGCCTGAAGCACCAGCCCGACTTCATCAATGCAGCGGTTGCGCTCGACACCGAGCTCGACTCGCACGCCCTGCTGCAGACACTGTTTTCCATCGAGCAACGCTTCGGCCGCCAGCGCAGCATCCCCAACGCACCGCGCACGCTCGACCTCGATCTGCTCCTCTACGACGACGAAGTGTCCGACGACAGCACCCTTACGCTGCCGCATCCGCGCATGCATGAACGCGCCTTCGTGCTGGCACCATTGGCCGAGATCGCGCCAGGCCTGACCATTCCCGGCAAAGGCCGCGTCGCCGATCTGCTGGCGCAATGTGCCGATCAGCAGATCCAGCGCATGGAGTAAGGATGTTCGGCTTCAACACGCTTCCGGTCGTGGTGCAGGCGGCTCTGCTGCTGGCGGCGTCGAATGTCTTCATGACTTTCGCCTGGTATGCCCACCTCAAGAACCTCAACGACAAACCCTGGTGGATCGCCGCGCTGGCGAGCTGGGGCATCGCCCTGTTTGAATACCTGATCCAGGTGCCGGCCAATCGCATCGGCCACACCCAGCTCGACCTCGGCCAGTTGAAGATCATGCAGGAGGTGATCACCCTGCTGGTCTTCGTGCCCTTCGCCGTGTTCTACATGCACCAGCCCTTTAAATGGGATTTCGTCTGGGCCGGCCTGTGCCTGCTCGGTGCGGTATATTTCATCTTTCGCTAGAACGACTCCCCGCCCCCCTCGCGGGGGAGGGGCCGGGGTAGAGGGGGTAGCGGACAAAATTGTGCCCACCACCCTCTCCCCAACCCTCTCCCCTCAAGGGAGAGGGGGCCAGAACCGGAAGCCCTCATGACCACCTATCTCGCCACCGACCACTCGCTTGAGAAAGCCGTCACGCTGCACGAGCTCGGCCGCATGTATGCGGACAAGGAGCCCATCGTCAGCCTCACCGCCTACGACTCCAGCTTCGCCGCGCTGCTTGATCGCGCCGGCGTGGACATCATCCTGATTGGCGACTCGGCGGGCAACGTCATCCAGGGCCACAAGACCACGCTGCCGGTGACGCTGGAGCAGATGGTCTATCACACCGAATGCGTGTCTCGCGGCGTGAAGCGCGCCATGGTCGCCGCCGACCTGCCCTGGGGCTCGTATCAGGAGAGCAAGGAGCAGGCCCTGCGCAGCGCATCGAAGCTGATGGCGGCCGGCGCGCACATGGTCAAGCTCGAAGGCGGCCTGTGCATGGCGGAGACCGTGCGCTTCCTCACCGATCGCGGCATTCCGGTATGGGCGCACATCGGCCTCACGCCGCAGAGCGTGAACATCCTCGGCGGCTATCGCATCCAGGGCAAGGACGAAACCAACGCCCGACGCATGAAGGAAGAAGCCCTGGCGCACCAGGAAGCCGGCGCCGTCGCCATGCTCTATGAATTGATTCCGGCGGCGCTCGGCAAGGAACTCACCGACATTCTCAGGATTCCGACCGTCGGCATCGGCGCCGGCGCCGACTGCTCCGGCCAGGTGCTGGTGCTGCAGGACATGCTGGGCATCTATCCGGGCAAGCCGGCGCGTTTCGTGCGCAACTTCATGGAAGGCGCCGACAGCATCGAAGGCGCCGTGCGCAATTTCGTCGGCGCAGTGAAGGATCGCAGCTTCCCGGCGCCGGAGCATTGCTACTGATGAGCCTCAAAGCCCTCGTCGCCATAGCCGGCGTTCTGCTGATGCTGGTCGGCCGCTTCTGCATCTATCGCGTTTCCCGTCGCGCCTCGCAACTCGACGGCCCGGGCACGCTCGGCGACAAGATCAAGTCGGAGCCGCGCCTCTCAGCCTGGTATCGCTTCGGTCAGTCGCACTACTTCATGGGCGTCGCCGCCTTCGCCGCCGCCTTCTTCATCTAAGCGCCTTCACGCTCTCCGCCATGCAAGTTCACCCGACCATCGCCGGCCTGCGCGCCGCACTCGCGCCGCATCGCCTGCAACGCATCGCCTTCGTGCCGACCATGGGCAATCTCCATGACGGCCATATCGCACTGATGACCGAGGCGCGCAAGCACGCCGACGTCGTCGTCGCCAGCATCTTCGTCAATCGCCTGCAGTTCCGCCCCGGCGAGGATTTCGAGGCGTATCCGCGCACCTTCCAGGCCGACTGCGAGCGTCTGACCGCCGCCGGCGTGGACCACCTGTTCGCGCCGGATGAAAAGGAAATGTATCCGCAGCCGCAGGCGTATCACATCGAACCGCCGATGACGCACCAAGGCGTGCTCGAAGGCGAGTTCCGGCCCGGCCATTTCCGCGGCGTCGCCACCGTGGTCGCCAAGCTGTTCAACATCGTCCAGCCGCAGGTTGCCCTGTTCGGAAAAAAGGACTTTCAGCAGGTCATGGTCATTAAAAACATGGTCCGCGAGCTGGGATTTTTTATTGAAATTATTGATAGCCCTACCATCCGTGCTGATGATGGCTTGGCGCTGTCGTCACGCAACGGCTATCTCACAAAACAGGAGCGCGCCGAAGCGCCCCGTCTGGCAAGGGAATTGACGAAAGTAGTGACTGCGATCCGGGCCGGCAACCGCGATTTTTCGGGGCTTGAGAATGGGGTCAGAGAGGTGCTCGAAAACCACGGCTGGGTGCCCGACTATATTGCGATAAGGCGAAAAAGTGATCTACAATCGCCATCCGCTCACGAATCCGTGCAGGTCGAAAATCTCGTGGTTTTGGCGGCTGCCAAGCTTGGCAGCACGCGCCTGATCGACAACATGGAAGTTTAGGAAACTGCGATGCGCTCATGCCGGCAGAATCCAGCAGCACCCGTGTGACAGTGGTCGTTCCGCTGTCCGGATTATTGCCCGCCTTTGCATGAGAAAGGGACCGCAATGCAACGCATGATGTTGAAGTCCAAACTGCACCGAGTCACCGTAACGCAGGCCGAACTGCATTACGAAGGTTCGTGCGCCATCGATGAAGACCTGCTCGACGCTGCCGATATCAAGGAATATCAGCAGATCGAAATCTGGAACGTCAATAACGGCGCACGCTTCACGACCTACGCCATCCGCGCCGAGCGCGGCAGCGGCACCATCTCGGTGAACGGCGCGGCCGCCCGCAATGCAGCCGCCGGCGACCTGCTGATCATCGCCACCTTCGCCATGTACAACGAAATCGAGCTGCAGAAGTTCGCGCCCGATCTGGTGTACGTCGACGCCAAGAACCGCATTACCAACAAGAGCTCGAAGATCCCGGCCCAGGCCGCCTGATTTTCCGCGCTTGTCCTGAAAGCCCGCCCGGGCTCAAAACCGGGCGGGCTTTTTATTTGCGCTGGCGCGCCCGATCAGACTTGAACACCGGCCCGGCGACGCCATTTGGAGAGACATGGCATCACACAAGGGGAACGCCATGCGATCCCGCCGCTTCGTCCTTACCGTTCTCGGCCTGCTTGGCCTTCTTCACCTCTACATCGGCCTGCGCATCATTCCGGCCCTGCCCTGGAGCGTCGGCGCGCAGAGCGCGGGAGTCTTGCTACTGCTGCTCTCCTGCCTGTTGATTCCGGCCGGGCTCATGGCGCGCTCGCGCTCGACCGACCATCTGAGCTGGGCCGGTCTGCTGCTGATGGGCCTGTTCTCTTCGCTGCTCGTGTTCACCTTCCTGCGCGACATCGCGCTCGGCGTGAGTTCGCTGTTTGCGCCGGCTGCGGCATGGCATGCGGCGCTGGCCGGGAAATCCGCGCTGGCCGTCGTCTACGGCGCCTTGTTCGCCACGCTGATCGGTTTCCTCAATGCCCGGCGCCGCGCGCGCATCGTCGATGTCGACGTGCCGATCAAGGGCCTGCCCGTCGGCCTCGACGGCTTCACCATCGCCCAGATCAGCGATATCCATGTCGGCCCCACCATAAAGCGCGGCTACCTCGATGCCATTGTCGATGCGGTCAATGTGCTCGGCGCGGACATGGTGGCGGTGACGGGCGATCTTGTGGACGGCAGCGTCGACAAGCTCTCCTCGCACACGCAGCCGCTGAGCCGCTTGAACGCGCGCTACGGCAGCTATTTCGTCACCGGCAATCACGAATACTATTCCGGCGCCCATGCCTGGATCGCCGAGGTAGAGCGACTGGGGCTGCGCGTACTCAAGAACGAACATGTGGTGATCGAACACAACGGCAATTCCATCGTCATCGCCGGCGTCACCGACTACAGCGCCCACCAGTTCGATCCGCAGCATCGCAGCGATCCGCACGCGGCGGTGGCCGGCGCGCCGGAGACAACAAGAATCCTGCTGGCGCATCAGCCGCGCAGCGCCTTTGCCGCTGCCGGGGCGGGCTACCACCTGCAGATTTCCGGCCATACCCACGGCGGCCAGTTCTGGCCCTGGAATCATTTCGTGCGCTTCCAGCAGCCCTTTACCGCGGGCCTGCGCAGCATCGACGGCCTGCTCGTCTATATCAGCCGCGGCACCGGCTACTGGGGTCCGCCCAAGCGCTTTGGCGCACCGTCGGAAATCACGCGCCTGCGCCTGATACGCGGCTAAAAAGCGCCGCCGCGCCTGCAATCGGCGCCGCCGGAGCCGCGTTAACGGCAAGCCTTGCCGTTAACGCGCAGCATATGCCGCCAAATTGCATGCTTTCTGCCTGGTACGCCCCTTGCTGAATACTGTTCAGCAAATTACGGAGCGCCGCCATGAAAGTGAATCCCAGTCAGGAAACCATCGCCTCGCTGCTGAGCTCGGCGATTTCTCGCGACAAGTTCAATACCGATTTCCAGGCCAATCTGGACGCGGCCAAGGAAAGGCAGCGCAAGCAAAGCGGCAAGACGCCCGATGCGGCGGCCATGGAAGACGCCATGGCCACCGCATTGAAGGAGCTTCAGGACTACATCGAGAAAGGCCCGATCGCGCACATGCGCGAACGCATCCTCGAGAAGATGGGGCTCAGCGAGGAAGACCTCGCCAAGATGCCGCCCGAACAGCGCGACGCGGTCGAGAAAACCATCGCCGCCAAGATCAAGGAGTGGCTGTTGTCCGGCTCCGGCGTCGATACCCAGAGCATGCAGGCGCAACTCGCCAGCCTGCAGATGCAGATGACGCAGCTGCGCAGCGGCCAGAAACAGCCGCGCTGACGCCTGCGGCTTCAGCGCAAGCCCGCGTCCTCGGCGCTGGACAGCTCGATCGCGGTCCAGTCGTAGTCTTCGCGCCCCTTGGCCAGCGCCGTCAGCAGGCGCGCATGCAGGAGATCGGCCAGCGGCATGGGCACCCGGCTTTCCTCCGCCACGTCGCGCACCAGGCGCAGGTCCTTCATGCCCAGCGGCATGGCGAAGCCCGGCGGCTGGTAGGCGCGCTCGGCGGCGATGCGACCGTAGTTCTGGTAGATCGGGCAGGCGAAGATGGTCTCGCTGAAAAACGCGTTCATCGCCTTGCGATCGAGCCCGTTCTTTTCGCCCAAGGCAAAGGCTTCGGCCATGGCTTCGACGGCGGAAAGGATCATGAAATTTCCGACCAGCTTCTGCACGTTCGCCGCCCCGACTTCAGCGCCGAACTCATGAATGCTCTGCCCCATCGCCTCGAGCAGCGGTCGCGCCCGGTCGATCGCGCCCGACGCGCCGGACACGCAGATGCGCAGCAGCTTGGCGGCCGCGGCCTCGGGGCGGCCGAACACCGGCGCGGCGACAAAATCGCTGCCTGCCGCCGCATGGCGCGCAGCAAGCTCACGCGAGGTCTCGGGCGACACCGTGCTCATCGAAATGTGCAGACCGCCCTTGCCGAGCTTGGCGATGACGTCGTCGGCAATCGTCTTGAGCGCAACGTCATTGGCGAGCATGGTGACGACGATGCCGCCCGCCTCGACGGCCGCTGCGGCCGTATCGGCGACCGTCGCGCCCTCCGCCGCCAGCAATTCGCCCTTGGCGCGAGTGCGGTTGAAGACGGTGACGGCAAAGCCCGCCTTGAGCAGCAGACGGGCCATGGGCAGGCCCATGCGGCCGAGACCGATGAATGCGACCTTGTGCATGAAGGACTCCTGATTCGAAATACCAGATCAGGATCTTACCCCTGCGGCGTGGCGCGCTTGAACTTCCGGACCCGCCGGATTAGGCTGCACGCATTGACCTCGGGAGCCCGTCATGCGCAAACGCAACTATCCGCTGTCCAAAGTCTACGGCCTTCTTGAGCCCGGGCCGGTGCTTCTGCTCACGACGGCGCACCAAGGCAAGACCAACGTCATGACCCTGTCCTGGCACACCATGATGGAGTTCGAACCGCCGCTGGTCGGCTGCGTCGTCAGCGGCCGCGATTTCAGCTTCGCGGCCTTGCGGAAGACGCGCGAATGCGTGCTCAACATTCCGACCGAGGAAATCGCGTCCCAGGTCGTCGCATGCGGCAATATGTCGGGGCAGCACCTCGACAAGTTCGCAAGCGTCGGCCTCACGCCGTCGCCGGCGCATGAAGTACAGGCGCCGTTGATCGACGAGTGCTACGCCAGCCTGGAATGCCGCGTCGCCGACACGCGTCTCGTCAATCGCTACAACTTCTTTATTCTCGAAGTCGTATGCGCCTGGGTGGACACCTCATGCAAGGCGCCGCACACGCTGCATCATCGCGGCTACGGCGAGTTCGCGATCGCCGGCCGGACCGTGAAGATCAGGTCCGGCATGCGCTAAAGCGATTAGCGTTTTCTGTCGACCTGATTGCCGATGACGCCGCCGACGGCTGCGCCGCCCACGGTGCCCAGCGCGCTGCCGCCCGTCAAGGCCGCGCCGCCGACTGCGCCGACGCCGGCGCCGATGGCGGTATTCTTGTCGCGCTGGGACATTCCGCTACACCCGGCCAGCGCCGTGACACCCGCCAGGGCAAGCATTCCAATTACCGTCTTTGCGTTCTTCATGATTATCTCCTCTGGCTCGCAGCGCCATCTTTGGGGCGGCTGCATGGATCCAGTCTAGGCTTTCATCCCCGTGCGGCCTGTCAGCCCGCCCCGCGAACAGATGTAGGAAAACACCTGCCCCTTCCGAAAAACCGGAATGAAAACAGTCACATAAAATACAGCCCAAGCCCAGCCCCTCACATGCAATAAAACGCGCCGCCATGGCGTATATCCCTATGAGACCGGCAAAAGCGGAAAACATCATGATCAACAGCACGCCATGACAAGCGACGCCAGACTGAACGAAGCCGGACAGCGCATGACCGCCTGCATCAGCAGCCTGAGACGCTACGCCCATGCGCTGCTCCGCGATCGAACGGCGGCCGACGATCTGGTCCAGGACACACTGGATCGCGCCTGGACCCGCCTCACCTCCTGGCATGACGGCGCCGATATGCGGCCGTGGCTGTTCAGCATCATGCACAACCTGCATGTGGATCAGGTGCGCCGCCCGCGCCTTGCAACCGTGCCGGTCGACGAGGAAGCAATGACCGTCGCGGTACGCGGCATGCATCACGACAATCTCGAATTGCGCGATCTCGATGCCGCGCTGCAACGGCTGCCGGCCGAGCAACGCGAAGTCCTGTTGCTGGTTGCGCTGGAGGAGATGTCTTATGCGGAAGCGGCGGACGTGCTCGGAATTTCGCCCGGCAACGTGGCCTCAAGGCTGTGCCGCGCGCGCGAAAAATTGCGCGCCGTGCTGGACGAACAGAAGACGATATCGCTGAAGGTAGTCAGATGAACGAGCGCCCCATCTCCGATCAAGATTTGCATGCCTATGTGGACGGCGAGCTGTCGCCGGCGCGGCGCATCGAAGTCGAGGCCTGGCTGAGCGTAAGCCCGGAAGCCGCCGCACAGGTGCAGACCTATCAGGAACAGAACCTGGCCATCAAGGCGCTGTTCAACCCGCTGCTCAACGAAACTGTGCCGGAACGGCTGCTGCAGGCGGCGCGAACACCGAACCGGACTGCGGCAGCAGGCTCCTCCGGCGGATTGCCGGCCGCTGCCGCCCCATGGTCGCCCTGGTCGCTGCAACGCATCGCCGCCAGCATCGTGCTCGCCGTCGCCAGCGCCGGCGCGGGCTGGTTCGCGCACGACCGACTGCAACCGGCAATCATCACGGTCGCCGCCAATACGCCCGCCGCATCGCCCCTCGCGCATCAGGCGGCGGTCGCGCATGTCGTCTACAGCCCCGAGGTCAAGCGCCCGGTGGAAGTCGGCGCCGATCAGGAAGAACAGCTCGTGAAGTGGCTGTCGAAACGGCTCAATGCCGACATCCGTCCGCCCAGGCTGGGCGGGCTCGGCTACGAGCTGATCGGCGGGCGCCTCCTGCCGGGCAGCAGCGGACCCGTGGCGCAGTTCATGTACCACGATGCGAGCGGACAGCGGCTGACGCTCTACGTCTCGACCGAGAACCGCGACAACAAGGACACGGCCTTCCGTTTCGCGCAGGAAGGGCCGGTCAATGTCTTCTACTGGATCGACGGCAAGTTCGGCTATGCCTTGTCGGCCGGCATCGCCAAGAGCGAACTGGCGCGGATTGCCGGCGCGGTCTACGCCCAGTTAGGGCAGAAGCACTGAAGCTGCCGCAAAAGACGTTGGCATGAACTAGGCTGAAAGCATGACAGCCGTGAAAGGAGAAAAACATGGAAGGCCCCGTCATCGCCCAAGCCGGTCCCTATGTCGTGACAGTCGAGGCCGGCAAGACCTATTACTGGTGCCGCTGCGGCCGCAGCCATCACCAGCCCTTCTGCGACGGCTCGCACACAGGCACCGAATTCACGCCGCTGCCCTATGCATCCGACGCCGCCGAAACCCTGTATTTTTGCGGCTGCAAGCACACCGAGTCGCCGCCCTTCTGCGACGGCACCCATACCCGCTTTCTGGTCAAGTAAGACTCAGACGGTGCGCAGCTTGTGATTGAGGTAGATCAGCTTGGCGAAAAGGATCATGGCGCCGGCCTGATGCAATGAACCCAGCGCCACCGGTACCTGGTTCAGCAGCGTCGCGATGCCGAGGCTGACCTGCACGCCCAGCATGACCAGCATGGCGTTGGCGGCGCCGCCCGCCTGCGGCGCCCGATGCAGAACCTTCCACCACAGGATCGGCACCAGCGCCATCAGGCTCCAGGCGATCATGCGATGGTCGAACTGAACCGTCGTGATGTTGTTGAGGCAGTTCAGCCACCATGGCTGCATGGCCAGCACATCGGGCGGCACAACATAGCCGTTCATCAGCGGGAAGGTGTTGTAGGCCAGGCCGGCGCGCAGTCCGGCCACGAGGCCGCCCGACAGCACCATCAGGCTGACGACACCGAGCACAAACAGCGCCAGGCGGCGCACGCCGACCGGCGCCGAGGGCCGCGGGCGCCGTTCGCGCAACAGGCCGAGCGCCGTCCACAACATCAGGCCGAAGACCAGGAAGGCCAGCCCGAGGTGCGCGGTGAGGCGATAGTGGCTGACGCGCACGTCGTTCACCAGACCGCTCTTGACCATGTACCAGCCCATCGCGCCCTGCAGGCCGCCGAGAATCAGGAAGCCGACAAGCTTCCACTTGTAGCCGCGCGGAATCTTGCCGCGCACCCAGAACCACACCAGCGGAATGAAGAAGACCAGCCCGATGAGCCGGCCGATCTGGCGGTGCACCCATTCCCACCAGAAGATGAACTGAAAGCCCTCCAGCGTCATGTCGTAATTGACCTGGTGGAACTGCGGGATCTGCTTGTACTTCTCGAACATCAGCAGCCAGTCTTCGTGCGTCAGCGGCGGAATCGCGCCGAGCAGGGGCTGCCATTCGACGATGGAAAGGCCGGAATCCGTCAATCGCGTCACGCCGCCGACGACGAGCGTGCAGAACACCATGGCGCAGCAGACGAACAGCCAGATCGCAATCGGCGTGCGGCCGGTCGTGGCGGCCGTGAGATGCAGGGATTTCATGGCGGGCCATTATACGCGGCGCCTCCGGACTTCGCCCGCGCGGCCGGAAGCCTGATGCGGCAAGGGTTCCCGCATGATATCCTTGCGTTTTTGACGATCAGGGAAGGTCCGCAACGGGCCGCATCATGGAAACACGCAATCCTTCCAGCCATGGCGACGAACTGCCCTTTTACCAACCGACCGGCGACGAGATCGAGCTGTTCGAACGCGCCTGGCGCAATCGCCTGCCGCTGCTGATCAAGGGGCCGACCGGCGTCGGCAAGACGCGCTTCGTCGGCTTCATGGCCGCCAAACTGGGCCTGCCGCTGTACACCGTCGCCTGCCATGACGACCTCACCGCCGCCGACCTGGTCGGCCGCCACCTGATCGGCGACGGCACCACCTACTGGAGCGACGGCCCGCTGACGCGCGCCGTGCGCGAAGGCGGCATCTGCTACCTCGACGAAGTGGTCGAGGCGCGCAAGGACACCACCGTCGTGCTGCATCCGCTCGCCGACGACCGCCGCGTGCTGCCGATCGACCGCACCGGCGAGATTCTGCAGGCGCCGCCCTCCTTCATGCTGGTGGTGTCGTACAACCCCGGCTACCAGAACTTCCTCAAGGGCATGAAGCCCTCGACGCGCCAGCGTTTCGTTTCGCTGCGCTTCGACTTCCCGCCGGCGGCGCAGGAAGAAGCCATCCTGATCGGCGAGACTGGCTGCAGCAAGGAGGTCGCGCGGAAGGTCGTCGCCATCGGCCAGCAGCTGCGCGCGCTCAAGGACGTCGATCTCGAAGAGGTCGCCAGCACCCGCCTGCTGGTCTACGCCGCCACCCTGATCAATGACGGCATGGATCCGGTCGCCGCCTGCAAGGCTGCGCTGGTCGAAGGCCTGACCGACGATGCGGAAATCGCCGCCGCGCTGATCGAAGTCATCCACGCCGCTTTCGGCGAATAGCATGCAGACGGTCGCCATCATCATCCTTTGTATCGCCGCCGCCGCTTGGCTGGCGCCTGCCGCGCGCGCCTTTCTCAACGGCAAGCCCCGTATCGGCATCATCGCGCTCGCCACCGGCCCCGTTGCGGTCGCGCTCTACGCACAGAACCGGGACCCGAACGTCGCCATGGCGGCCCTCATGGCGATCGTCGCGATCGGTTGCGTTCTGTGGCGCAAGGCGGGCAAGTAGCCTCCGCCATGCTGGACTCGGTTCGCATCGCCACGCAGCAGGACGCCGCTGAATTGGCCGCCCTGGTCAATGCCGCCTATCGTCCGGGCAAGGGCGATGGGGGCTGGACGCACGAGGCGGCGCTGGTGGACGGCGAACGCACCAACCCCGAACAGCTCGCTATGCTCCTCGCGCGCGACGACGGCGTCATGCTGCTCGGCCGCCGCGACGGCGCAACGCTCGCCTGCGTCGATCTGCGCCACCAGGGCGATACGGTCACCATCGGCATGCTCGCGGTGCAGCCATCGCTGCAAAACGCGGGGCTCGGCAAGATCATGCTCGCCCACGCCGAAACCTGCGCCGTGCATCTTTTCAATCCGCAGCGCCTGCTCATGCACGTTGTCGAAGCGCGGCAGGAGTTGGTCGATTTTTATACACGCCGCGGCTATGCTTTGAGCGGCAAAACGTCGGCCTATCCGAGCGGCGACGGCGTCGGCACGCCGAAGATCGAACTGCGCCTCGTCGAATTGCACAAGCG
>JAGWTC010000050.1 GCA_028869135.1 Rhodocyclaceae bacterium
TTGACGAGGTAGTCGAAGCTGTCGCGCTGCCATTCTTCCTGTAGCGTGCTGCGCACCTGTTCGCCGAAGCCGGCAAAGCTGGCGCTGTCTCCCGCATCGAACTGCAGCACCGCCGCCCTGACGCCGGCGGCGCGCGCTTCAGCGGCCACTGCTTCGGCCTCGGCCTTGTTGCTGCGATAGGTGATCACGACGCCGACACCGCGACGCGCCAGGTGCTCCACCATATTGCGTCCCAGGCCGCGGCTGCTGCCGGTGACCAGGGCAATCTTGTTTGCGTTCTTGCTCATGACATTTCCTTTCAGGAGATTCGAAGATCAGGCTGGCGCTTTGCCAACCATGACCGCAGTCTATTGAGCAAACAAAATTAGATAAACAATCAGAATTTCGTTATTCTGTTCACTTATTTTTTACAATAAGACGCTATGGACGCATTAAACGCCATGCGCATCTATGCGCGTGTTGCCGAACTCGGCAGCTTCACCGCCACTGCGGACAATCTCGGCATACTCAAGGCCACGGTTTCCAACGCCGTGCAGCAGCTGGAAAACATGCTCGGCACGCGCCTGCTGCACCGAACCACGCGCAAGGTGCAGATGACGCAGGATGGGCTTGCGTATTACGAGCGCTGCAAGGATCTGCTGGCGGATTTCGAAGAGCTCAACAGCCTCTTCAGTGCCAAGGACCACGCGCCTCTGCGCGGCCGCCTGCGTGTGGACATGCCACTGGCGCTGGCGCGCAATACCGTGATTCCTCGTCTTCCGGAATTTCTCGACCGTCACCCCCAGCTGGAAATCGAACTCAGCAGCACCGACCGCCGCGTCGATATCGTGCGTGAAGGCTTCGACTGCGTGGTGCGCGTTGGCGGTATCGGCGAGCAGAACCTGGTGGCGGTGCCGCTCGGTGACGTCGAGCAGACCAACTGCGCCAGCCGCGCCTATCTCAAGCGCTACGGCACGCCGCGGAAACTCGACGACCTCGCCGGACATCGGCTCATCCACTATGCGCAGACGCTGGGCGCACGGCCGCTGGGCTTCGAATATGTATCGGCGCAAGGCAATACGCAGCATGTGCCGATGGCCGGCGTGCTCACGGTCAACAACTCCGATGCCTATCGCGAAGCCTGCATTGCCGGCCTCGGCATCATTCAGGCGCCGCGCGTCGGTTCCTATATCGGGGACGGCACGCTGGTCGAAATCCTGCCCCGCCATCGTCCGCCGCCGCTGCCGATCACGCTGCTCTACGCCAACCGCCGCCACCTGCCGGTGCGCGTCCGCGCCTTCATTGAATGGATGCGCGAAGTCATGCAAGCCGCGACACGCTGAATCCGGGCATGTGCATTGCGTGCTTGTACGGACTCAAGCCCGGATCCGGAAGGAGCAAGCATGGCCACGCAAAAGACACCGCCGACGACGGACGAGGAAAGCAAGCAACGCACGGATGACTATCATCACGGCGCCGACAACAGCATCAAGGACGTGATGCGCTCGATCCGGGACGACCGGCAAAAACAGGGCAAAAGCGGGAGTCTGAGCGGCGTCGACGACGGCGACATTCAGGAAATAGAAGACACCGGCGACGGCAAGACCAAGCCGGAATCGCAGCGCAAACAGGAAGGCCGCTAAGCTGCGCTAAGGACGCGCGCCTGGCAAATTCTGGAAGTGGCGTTCCAGCGCAGCGATCGCCATGCGGA
Organism: Rhodocyclaceae bacterium; assembly: GCA_028869135.1. Classification (GTDB taxonomy): domain Bacteria; phylum Pseudomonadota; class Gammaproteobacteria; order Burkholderiales; family Rhodocyclaceae. Next base: position 1,691 of record JAGWTC010000050.1, read on the forward strand.
CCTTGGCGGGCTGCGCATCGCGCTGCGGCGTAACGGCCCAGATGTCCAGACCGGGCAGGCGCCAGTCCGGCAGCAGGCGCACCAGGCGTCCGGCTGCGATGTCCTCATGCACGTCGATGCTGCCGAGCAAAGCCAGCCCCATGCCGGCTGCGCACATTTGCTGCAGGCTCAGCTGGTTGTTGCTGACAATGCGCGGAGAAATCTGCAGCGCATTGCCTGCCGGCGCCGCCTTCTTCGCCCTGCCGGACACGGGCTCGCGGGCAAACGTCAGCGCCAACGCGCCGCGCGTCAGAGACAGCCAGCTGTGCGCCTTCAGATCGTCCGGCGTGCGGATGGCCGCATGGCGGCCCAGGTATTCCGGCGCCGCGCATACCCACACGTCGAAACTGCCCAAACGCCTGGCCACCCAGTTCGAGTCCTTGAGCCGGCCGTAACGCACGGCAAGATCGATGCGCGCTTCGATCAGGTCGATCGCCGCGTCGTCCACCTGCAAATTCAGGCGCAGCGCCGGATAGTCTTCGAGCATGGGGCCCAAGGCAGGCTGGACGTGAACGCCGAAACCTACCGTTGCGGCCAGCCGCAACTCGCCGCTCGGCGTGTCGCGCGAAGCCTGCAATTCCGCCCGCGCCTGCTCGGCCGCAGCCGCCAGCTCGGCGCAGCGCACATGGAAACGCGCGCCGGCTTCGGTCAGGGCCAGCTTGCGCGTCGAGCGATGCAGCAGCGTCACCCCGCCTGCCTGCTCGAGCTGGCGGATTTGCTGGCTCACCGCCGAGGTGCTCATGCCCAGCTCGCGCGCGGCGCCGCTCATCGAGCCGTGGCGCACCACTGCGGCAAAGAGCGCCATGCGTCTGAGATCGTCCATATTGTTAAGCGAAACTTAAAGGTGTTCGCCAATTTTGCCTTCTAGTCCAAAGATTGTGAAGCCAATAAGATGACTTCACATTCATTCACTCTGGAGATCAACATGAACATCGCACTCATAGGCGGCACCGGTTTCGTGGGCACGGCCGTCCTGGCCGAACTTCTGAAGCGCGGCCACAAGGTCAGCGCCCTGGCGCGCAACCCGGCCAAGTTCACGGCGCAAAACAATCTCACCGTGGTTCAGGCCGACGTGCTCGATTCGGACGCAGTTGCGCGCGCCGTCGCGGGCAAGGATGCCGTCATCAGCGCCTACAACCCGGGCTGGGGTGTAGCCGACATCTATACGGAATTCCTCAAGGGCAGCGACGCCATCGTGGCCGGCGCCAAGCAGGCCGGCGTGAAGCGCCTGCTCGTGGTCGGCGGCGCCGGCAGCCTCTATGTCGCTCCGGGCGTGCAGCTCGTCGATACGCCGGAGTTTCCCGCCGAGTGGAAACAAGGCGCTCTCGCCGCGCGCGATGCGCTCAATCGCCTGCGCATCGAAGACACGCTCGACTGGACCTTCCTCTCGCCGACCGTACTGCTGGAGCCCGGCGGCAACGAAGGCCCCTACCGCACCGGCCTGGAACACCCGCTGATGGACGGAGACCACCCGGCGCGCATCACCGTCGCCGACATGGCGGTCGCCATCGTCGACGAAATCGAGAAGCCGCAGCATATTCGCCGCCGCTTCACGGTCGCGTACTGATCGATCCGGAGCAAGGCCTCACGCCGCCCGGCGGAAGGCCTTGCTCGAATGCGGTCTCAGCTCAGGCCCGGAATCAGCTTGCGGTATTCGCGCTCCAGACTTTCGAAACGCGCCCAAAACGGCGCCGGCGTGCGTTCGTTGAGCAGGTCCGTCAGCACCGCCAGATGGGTATGCCATCCGGCCGACACATTGAGCTTGCCCTCGCTGGTGGTCAGCTTCCAGTGCTTGATCGTCAGCAGCACGCCCTTGGCATGCGGCCGCAGTTCGAACAGCACCTCGGACGAGTCGGGACCGGTGCCGAAGGTGAAGCCCAAGGCATGCGGCGGCTCATAACGCGTGAGCGTGCTGCTCATGGTCTTGTTCTCGTACTTCCTGAAACGCTCGGGCGTCTCGCCCGACTTCCCCAGCGTCTGGTTGTTGAAGAGCAGCTCAAACGTCGTTCCCACCGTCGTCGCCATGACGCCGCTGGCAAACCACTTGGCGCACTTTTCCGGTTCGGTCAGGTAAGCCCAGACGCGCTCGACGGGCCCGGGCAGGATGCGTTCGAGGTGCAAGGTGCCCGGTTCGCTGTAGCTGCCGAAGCTGTCCACCGATTCGATTTCCGCCGTCTTGTTCATTTGCGTTTTCCTTTCGTTTTTTGAGGGGTCCCCGTCCTGCTGTCTTTCTTGTTGGATTTCATGCTCGCCTTCCGCGCCGTCGCCGCAGCTTCGTCCTCGGCGCGCAGCAGCGCTTCCAGCGTATCGAGCCGGGCCGTCCAGGCATCGCGCTGCGCCTGCATCCATTGCAAGGCCTCGTCCACTGGCGCCGGATTCAATGACAGCCAGTGATCGCGACCGCTTTTCTCGCGGCGCACGAGGTCGGCCCGCTCCAGCAGGCGGATGTGCTTGGACACCGAGTTGAGCGAGATCGCAAACGGTTCCGCCAGCTCGGTCACGCGCGCATCGCCCTGCGAGAGCCGATGCAGGATGGCGCGCCGCGTCGGGTCGGCCAGCGCAATGAGGGTGTCGTCGAGGTTCTTGGTCAGGCGCATATATTCATCCTTTTGGGTGAATATTAGACTTTGCCGTGCGGCTGTCAAGCGGCCTCCGGAAATTTTTTCGCATGCGCCGTGCGGCCGGGGCCGGCCGCCGCGTCAGGCGGCGATAAAATACAGCTCCGCTTTAAGAAAGATCACACGATGTCCGCCTTGCCCGCCTGCCCCAAGTGCAACTCCACCTACACCTACGAGGACGGCGAGCTGTATGTCTGCCCGGAATGCGCGCATGAGTGGCCGAAAACCGCTGCCGCCGAGGCCAATGGCGACGAACCCGTCGTCAAGGACGCCAATGGCAATCTGCTCGTCGACGGCGACAGCGTGACCGTGATCAAGGACCTCAAGATCAAGGGCTCCTCGTCGGTCGTCAAGGTCGGCACCAAGGTCAAGAACATCCGTCTCGTCGAAGGCGATCACAACATCGATTGCAAGATCGACGGCATCGGCGCCATGAAGCTGAAATCGGAGTTCGTGCGCAAGGCCTGATCAAGCGCTCAGAGGCGCCAAACGCCGCCGCGCCAGACAGCGGGACATCGCCCGCGCCATGGCAACTCCGCCTTCAGATCGAAGCTCAAAAACAGCAGGCGCAGATCGTCCTCGATGTATTGCAGGCCAGAAAACTCGTCGTCAGGTTTGTTGCTCGTGCCTGTGTCAGGGCATGCCGATGGAAAGCTGCCGGTTGCAGCCATTGCGTCGCACCGGGTCGATCATGACGGCAACGCCCTGCTCGCTGCGGTGCCAGGAGCAGGTGGGGGCGAAAAAATTCACATGGGACTGCAGCCACGATCTGGATCGGGGGGCGCGAATCTGCGCGTTCGGAGCGCCGCCCTCACCAGAGTTCATAGCCGGTGCTCTCCATCGGCGGAATCTGTGCCGGATACAACAGAAATACAGCGCCCAGCAGAGAGCAGATGATGGCGCCGATGAGCACTTGCGTGGCATAGGGCCAGACCAGCGAATAGAACCAGGCCGGCGTCCGGGTCACACCAAGCAGATAGGTGCCGAGTACGCTGAGTACGCTGAGCAGCGCCGAGAGTACGCAAGCGACGCCAGAGAAGCGAATCAGCAGCCAGGTGCGGGAACTTCGGTAAGGCATGATTTCCCTCGCAAACCGTGAATGGACAACCCGATCGGATTAGCACCGGAGTACTCATCGTAGAGTGATTCACGGCCGATGACGATGACATTTCTTGCGCAAGGTCTGAAATAGCAAAAGGCTATAGCTATCGCAATTTATACAAAATGAATTAATGAAAGCCGGCCTTTTACTCACCCCGATCAGTCGTGCCAAGCCATTCTTCCGATAACACCAAGTTACGGATTTATTTAAACATTCAGCATCTTTCGGTTTTATCGTTTGCCTTGGCGAAACCGATTTCCATGCACGTCTTGTTTGAACCGGCAAATCCACGATCTCCGGGCAATGCGCGGCGTGCGCTTTGCCCTTCCTCACTCCCCTGTCCCTATCAAGTCCGACCGCAACGGATAAAGCCGGCCATCGGCCGAGCGGCGAATAGGCTGTGGAAACCGCGCATCAGCGACATCTATTCCAGTCATTGGCATCGGCCAAAGCCGCTATCATCAACTGCTGTCAGCCGCCGGGCGACTTCGCCGGCCTGATGCCTAAGGAAGCTCGATGATCTTTACCAGTTCGCCCACGCGTTGGGAGCAGATGTACGCCCTGCCGCTTTCGCAACGCATGGGCACCCCGCCCGACGAAGTCGTCCAGTTCGTAACGCAGTACAACAGCTCGGTGGACAGCAGCATCGTTCCCGCGACCCGTGAGGTTGCGCAGGATTTCCTCGACGATGCGCGCGCCGCCATCGATGAACTGCCGGCCCAGGTCCGGGCGCATCTGGAATCGCGCCTGCTCGGCGTGTTCTTCATGGAAGGGCTGGTCTCTTCTGCGTTCACCACGCTCATCGCCTACGCCAACGGCGACCTGCTCGGCGCCATCGTCGTCATCGATGCGCGCACCTTCGCCCGCGCCAGCGCCAACGAATGGGCCACCTGGCGCGAGAACACGGCGTTCGCGCCGACGCCGCACACGCAGCTCAATGTGCGTATCGCCCGCGACGAGGACAACACGCGCAAGACCGCGCTGCAGTACGAGCTCCTGCATGAGTTCGGACACGTCATCGCCAGCGCCAGCCGCTTCATGCCGAACTGGTGGAAATCGGCCACCGCGCCCGCGCCGCTGGCGGCCGACAACTTTCTCGAACAGAGCTGGCAGACCGTCTCGGCCGACGACATCCAGCCGCTCCCGAGCCAGGACTTCGAACTGCGCAGCGGCATCTCCCTGTACATCACCCCTAGTCTCACGGGCGAGCAGATTCCCGCCGTGTACGACAGCCTCGCCCGCACCGCATTCCCCACGATGTATGCGGCGAGCAGCCCGCACGAGGACTTCGCCGAATCCTTCGCGACCTACGTCCACACCGTGCTGCTCAAGCATCCCCATGAAGTGCGCATCAGCCAGGGCGGCGCCAGCGTGGCCGTGCATGAGCGCTTCTGGGAGCAGCCGCGCGCCCAAGGCAAGCTGCGCTTCTTCGAGCGCCTGCTGGCCAGCGCGCCCGAACTGCTGCCGCGCCTGCACATCCATTTCGAAGTCGCGCAGCTGTGCAACCAGATCGTTGATCTCGCCGGCACGGCCTTCCTCGGCCTCGCGCCCTTCCTGCGCCTCAGCGTCGAAAGCGGCGACCTGCGCCATATCGCGCAGACGCTGCTCGGCCGACTCTCGCAGGACGAGAACAACGCCTTCCTGTGGATGAACGCCTCCACGGTCTTCTACTCCATCGGCGAGCACGGCCTTGGCGAAGCCATGCAGCAGCAAGGCCTGAGCCTTTGCCATCTCTACGAGATCCCGGCCTTCGCGCAGCCCGCCAAGTGCCGCGTGCTGATGTTGATGGCGACCGGAGATATCGCCGAGAACACGCCGCTCGACTGCCTGCTCGAATTCGGCGCCGTCGATCTGAAGCTCTACTACGTCTCGGAAGACGCGCCGCTGCCGGCCGAGATCCCCGAACACGACGTGCTCTTCCTCGCCATGTCGGAAAGCGACAAGAACCACAAGGTGCTGCGGCTGCTCGATCCGCTGCTGCAGCACTGGGACAAGGCCGTCATCAACACGCCCGGCGCCGTGCCCAATTCGGAACGCAACACCGCCAGCGTGCTGTTCCAGGACGTCTCCGGTTTGCAGATGCCCTACACCTACCGCATGTCGCGCGAGCAGCTCAGCCGGGCCGCAGGCGAATCCTCGGCCATCGTCTTCGAAGACTGCGCCTATCCGGTGATTCTGCGGCCCGTCGGCTCGCATGCCGGCCGCGACCTCATCCGCGCCGACTCCAGCGCCGACATCGCCAGCTATCTGCCCACGCTGGCGGACGACGAGTTCTATATCTCGCGCTTCATCGACTACAGCGGCGCCGACGGCCAGTTCCGCAAGTTCCGCATCGTGCTGATCGACGGCATCCCCTTCATCGGACACATGGCCGTTTCCTCCGACTGGATGGTCCACTACGTCAATGCCGGCATGTATGTGGACCCGGCCAAGCGCGCCGAGGAAGCGCAGTTCATGCACGACTTCCCGGCCTTCGCAGCGCGCCACAAGGTGGCCTTCGACGCGATCCACGCCCGCAGCGGCCTCGATTATCTGTGCATCGACTGCGCCGAAACCCGGGCCGGAGAACTGCTCGTCTTCGAGATCGGCAACGCCATGGTCATCCATGACATGGACCCGCCCGACCTCTTCCCCTACAAGTCCGAGCACATGCTGAAAGCCCGCGCCGCGATCGAACAGTTGCTGCTCGACCGCATGGCGCAGGGCCCGAATTCCGGCAAGATGTCGAATGCATAA